>NZ_CP023397.1:0-600000 GCF_008808095.1 Pseudoalteromonas ruthenica | reverse complement strand
AAGAATCGTTACAGCTTGCGCTAGAACTCGGCGCGAATCCCGACTACCCGGCCCTAGTTAAAAAAGACCGTAACGAGCCAAAGAAAGAGCAGCTCCTCGCAGCTTTAGCGGGCAGCGACAAAATCGATATGATGCAGGTTTTACTAGAGCATAATACCTCTCCCAACGGCGTTGATGCCCATAAAAAGCCAGCTATTTTCAATGCTATTGCCAACGATAAAGACGACCAAATAGAGTTACTGCTAAAGCATGATGTTGATCTTAATGCCACAGATGCGATGAACACCAACGCCGCCAACTATGCGGCGCTCATGCTAAAGTATAAATACGCTTTACTATTTATTTCTAAAGGAGCCAACTTCTCTGCGCCCTCAACCACTGGTGGCACGGTTGCCAACAGCATAGAAAAGGACTTGCGTAAAAAATTGGTTCGTCCTGGCACTGACAATTATGAGTATGTAATGGAAATCAAAGAACTGCTGATAGAAAAAGGCGTTTCTTTTCCTCCGCCCTCACCGAAAGAAGTTAGAGCGGCTAATTAAGGCTTTGTGTAGTTAAAAGGCCGCAACCGCATCACTGCCCGCTCTACTTTATTTACTACCGAAAAGGAGTGATAAATTAATAAGCCTATTAACCTTGTCACATTCATTGGCTCAGACTTCGCGTAAGACTGACATTGACGTTCTCCAACTTTAACGTGGCGCGCACATGGCTGTATGCAGTGCTGCTTATATTTATGGCCATGCCCAAACTAGCGCAAGGTATGAAAGCTGAACAATTTTTTGAGCCCTCCCATGTAATATTGCTCAACGCCATTAAAGCGGGTGACAAGCAAGCCGCGCAAGCTATCATTGATACTGGCGTTGCACTGGATGTACACGGTGAGCATGGTATTACGCCACTATTTTGGCTCGCTATGGAAACGAATAAAAAATCATTAAGGCTTGCGCTAGACCTTGGTGCTGATCCTGACTTTCCAGCTTATGTAACCCTAGACCGAAATGGACCGACTGAAGAGCAACTATTGTCGGCTTTAGCCGGTAGCGACAAAACCGAAATGATGCAGGTTCTGCTTGAATATAATGCCTCTCCCAATGCAGTAGATGCAAGCTTAGAGCCGGCTTTATTCAATGCGGTTGCTAATGACAAAGATGAGCAGGTAAATTTGTTATTAGCTCATGGGGTTGATCTTAATGCCACAGACGCGATGAACAATAACGCCGCCAACTATTCGGCGCTCATGCTAAAGTATAAATACACTTTACTATTTATTACCAAAGGTGGCGACTTTTCTGCGCCTTCAGCCACAGGCGGCACGGTTGCCAATAGTATAGAGAGAGACTTGCGAAAGAAATTACTTCGGCCCGGAACCAGTAATTACGATTATGCGATGAAAGTGAAAGAACTGCTGATAGAAAAAGGCGTTTCTTTTCCTCCGCCCTCACCGAAAGAAGTTAGAGCGGCTAATTAATATAAACGAAACTTAAGTTATTGTCGTTTTAATGAAGCCTCACACCTAGATCGCGCTGTAAGGTGGGTGGTGGAATTGGCCACGTAATCACTTAATGCCGTTTATTTTACTCTTTGTAAAAATACTGACGCTAGGTATTGATCCGCCCTCTATTTCACTTAATATGCTACCTTAGCAACCAAAACCATTATATAGGGACATAAGCTATGGGCATTGATATTAAATATTTACAACGAATCGTTGATGAGGTGCTAAAAGCGTCAGCACTAAAAGACATTACCTGGTCAACCTTAGCTTTGGTTCTTACTCGAGAAGATAAGGGGTTTGCAAACGCTGGCTTCTACTACCAAGACGATGGTTCAGCCACGCCATTTTACGTCAACTCTAATGAGCATTTGGTTCTCTCAGATATGGTGCAGGATATGCAGCAGGAAATTACTCGCCAAGGCCCCTTGCAAATTCAGCAATTATTGGTACAAATTCAACAAAAAAGCGGCTTTTTCAAAGCAGACTTCGAATTTAAAAACCATCAGCGCTGGGACTTTAATACCACGGAGCTTGAGCCATTGCAGGCCTTGTTGAAACCTAACTTTTCAGAATAATCAAGCTGGGCATTCAATATACTTGTCGACGCACTATTAATCGGCGATAATATAGCCTTTCAGCGATTAAAAGGATGTGATCATGGGAAAACCCGCTTCCACTTTGACTCATATGCATGTATGCCCCAAGACTAATCCCGGCCCAGTTCCCCATGTCGGTGGCCCTATAATCATGGGCTCAGGCAATGTATTGATTGGTGGCCTGCCAGCGGCCAGAAAAGGCGATAAACTTATTTGCGTAGGTCCGCCGGATACCATTAATTCAGGCTCAGGATCTGTAAAAATCAATGGTAAACCCGCCGCACGTATGGGCGATGGGACCGCTCACGGCGGGAAAATAGTAGTTGGTAATCCAACTGTATTGATTGGTGGCTAGGCTAAAGGATTGCACTCACGCATGGAAGCTTTGAATACCGCTCAACGTTTGCAAGAACTGGTGTGCTTACAATCACATCCTCTGGCTAATCGTGCCAGCTTTTTAAGCGCCGTTAACCGCTTCACCGTCGAATTGCGCCAGGCCAGCGCGGGTTTGCGAGATTTTTCTGATCCTCATTGCCCTTTTTCACAGAGCATAGCCAGCAAAACGCTGCTCGATGCAGCTTTTATAGTTAGCGATGAAACCAGCTTCGAGCAACGAGTGCTTTTTTGCCAGCTATTGATCAGGCTACAACGATTAAGTCTGAAATCTGCACTGAATCAATTGTTACTTAGCGAATCACCAGAGCATCATGCCATCGCTTTAGAGCTGGCTTGGCGAGAGGGGGTGTTAACACATATTCCCGAGTCGGTGTTGCAGCAAATCGACACGACAGACTACAGCGACTATCGCGCGTTGCTCACGGGGCAAACCTTAAGTTGGCAAGCAAACGACAAGCAAGACATATTGACTGCTTGCGAAGAAATACTGGCCCGTTATTCGCTCACGCACCCTTTAGCCCAACTATTTTTCTTGACCTGTTCCAATGATGATATTCAGCGTATTGCCAATACCTGGTCAAAAAGCCACAGCCCACAAGACATTGCACACCTATTCATGCTCGCAGGGCTGACAAAGCAGCTTCCTTTGATTTACCAATTACTGTGTGAGGAGCCCAATAACGAGCTTATCAACACTTTCATGAACTGTTACGGCGAGCACGTAGAAACGCTATTTACGCAAGAGCAACTGACCGAAGCTTGGCTTGCTCCCGATACCTTGGGCGACCTTCAAGAGCAACTATCAACACAGTGGCCAACCTTTTGCGAGCAGGTCGATTTTGCCAATCGACTACTGGCAGGAAAAGACATCTACACGCACCCGCTTAAAGACTATCAGTTCGATGCTATTACGCCTTACTTGGTGGCGCAGCTGTTTAATTTAATGCACAAAAAAGAGAGCCATATAGTTCATCCACTCTCCTTGGGGGTCACATGGCAATAACACTCACAGAGTTCGATATCGCCCTTCCTGGGCTCGAAAGTACCGACGCGGCACTTCTTCTTAGCGAGCCTATGCCTGTAAGCGAGCAGTCGCAACAGAGCGAGGCAATGCCCTGGCCTATTTCTCTTATTGCACCACTAAACCAGTTTTTAGCCCGCTTTGAGTTTGACCCCGAGGAGCCTATTTTTTGGCTGCTGCCTAACCTCGCTTATGATGAGCAACGCCTAAATACGCTTATTTCAGCCTTAAACGAAGTGACTCCCAATGGCCGAGTACAACCAGGCCACTCCCACCCGGTAAACGAGTTTTTCGCGCATGGTGAATCGGCATTGCACTGCGCGCTTATTAAAGCGATGCAGCTTGCTAAAAATGTCACATTCATTGCTTTAGATGAGCAAATTTTACATCTAAATGAAGGTGTCACGCACAATAATGGCGCCGCATTCGCATTAGCACGAGTAAAATTTGGTGAAATGGGGCTGCACGTGCCCTTTTGTCATGGTGAACCTTGCTTCGATATCGAACAACACAATCCCTTCCCTACTTTACTCAGCCAAGCGGTAAAAGAAGTGCCCGCCCCAATAGAGCACATTGTAGCTCCCGCCTTAGGGGAAGAGCCTTGGCCCAGTGCTTGGCTTGAAGGGTATTTACAACTAAACGGTAAAGTGGTTGAGCAACCTAAGGTGACCCAAAGTGAATTCGTTCATGGTCAGCTGGGCGCAGTGTTTGGCCTTTATTCATTTATTGGTATCTATAATGACTACAATTCGAGCATGCATCGTGATATTATTTTACACCTTGGCAGCACGCCCAAGCTCTACCAAGCAGCTTCTGTGTATCAATGGATTGATTAAGGAATAACGTAAGAATATGGATATTCGTTCAATTGCCTTTCGCTCAAAACGCGGCTCAGTGTTAATTACCCTAGCCAATGATAAAGCCCCTGGTGGCTACGATCCGGTGGCGATAGACACCCCAGATGCGGCAGGCGCTCAAGTCAATCTATTGGCCGAAGATCTGGTCGGCGATATTCATAAACGAATTCAATGTGTGCACATGCTGCGCGCTGCAGGCGTGCATTCGGTTAACACCGCCACCGCGCGGGAAGTCGCCCATGGCCTAAGCTCGGCGTTAGCATCAGGCTCCTTACTTTGTTATAACCAAAAACCTAAACGCAGCATTCAAGTTAGCGACAACACCAACTCGGCCAGTGCCAGTGGCGGCGCCAAAGCACAAAAAGATAAAAAGTCCCAACCCAGCGTGGTCAAAAAAGGCGGTCAATCCGAGGGCAACCCTAACAAAGCCCAAGTCAATGACACGGCCACTGAGCAAAGTGTAGATGAACAAGAGTGCCGCTCTGATCCTATCTCCATGCTCAGCGGTGAAGAAATTCTTCCGTTGGTCGATTTTACCCTTAACGCCCCCATGCCTTTAAAGTGGCAACGCCTATACCGCTCCAGCAAAAGCGATACCAATGTGGGCTTGGGTTTTGGCTGGCGCCATCATTTTGCTCTCAGCATTTTTGAGCGCTACGAAGCGCCACCCAAAGTTGGCCCGAAAACACCCGGGCGCTACTGGCTAGAACTTGTTGATGAGCAAGGCCGCATACATGAATTTGAGAAAGTAAAACCAGGGCAAACCAGTTACCAGCTTAGCTCACAACTTGCTTTACACTACCAAAACGATGGCAAGCAAACCTTAGTACGCCCTGATGACAGCCATTATACGTTTTTTGCTGGCTCCAAGGCCTGGTTACTCGAAAAAATCACTGATGCCAAGGGGCAAACACTCAGCTTTTTCTACGATGCCAACGAACGCCTAAGCCGTATTGCTATTAATGATAAGCGCGGTGTAGTGCTGCAATATAACGGCGATGATTTATTAACCAAGGTTGCAGCTTATCACATGGATGACAAAGACAAACGTCACATCCATGAGCCGCTGCTTGCTTGTTATCAATACAATGACGCGAAACAACTGGTGGCAGTGACCGATAGCCAGGGCAATATCGAGCGTTACAGCTACCGTGGCGATAATGTTATTAGCAAGCGTACCCGCGCCAGTGGCTTTAGCCACCACTTTGAGTGGCAAGGTGCAGGCGTTGATGCAAAATGTATTCGCCAGTACGGTGATAACAACACCTACGAGTACAGCTTTGAATATCCACGAGCGGGAGTGAGCAAAAGTACCGATAGTCGTGGTAATACCGAAACCTTTGTTCACAACAGCGACGGTAAGCTGGTTGAATACGCCGATGCGCGGGGGCACAGCTGGCGATACCGCTATGATGCCTTCGGCAATCGTACTCACACCCAGCATCCAGATGGCAGCGAAGAGCGTAGCGAATACAATGATCGTGGCCAAAAAGTGGCCCAGTACGATGCTCAAGGCAATAAAACCACCTTCGCTTACAACCAACTGGGACAGCATGTACTGACTCGCTATGCCGATGGCGGCGAACTAAAACGCGCGTTTACTGCCATGGGTCTGCTGCAATCGCAAACTCTGCCCGATGGCCGCACCAGCCACTATCAATACAATGACAATAACCAACTGACTACAGTGGTGCATGGCGATGGCCGCAGTGAACAATTTAGCTGGAGTGCCCAAGGCGAGCTCTTAGCGCATCAACAAGGCGATGTCCTAACGCGCTTTAGTTACGACGAACTAGGCCGTGTTAATGCAACTCTAACCAACACCGGTCTATTAACCCAATTCGAGCGCAATGCCGCCGGCCAACTCAGCGCCAAAGTCATGCGCCAAGAAGGCGATGAGCACGCGGCGATTCGTATTGAATACCATTACGATGCTGCTGGTCGCTTAACGGCGACCACCAATGGCAATGGCGAGCAAACCAGCGCTGATTACGCTGGATTAGCGCAGCCCGAACAAGTGCGTTTTGCCGATGGCAGCCACTTGCGCTACCGCTATGATAAAGAGCGCAACCTGATCGGTATTACCCGCAGTGATGGTGCAGAATACCGTATTGATTATGATGCCAATGAAAACCCAATTCGCACCACGGGCTTTGACGGTCGCGTGCAGCGCTTTGAATTTGATGCTCATAACCGTGTGGTCGCACTCAACGATGCCGACGAGCGCTTTATTAAATTAAAACGAAACGCGCTCGGCCAAGTGATAGAGCAACAGGCTGCCCACCCCAATGCCAAAGACAGCACCCTGTGTAACCTGTCCAACTATTTTAGTTATGACAGTCAAGGACGCCTGCAGCGCGCCCATAACGGCGCTACCACTCTGACACAAGGGTTCGACCAAGCCGGTAAACTACTGGTAGCGACCCAGGGCCAACATACCCTTAACTACAGTTATGATGCCTTTGGCCGACGCAGCGCCTTAACTTTGGCCGACGGCCAAATTCTTAATTATCATTATGACCCCCAAGGCCAATTGACGTGCATCGAGCTCAATGGGCACACCCATGTCGAGCTCAGCCATCGACATGGTCAACTCAGTGAAATTCACTACGCCAATAACATCACCACCAAGCAAGAGTTTGATTGTTTTGGCCGTCTTTGCGAGCAAGAGTTATCGCACCCAGAAAATGCGCTCTATGCTAAACAAAGCTACCAATACGATGGCAACAACCAACTTATAGCCAGTCAGCGCGAGAGCTCAAACAGTGAGCTAAGTAGCGATAAGCAATATCAGTACAACGCCATCAATCAGCTTGTAGAAGTAAACGGCGATCAATCGGCGCGCTACCACTGGGACAGCTTTGGCAACCCGGAGCAAGCGACCGCATCGGATGAACCAGCACTGCGTCCAGTTGATAAAGAGCACACCTCCCCTGCCCTTAATAACAGCGGCGACGATGTCTTTACGGGCACAGCCTGTATTGATGACCGCCTGTACCACCTTGGCCAGGACGAGTTTGACTATGATGCCTGTGGTAACCAGGTGCACGTGCTTGGCAAAGGGCAGCGCCAACGCTTGGAATACAACGCCTTAAACCAGCTCGCAAGCTTTTATCATAACGATCAGCTGACTCGTTATGAATATGACCCACTCGGTCGACGCTGCGCCAAACTGACCGAGCAAGGGCGCATTGACTATATTTGGGATGGTAACCAACTGCTCGGCGAGTGCCAAAACGGCCAGTATACCTGGTATGTATCACTGCCAGGAGAGTATCAGCCATTACTGCTAATCAACGACAGTGGTGTGTATTATTACCATTTAGACCAACTCGATACCCCGCAGTTTGTGACCAACGCCCATGCCGAGGTGGTGTGGCAAAATAATACCGATGCCTTTGGTTACAGTGAGCAAATCGAGCTCAACCCAGAGCACATTACCCAGCCCCTGCGTTTTCAGGGCCAGTACTTTGATGAAGAAAGCGGCTTGCACTACAATCGCTACCGCTACTACAGCCCCAAACAACAGCGCTTTATTAACCAAGACCCGATTGGCTTGGTCGGTGGTATCAACCACTACCAATATGCACCCAACCCCATTAACTGGGTGGATCCACTGGGGTTATTGTGTAAAGAGGGGCAAGCCAAAGTAAAAGCGGCAATTGATGCTAGCTCATCAATCGAACCCGCGTTGGCGGCGAAGCTAATTGAATTATCCCAATTAGATGTAACCCCATATACTGCAGACGAAATGGTTGCAGCCATTAAGCAAGGAAGCGGTGATGCGCTTGTCAATATGGATGACCCCTCAGCACTGGGCAGCGACAACTTGACTAAAACGCAGAGAGCCCATTTTAGAAAGAAAATTGATAAAGCTGAAACGGATGCCGATGATGCAAGGTACGAACGTAACGCTATAAGTAGGTACAACAGAGGCCTTGCTCCTATTACACGCGAGGAGTGGGACAAAGCAAACGAGACAGCAAAGCGCAACAGAAAGCTTGGAAGTGAACGAGAAAAGGCAGCTCGTGAAGCGCTATCCAAGCACAAAGGAGAGTCGCTAGTTGATAACAACAACGCCAAATCCAGTGGCGGTAAAGTGCAGCAGCGCAGCGCAAGCTCCTCAGATTACAAAACGCGTCCAGACAGCTTAGGTGACAATATTGTTCATGAGCATAAGCACTTTACGAAAGACAACAGCAATCCCGTTGCATACAATACCAAGCAACTAAAAGAGCAGCGTGAGGCATTCACGGGTAAAGACCACGTATTGACTCTATCATCAGACTCACCCTGTAAAAATGGTATACCACCTTGCCGACCTTCATCGACAATTAAAAGGGACAGTGAAGTGTTATATTATGACAATGAAAAAAATGCAATCACCCATAGGTGGAATATAAAGAAACAGCGTTGGGTAAAAGTTAAAGGATAAATAATGGACTTTAAACCATTTCAAATTAATATCTCTATGTTAGGCACTAACCCACTGAATAATGAGGCGTTATTCACTGAGTTATTAGACGTACTCGAGCACTACCCTGAGTTCGCACCGGAATTTTGGAACACCGAGGAGCGCGGTAAACTGCCGTATAATCGCGAAGACATTTTAGCCAAAGCCACAGCGGTTACAAAAGGTGCTGGTGAAGAGATTTATTTAAAGCGCAATAAGGCGGCAAAATACTTTGGCCGAATTGCGGTGATGCCAAGGCAAAGTATTTTTTTTGAGTTTGACCCTAAACTGAACCACAAGCACTACCCTACCCTTTTTGAGTTTGCTGACCGCCTCGTACAGGTATTTAAACCCGATGTTGCTTCTGTACATATAGATAGGCCCTACCCTGATGAACCCTGGCAGAGCGAACGAGATGAAATAATGGAAATGATGGGCGAGGCCGCCTTTTTAGCGCCGGTTGATTATTTTAAGGTTGGCCCGAAAGGGTTGGCCATGCGCACTTACCTTGGCCCACATTACGTGAAGCAATTTGGTCAAGAATTATTACTTAGCACACCAAAAACACAAACAGAGCTTCAACCTTGGGGCGGCGTTCGCCTTGACTTGTCCGACACACCTTGGGAGCTCCCTGAACAAACACAAATTGAACATTGGCAAGCGGCCATGGCCCATTTACGCCCTGCAAAAGTCTTCGCTGAAATGGAAGTTGATGTTGAGTATTGTGATGTCGAGTGCACTAAAGCAGAAAACTGCACTATCGGAGGGTTAAATTATGTCTAAACAAACGGCGCTGGCGCTGCTCGAAGAGTCTCGAATACAGGACAAGGTCAAAGGTGTCGATATTTCTGGACTTGATTTAACCCAAACCGATATTAGCGAAACCTCAACGGAGCGACTCAAAGGGACCGGTGTTATATTGCGTGCAGGTATCTTAGATTTAGCCTACTTTTTAGATGCCGATTTTACCTCGGCCAATCTAGAGGGCGCTAGCTGCAATCAAACTGCTTTTTTTGACTGTATTTTACATCAAGTCACCGCAACGAACGCCGACTTTACCCACGCAAATATATCGGCAAGCAGTGGCACTGAATGTGATTTTTCATCGTCTGAGTTTGATAACGCCACTCTTTGGGCCTCAATCTTTGTCAAAAGCAACTTCAGTGATGCAACACTCACTCAAGTTGAAGCAAGTAGCGCATGTTTTGATGAAGCAAACTTAACCAACGCAGACTTGTCGGATGGTAACTTTACAGAAACCGTGTTCAGAAAGGCAAATTTAACCGGTGCAAACCTAAGCAGTGGCAATTTTACTGGCTGTGATTTTACGGGCGCTATTTTAACCGATGTAAACTGGGACAACGCGACTCTCACCGGAGCCAAGTTCGACCCGGGAGTAGTCATTTAAGCTATCGACAAGTTCACATGAATCAAGGGCTGGCTAAAATAAATTGAAGGCTGTTAAAGGGTTTGCAGCCAATAAAACCAGCCTATACAAGTGTCAGCTAAAACTTAAAGCACAATATAGGAAGGGACATCCAATGTCAGCAATGAGACTAAATCAATCCGTTGGGATTGGTGCAATGAATAACCCGAACGATGTGAAAGCAGTTCAGAATGCAATTAATTCCCTGATAAACTTAATTGCTCCTACGAGAACACTTGTCGTTGATGGTCGAGTTGGTGCAAGACCAGAGAACTCTAAGACTGTTGCTGCTATCAAGGCATTTCAAAGCAAAGTCGTGGGCATGGTGCGTCCAGATGGAAGAATAGATGTTAATGGACGAACTCACCGTAAAATAAATGAGAAACTGCTCCAAGCACCAGGTCAAGTTAGCTTCAAGCTGCCAACAGCATCTTCTGATGTAATAAACTTATCAAACTCTGACTATGTAGATGTTGCCAACGAACTAAGCTGTAAAGTTGCCGCAATTAAAGCCGTTGCAGAAGTGGAGTCATCAACGGATGCTTTTCTACCTAACGGTAAGCCTAAAATCTTATATGAAGCGCACATATTTTCTCGACTAACGGGGCATATTTATGATGCAAGCCACCCGTCCATTTCAAGTAGGGCTTGGAACCGAAGCTTATACATTGGCGGAGCTCAGGAGTACACTCGGCTGGAGCAAGCGATGGCATTGAATGTGACTGAAGCGCTCAAGTCTGCTTCATGGGGACGCTTCCAAATTATGGGCTTTAACCATCGAGCAGCCGGCTTTGCTAGTATAGAAAACTTCGTTAAAGCGATGTTTACGTCTGAAAGGAAGCAGCTCGATGCATTCGTTAGCTTTGTAAAAAGTAAGGGGTTAGACCAGCACTTAACCACTTTGAATTGGGCTGCATTTGCTCGAGGTTATAATGGTTCTCAATACGCGAAAAACAAATATGATGTTAAATTACAACAGGCATTTGATAAGTATGACAACGAGTAAAGCCCTAACCACATTGCCACTATTTCTAATAGCTTCATGTCAAGCAACAGAAAGTGACACAAACACCGTATTTAAATGCTACGTAGATAACCCAGCCCCAATTTATGTCGTTGCAAGCAAAGTGGGTAACACTTATGCACTCACCCATTTTGAACACCCAAAATTAAAGCTCGATATTGGGTCTACTGCTGATAGTGTTAATAAGTCGAGTTATCACCGTGCTTTGGTTTCGGAGCACAGTATGCATTTTAGTTACGATGAAAATAAGGTTGTTATCAGCGACTATCACAGTGAAGAGCTTGGAACGCTAACCCAAGAGTACTCGGTGACATTCACCCAAGGTGATAACAAGCAATACTGGCTTTGCAATGACAAAAGTGAAAGCACACTTCCAACGATTGAGGATTTCGACTAAACAATGACTAAAAGACCACAGAAAGTGCCAACCTAAATTCACTTCAGGAAGGCATAAGTAAGTGATAACTATATAAGGAAATAGCATGAATAAAATAAACAAGGATGTAGATTACAAAAAATGGCAGGGAGCGCTCGTTTGGTGATGCTCGGCGAATCAAGCCATAATCCCGCAATCTATAAGTATGAAGCCATTAAAGCCCTAAGACAGCTAAAAGCTGCAGGCTTTACTCACTTTGCAATAGAGATGCTCCCCCGCTCCATGCAAGAGAAAGTAGAGTTTTATCAACGTACTGGTAAAGGGTTTGGTGAAATACAAAAGTACTTTGATGATAATTGGGCTTGGGGATATACAGTACCTGCTGCTTACGGTGAGCTAGTCAAATCAGCTCGTGACATAGGCCTTAAGCTCGTTGCTCTTGACTTAACTTTAGCTGAAATGGACAGCATTGACTCATCATGTCCTTCTAAGCTCGCGGAAGAAGAAGAGTGCTTCGATAGCCATACTCGGAGAAATCTAGTTTGGGTTGAGAACATAGTTAAAATTCTGAATCAAAAGAAGAAAAACCGCGTAATCGCATTTATGCATCGATGGCATGCGCTGAGAGGTACTTCTTATCAAGAGGGCCTCGACACCCTAGTCGTAACCGAGGGGATATCAAAGGTAAGATATATAGATTTTGTTGGTGGAATAGCATGTTATTCAAAGCGCAGTTGCGAGGGCTTTTCAGACGAGCAAGGAAGCTTAAAAAACGAATATTTCTACAGAGAAAACGTTTCGCTTGAAACAGCAATCAAAACCTATCAAGTGCACTTGCCTGAGAAGAGCTTAATGCTTGAGAGAACAAAGTGATGAAATATTTAACTTTTATAGCCCTTGTGCTCAACTCCCACTCTTACGCTAGTACTTTATTCCCAGATCACGACATTAACGACCCGAGCTTACCTAAAGCCACCGTTATGTTGCAATGCAAAAAAAGTCTGATGTATGCGCCTAGACAGCTAGAGGCTTGGTGCGAAAAGGCGTATGAACTGGGTTACTGGAGGGCTCTAGAGTTTATCGGTTTGCATACAGGAGATGGTAGCCGTTATATCGCCGAAGTAAAAAAGCGCGCAGAAAAAGGCTCTTTAGATGGAGTATTAGCACTTGCCTATGCTTATAAGTCAGGGAAATTTATTGATAGAGACGTCAAAAAGTCTATCGCGCTTTTTAAACAGTACTTAAATGAATACAACTATTTAGAAACAGAGAGTTTGACTGTGGGTAAAACTCATGAGCAGCTTTACCTCCTATACAAGGAGTTAGGGAATGCTGAGAAAGCTGCTGAACACAAGCTCTCACTTGATAAAAGTAAGTATGCAGAAGTGAAGAAAGCCATGCTTAAAAAATAGCTTGATGACATTGGAAATTCACTAGAAAAGTATAAGCTGTAAAAACCTAGACTTGCACTTACAATCACACAGTTTAGAGTCGGTGATAGTCAGCTTAGATATGGGTTCTCCCCCTGCACCATGGTACACCAAGCTGAACGGTAATAAGCTATATTAGTGCAACCTATCATTCAGCTTTTTGAGGTAAACGGCGACCAATCAGCGCGCTAACACAAGGACAGTTTTGGCAACCTAGAACAAGCTACCTCATCGAATGAATCACCGCTGCGCCCAGTTGAACATGTCCGCAAATTATTTCAGAATACAAAATGATTAAAAATACCGCTCTATTTATATGCATTAGCATCTCAAGTGTCGCATGTACAAACGTAGATAAAAAAGCTATAGGTCCAAAATTTGGTTCAGAAAATAAAACGGATGGATACTTCTTAGAAAAACTGGCTCTAGACAAGCCTGAGCAATTTAAAGAGCTATCAAATAAAAAATGGTTTTATTCTTACGAAGTTACGTCAGAGAGTAAGAAGACCCTTGAAATTAATAGCTGCAAAAAGCTATCTGAAGCATTAGAGGAAGGTTATAGCTCATCAAATTACAGAGAGCAGAAAGCATTAATTGCCACCAATAAAATATGCACTACTTGGTCTCATATGGGTGAGTTGAAACCCTCTAAAAAGAGCTTTATAGGAGCACTTAAACATAGCTTGAATTTACCAAATAAAATGCCTCCAGAGTTGTCTTTAGTTATTTCAAATGATGATAAACGCCGCTTAGAAAATGCGAGTAGCTGGGAAGAGATGGGCCAGATTAAAAATATAGAGCCGGTCAACGATGAGCAGGCTGTTTATTATGACAAAGATGGCGGAATTCAAAGGTTGACCATAATGGCGTATGGCGATTATAACGAGGACGGTGTTGAAGATGTTGTTCTTCACATGGCAAATGCAGTTGAGCGTGGAAGTTACTCATCCTCATATAGCTACGTCATAACACGGTTAACCGCCGACTCAAAATATAGCCTTATTAAAAAGTTTTAACATTAGCTTAAATTTAAAAACAGCATGTTAAACCCAAAGCTACTACATCAATGAATAAAATTTTTGATGTAGTAGCTTGGCCCCACTAGCTATTAAACTTGCTTTCTTTGATAGTTGCAGAAGTAGAAGGTGTAAAGTATAGATTTTTACTTGCCAAATACATTGATGAGCTACTTAATATGGTTATATTAAAGGATACAGTTACGGGGTATGCTAGTCGGGACGATAAAAAGTTAAGGAATAAATGGTTGTAAAACTGGGGAGTGCTAGCTGTTTGTTATTCGCAGCTTCAAGCTATGCTGCAGCAAGTGATGTACAAGTTATCTTTGATTGCCGCGCTGACAATCCAACCCCAATTTATGTCGTTGCGAGCAAGGTAGATGACACCTATGCACTCACCCAATTTGAGCACCCACAATTACAGCTCGATATCGGGTCTACTGCTGATAGCGTCAATAAGTCGAGTTATCACCGTGCTTTAGTTTCGGAGCACAGTATGCATTTTAGTTACGATGAAAATAAGATTGTTATTAGCGACTATCATAGTGAAGAGCTTGGAACGCTAATCCAAGAGTACTCGGTGACATTCACCCAAGGTGATAACAAGCAATACTGGCTTTGCAATGACAAAATTAAAAGTACGCTGCCAGCGATTGAGGATTTTGATTAAACAATGACTAAAAGACCACAGAAAGTACCAACCTTGAATATACTTCAGAAAGGCATGAGTAAGTGATAACTATATAAGGAAATAGCATGAATAAAATAAACAAGGATGTAGATTATAGAAAAATGGCGGGGAGCGCTCGTTTGGTGATGCTCGGCGAATCAAGCCATAACCCCGCAATCTATAAGTATGAAGCCATTAAAGCCCTAAGACAGCTAAAAGCTGCAGGCTTTACTCACTTTGCAATAGAAATGCTCCCCCGCTCCATGCAAGAGAAAGTAGAGTTTTATCAACGTACTGGTAAAGGGTTTGGTGAAATACAAAAGTACTTTGATGATAATTGGGCTTGGGGATATACAGTACCTGCTGCTTACGGTGAGCTAGTCAAATCAGCTCGTAACATAGGCCTTAAAATCGTTGCTCTTGACTTAACTTTAGACGAAATGGACAGCATCGACTCATCATGCCCTCCTGAACTAGCTAAAGAAAAAGATTGCTTGGATAGCCACTCTAATAGAAACCAAGCGTGGGTCCAAAATATAAGCACTATTTTGAAGCAAGCTAGTAATAACCGCGTAATTGCGTTTATGCATCGATGGCATGCGCTGAGAGCCACTCCCTACCAAGAAGGCCTTGATACTTTAGTCGTAAAAGAAGGGATATCAAAGATAAGATATATAGATTTTATTGGTGGCATAGCATGCTATTCAAAGCGCAGTTGCGAGGGTCTTTCAGACGAGCAAGGGCGCTTAAAAAGCGAATATTTTTACAGGGAAAGTACTTCGTTTGAAACAGCTATCAAAACCTATCAAGTGCATTTGCCTGAGAAGAACTTAATGCTTGAGGGAACAAAATGATGAAATACTTAACTTTTATGGCCCTTGTGCTTAACTTTAACTCCTACGCTGGAACTTTATTCCCAGATCATGATATCAACGACCCGAGCCTATCCAAGGCCACCGTTATGTTGCAATGTCAAAAAAGCTTAATGTATGCGCCTAGACAGCTAGAGGCTTGGTGCGAAAAAGCGTATGAATTGGGTTACTGGAGCGCTCTTCAGTTTATCGGCTTGCATACTGGAGATGGTAGCCGCTATATCGCCGAAGCGAGAAAACATGCTGAACAAGGCTCTCCTGAAGGCATTATCGCGCTTGCCTATGCCTATAAATTAGGACGTTTTATTGATAGAGATCTCCAAAAATCTATTGTGTTGTTTAAACGATATTTAGATGAATACGGTGATGTCGAGAGTGAGAAAATGAGAGTGGGTAGCACCCATGAGGAGCTGCTTGCTATTTATAAAGAGCTCGGAAATTCGGAAAAAGTCGCTGAGCATAAGCGTTATCTTGAGCAAAGCAAATACGCTGAAGCTAAAAAAGCCATGTTTAAAAGACAGCTTGAGGACGCCGGTATTTCTTTGGGCAAGCAAAACCAGTAATCGAGTCAATAGAGCAAGAAAGCTGCGTTTACTAACGTGAGCTGTATTTTCATTACTAATATGGCCTCAAGTCAATTTCCAATAACATTTATCAAAAAAACGCGTGGTCGACTTCCGTGTGATTATAGAAAGCATAATTGGCTTGTCGATGAAATAGGTTCAGGCGTGTAGATTATAATGACGGCTTAGCTTGCTTTAGCAAAAGCTATTGTGAAGGACAATCGGATGAAGGAGCTCAACCATGATAAAGGCAATAGCGATGCTGCTAGCATTAATATCCAGCACTTTAATCTCAGCGGGCCCTTCCTGGGTTCACTCTATTAAGATTGACGACCCCAAGCTTACTGTCAAAGAAGCTGCGCAGCAGTGCCACAAAAGTTTAATAAATGCACCAGAACTCTTAGAAGCATGGTGCGAAAAAGCCTATGAGATGGGTTACTGGTCGGCTCTGGTACCTATAAGTTTGCATACAGGTGACGGTACTAGGCTGGTAGCAGAGGCCAAAGAAAGGCTAAAAAATAAAGAGCCAAAAGCATACACAGTGTTGGCTTGGCTCTATGGCTCAGGGCAGTTTGTAGAGGAAGATATTGAACGCGCAATATCTTTAAATAAAGAGCTGCTAAATCTAGCTAATGCCGGAGTTACACCAGCAATAAGAACCTCTGCTCATAAAGAGTTAGCCGATTTATATCAGCTACAGGAAAATTGGCCTGCGGTAATCAAACACGCTAGCTACGTCAAAAAGCACAGCCGCTTTAAGTTTGATATTGATGCTGCTCAAAGACAAATAGCCAAAGCGCAAAAACATACCCAACCAAGCACTCAATGACAATGTAATTTATCGCAATACTTACTCATACTTAGGTAGTATCCTCGCTTGATTTTTATAAACAAGAGTCAAGCGAATCACTCCATATTTATTCATAAACGAACAGTATGTTGGAGGCTCAAAGATTTAAGTGGGCAGGAAAAGCGTAAGATACAAGTTGTACACTTTATCGTTATCTATTGATTACTAAGACAATAAGGCTTTCACATGGTAGTAAACGCTCCTTGGGTAACAGTACCCTTGCTCTTTATTTCGTGTTTAGCGCAAGCAAATTGGCAAGAACCTGACGCCAATGACCCAACACTCACAGCCGACAAACTCATGAGACTATGCGATAAAAGCTTTTATTATCGTCCCGACAGGGTGCTTTTTTGGTGTGAAAAAGCAGCTGAGGCTGGATTTGCACAGGCACTGCTTAATATTGGTTACTACACCAAAGATGGTTCTCGTTACATTGACGAGTTAAATAAACGTATTAAGGCAGGTGACTCCGTTGCCCTACTTTCACTCGCTTGGCTTTATGAAAGTGGTACGTTTGTGCTGCGGAACGAGAGTCGCTCCTTAGCTCTTTATAATGATTACCTAGAAGGTATTGATCCTTCACAGCCATGGTATGGGCAAACTCATCTGGATTTAGCCAAAATATATCAAAAACAAAACAATTGGCCTCTCACTCTAAAACACGCAAGTGTTGCGGCCAAGTATATAAACGATAGTAACAAACGAGAGTATGCAGCCTCTATTATTGAAGCAGCTAAAGCTAAAATACACAGTCAAAAAGATACCAACGAAGGCCTGTAGAATGTCACCTTCACTCGTTCTCTGTATTATGTTGTTCGCATTATATACGCATATAGCTATGGCAGCAGGCCCTTGCTGGGATCACTCTATTAAGATTGACGACCCTGAACTCACCGTCGAAGTGGCCGCACAGCAGTGCCACAAAAGTTTGATAAATGCACCAGAGCTTTTAGAAGCATGGTGCGAAAAAGCCTATGAGATGGGTTACTGGTCGGCTCTGGTACCTATAAGTTTGCATACAAGTGACGGTACTAGGCTGGTCGCAGAGGCCAAAGAAAGGCTAAAAAATAAAGAGCCTGGCGCTTATACTACGTTAGCTTGGCTTTATGGGTCAGGCCAATTTGTGAAAAAGGATATCGCTAAAGCAATAACACTTCGTGAGGAGTTACTGGTCTTAGATAAAAGTTTTACCCCTAATCAAATTGCTGCAAACCATATGAAGTTGGCAGATTTATATATACAAGAAAGAAACTGGAAGGAAGTAGCTATCCACGCTGAACATGTTCTAAAGCATACCCAATCAAACTTTCAGAAAAAGTATGCTAAGAGACAGCTAGAATCTGCTGAGCGGCATTTGTCCTCAAACGAGCTCTAACTTTTTATGAAGCACTTTCCCCTGCTAGTGTGGCGTGATAAACGCTTAGCTAGCAGGGTACACTTAGTTTAACAGCTAAAATAATACTCAGTTCATTATTTCAGGCGCTAAATTAAGCATTCACAAAAAGATAACCTAAACACGACTTCTCACTGAGCGTTTATATAGTAGTTACCCAAATAGTAAACCTATAAGTCTGCTCTATCGTCATAAGTATATAGCTTGTATTTGCCCGTGTACTCAGAGCCAAACCTTACATTACCTCACCCATTATTTGCGCTAGATCAAAGTCTTTGCTGAGCAAAGTCTTCAGCGGGTCTGGACCTGATATAGATCAAATTTTTACTGGCCGTATTTGCTAAAGTTTGACCAATACATATAAGAACTCCAAGGACAGACAATGGCGCACTCAGATTTTCATACCCCAGTTGAACCTATGCCGCAGGCTACCGTAACTCCTATTGGCCAAACTAGTGGCGAGCCTTCCCTGAGTGAGCAACTGCACCTTTACAAGCAACTGTTACAAGAAAAAGAGCGGCAAATTAAACAGCTAGAACAAGCTCATGCCCCTTTAGTTCAGCAGATAAACCAAGCGGAATCATTAAATAAAAAAGCCCTTGCGCACATGGATAAAATGGCAGAGCAAATGCAGCAAGTGCAAATGCAGGCCAAACGCGATGTGCAAATTGAAATGGCCGAGCTTGAACAGCAACTCGAGGAAGCGAGCACCAGTAAGCATGTAATGAAGCATCATTGCCGTGACTTACAAGAGCGCAATAAAGAATTACATGAATTACTTAAAGCGTCGAACAGTCAAGTTGATGAACTACAAAGCCGATTAGATAGCCAGAGTATTGATGTAAAAAACCTGCGTGAGGAAAAAGTAAAACTGAGCATGCAAGTTATTGAACAAAGTGAACAACTTAAACGCTGCGAACGGCAATTAAATGAGGCACTGCACGGTTATTACTCGGGTGTAATGAATAAGAATAAAAAACTCAGTAAAAACTTACCAAGATAGCTAACACGCCCCCGATAAAGGCTCTTGCGGTCATTACCTACTTGATGGCTAAAAGAGCCTTTGCTATTTAAAGTACAGTTGCGCTAGTGCGATGGTGTTGTTTACAATAGTGGCTTAAGGATAAGTTCACCCCCGAACAAGGATATGTCATGCTAAACATTGAGCGCCCTACTACAATTTCTGAAATTGACGAGAAGATAAACACCAGCCGCAAAAAGTACCAAGACACCCTTAACTTCGTGCATGTGCAGCGCGATAACCTGATGTGGCTCGCTAATCACGCACTCACTTTAGCGCAGTATCTTTCATATGAGCAAAGCCCAGAGCACAACGCAGAGGCGAAACAAGCCATTGCTCACTGTGCGCAGGCCTATGCATTATTATTTAGCCTCGCGAACGACCCTGAACGTGTTGTGGAGCTAGAATTTAACGGTGAACAGCACGACACCCAGTACAACGGCGTCGGCCTAGTTGAACAAGGCCGGATCAATGCACAGAATTGGCAAGAAGCCGTCTTTTGTGCGCTCACAGTACGCGACCACGATGCCCTTTCCTCACTGTTAGCGTTTGATTTGTCTCACTTAAGAGAGAGCCGTGCCGTGTGCCCGGAGGTTGAGCTTATGTTAGCCGAGCTGCTGCAAAAAGTGTTGCTGGGAGAAGAGGTCTCGCAACCAGAAATCATCGCTCTGAGCCAGCAAATTGCCGCCGACACTAACCCGCTAGTTCAACATTGCACCAATGCAAAATTAAGCCTGATTAATAATGCCTTGATCAGTAAAGCAACTGATCTAGATGAGACCTTCCTAGGTGCACTAAATCATTATTGGCAATACCAAGGTCAGCACCTTTACGCCGACCATGCCCACACTAACTTCTATATGCCTATTGAGCTTTTAGGCACAGCCTGTTTAGTACAAGACCAAGGCCGCAGTGTAGATATTGATACCGATTTTATGCCACGTTTTTATATTGTTAGTTAGCGTATATTTTTTTGGATTTATCTCAACTGCGTTGACTATATCGCTGTGAGTAAGCTACAGTGCGCAGCTGTATCTAAAATTAAACCATTAACGAAGAGATCCCTGAAAGTTCGTACGAACCTACTAGGAAGTGAAGCCACAGTTAAGGAAAATCCATGAAAAAGCTATCTGTCCTTGCCCTGAGTTTAATGCTTGCAGCGTGTCAAAATACCCAAGCGCCAGCACCTGCTGAGCCACAGACTAATACCGAGCCAAAAGAGCAAGTTGTTGAGGTAGTCAAGCCTGAGATCACGCAGTTAACCGTGAATACCACCCCTTCGGATTCACGCGTAAGAATTATGAATATTCGTCCGAAATACCACGATGGGATAGAGCTGCAACCTGGTGAATATGAGGTTGAAGTGAGTAAACCCGGCTACGAAACCTTCCGCGAATGGGTCATGGTTGAGAATAACACCGTGATTGATATCGAAATTAAACAGCTATAAATACGCTTAGGAGGGGTAACCCTCCTATTTTTTTAAGTAAAGCCAAGTCACTATTTTTAATAACCAAGGCGAGCGATGTAACAACAACTTCGCACGCGGCCACCAATGGGGTGTTTTGAGAACCGAGCGCGCATGGGAAAAAGTATAAAACCCCTCAATACCATGATACTGGCCAAATCCCGATGCTCCTACCCCGCCAAAAGGTAAATCAGTTGCACTGACTTGCATGAGGGTGTCATTAACCGCCAACGTACCACTTTGTACTTGCTCACTCACTTTTTGCCAATGGGCCCGCTTGGTCGCGAACAAATACAATGCCAATGGTTTGGGCTGCGCTTTTAACGCTGCACAGGCGTCTTCAATATGCTCATAAGTTTGGATAGGCAATAACGGCCCAAAGATCTCTTCTTGGCAAACACGCATGCTATCATCGACATTTAAAAGCAGGGTTAACACATGTTGATCCCCCCCATTAATGAGCTCCAAAGCCTTGGCTCCTTTGCTGATTGCATCCTCTTTTAACGCCTTTAGGCGATTAGCCTGAGCCTGATTAATCACCTTCGTTGGGCGGTGGCCTAACTGCGCCACCTCTGCTTTGATGCAAGTGATAAAAGAATCTAATTGTGAGGTATGTAAAAGGACAAAATCTGGAGCTACGCATATCTGCCCAGCATTAGTCGATTTACCAAAGGCAATCTGGGTTGCCGCATGATTGACCTGCGCACAAGGCAACATCACCGCCGGCGACTTACCGCCGAGCTCTAGGGTTACCGGTGTGAGATTCTCAGCAGCGCTGCGCATTACCTTTTTGCCGATATGACCGGAGCCAGTAAACACAAGGTGATCCCAAGGCTTAGCGCTAAACGCGGCCCCTACTTGTGCATCTCCTTCAATGAATGCCACATAGCGCTTCAACTCAGAGCTAAGCAATGTTTTTAATACTTGATTCACAGCAGGGGTATATTCGCTCAATTTCACCACCACTCGATTACCCGCTGCAAGGGCAAAGGCAAGGGGCGATAACGCCAAATTCACTGGATAATTCCAAGGCGATACAACGCCCACCACGCCTTTGGCCTCATAATGCACGTGTAATGACGAGGGAAAGTGCGCAAAACCACCCTGGCGCTTTTCCGGTTTAGCCCATTTAGCGAGGTTTTTACGGCAGTAGTCCAATGCCTCTATCGTAGGAAGAATGTCGCTCACCAAGGTATCAAAGCGCTCGCGATAGCCAAAATCTTCGCTGGCTGCTGCAATCAATGGCTCTTGTGCATCAAGTAGTGCATGCTTCAGCGCTAATAGCGCCTGCTTGCGTTGTACAAGACTCATTATTGGCTCTTGTTCATGGGCTTGTTTAAACTGCGAAAACACCTTATCAAGCACACACAACTGCTCGCTCACTAGAATATCCCTGCTCTTTAAAACTGATAAGTATAGGTTAGACTGGACTGACGTCCGTACCCGGGTACGCGGCCATCAAACACGCGCGCATCGAAGGTATCGTAATCTTTATCGGTAAGGTTTTCTACTTTTAAGCTCAGCCGTGTATGTTCATCCATCTGCCAATGCAGCGCTGCGCCGAGCAACACATACGCACCTTGATAAAAGCGCTTGTCATTAGCACCGAATACTTCGACACTATCGCGCCACAGGGCATTCGCGCTAAGTGTCAATGTCTCAAGCTGCATATTCACCGCCACACTGGCAAAGCGCTTAAAGCTTGGGCTAATGGGATCATCAAATAGCTGGGTATAATTGATTTGCACATCACTATATTGGCCTAGCTGCGATTGAGCACTCATCTCAATACCCTGCATAGTGGTGCTAAATACATTCGCAAAGGTAAAAGCTTGCTGCTGCTCGTTGACCATCACCAAATCAATAAAATCCTCTAGGGCGTTATCAAACAGCACCACCTCACTTTTCCACTGTGTGCCTTGAGCTAACCACACCAGCTCGGTTGTTTTGATCACTTCAGAGGATAAATTGGCATTACCTGAGGTGATATCATCGTTAGAGTAAAGCTCATTGGTGACCGGAGTACGAAACGACTCGCCGTATTGCGCTTTTAAAACATGGCGAATGTCGCCGCTGGGCAGCTCGTAAATAAGCGAGGCTCGTGGTGACCAACGTGCATCAATACCATTGACATGATCATAGCGCGCCCCGAAAAAGGCAGTGAGCCCAAAATCTGGAAGCTGTTGTTTCACTTGCACATAGCCTGCTTGAGCATCAAAGCGATGTTCTAAATCACTGAACTCACGATAGCGACTCAGTACTCGCGAAGGGTTTTCATAATACTCACTATTGAGCTCAATAAAGCCTGATTGGTCATTGAAATAGCTGGTCACAACGCCAGCTTGAGTTTGCTCGTCTCGGCGCAGCTCAACACCTGCAAATAATATACTATTGGCATGAAGCTGATGCTGATAATCGCTGACAAACTTAAGCTCAGAGCTTTGCCAGTTAGGACCAACAAAATACGGCATGTTTTCAGGTAGATTAAGGCCCTCTACTAAGCCTTGCGCTTCAATATGATGCTCGGCATAACTCAACTGGGAGGACAAATCGTGGTCGCCTTGCAACCACTGATAGGCAACACTGGCGGCGTAATTATCACTGCGATGACGATTCTGAGGGCTGTACCCGCCTAAATTCAAGAATTCATTCAGCTCAGTACGCTGATAGCGCGCATTGATGGTTAAGCGCTCGGTACTAAACTGGGTATTGGCAAAAACAGAATACAGTGGGTCACGAACATTATCGGCAACGTCGTAATCTTGACCATTGGTTTTTTCCACCGCGATATTAGCAGAGAATTGCCCTAGTGACGTCGCTTGATACAACTGCCCTGTTAATTGCTGGCGAGCATTCTCACCTATGCCAACACTCAAGGCATTGTTATCGTCACTTAGGATAATATTCATCACCCCTAAAAACGCATTGCTGCCATACAATGCAGAGCCAGGACCGCGAATAAACTCTACTCTTTCAATTAACTGCGCCGGAATATAAGGTGTGTACACTGAAGCTTTACCGAAGGAAACTTCATTTAAGCGCTCACCGTTAATCATCACTAGAATATTGCCACTGTCCAAATGCACGCCGCGCGCATGCTCTTTTGGCACGGCCCCGACCCAGTCGCCCCGAGTCAGCTGCATGCCGGGCACATAATTCATTAATTGATAAGCGTTGTGGACACCCAACTGGGCAATTTGTTGGCGGGTAAATAAGGTCACCGAAGAAGGGGCCAGAGATTGGCTTTCTGCACTTTTTGATGCGATATCCACTTGAACATCAAGCAGTTGTTCAAAGCTTAGAGAAAAGAGCTCATCGCTGCTCGCTTGTTCAGCCAAGGCTGGAAAGACAAACGAGCCTACGAGCGTAAAATAGAAACAAAAACGGAACATCGCACATACGGTGTAAATCACTCATAAATTAAATAATTACACCATATTTACATAAAAACAAATGTAGTTTCACGCCAAGGTGTGTTTATGAGGCGGAATGCGCCGCTGCAAGCTTACTGGCTTTACGCGCTTTAATGTATTTATAGATACCAATGAGTGACGCCGCTATCCAGAAAATTTCGATAACGAAGCTGGCCAAGTTAAAGTTATAACAAAGGCTTATTAGCAATAAAATGGCGCCTGATAGGTTCATTAGGTTGTAACCTAAGCCCGTTGCAGGCAGCTTATTCAACTGCAACAAAAAGAATGCACCTACCACTAAAAAGGTGCCCGACATGCCAATAACATCGAACAAAATATCCATTGTTTACTCCAGATGAAAACCAAACCGGTCGAGCTTAACAGTGGCCATTCATACACTTTAAGGACAAATGCCCGTATCTTTTGCTGGCTTATTTCATAAATACTTTTTGGCCGATCATTTTCAATGCGGGGGTGCCCCTGATCATAGTCTCTCGTGCGAAAACCTGCTGACATTGCGGACAGGTGGCGAGCTGCTCAGTGAAGTCCTCAGTTATGCGTTCGATAAAACATTTAATAAGCGCGCCCTTGCCGCCTTTGCGGTATTTGTAGAGTTTAGTGCGGCACTGCGAACAATGAATATTCACGGTGCGAACGGGGCCCTTTTTGTTCGGTTTAGCCATGCGCCCTCCCTTAAGACAACACAGCCTAGTCTACCATTGTCAGGCGCGATGCTCTAATGCCATAAGCCCAGAATAAGCCCCATCAAGGTAAACTGCACAGTATGGTATCCGGCATTAACTAAAAACAGCTTTAGAGGTCGCTGCTCGAAAACATAGCTAATCCCAAAGGACGTAGCCACCCACCCTAAACCCGCAGCAAAGCCTGCACCTACCGCAAACCCGAGCTCGGGCCGAGGGCCTAAAAATAACGCAAAGATAAAAGCAGCCAAAAGAGAGAGTATAAAGGCGATGGTAAAGACCTTTCCCATTGCCGCATTTTGCAAATCTATGTCCGTTAACCCGCACCCATCTAACCAAGCATTTTTAAACATCAGTGGTGAATACCACACGCCACCTAAGATAAACGTGGCAAGGGCTGCAATTAGCACCGCGATAAAATTAAAATCTGCAAAATTCATAGCGTGGCTCACAAATAATACACCCTACTAAGCGTAGCTTGCGAACACCGTACCAGCAAAATTCGTGCGTTGCTCACTGGAGTGCGACATATTGCCGCACTGTGGCGGTTTGTTATTGCACCTCGTCCCTAAGCAATTGAAAATTCAGACATGCTTTTCAATTCTCAGTGGATATTATGAAGATAAAATCAGCCCTTGGCGCAACCATCACCGCACTTTTCGCAGTCAATAGTCAGGCCATGGAAGTGATCACCGTGCACTCGCAACACCATGATACGGGTGCTCGTTTAATGCAAATACCGGCACAAAAGTTTGCAACCGACACAGCCGATTGGCTCGATGGTGTTGTTGGTGCGGGTGTAAACAAAAATGGCCCGATAACAGGTTTAGCGCAATACCGAGGTATGTTTGCCCAACGCATTAATGTCGCCAGCAATGGCCTCAACTTCAGTGGTGCAGGCCCCAACTCAATGGATACACCACTCAGTTACACCCCTGCCATCATCATTGCAAACATGGACATCTATCGCGGTATTGCCCCGGTCAGTGCCGGTATCGACACGCTTGGCGGGGCCATTGACGTAAACATGCGCCGCGCTGAGCTCGATAGCCCATTGACTGTTAATGGCCGCATCAATGCACAAGATAATGGCTCAGGGTTCAATGCTAGCCTCGCTGAGGGCGCTGGTAATAGCCAATTTGCTTGGCTCGCCTACGCAGATACGCGCAACAGTGATGAACAAGAGGCCAAAGAAGGTGCTATTCCGAACAGTGATTACCAGCGTCACCAGTATGGTGTGCTTACCACGTCGGCCCTAAATCAAGGGCGCCTCTTCGCCAATATTCATCGTACCGATACCAAACAAAGCGGCACAGCCGCGCTGCCTATGGATATTGATTACATCGACACCACACGATTTGAGGTATCGGGTGAGCACGAAATCAGTGACACAACGCTATTATGGGGTATGGGCTTTCAAGATGGCGAGCATGGTATGGATAACTACCAACAGCGCGCCCTCAGTACCGCGCAAAAAGCACGTTATACCCTGGCTTTAGGACGCAGTACCAGTCTCTTTGCCCACATACAAACAGGGGCTTGGCTATGGGGCTATGATGGCAGTATCAACCGTCATGATGCGGACATCACTAATCCAAACAATGACGCATTTTTCGTGGAAAACTTTAATAATGTTGCTGATGACCGCCATAGCCTATTCACCGAGTACACGTTTAGCCACCGCAAGCTCAACACAACAGTAGGCGCACGGTTGAAATACAATGTTGCCAATGCCGATAAAGTAAGCTCCACCATGGCCATGATGATGCCAGCGGTTGCAACCTTACAAACTCGTTTTAATGATGCAGACAAAAGCGTCAGTGATACCACCTTCGATGTGGTCATCAATAATCGCTATACGTTGAATTCACACTCAGACCTCAGTTACGGTGTCGCTATCAAAGAGCGGGCTGCGAGCTATCAAGCGCGTTATTTATGGCTTCCCATGCAAGCAACCGGGGGCCTTGCGGATGGTAAAACCTATGTCGGTAATATCAACCTTAAACCTGAAACGGCGTACCAAGCGAATGTGGGTTGGTCATACACCTGTGAGCGGCTCTCGATAAAGCCTCAGCTATTTTATCAACGAATTGATAATTACATTCAAGGCATCCCCAGTGAAGACAGTGTGGTGAATATGGTGGCGATGATGATGTCTGGGCAAGGCGCGCTTCGCTTTAGTAATATTGATGCTCACCTTTACGGGGCTGATATGAGCGCCGAGTATCAACTCTCTCGGCAGTGGCAAGTTAATGCTCAGATTAGTTATGTGCGCGGTAAACGCAGGGATGAGGTGAATGACGATCTCTATCGTATCAGCCCACTTAACGGCCAATTAAGTGCCCATTACTATGCCAATGATTACCAAGTGGCTGCGCGTTGGCGCTTCGCCCAGTCGCAAACGCATGTGTCGCACTATAACAACGAGCTGAGCTCACCCGGCTATGGTGTCGTTGATGTGAGTGTAGATTATGATATCAACAGCCATTGGCAGTTCAATGCAGCGGTTAACAACCTTTTTGATCATAGCTATGCGCCACATCTCAACGGCATAAACCGTGTTGATGGCCGGGAGTTAGATAAAGGACAACGTTTACAGGCACTGGGCCGTACTCTCCATCTAGGTGTTAGTTTCTCTTTGTGATAGCTACCAAAGGCCACGTTGTTATTGGCCTTTTTTCTTTTCTAAAGTCTCCTCAGCGAGGTTAATTTGCCACCGGTTTTTTCTGCAACTTACGTTGCAAGGTACGTCGGTGCATGTTGAGTTGGCGCGCTGTTTGCGAAATGTTGCCATTGTTGCGCGTCAGCACCGCTTGAATATGCTCCCACTCCAAACGCTCAGGAGACATGACCTCATCGTCGTGCGAAACGTGTGAATGCACAATATCATCCTCCAAAGTGGCTAGTAAAAGTGCCATAGACACAGGCTTAGCGAGGTAATCATCAGCGCCGAGCTTCACTGCTTTGACTGCAGTGGCAATACTGGCAAACCCAGTCAGCAATATGATGCGCGCACTCGGCAGCAAAGAGCGCAGCGGTGCAAGCAGCTGCAGTCCAGACTCATTATTTAAATTCATATCCAAAATAATGTGGCTGGGGCGTAACTGTCGTGCTTGAAACAGCGCACTTTGCACACAATCAGCATGTGCCTGCGCTTGGGTGTGCGCTTCTAGGCGCCTCATGAGTGTTCGCGCAAAGGCCAGGTCATCTTCAATCAGTAACAGCTTCATAGCGCCTCTTAGGAATAGTGATATCAATGCATGCACCGTGTTCATTGTTGGCCAATGCCAAAGTGCCACCAATGCGCTCTATCGTGGCGTTGGTTAGCCACAGCGCCACACCAAAACCATCGCTACTCGCTATCACTGCGCTGCCCAAGGAGGCCTGCATCTCAGCGCTAAACCCTCGGCCTTGGTCCTCAATTCGCCAATGAAGAGCAGAGTCAGAGTCGCGGATGGTAATCGTGATACGCTCTGCCCCAACCTCTTCGTTTGCCCGCACAGCATTGGCCAATACGTTAATCACAGCGGCACTCAACAATGGGTCACTAATAATTTCAATATGTTCACCTTGATGTGGGAGCTGACAATGCAGTTGCTGAGACGGATAATTCAGCGTGAAAGCTTGGCGGATCTCATCAACGAGCTGTAATAGCGGCTGATAATGAGGCGCTCTTTCATGAGCATCACGCAGCTGCTGTGCCCGAGCACGAAACAAATCCAACTGCCGCTGACACTGTGCCAAAGGCACCGCCATATCATCAACCACAGGCTGTAATGTCGGATTGTCGGCGCTTAGCTCCCTTGCTTCATCATGCAACAGCGCCAAATTTGCAAGCGGTGTGGCTAGTTGGTGAGTCGCTTGCGCTGCAGCGCTGCCCAAAGACACAAGCTGCTCAGCGCGAAGCTGCTCTTCTCGGCTTTGGGCAATAGCGCGCTGTTGTTTTGCCAAAGTGCGAGACAATGCGCTAACCAGAGTGGCGACCACAACGGCACTGAGTACAAAGTTTATCCACATGGCGATAAAATGGTGGCGCATTTGCATGCCCTGCTCACCTTGATGATGCAATGGCATCATCATCACTAAGGCCGAATAAGCAGCAATTGCAATAACGGTTAATAACACCGTTAAACGCCCAGGTAAGGTCACAGCAGCAATCATAACCGGCAACAGCAGCAATGACACAAAGGCATTGGTCGCCCCGCCACTGTGCATAAGCAGCAAGGTTAAAAACAGGATATCAGCTAATAATTGCCACACTACGGTGGCGGCGCCCACCGGTGCGCGACTGTGGATGCGTCGTCGTAGCAACACCACACTCAGCAGCTGAAATAGCGACTCCACGGCGATGATGCTCAACAGCGGCAAAAGTGCTAACGCAAAATCAAGTACATAGTAAGCAATGAGCACCGCCAGTAACTGCAGTGCAATGGCGACACTGCGTAGCAATAACACACGGCGAATGCTGGATTGTAATAGCAGGTCCAAAATAACAGCGCTAAGGGGTGAAGAATAATGAAAGTCTATCGTTATTCTGGCGCTGAGAAAAGCACAGAGTGGGAGACTACGGCGACGTTACCGGTTTAACTGGAAGGCCTCACAAGGCGTGCCTTGGTGGTAAACTAAACGCCAATCTTGGTTGCTATTCAGACACCATATCGACATCCTTACAGAGTAGTGCCATTGCCCTCCTTTGATGCGTCTGAGCGCACCTCGGTAAGAGAGCTGGGCGACATCATCGCACAGCATACGCCCTTCAAAATCTTGATTGTGAAAGGTGGGTTTTCGTCCCTTGGCTTGCTCTTTTGGTAGCCGAGCAAGCACATTGTCCTTATCAAAGCGCCGGCCGTCGGCCGACACCTCGATAAAACGTTCATCAAGCAACTCATTTAATCGCGAGGCATTGCTGCGCACCTCTTCGCTCATTAAAGTTCTTTCTAACTCAATTAGTTGCGCCAACGTTTGCGCTTTAATCTTGCTCATGATGTTTGATGACTTTCCCTTCTTTCATGACAAAGGTCACTGCGCTTAGTTGCGAAATATCCTTTAATGGCGACTGCGCAACAGCAATTACATCAGCGTAGTATCCGTTTTGTAATTTGCCAACTTCCTTGCTCATATTCAATAGCTTAGGTGCTTGTTCTAAACTAGTCGCCAACGCTTCACGGGGCGACATACCATACTCGACTAACAATGCAAATTCGCGGGCGTTATCTCCATGGCGGGATACCCCTGAGTCGGTACCAAACGCGATATTCACGCCTTCATCTAAAGCCCGTTGGAATGATGCTTTCACCACCGGGGCGACCTGCGTTATTTTGTCTACAATTGCCTGAGGAACCTTATCATTGTGCTTCACTTCCTCACTCACAGAGATCCCCGCTAACAATGTCGGCACTAAGTAAGCGCCCGTACTTTTAAACAGCGCCACCGTTTCGTCATTAGCATAAGAACCGTGCTCGATAGAATCGACTCCGCTGCGAAGTGCAGCTGCAACCCCCTGGGCGCTGTGTGCGTGAGCTGTCACAGGGCGACCAAGATTATGAGCGGTATCAACAATCGCCTTCATTTCCTCATCGGTCAGTTGCTGATTGAGCCCCGCTTGAGTGTTACTCAATACCCCGCCAGTGGCCGTGATTTTGATAACTTGTGCCCCGGCTTTTACAATCTCGCGCACCGCCCGTGTGCAATCATCGGCGCCATTGCACACGCCCATGCGTGGAGCAAACGCATCAAGTACCTCTTGTCTATACCCATGTAAATCACCGTGGCCGCCTGTTGGAGTCACCGCCTCACCTGCAGCAATAATACGTGGCCCCTGTATTACGCCACTTTCTACTGCTCGTTGCAGCGGAAAAATCACCTCGTTATAACTGCCCAAATCACGCACGGTAGTGAACCCCGCATTGAGGGTATTGCCAAGAAATTGCGTTGCACGTAACGCCTGATCGGCCTCGACCTCCTTCAACCACCTTTCAGGGTCAGCCTGGGGATCACGTTCAAAACTAATATGCACGTGCAAATCTATCAGCCCCGGCATTACAAATTGTTCTTTAAGGTCAATAATATGCGCGTCGGCCAAGCCTAACGTTTGAGCACTAACATAGCCTTCATGAATACCCTGGACACGTCCGTCTACTACTTCGAGGGTTTGCCGCTCGAGAACATCGGCATTGGCCGCTGGGAGTATTTTACCGGCATAAATCAATGTACTTTGCGCCCAAGCGCTTGCGCTTGATAACGCCAATAGTAAGCTTGCACATGTGGTGAGTTTCATTGTTTTTCCTTGGTTATTATTTTCTTTTACCTGAACATACTTTGCCGGTGCAAACCAGTATAACTCGACCAAAACGCTGCATTTTGGTATAAAGTTGCCATAGCAAAGAGATCGGGCCAGATGAATAAACAAACGTCCGACGCAGCAACCTTAGGAATTTTTATGCACTATGCAGAGATCACTGGCTGGGGCAAATGTATCCCACCAGCACGCATTACTAACGATGACATTGCCACCGTGGTTGATACCTCAGATGAGTGGATCAGCTCTCGCACCGGTATTAAAGCCCGCCATATTAGCCACGTAAGCACTGCCGAGCTTGCAACCGTGGCCGCTCAACGCGCGTTAGATTGTGCTGGCGTTGACGCCGAGCAGCTTGATCTCGTGCTGGTTGCCACTTGCACACCGAGTACCATGGTCGCCAACACAGCCTCGGAAGTACAACAACGCCTAGGCGCCAAAGGGGCCGCAACCTGTGACAGTAACGCCGCCTGCTCTGGTTTTTTATATGCGCTGCAAATGGCCACGGCTCAAATCCAGGCAGGCATGATTAAAACCGCTGTTGTAGTCGCCGCCGAGCGCATGCTGTGGTATGTCAATTGGGCCCTGCGTGACAGTGCGGTGTTATTTGGTGATGGCGCCGGTGCGGTGGTACTGCAAGCCAGTGAGCAACCATTAGGGTTACTCGCGAGCAAAAGTGGCTGTGACAGCAGCGACCGTTCAATTTTGCATATTAGTAACTTTGGCACCAACGTGAATAAATACCAGACCATTGGCGGGTCTGATTTAAACTTTGTTGGCCCGGAAATCTTCAAACGTGCCGTCAAAGGCATGAGTGTAGCCTGCGACGATGTGTTGAGTCAGGCACAACTTAGCCTCGATGACATCGATGTATTAGTACCACACCAAGCGAACTTACGAATTATCCAATCAATTCAACAGCGCTTAAAAGTAGACGATGACAAAGTGATGGTTAATATCGATGAATACGGCAATACCTCCGCAGCAACCATTGCCATTGCCTTGTGTGAGGCTGTCGAAAGAGGGATGGTCAAACCTGGCGCGAATATAATGTCAGCCGCCTTCGGCGCTGGCCTGACATGGGCAGCCAGTTACATAAAGTGGGGTGAGCGTGTAACTCCAGTGCGTGACAGTCAAGCGGCTTTACCTGAGTGCTCGCAAACTGGGTTAGAGCTCATTGCCGAGGCGGTAACGGCCTGCCAACAAGGGTAACGCGACTATGGGCTGCAATGGCGTCCCAATTACTTTAAAACTTTCATAAATACCGCTATGGTTACCTTGAGCGTGAGCTATATAGGAACAGTGTTATGGCTAAAGACGGTTTGAAAGTAGATATAGAGCGCCACCAGCAGCGCATCTATATCGCCTTAGTACTGACCGGTACGTTGAATCATGAGCATTATCAACTACTGACGCCATTATTCGCTTCGGCCTTGGCTGATATTGACGAGCCCATTGTCGATGTTTTCATCGACGCCAGTCAGCTAGACGGTTTTACGACACGAGCTATGTGGGATGACTTCAAGTTAGGGGTTATTCATCGTAAGCAATTTAAACGCATAGCCTTGTACGGCCATAAGCGGTGGCAAAGCTTCGCGGCAAGTGTTGCAAATTGGTTTGTTAGTGGCGAAGTTAAATATTTCGACGACCCTCGCGCGGCAATCGCCTGGTTATCTGAACATTAAAAAAGGCCGCTTACGCAGCCTTTAGTGTAACTTTTTTTGCTTAGCTACCAAAGCGCTGTTGCAACATAGTGTATGCAGCACGAATACCAAAGGCCTCACCACCTACCGGGCGGCCTGGTAGTGCGCGCACATTCCACGCCATAACATCAAAGTGTACCCAAGGTGTTTCTTTAGCAACAAACTCTTGCAGGTAAAGCGCTGCGGTAATGGCGCCGCCAAATGGCCCTTGTGAGCAGTTGCTCATATCCGCCACGTCGCTTTTCAACAAGTTTTTATACTGAGCAAACAGTGGCATACGCCATACTGGATCTTGGCTTTGATAGCCAGCCTCTGTCAACGCCTGAGCGATGCCATCATCGCTACTGAAAAAACCGGGTAACTCGGTGCCAAGAGCAATTCGCATAGCGCCGGTGAGGGTGGCGAAATCGATAATAAGATCGGGGTTATCTTGCTGCGCTTCATCAAGCGCATCGCACAACACTAAGCGACCCTCGGCATCGGTATTGTCAATTTCAACGGTAATGCCTTTACGAGTTTTAACCACATCACCTGGGCGAAACGCATTACGTGATACCGCATTTTCGACTGCAGGAATTAACACCCGTAGCTGCACGTTTAACCCAGCTGCCATAATCATATTAGCAAGGCCCAATACATGCGCCGCACCGCCCATGTCTTTTTTCATTAAACGCATGCCCGCCGCAGGCTTTAAATCTAAACCGCCGGAGTCAAAGCATACGCCCTTGCCTACCAAAATGATTTTAGGCGCTTTTTTATCGCCCCAGCGCAAATCAAGCAATCGCGGCTTGTTTTCGCTCGCACGACCGACCAAATGAATGGTCGGATAGTTTTGCTCTAATAGCTCATCACCGATCCACTGTGAAAATTGGCCATCGTAACGCTCAGCTAAGTCGCTCATGACTTCACTTAAGTGTTGAGGCATCATATCCGCCGCAGGCGTATTAACAAGATCGCGCACTAAGTTTGTCGACTCAACACTGGCTACCAGCTCATTGAACAACGCCTTATCGGTTATGAGTAAACGCGCTTTCGGTGCATTCGTTTGTTTATACCCGGTGAATTGATAGCCACCGAGCGCAAAACCCAGGGCAATATCACGTTCGTTGGCGCAGTCCGTCAGTTGATAATCGCCCTCTGGCAACTTGTTCACACTGTCTCCAGCGGCCCACACACTTTGCTCATTATCGCTGACTAAGACTGCCAGTTTAGGTTCGCCATTGTCGGTATTTGGCACAACACATAGACCTTGACCTCCACCGAGTGAACGCAATACCCAAGTTCGGGTAAAGTCATCCTGTTGCTCAGACCATGTCTCTAAGTTGTTTTGATTGATAACATAAAAAGGGATTGGCGCGTTATCCTTACGCGGCGTATTTACCAAAAGATTCATTGCAGACTCATCGTTGGTTGCTGATAATATCCAGCATATCAAGTTCGCCTTATAATTGGTATAGGATGAGTAATGGCGTCTTCACTTTCCAGCCGACGGTTGTTTTTTGCTCTGGGTTTAAGCAATGAGGCAAAGTCTTCACTCGCGCACTGGTTACAACACCATGTCATTGCCGATAAAGCCTTTACGCAACCACGAAACTGGCACTTAACCCTGTTATTTCTTGGCAGTACCTCTTTGAATACAGAGGCTGCGCTGATTAAAGAAGTGAGAGCCCTGCAGCTTAGGAAGTTTAACTTAAAGGTGGCTGACATCGATTGGTGGCCCAGTAATGGCATTTTTCACCTTCGCCCCATCTCACCACCTGATGCGTTATTCACACTGCACAATGACCTCAAAGAGATAGCACAAAAACATCATATTGAAGATCCGCACCGGCGCTATCGCCCCCACATCACCCTAGCAAGAAACTGCAAAGCGATGCCCACAGTTGCTCAACCGATGCCAGCTTTTGATATGCAAGTGCATAGTTTTACATTGTTTGAGTCGACCCGTGATGAGCAAGGCTTGGTCTATCGCCCGATTGAATATTTTACGCTGTATTAGCGTGCTTTTAAGCAAATACATTGAGACTCTGAGGATGGCACACTATGCTAAAGGTAACCGGTTCCCTACATCGCATTACCAGTCAGAACCACGACTTTGAATTATCTATTTTCAAGGATCCATCATGACGCGATTTATTTACTTTCTTTTACTTTTTTCTTTCGTTGCCCACGCAGAAAATGTGCATGTCGGCGATTTCGGCGCCACAGCCGATGATCAACAAGATGACAGCGTAGCGATACAAAGCGCCCTCGACTCACTGGCCAAAGGTGACACGCTAATCTTTGCTGAGGGCACGTACGATGTGTGCACCACCTTAGTGTTGCAACACAGTGAGCAAATCACTTTGCGCTCTTTTACACAGAGTAAATTAAAAAAGTGTGCAAACTTTTCTGGAGAATACTTGCTTTACGTTAAACCAGCGCAAGACTTCACCCTGAGCTCGTTACATTTTCAAGGGCTCCATAACGGTCACCAAGTTAGCACCTGGGGCAAACAAGGTGTGTATATCGCCTCGGCTACAAACGTAAAAATTATCGGCAATGAGTTTAGCAACTTTGGTGATGCCGCTTTGCGCGTGACCTCTGGGCCTGAAGCCGATTATTTCACCACCAATACCCGTGAAGTCATGATCGCCAGCAACCGCTTTAGTCAGTGTCGGCAAGTGACAACAACACAAGCACAGACAAACTCTTACGTGGGAGGGGTGAATGATATTGTGGTGTTGGACAATGAATTTGAGAGTTGTACCCTTAAGCTTTCAACTCGTGCGCCAGCACAAACTGCGAATGTGTTGTTCAATACCTTTAAGGATATTAACAAGACCGCATTTGAGGTGAGCTACTACTCAGATTTGTGGGTCGCTCATAATCGCTTTATGAACATTGATGGGTTTGTTATGAACTTATACCCGAACTCTCAAGCTCCCCGACAAATCCCGTGGGATAACATTATGTTTGAGAAAAACTTTATTCATAACACTCGATTTGGTCTGCGCCTAAATAGTCTTGGCAGAGAGCAACTGCGCCCTGTGTACGCGTTGACCGTGCGCGATAACCGTTTTGAGCAAGTCCACTTCGCCGAGGAAACCAACTGGCGTGATATTGTGCGAACCTACAGCTACTCTGATCACGCTTCTTTCGATGGAGTACATATTTCTGGAAACGAATATGAACTCGCCCCGGACAGCGATTTTCTTTACATTGATCCCCTTAGTCGCAATGTGTATATCGACAACAACACTGCCCTCCCCACTCAACCGGGCAGTTAGCTGAGCGCCGCCTAGTTGGGCACGCCAGTGTCTAAACTAGTCCTGAGGAGGGGAATTGTCGTCGCAGCGGGATGAATTCTTAGCTGGTGGTTTAGGGTGACTGAACGAGCTAGGTAACACCTCAACCCCTACCAGCTTGGCAATTTTAACAACAAGGGGGATGGTAATAGGTGCAAATGGCAGTATTGCAAACACGCCTAAACCCAGCCCCTTTAAAATATCCACAAACTGTTCATTCGCCACTTTGAGTTCATGCTTAGTGGCGTTACCACGCGTGTAGCGTCGGTAGATATCCAGCATCTCTTTTGTTTCTTGGCGTTCTTGCGCCAAGGCCCACTTCACCGTCACCATCGCGCGACGTAATTTCAATTTTTGTCGCCGCCGAGAAATAAGCAGCACGCGGATTGGAGCGCGATGGAATAAACGATAGATGCGCATAAGGTCTTCACTAAGTAGTTACTAAATGATTGTCACACAGATAACTCCTAGACGCTAGCACCAAGGATTTTCTCCCACTTAGGTCTAATATTTTGTAACAAAAGTTATTGTTGTGTTGAATCTATTGTAAACAACATGTATAGATACCTTATACACAATGACAACAAAGAATCATAAATCTGTATACTAACTGGGGGATACAATATGAAGTTGAAATACAGAACTCTGCAAGCAGCCGTTCGCTGCGCACTTCTTTCCACATCAACGGTAGCGCTGCTACACACCGGTAATGCACTTGCTGAAGACGAGAGCAACGCTGAAAAAACGAAAAATATTGAAAAATCGCCGTCGTAGGGTCTCGTGCTGCGCCACGCTCTATCGGCAGTTTCTCCTGTTCCGGTTGATATTATCGGCGGTGAAGAGCTCAGTAAGGTGGGTAATTCCGATATGTTAGAAGTGCTTAAAGGCACTGTTCATCATTTAATGTACATAGTAACCCTATCAGTGACGCAGCAACGCTTGTGCGCCCTGCTAACTTGCGAGGTCTCCCCTCAGATAGCACACTCGTCTTACTCAATGGTAAACGCCGCCATCGCGCCTCGGTCATCGCATTTTTAGGCGGTGGTATTAACGATGGTGCACAAGGCCCTGATATTTCAGTGATCCCAAGCATCGCGCTGAAACAAGTAGAGGTATTGCGCGATGGTGCTGCGGCGCAGTACGGGTCGGATGCAATTGCTGGGGTAATGAACTTCGTGCTGAAAGATGCCAGCGAAGGGGGTACGTTTGAAGTACGCCATGGGCAGTACTACGAAGGCGACGGTGATAGCACCCAAATTGCGGGTAACATTGGTTTACCTTTCACTGATAACGGCTTCGCTAACTTAAGCTTCCAATATAAAAATGCTGATGCGACAAGTCGCAGTACTCAGCGCGCTGACGCGATTGCGTTAACAGCGGCGGGCGTGCCGGATATTGACGACCCTGCACAAATTTGGGGTACCCAGAGATTGAAGACGACATTTCCATTTTTGGTAATGTTGGCTTAGAGCTAACCAATGATGATGAGTTCTACATGTTCGGAAACTATTCTGAGCGTGATGTTCGTGGTGGCTTCTATTATCGTAACCCGCATACACGCCCAGGTGTGTACTCCAACGATGGCGGTGAAACGCTGCTGGTGGGTGATTTAACTGGCGATATGAGCGGCAACTGCCCAACCAATATCCAAATCGACGATAACGTACTGGACAACCAGAGTACATTAATGGTGTTGCTAATAACCTGATTGCTTTGCCTTTAATGAAATTCTTCCTGGTGGTTTTACGCCAAACTTCGGCGGTAATATCGTTGACACCTCATTCACGGCAGGTGTGAAAGGTGAGTTTAGCGATGGTTGGCTCAAAGGTTGGCTCTATGATGCCAGCGGCTCAGTGGGCTATAACGCCTCACGCTACTTCCTCTATGACACCGTAAATGCCTCTTTAGGCCCGCAAACACCGCGCGATTTCTCACCAGGTAAATACGAGCAGCTAGAGAAAACATTTAACTTCGATATCACCCGAACCTTTGATTGGGGGCTTGTATTACGATGCCAACGTTGCCGGTGGTATTGAGTGGCGTGAAGAAACCTTCACCGTGATCGCTGGCGATGAAGATTCATTTGAAATCGGCCCGCTAACAGAGCAAGGCTTCAGTATTGGTTCTAATGGCTTCCCTGGCTTTAAGCCTTCACAGCCGGTGAGTTCACACGCCGCAACTATGCTGCCTATATTGATATCGAAACACCATTCACTGAGAACTTTTTAATGGGTTGGGCGCTGCGCTATGAAGATTACGACAGCTTTGGTTCAACAACTAACTACAAAGTAACGGGTCATTACACTATTAATGACATGTTCTCATTGCGTGGTTCATTAAGCACTGGTTTCCGTGCGCCTACTGTTGGGCAAGCGAACGTTAGTAACGTGCAAACGAACCTAAGCAGTGGCGTGTTGGTTGATTCGGCGCTGTTACCACCAACTAACCCGATTGCGGTTCAACTCGGTGGTGAAGAACTACAGCCGGAAGAATCTGATAGCTATACCTTCGGTGCGGTTTACCAAAACGGTGATTTCTATCTAACATGGATTACTACAACATCGATGTAGAAGACCGTATCAGCCAATCAGAAAAAATCGTGCTTAGCGATGAAGATAAAGACATTTTAAAACAAGCAGGTGTGCCGAATGTCGACCAACTTGCACAAGTCAGTTTTCTTCACCAATGACTTCGACACCACACTGAGGGTGTTGATATCGTAGCCAACTACAGCACTGATTTACTCGATGGTTTCTCAACCTTTAGCTTGGCGTACAACTGGAATGAACTGAAGTAACCAGCTTCAGTGATATTACCGGCGACTTTAAAGTACAACGCCTAGAGGAAGACCTACCTAATCATCGTGGTACAGCAACTTGGTCACAACAATGGGATTCATTCTCTGGCTTTGTGCGCGTGAATTACTTCGGTGAGTACCAAGGTGTTCATGTTGACTTCGACCAAACAGCAAAAATGGCCGATGCCGCAGTAACGGTTTGATGCGGAGGTGACTTACTACCCCACCGAAGCCATCGGTCTATCTGTGGGTGCACAAAACATCTTCGACCAAGAGGCAGAGCCTTTAGATTTCGAGGACCGTACAGGTATTCCTAATAACAATTGGGGTGGCTTGTACTATGAAACCTCGCCGTTTGGTTTCAATGGTGGCTATTACTACGTAAAAGCGACTTATAGCTTCTAATAGAAGCGCATTAACTACATCACAGGCGGGCGTAAAGCCCGCCTTTTTTATGCTTGCGTCGACACAGGCCGCACGGTATGTTGAATTAAAAAGCTTTACCGAATCACTATGACTATTTTAGAGCGTGCTATCAGCTGCTAAGTGAAAACAAACTTAAGGAAGCCGAGTTTCATTTTAAATCGGCGCTTGAGCCGACCCGAATCAAGGCGAAGCACTGTTTGGTTTGGGTCGCATTGCCATCCGCTTAGAGAAATACCCTCAGGCAGTCTATTTGTTACAAAAGCCTGCCAAAGGCTCCCTAAAGTACTCGACCTTTATTTGCGCTTGCCGATGCATTTGACGGCCTAGAGAAACGTAGTGATGCTTATGAAGTACTGCACTACTGCACCAAAATTGCTCCTCATAACGGCGAGTCCTTTTATCGCTTAGCCCTGCACCATCTTACCTATGGCTATATCAAAAAAGCTAAGCAGGCCCTGCTCAATGGCTTGGGCTGCCCCGATCACCCGGTCACCCCTTACATATACTATGAGTTAACCAACTGAAAGGTAATAGTGTTACTTCTAAACAGATTGCTCATATGCACACTTGCTTAGTGCAAGCCGCAGCACGCAAGCCAAAGTGGTGCTGCATTATAGCTTGGCAAAAAGCTATCATAACAGTGGTGACAAAACTCAGGCCTTTGCTCACTATCGTTTAGCCAATGAAATGCAATATACCTTGTGTACGCCTTTAGGCGAGGGCTTCGAGCAGTACATCAACACGCTCATAGCACAGTTTTCAACACCTTTATTGCTGACCAACAAGACACCTTAAAGGCCAGCTTTATTCCGGTGTTTATTGTTGGCATGCCACGGACGGGTTCCCCTGTTAGAGCAAATGTTGTGTCAGCACCCAAGCATAGCAAGCCTGGGTGAAAACGACGTTATTAGCGCCAAACTGATGGCTTATTTGAGCGCGGTCAATGAAGCTCCTTTCCCACATTGTATGGCCAATACGAACACCGATATTCGTAACCGACTGCGGCAGATGTACGTTGATGAACTGACCAAGCATCAACTCGCTCACCGTGTCGTGATCAATAACTCCCCGCTAACTTTCAGGCTCTCGGAGCTATTCAAGCACTGATGCCGAATGCCGTGTTTATCGATTTGAGACGTAATTTCCAGCCCATGGCTTGGTCAGTATTTTGTCATTACTTTGGCGCCAATGAGCCCTTTTTCTGCCATATGGACACCCTAGCTCGTTACTACGAAGGCTATGATAACTTGATGCAACACTGGCGGAGACACATTGGGTGAAAACCTGATCACGATACATTACGAACAATTAGTTGCAAGAACCTGAACAGTCCTTACGTAAAATATTCAGTAAACTAGAGTTAAGTTACACACAACAATGCTTGCGCTATTTTGAATCACATCACGCGGTGACAACCTTGAGTCGCCATCAATGCGTGAACCCGTCTATAAAGATGCGAACAAAGCTTCAAAGAATATGAGCAGCCTTTAGCGAGCTTTAGCCGTAGCGTGAAAACCAGGCCAGTACATCTGAAATGATCCGCTGGCTTGGGGATGAGTAAGCATGTCAATATGACCGTAGTCATGGTGATGGCCATGACTGCGCCCGTACAACTTAAATTCTTGGATGCCACAACCTGACTCTTGCATAAACTTCTTTATATCTATGGGTTGTGCCAGCGTTTATCCTTCACCCCTGCAATGTGCAACGTTGGCGGTAACGCCAAGCGTTTAATGGCATGGCCATAATCAAAACCATCGTCGCTATCAATCCAAGGCCTAACCTTTGCCCACTGCATACTTTGATAGTGTGATTTAACGGTTTCGTCATCACTGCCCCACTTCAGTTTACGCGCAGGCAAATAGCCATATTTCTTCGCTTTTTTTGGCGCCAACCAATACCACACCAATTAACCTTTAAGGATTTACTAGGGTACGGTTATACAATGAGCGCTTGGATCCAAAATATGCACAGGCGCTGACTTTCTTTTATGTACTCAGGAAAGCGAGCAAAGACACTGTTGAATAACAACCGCCCCAAGGAGTGGAGCCGACCCAAAAACGAGGAAATTCACCGGCATGCTCCGTTATATTTGCTCAAAAACGCTGGAATTTCATGACATATAGCCTCGGTTTGCCCATAACTGGCCCCAGGGCCTATTGATGGCTTACTTTCGCCACGACCACATAAGTCGGCGACATAACATCGATATCCATGTTTAGCTAAAAAAGGCGCTAATCCTTTATTCGAATGCGTATAAAAAATCTTGCCATTTTCAACAGCACCATGCATAAAAAAGATGGCTGGACCTGTGGCGTTATCTTGCGCAATATAACGTAAATGAAGGGTTTGCTGCTCACTGTAATCAATATATACCGACTGTTGAATAATATCGCTCATACTTGATACTGCTTATTCTTTTTTACTCATCGTACCAGCATCAAATGTTATCAACAAGTAACATAATTCAGTCACTATTTAGCCACAACAGCTATGCTCGCATGGTGACTAGGCCAGTGGTGTAAAGAAAAGCAATGAAACTAAAAATGAGCAATATGAACGCATGTAGCGCTCTTCGTCAGTCATAAAGCACTACAGCAACAGAGTGATTTTCTCTATAATGGTGCTTTTAGCGGAATAGAGTTTGCCCTTGCATCCGAAGAACCGTCACGCCAACGGCTATGATTTCGACGCCTTGTGTCGAAGCTTACCTAGCTTAGAGAACCACATTATTACTCGGCGCGATGGCCAGCCAAGTATCGATTTCAGCGACCCAAACGCGTTAAAAACACTCAACCAAGCACTGCTCAAGCACCATTATCACATTGATATATGGGATTTACCCAGCGGCTTTTTATGCCCCCCGGTTCCCGGGCGAGCCGATTATGTGCACCACTTACACGACCTACTTGCCAACGACAGCGGCTTAGATGTCGCGCATCATAAAGTAAGAGTGTTGGATGTGGGTACCGGCGCATCGCTCATTTACCCTATCTTAGGTCATAAACTATTTAACTGGCAGTTTGTTGCCAGTGATATCGACCCCCAGTCTGTCAAGCTCGCTAAGCAGTTAGCACAACTCAATCAATTACCTATCAAGGTACAACAACAAAAACGTCCAAGTAGTTATTTTAACGGCATAGTTAAAGCCCAAGATACCTTAGTCGCCACCCTGTGTAATCCGCCTTTTCACGACAGCGAACAAAGCGCACAGGCTGGGAGTGAGCGTAAATGGCGTAACCTTAAAGGCCAAGCAAAAGGGGCGCACCTCAACTTTGGCGGTCGTGCCAATGAGCTGTGGTGCCAAGGTGGCGAACTTGGCTTTGTGCGCGATATGATTTTAGAAAGCAGCCATTATGCCGAGCAGGTACTGTGGTTTAGCTCATTGATTTCAAAAAAAGACAACCTCAGGGCCCTCAAAAACACCTTGCGTAAGGCTGGGGCCATCAATATTGAGGTGGTGAATATGGCCCTAGGGCAAAAAGTCAGCCGCTTTCTTGCTTGGAGTTTTATGCCACAGAGTGAACGTCAAGCACGCTTAGAACAATTGCTTTGCTGAGTGGTACTCGGGTCATTGAGCGCTTGCTTATAATGTTTACGACACACGGAAACATAGCGCTCGTTACCACCAATTTGCACTTGGTCGCCACTGGCAACCACCGCTCCTTCGCTGTCATAGCGCAGTACGTGGTTGGCTTTGCGGCCGCAGTGGCATACGGTTTTTAGCTCCACCAGCTTATCGGCCCAGGCTAATAAATATTGTGAACCGACAAAGAGTTCACCAAGGAAGTCACTGCGTAGACCATAACATAAAACCGGGATGCGCAACTGATCGACAACCTCGGTGAGCTGCCACACTTGCTGCTTCGATAAAAACTGGCTTTCATCCACCAACACACAGTTTACCGGCTGGATTTGGTGCTGCTGTTGGATAAGTGCAAACACATCAGACTCACCGTCAAAGACATAGGCATCGGCCTGCAAGCCAATTCGCGAGGCAACCTTACCAACACCTGAACGGTCGTCTATCGCGGCAGTCATAATCATAGGGCGCATACCGCGCTCACGATAGTTAAAAGCCGATTGCAGTAAGGTTGTGGACTTTCCAGCATTCATCGCCGAGTAGTAGAAATAGAGTTGAGCCATAGTGATTGTTATCCATTTTTTTTCGCGCGCAAGCTTACACTAAGGCTTTATGAAGTCATATCTCCTCTCTGAGAGCTTTAAACAACACTAATCGCGAATTTGTAGCCGCGATAAAATTAAAATCTGCAAAATTCATAGCGTGGCTCACAAATAATACACCTACTAAGCGTAGCTTGCGAACACCGTACCAGCAAAATTCGTGCGTTGCTCACTGGAGTGCGACATATTGCCGCACTGTGGCGGTTTGTTATTGCACCTCGTCCCTAAGCAATTGAAAATTCAGACATGCTTTTCAATTCTCAGTGGATATTATGAAGATAAAATCAGCCCTTGGCGCAACCATCACCGCACTTTTCGCAGTCAATAGTCAGGCCATGGAAGTGATCACCGTGCACTCGCAACACCATGATACGGGTGCTCGTTTAATGCAAATACCGGCACAAAAGTTTGCAACCGACACAGCCGATTGGCTCGATGGTGTTGTTGGGCGGGTGTAAACAAAAATGGCCCGATAACAGGTTTAGCGCAATACCGAGGTATGTTTGCCCAACGCATTAATGTCGCCAGCAATGGCCTCAACTTCAGTGGTGCAGGCCCCAACTCAATGGATACACCACTCAGTTACACCCCTGCCATCATCATTGCAAACATGGACATCTATCGCGGTATTGCCCCGGTCAGTGCCGGTATCGACACGCTTGGCGGGGCCATTGACGTAAACATGCGCCGCGCTGAGCTCGATAGCCCATTGACTGTTAATGGCCGCATCAATGCACAAGATAATGGCTCAGGGTTCAATGCTAGCCTCGCTGAGGGGCGCTGGTAATAGCCAATTTGCTTGGCTCGCCTACGCAGATACGCGCAACAGTGATGACAAGAGGCCAAAGAAGGTGCTATTCCGAACAGTGATTACCAGCGTCACCAGTATGGTGTGCTTACCACGTCGGCCCTAAATCAAGGGCGCCTCTTCGCCAATATTCATCGTACCGATACCAAACAAAGCGGCACAGCCGCGCTGCCTATGGATATTGATTACATCGACACCACACGATTTGAGGTATCGGGTGAGCACGAAATCAGTGACACAACGCTATTATGGGGTATGGGCTTTCAAGATGGCGAGCATGGTATGGATAACTACCAACAGCGCGCCCTCAGTACCGCGCAAAAAGCACGTTATACCCTGGCTTTAGGACGCAGTACCAGTCTCTTTGCCCACATACAAACAGGGGCTTGGCTATGGGGCTATGATGGCAGTATCAACCGTCATGATGCGGACATCACTAATCCAAACAATGACGCATTTTTCGTGGAAAACTTTAATAATGTTGCTGATGACCGCCATAGCCTATTCACCGAGTACACGTTTAGCCACCGCAAGCTCAACACAACAGTAGGCGCACGGTTGAAATACAATGTTGCCAATGCCGATAAAGTAAGCTCCACCATGGCCATGATGATGCCAGCGGTTGCAACCTTACAAACTCGTTTTAAATGATGCAGACAAAAGCGTCAGTGATACCACCTTCGATGTGGTCATCAATAATCGCTATACGTTGAATTCACACTCAGACCTCAGTTACGGTGTCGCTATCAAAGAGCGGGCTGCGAGCTATCAAGCGCGTTATTTATGGCTTCCCATGCAAGCAACCGGGGGCCTTGCGGATGGTAAAACCTATGTCGGTAATATCAACCTTAAACCTGAAACGGCGTACCAAGCGAATGTGGGTTGGTCATACACCTGTGAGCGGCTCTCGATAAAGCCTCAGCTATTTTATCAACGAATTGATAATTACATTCAAGGCATCCCCAGTGAAGACAGTGTGGTGAATATGGTGGCGATGATGATGTCTGGGCAAGGCGCGCTTCGCTTTAGTAATATTGATGCTCACCTTTACGGGGCTGATATGAGCGCCGAGTATCAACTCTCTCGGCAGTGGCAAGTTAATGCTCAGATTAGTTATGTGCGCGGTAAACGCAGGGATGAGGTGAATGACGATCTCTATCGTATCAGCCCACTTAACGGCCAATTAAGTGCCCATTACTATGCCAATGATTACCAAGTGGCTGCGCGTTGGCGCTTCGCCCAGTCGCAAACGCATGTGTCGCACTATAACAACGAGCTGAGCTCACCCGGCTATGGTGTCGTTGATGTGAGTGTAGATTATGATATCAACAGCCATTGGCAGTTCAATGCAGCGGTTAACAACCTTTTTGATCATAGCTATGCGCCACATCTCAACGGCATAAACCGTGTTGATGGCCGGGAGTTAGATAAAGGACAACGTTTACAGGCACTGGGCCGTACTCTCCATCTAGGTGTTAGTTTCTCTTTGTGATAGCTACCAAAGGCCACGTTGTTATTGGCCTTTTTTCTTTTCTAAAGTCTCCTCAGCGAGGTTAATTTGCCACCGGTTTTTCTGCAACTTACGTTGCAAGGTACGTCGGTGCATGTTGAGTTGGCGCGCTGTTTGCGAAATGTTGCCATTGTTGCGCGTCAGCACCGCTTGAATATGCTCCCACTCCAAACGCTCAGGAGACATGACCTCATCGTCGTGCGAAACGTGTGAATGCACAATATCATCCTCCAAAGTGGCTAGTAAAAGTGCCATAGACACAGGCTTAGCGAGGTAATCATCAGCGCCGAGCTTCACTGCTTTGACTGCAGTGGCAATACTGGCAAACCCAGTCAGCAATATGATGCGCGCACTCGGCAGCAAAGAGCGCAGCGGTGCAAGCAGCTGCAGTCCAGACTCATTATTTAAATTCATATCCAAAATAATGTGGCTGGGGCGTAACTGTCGTGCTTGAAACAGCGCACTTTGCACACAATCAGCATGTGCCTGCGCTTGGGTGTGCGCTTCTAGGCGCCTCATGAGTGTTCGCGCAAAGGCCAGGTCATCTTCAATCAGTAACAGCTTCATAGCGCCTCTTAGGAATAGTGATATCAATGCATGCACCGTGTTCATTGTTGGCCAATGCCAAAGTGCCACCAATGCGCTCTATCGTGGCGTTGGTTAGCCACAGCGCCACACCAAAACCATCGCTACTCGCTATCACTGCGCTGCCCAAGGAGGCCTGCATCTCAGCGCTAAACCCTCGGCCTTGGTCCTCAATTCGCCAATGAAGAGCAGAGTCAGAGTCGCGGATGGTAATCGTGATACGCTCTGCCCCAACCTCTTCGTTTGCCCGCACAGCATTGGCCAATACGTTAATCACAGCGGCACTCAACAATGGGTCACTAATAATTTCAATATGTTCACCTTGATGTGGGAGCTGACAATGCAGTTGCTGAGACGGATAATTCAGCGTGAAAGCTTGGCGGATCTCATCAACGAGCTGTAATAGCGGCTGATAATGAGGCGCTCTTTCATGAGCATCACGCAGCTGCTGTGCCCGAGCACGAAAACAATCCAACTGCCGCTGACACTGTGCCAAAGGCACCGCCATATCATCAACCACAGGCTGTAATGTCGGATTGTCGGCGCTTAGCTCCCTTGCTTCATCATGCAACAGCGCCAAATTTGCAAGCGGTGTGGCTAGTTGGTGAGTCGCTTGCGCTGCAGCGCTGCCCAAAGACACAAGCTGCTCAGCGCGAAGCTGCTCTTCTCGGCTTTGGGCAATAGCGCGCTGTTGTTTTGCCAAAGTGCGAGACAATGCGCTAACCAGAGTGGCGACCACAACGGCACTGAGTACAAAGTTTATCCACATGGCGATAAAATGGTGGCGCATTTGCATGCCCTGCTCACCTTGATGATGCAATGGCATCATCATCACTAAGGCCGAATAAGCAGCAATTGCAATAACGGTTAATAACACCGTTAAACGCCCAGGTAAGGTCACAGCAGCAATCATAACCGGCAACAGCAGCAATGACACAAAGGCATTGGTCGCCCCGCCACTGTGCATAAGCAGCAAGGTTAAAAACAGGATATCAGCTAATAATTGCCACACTACGGTGGCGGCGCCCACCGGTGCGCGACTGTGGATGCGTCGTCGTAGCAACACCACACTCAGCAGCTGAAATAGCGACTCCACGGCGATGATGCTCAACAGCGGCAAAAGTGCTAACGCAAAATCAAGTACATAGTAAGCAATGAGCACCGCCAGTAACTGCAGTGCAATGGCGACACTGCGTAGCAATAACACACGGCGAATGCTGGATTGTAATAGCAGGTCCAAAATAACAGCGCTAAGGGGTGAAGAATAATGAAAGTCTATCGTTATTCTGGCGCTGAGAAAAGCACAGAGTGGGAGACTACGGCGACGTTACCGGTTTAACTGGAAGGCCTCACAAGGCGTGCCTTGGTGGTAAACTAAACGCCAATCTTGGTTGCTATTCAGACACCATATCGACATCCTTACAGAGTAGTGCCATTGCCCTCCTTTGATGCGTCTGAGCGCACCTCGGTAAGAGAGCTGGGCGACATCATCGCACAGCATACGCCCTTCAAAATCTTGATTGTGAAAGGTGGGTTTTCGTCCCTTGGCTTGCTCTTTTGGTAGCCGAGCAAGCACATTGTCCTTATCAAAGCGCCGGCCGTCGGCCGACACCTCGATAAAACGTTCATCAAGCAACTCATTTAATCGCGAGGCATTGCTGCGCACCTCTTCGCTCATTAAAGTTCTTTCTAACTCAATTAGTTGCGCCAACGTTTGCGCTTTAATCTTGCTCATGATGTTTGATGACTTTCCCTTCTTTCATGACAAAGGTCACTGCGCTTAGTTGCGAAATATCCTTTAATGGCGACTGCGCAACAGCAATTACATCAGCGTAGTATCCGTTTTGTAATTTGCCAACTTCCTTGCTCATATTCAATAGCTTAGGTGCTTGTTCTAAACTAGTCGCCAACGCTTCACGGGGCGACATACCATACTCGACTAACAATGCAAATTCGCGGGCGTTATCTCCATGGCGGGATACCCCTGAGTCGGTACCAAACGCGATATTCACGCCTTCATCTAAAGCCCGTTGGAATGATGCTTTCACCACCGGGGCGACCTGCGTTATTTTGTCTACAATTGCCTGAGGAACCTTATCATTGTGCTTCACTTCCTCACTCACAGAGATCCCCGCTAACAATGTCGGCACTAAGTAAGCGCCCGTACTTTTAAACAGCGCCACCGTTTCGTCATTAGCATAAGAACCGTGCTCGATAGAATCGACTCCGCTGCGAAGTGCAGCTGCAACCCCCTGGGCGCTGTGTGCGTGAGCTGTCACAGGGCGACCAAGATTATGAGCGGTATCAACAATCGCCTTCATTTCCTCATCGGTCAGTTGCTGATTGAGCCCCGCTTGAGTGTTACTCAATACCCCGCCAGTGGCCGTGATTTTGATAACTTGTGCCCCGGCTTTTACAATCTCGCGCACCGCCCGTGTGCAATCATCGGCGCCATTGCACACGCCCATGCGTGGAGCAAACGCATCAAGTACCTCTTGTCTATACCCATGTAAATCACCGTGGCCGCCTGTTGGAGTCACCGCCTCACCTGCAGCAATAATACGTGGCCCCTGTATTACGCCACTTTCTACTGCTCGTTGCAGCGGAAAAATCACCTCGTTATAACTGCCCAAATCACGCACGGTAGTGAACCCCGCATTGAGGGTATTGCCAAGAAATTGCGTTGCACGTAACGCCTGATCGGCCTCGACCTCCTTCAACCACCTTTCAGGGTCAGCCTGGGGATCACGTTCAAAACTAATATGCACGTGCAAATCTATCAGCCCCGGCATTACAAATTGTTCTTTAAGGTCAATAATATGCGCGTCGGCCAAGCCTAACGTTTGAGCACTAACATAGCCTTCATGAATACCCTGACACGTCCGTCTACTACTTCGAGGGTTTGCCGCTCGAGACATCGGCATGGCCGCTGGGAGTATTTTACCGGCATAAATCAATGTACTTTGCGCCCAAGCGCTTGCGCTTGATAACGCCAATAGTAGCTTGCACATGTGGTGAGTTTCATTGTTTTCCTTGGTTATTATTTTCTTTTACCTGAACTACTTTGCCGGTGCAAACCAGTATAACTCGACCAAACGCTGCATTTTGGTATAAAGTTGCCATAGCAAAGAGATCGGGCCAGATGAATAAACAAACGTCCGACGCAGCAACCTTAGGAATTTTTATGCACTATGCAGAGATCACTGGCTGGGGCAAATGTATCCCACAGCACGCATTACTAACGATGACATTGCCACCGTGGTTGATACCTCAGATGAGTGGATCAGCTCTCGCACCGGTATTAAAGCCCGCCATATTAGCCACGTAAGCACTGCCGAGCTTGCAACGTGGCCGCTCAACGCGCGTTAGATTGTGCTGGCGTTGACGCCGAGCAGCTTGATCTCGTGCTGGTTGCCACTTGCACACCGAGTACCATGGTCGCCAACACAGCCTCGGAAGTACAACAACGCCTAGGCGCCAAAGGGGCCGCAACCTGTGACAGTAACGCCGCCTGCTCTGGTTTTTTATATGCGCTGCAATGGCCACGGCTCAAATCCAGGCAGGCATGATTAAACCGCTGTTGTAGTCGCCGCCGAGCGCATGCTGTGGTATGTCAATTGGGCCCTGCGTGACAGTGCGGTGTTATTTGGTGATGGCGCCGGTGCGGTGGTACTGCAAGCCAGTGAGCAACCATTAGGGTTACTCGCGAGCAAAAGTGGCTGTGACAGCAGCGACCGTTCAATTTTGCATATTAGTAACTTTGGCACCAAACGTGAATAAATACCAGACCATTGGCGGGTCTGATTTAAACTTTGTTGGCCCGGAAATCTTCAACGTGCCGTCAAAGGCATGAGTGTAGCCTGCGACGATGTGTTGAGTCAGGCACAACTTAGCCTCGATGACATCGATGTATTAGTACCACACCCAAGCGAACTTACGAATTATCCAATCAATTCAACAGCGCTTAAAAGTAGACGATGACAAAGTGATGGTTAATATCGATGAATACGGCAATACCTCCGCAGCAACCATTGCCATTGCCTTGTGTGAGGCTGTCGAAAGAGGGATGGTCAAACCTGGCGCGAATATAATGTCAGCCGCCTTCGGCGCTGGCCTGACATGGGCAGCCAGTTACATAAAGTGGGGTGAGCGTGTAACTCCAGTGCGTGACAGTCAAGCGGCTTTACCTGAGTGCTCGCAAACTGGGTTAGAGCTCATTGCCGAGGCGGTAACGGCCTGCCAACAAGGGTAACGCGACTATGGGCTGCAATGGCGTCCCAATTACTTTAAAACTTTCATAAATACCGCTATGGTTACCTTGAGCGTGAGCTATATAGGAACAGTGTTATGGCTAAAGACGGTTTGAAAGTAGATATAGAGCGCCACCAGCAGCGCATCTATATCGCCTTAGTACTGACCGGTACGTTGAATCATGAGCATTATCAACTACTGACGCCATTATTCGCTTCGGCCTTGGCTGATATTGACGAGCCCATTGTCGATGTTTTCATCGACGCCAGTCAGCTAGACGGTTTTACGACACGAGCTATGTGGGATGACTTCAAGTTAGGGTTATTCATCGTAAGCAATTTAAACGCATAGCCTTGTACGGCCATAAGCGGTGGCAAAGCTTCGCGGCAAGTGTTGCAAATTGGTTTGTTAGTGGCGAAGTTAAATATTTCGACGACCCTCGCGCGGCAATCGCCTGGTTATCTGAACATTAAAAAGGCCGCTTACGCAGCCTTTAGTGTAACTTTTTTTGCTTAGCTACCAAAGCGCTGTTGCAACATAGTGTATGCAGCACGAATACCAAAGGCCTCACCACCTACCGGGCGGCCTGGTAGTGCGCGCACATTCCACGCCATAACATCAAAGTGTACCCAAGGTGTTTCTTTAGCAACAAACTCTTGCAGGTAAAGCGCTGCGGTAATGGCGCCGCCAAATGGCCCTTGTGAGCAGTTGCTCATATCCGCCACGTCGCTTTTCAACAAGTTTTTATACTGAGCAAACAGTGGCATACGCCATACTGGATCTTGGCTTTGATAGCCAGCCTCTGTCAACGCCTGAGCGATGCCATCATCGCTACTGAAAAACCGGGTAACTCGGTGCCAAGAGCAATTCGCATAGCGCCGGTGAGGGTGGCGAATCGATAATAAGATCGGGGTTATCTTGCTGCGCTTCATCAAGCGCATCGCACAACACTAAGCGACCCTCGGCATCGGTATTGTCAATTTCAACGGTAATGCCTTTACGAGTTTTAACCACATCACCTGGGCGAAACGCATTACGTGATACCGCATTTTCGACTGCAGGAATTAACACCCGTAGCTGCACGTTTAACCCAGCTGCCATAATCATATTAGCAAGGCCCAATACATGCGCCGCACCGCCCATGTCTTTTTTCATTAAACGCATGCCCGCCGCAGGCTTTAAATCTAAACCGCCGGAGTCAAAGCATACGCCCTTGCCTACCAAATGATTTTAGGCGCTTTTTTATCGCCCCAGCGCAAATCAAGCAATCGCGGCTTGTTTTCGCTCGCACGACCGACCAAATGAATGGTCGGATAGTTTTGCTCTAATAGCTCATCACCGATCCACTGTGAAAATTGGCCATCGTAACGCTCAGCTAAGTCGCTCATGACTTCACTTAAGTGTTGAGGCATCATATCCGCCGCAGGCGTATTAACAAGATCGCGCACTAAGTTTGTCGACTCAACACTGGCTACCAGCTCATTGAACAACGCCTTATCGGTTATGAGTAAACGCGCTTTCGGTGCATTCGTTGTTTATACCCGGTGAATTGATAGCCACCGAGCGCAAAACCCAGGGCAATATCACGTTCGTTGGCGCAGTCCGTCAGTTGATAATCGCCCTCTGGCAACTTGTTCACACTGTCTCCAGCGGCCCACACACTTTGCTCATTATCGCTGACTAAGACTGCCAGTTTAGGTTCGCCATTGTCGGTATTTGGCACAACACATAGACCTTGACCTCCACCGAGTGAACGCAATACCCAAGTTCGGGTAAAGTCATCCTGTTGCTCAGACCATGTCTCTAAGTTGTTTTGATTGATAACATAAAAAGGGATTGGCGCGTTATCCTTACGCGGCGTATTTACCAAAAGATTCATTGCAGACTCATCGTTGGTTGCTGATAATATCCAGCATATCAAGTTCGCCTTATAATTGGTATAGGATGAGTAATGGCGTCTTCACTTTCCAGCCGACGGTTGTTTTTTGCTCTGGGTTTAAGCAATGAGGCAAAGTCTTCACTCGCGCACTGGTTACAACACCATGTCATTGCCGATAAAGCCTTTACGCAACCACGAAACTGGCACTTAACCCTGTTATTTCTTGGCAGTACCTCTTTGAATACAGAGGCTGCGCTGATTAAAGAAGTGAGAGCCCTGCAGCTTAGGAAGTTTAACTTAAAGGTGGCTGACATCGATTGGTGGCCCAGTAATGGCATTTTTCACCTTCGCCCCATCTCACCACCTGATGCGTTATTCACACTGCACAATGACCTCAAAGAGATAGCACAAAAACATCATATTGAAGATCCGCACCGGCGCTATCGCCCCCACATCACCCTAGCAAGAAACTGCAAAGCGATGCCCACAGTTGCTCAACCGATGCCAGCTTTTGATATGCAAGTGCATAGTTTTACATTGTTTGAGTCGACCCGTGATGAGCAAGGCTTGGTCTATCGCCCGATTGAATATTTTACGCTGTATTAGCGTGCTTTTAAGCAAATACATTGAGACTCTGAGGATGGCACACTATGCTAAAGGTAACCGGTTCCCTACATCGCATTACCAGTCAGAACCACGACTTTGAATTATCTATTTTCAAGGATCCATCATGACGCGATTTATTTACTTTCTTTTACTTTTTTCTTTCGTTGCCCACGCAGAAAATGTGCATGTCGGCGATTTCGGCGCCACAGCCGATGATCAACAAGATGACAGCGTAGCGATACAAAGCGCCCTCGACTCACTGGCCAAAGGTGACACGCTAATCTTTGCTGAGGGCACGTACGATGTGTGCACCACCTTAGTGTTGCAACACAGTGAGCAAATCACTTTGCGCTCTTTTACACAGAGTAAATTAAAAAAGTGTGCAAACTTTTCTGGAGAATACTTGCTTTACGTTAAACCAGCGCAAGACTTCACCCTGAGCTCGTTACATTTTCAAGGGCTCCATAACGGTCACCAAGTTAGCACCTGGGGCAAACAAGGTGTGTATATCGCCTCGGCTACAAACGTAAAAATTATCGGCAATGAGTTTAGCAACTTTGGTGATGCCGCTTTGCGCGTGACCTCTGGGCCTGAAGCCGATTATTTCACCACCAATACCCGTGAAGTCATGATCGCCAGCAACCGCTTTAGTCAGTGTCGGCAAGTGACAACAACACAAGCACAGACAAACTCTTACGTGGGAGGGGTGAATGATATTGTGGTGTTGGACAATGAATTTGAGAGTTGTACCCTTAAGCTTTCAACTCGTGCGCCAGCACAAACTGCGAATGTGTTGTTCAATACCTTTAAGGATATTAACAAGACCGCATTTGAGGTGAGCTACTACTCAGATTTGTGGGTCGCTCATAATCGCTTTATGAACATTGATGGGTTTGTTATGAACTTATACCCGAACTCTCAAGCTCCCCGACAAATCCCGTGGGATAACATTATGTTTGAGAAAAACTTTATTCATAACACTCGATTTGGTCTGCGCCTAAATAGTCTTGGCAGAGAGCAACTGCGCCCTGTGTACGCGTTGACCGTGCGCGATAACCGTTTTGAGCAAGTCCACTTCGCCGAGGAAACCAACTGGCGTGATATTGTGCGAACCTACAGCTACTCTGATCACGCTTCTTTCGATGGAGTACATATTTCTGGAAACGAATATGAACTCGCCCCGGACAGCGATTTTCTTTACATTGATCCCCTTAGTCGCAATGTGTATATCGACAACAACACTGCCCTCCCCACTCAACCGGGCAGTTAGCTGAGCGCCGCCTAGTTGGGCACGCCAGTGTCTAAACTAGTCCTGAGGAGGGGAATTGTCGTCGCAGCGGGATGAATTCTTAGCTGGTGGTTTAGGGTGACTGAACGAGCTAGGTAACACCTCAACCCCTACCAGCTTGGCAATTTTAACAACAAGGGGGATGGTAATAGGTGCAAATGGCAGTATTGCAAACACGCCTAAACCCAGCCCCTTTAAAATATCCACAAACTGTTCATTCGCCACTTTGAGTTCATGCTTAGTGGCGTTACCACGCGTGTAGCGTCGGTAGATATCCAGCATCTCTTTTGTTTCTTGGCGTTCTTGCGCCAAGGCCCACTTCACCGTCACCATCGCGCGACGTAATTTCAATTTTTGTCGCCGCCGAGAAATAAGCAGCACGCGGATTGGAGCGCGATGGAATAAACGATAGATGCGCATAAGGTCTTCACTAAGTAGTTACTAAATGATTGTCACACAGATAACTCCTAGACGCTAGCACCAAGGATTTTCTCCCACTTAGGTCTAATATTTTGTAACAAAAGTTATTGTTGTGTTGAATCTATTGTAAACAACATGTATAGATACCTTATACACAATGACAACAAAGAATCATAAATCTGTATACTAACTGGGGGATACAATATGAAGTTGAAATACAGAACTCTGCAAGCAGCCGTTCGCTGCGCACTTCTTTCCACATCAACGGTAGCGCTGCTACACACCGGTAATGCACTTGCTGAAGACGAGAGCAACGCTGAAAAAACGAAAAATATTGAAAAAATCGCCGTCGTAGGGTCTCGTGCTGCGCCACGCTCTATCGGCAGTTCTCCTGTTCCGGTTGATATTATCGGCGGTGAAGAGCTCAGTAAGGTGGGTAATTCCGATATGTTAGAAGTGCTTAAAGGCACTGTTCCATCATTTAATGTACATAGTAACCCTATCAGTGACGCAGCAACGCTTGTGCGCCCTGCTAACTTGCGAGGTCTCCCCTCAGATAGCACACTCGTCTTACTCAATGGTAAACGCCGCCATCGCGCCTCGGTCATCGCATTTTTAGGCGGTGGTATTAACGATGGTGCACAAGGCCCTGATATTTCAGTGATCCCAAGCATCGCGCTGAAACAAGTAGAGGTATTGCGCGATGGTGCTGCGGCGCAGTACGGGTCGGATGCAATTGCTGGGGTAATGAACTTCGTGCTGAAAGATGCCAGCGAAGGGGGTACGTTTGAAGTACGCCATGGGCAGTACTACGAAGGCGACGGTGATAGCACCCAAATTGCGGGTAACATTGGTTTACCTTTCACTGATAACGGCTTCGCTAACTTAAGCTTCCAATATAAAAATGCTGATGCGACAAGTCGCAGTACTCAGCGCGCTGACGCGATTGCGTTAACAGCGGCGGGCGTGCCGGATATTGACGACCCTGCACAAATTTGGGGTACCCCAGAGATTGAAGACGACATTTCCATTTTTGGTAATGTTGGCTTAGAGCTAACCAATGATGATGAGTTCTACATGTTCGGAAACTATTCTGAGCGTGATGTTCGTGGTGGCTTCTATTATCGTAACCCGCATACACGCCCAGGTGTGTACTCCAACGATGGCGGTGAAACGCTGCTGGTGGGTGATTTAACTGGCGATATGAGCGGCAACTGCCCAACCAATATCCAAATCGACGATAACGTACTGGACAACCCAGAGTACATTAATGGTGTTGCTAATAACCCTGATTGCTTTGCCTTTAATGAAATTCTTCCTGGTGGTTTTACGCCAAACTTCGGCGGTAATATCGTTGACACCTCATTCACGGCAGGTGTGAAAGGTGAGTTTAGCGATGGTTGGCTCAAAGGTTGGCTCTATGATGCCAGCGGCTCAGTGGGCTATAACGCCTCACGCTACTTCCTCTATGACACCGTAAATGCCTCTTTAGGCCCGCAAACACCGCGCGATTTCTCACCAGGTAAATACGAGCAGCTAGAGAAAACATTTAACTTCGATATCACCCGAACCTTTGATTGGGGCTTGTATTACGATGCCAACGTTGCCGGTGGTATTGAGTGGCGTGAAGAAACCTTCACCGTGATCGCTGGCGATGAAGATTCATTTGAAATCGGCCCGCTAACAGAGCAAGGCTTCAGTATTGGTTCTAATGGCTTCCCTGGCTTTAAGCCTTCACAAGCCGGTGAGTTCACACGCCGCAACTATGCTGCCTATATTGATATCGAAACACCATTCACTGAGAACTTTTTAATGGGTTGGGCGCTGCGCTATGAAGATTACGACAGCTTTGGTTCAACAACTAACTACAAAGTAACGGGTCATTACACTATTAATGACATGTTCTCATTGCGTGGTTCATTAAGCACTGGTTTCCGTGCGCCTACTGTTGGGCAAGCGAACGTTAGTAACGTGCAAACGAACCTAAGCAGTGGCGTGTTGGTTGATTCGGCGCTGTTACCACCAACTAACCCGATTGCGGTTCAACTCGGTGGTGAAGAACTACAGCCGGAAGAATCTGATAGCTATACCTTCGGTGCGGTTTACCAAAACGGTGATTTCTATCTAACCATGGATTACTACAACATCGATGTAGAAGACCGTATCAGCCAATCAGAAAAAATCGTGCTTAGCGATGAAGATAAAGACATTTTAAAACAAGCAGGTGTGCCGAATGTCGACCAACTTGCACAAGTCAGTTTCTTCACCAATGACTTCGACACCACCACTGAGGGTGTTGATATCGTAGCCAACTACAGCACTGATTTACTCGATGGTTTCTCAACCTTTAGCTTGGCGTACAACTGGAATGAAACTGAAGTAACCAGCTTCAGTGATATTACCGGCGACTTTAAAGTACAACGCCTAGAGGAAGACCTACCTAATCATCGTGGTACAGCAACTTGGTCACAACAATGGGATTCATTCTCTGGCTTTGTGCGCGTGAATTACTTCGGTGAGTACCAAGGTGTTCATGTTGACTTCGACCAAACAGCAAAAATGGCCGATGCCGCAGTAACGGTTGATGCGGAGGTGACTTACTACCCCACCGAAGCCATCGGTCTATCTGTGGGTGCACAAAACATCTTCGACCAAGAGGCAGAGCCTTTAGATTTCGAGGACCGTACAGGTATTCCTAATAACAATTGGGGTGGCTTGTACTATGAAACCTCGCCGTTTGGTTTCAATGGTGGCTATTACTACGTAAAAGCGACTTATAGCTTCTAATAGAAGCGCATTAACTACATCACAGGCGGGCGTAAAGCCCGCCTTTTTTATGCTTGCGTCGACACAGGCCGCACGGTATGTTGAATTAAAAAGCTTTACCGAATCACTATGACTATTTTAGAGCGTGCTAATCAGCTGCTAAGTGAAAACAAACTTAAGGAAGCCGAGTTTCATTTTAAATCGGCGCTTGAAGCCGACCCGAATCAAGGCGAAGCACTGTTTGGTTTGGGTCGCATTGCCATCCGCTTAGAGAAATACCCTCAGGCAGTCTATTTGTTACAAAAAGCCTGCCAAAGGCTCCCTAAAGTACTCGACCCTTTATTTGCGCTTGCCGATGCATTTGACGGCCTAGAGAAACGTAGTGATGCTTATGAAGTACTGCACTACTGCACCAAAATTGCTCCTCATAACGGCGAGTCCTTTTATCGCTTAGCCCTGCACCATCTTACCTATGGCTATATCAAAAAAGCTAAGCAGGCCCTGCTCAATGGCTTGGGCTGCCCCGATCACCCGGTCACCCCTTACATATACTATGAGTTAAGCCAACTGAAAGGTAATAGTGTTACTTCTAAACAGATTGCTCATATGCACACTCTGCTTAGTGCAAGCCGCAGCACGCAAGCCAAAGTGGTGCTGCATTATAGCTTGGCAAAAAGCTATCATAACAGTGGTGACAAAACTCAGGCCTTTGCTCACTATCGTTTAGCCAATGAAATGCAATATACCTTGTGTACGCCTTTAGGCGAGGGCTTCGAGCAGTACATCAACACGCTCATAGCACAGTTTTCAACAACCTTTATTGCTGACCAACAAGACACCTTAAAGGCCAGCTTTATTCCGGTGTTTATTGTTGGCATGCCACGGACGGGTTCCACCCTGTTAGAGCAAATGTTGTGTCAGCACCCAAGCATAGCAAGCCTGGGTGAAAACGACGTTATTAGCGCCAAACTGATGGCTTATTTGAGCGCGGTCAATGAAGCTCCTTTCCCACATTGTATGGCCAATACGAACACCGATATTCGTAACCGACTGCGGCAGATGTACGTTGATGAACTGACCAAGCATCAACTCGCTCACCGTGTCGTGATCAATAAACTCCCCGCTAACTTTCAGGCTCTCGGAGCTATTCAAGCACTGATGCCGAATGCCGTGTTTATCGATTTGAGACGTAATTTCCAGCCCATGGCTTGGTCAGTATTTTGTCATTACTTTGGCGCCAATGAGCCCTTTTTCTGCCATATGGACACCCTAGCTCGTTACTACGAAGGCTATGATAACTTGATGCAACACTGGCGAGACACATTGGGTGAAAACCTGATCACGATACATTACGAACAATTAGTGCAAGAACCTGAACAGTCCTTACGTAAAATATTCAGTAAACTAGAGTTAAGTTACACACAACAATGCTTGCGCTATTTTGAATCACATCACGCGGTGACAACCTTGAGTCGCCATCAAGTGCGTGAACCCGTCTATAAAGATGCGAACAAAGCTTACAAAGAATATGAGCAAGCCTTTAGCGAATGCTTTAGCCGTAGCGTGAAAACCAGGCCAGTACATCCTGAAACTGATCCCGCTGCGCTTGGGGATGAGTAAGCATGTCAATATGACCGTAGTCATGGTGATGGCCATGACTGCGCCCGTACAACTTAAATTCTTGGATGCCACAACCTGACTCTTGCATAAACTTCTTTATATCTATGGGTTGTGCCAGCGCTTTATCCTTCACCCCTGCAATGTGCAACGTTGGCGGTAACGCCAAGCGTTTAATGGCATGGCCATAATCAAAACCATCGTCGCTATCAATCCAAGGCCTAACCTTTGCCCACTGCATACTTTGATAGTGTGATTTAACGGTTTCGTCATCACTGCCCCACTTCAGTTTACGCGCAGGCAAATAGCCATATTTCTTCGCTTTTTTTGGCGCCAACCAATACCACACCAAATTACCTTTAAGGAATTTACTAGGGTGACGGTTATACAATGAGCGCTTGGATCCAAAATATGCACAGGCGCTGACTTTCTTTATGTACTCAGGAAAGCGAGCAAAGACACTGTTGAATAACACACCGCCCCAAGAGTGAGCGACCCAAAAACGAGGAAATTCACCGGCATGCTCCGTTATTTTGCTCAAAAACGCTGGAATTTCATGACATATAGCCTCGGTTTGCCCATAACTGGCCCCAGGGCCTATTGATGGCTTACTTTCGCCACGACCACATAAGTCGGCGACATAACATCGATATCCATGTTTAGCTAAAAAAGGCGCTAATCCTTTATTCGAATGCGTATAAAAAATCTTGCCATTTTCAACAGCACCATGCATAAAAAAGATGGCTGGACCTGTGGCGTTATCTTGCGCAATATAACGTAAATGAAGGGTTTGCTGCTCACTGTAATCAATATATACCGACTGTTGAATAATATCGCTCATACTTGATACTGCTTATTCTTTTTTACTCATCGTACCAGCATCAAATGTTATCAACAAGTAACATAATTCAGTCACTATTTAGCCACAACAGCTATGCTCGCATGGTGACTAGGCCAGTGGTGTAAAGAAAAGCAATGAAACTAAAAATGAGCAATATGAACGCATGTAGCGCTCTTCGTCAGTCATAAAGCACTACAGCAACAGAGTGATTTTCTCTATAATGGTGCTTTTAGCGGAATAGAGTTTGCCCTTGCATCCGAAGAACCGTCACGCCAACGGCTATGATTTCGACGCCTTGTGTCGAAGCTTACCTAGCTTAGAGAACCACATTATTACTCGGCGCGATGGCCAGCCAAGTATCGATTTCAGCGACCCAAACGCGTTAAAAACACTCAACCAAGCACTGCTCAAGCACCATTATCACATTGATATATGGGATTTACCCAGCGGCTTTTTATGCCCCCCGGTTCCCGGGCGAGCCGATTATGTGCACCACTTACACGACCTACTTGCCAACGACAGCGGCTTAGATGTCGCGCATCATAAAGTAAGAGTGTTGGATGTGGGTACCGGCGCATCGCTCATTTACCCTATCTTAGGTCATAAACTATTTAACTGGCAGTTTGTTGCCAGTGATATCGACCCCCAGTCTGTCAAGCTCGCTAAGCAGTTAGCACAACTCAATCAATTACCTATCAAGGTACAACAACAAAAACGTCCAAGTAGTTATTTTAACGGCATAGTTAAAGCCCAAGATACCTTAGTCGCCACCCTGTGTAATCCGCCTTTTCACGACAGCGAACAAAGCGCACAGGCTGGGAGTGAGCGTAAATGGCGTAACCTTAAAGGCCAAGCAAAAGGGGCGCACCTCAACTTTGGCGGTCGTGCCAATGAGCTGTGGTGCCAAGGTGGCGAACTTGGCTTTGTGCGCGATATGATTTTAGAAAGCAGCCATTATGCCGAGCAGGTACTGTGGTTTAGCTCATTGATTTCAAAAAAAGACAACCTCAGGGCCCTCAAAAACACCTTGCGTAAGGCTGGGGCCATCAATATTGAGGTGGTGAATATGGCCCTAGGGCAAAAAGTCAGCCGCTTTCTTGCTTGGAGTTTTATGCCACAGAGTGAACGTCAAGCACGCTTAGAACAATTGCTTTGCTGAGTGGTACTCGGGTCATTGAGCGCTTGCTTATAATGTTTACGACACACGGAAACATAGCGCTCGTTACCACCAATTTGCACTTGGTCGCCACTGGCAACCACCGCTCCTTCGCTGTCATAGCGCAGTACGTGGTTGGCTTTGCGGCCGCAGTGGCATACGGTTTTTAGCTCCACCAGCTTATCGGCCCAGGCTAATAAATATTGTGAACCGACAAAGAGTTCACCAAGGAAGTCACTGCGTAGACCATAACATAAAACCGGGATGCGCAACTGATCGACAACCTCGGTGAGCTGCCACACTTGCTGCTTCGATAAAAACTGGCTTTCATCCACCAACACACAGTTTACCGGCTGGATTTGGTGCTGCTGTTGGATAAGTGCAAACACATCAGACTCACCGTCAAAGACATAGGCATCGGCCTGCAAGCCAATTCGCGAGGCAACCTTACCAACACCTGAACGGTCGTCTATCGCGGCAGTCATAATCATAGGGCGCATACCGCGCTCACGATAGTTAAAAGCCGATTGCAGTAAGGTTGTGGACTTTCCAGCATTCATCGCCGAGTAGTAGAAATAGAGTTGAGCCATAGTGATTGTTATCCATTTTTTTCGCGCGCCAAGCTTACACTAAGGCTTTATGAAAGTCATATCTCCTCTCTGAGAGCTTTAAACAACACTAATCGCGAATTTGTAGATAGCGTCGGTAAATAGCAGTAGTATCCAAGCCTTTTAGCGCATCCCATATACGTTCCACTCTGTGCGGATAGGCCTGGTAAAATTTTGGTGCGAATATGAGATAGCCATAGTGCACATCAAAAGGCGGATAAAGTGGGCTCACCCCTTGGATATCGGCGGGCTCAACATATAGGTTCTGATTACCAACTTGGCAAAAATCCATCACTGCGTGTACACGCCTGTTGGCCAGTAGCCGGTATGCGTCTTGCTGCGAAAAAACAAAATGCACAAAAACTGGCTGATCGTTTAAGCGCTGGGCAATAGCGTAACCATGCGGCAAGGCAATCGCCACACCTTGCTGTTGCAAATAGTGTCTTCTTGGCCAGAACTCATGAAATTCACGATTGCCAATAAAACAACTTCCCACTTTACTCAGTGCACGATCTGTATCAACGTCATCATTAATCATAGGATAACGCAGCCGAGAGAGTCGTTGCTTTCGATAGCTGCCTATTAATGCTTGCGCTTCGCCCTTTTCAACCATATCTAAACAGCGCTTCCAAGGTCTGCGAATAAATGCAAAACGCACGTTCTCTAGACGTGACTGCAATTGTTGGATCACTTCTATGTTAGCACCGGGGTTGTGGGTAGGCACCTCTCGGGTTTGTCCCATGTAAAACGGCACCACCTCTTTGTCCTCATAACAAAGGGTTATTCGCAGATTAGTGTTAGCTGCCAATGCGACGCGGCAACAAACAACTGTTATAACCATCATAAAAAGGAGGAACCGAACCATTTAAGACCACTTAGCTGAATTGATTGTGTTTTAGTTTAGTCGTCGTAATGGGCCTGTTCAAACGCTAGCAACCATTGTTTTTTGTCCACTCCACCGGCATAGCCAGTCAAGGTGCCGTTGCTGCCGATAACACGATGGCAAGGCACGATAATACTGATAGGGTTTTTGCCATTCGCTGCGCCCACGGCGCGCACTGCATTAGGGTTATTTAATAACTTGGCAATATCACCATAGCTGCATGTAGTTGCATAACCTATCGTCATCAATGCATTCCACACCTGATTTTGAAAATCAGTGCCGGCGACATCAATAGCCACATCAAATGTTTGCCGAGTACCATCAAAGTACTGCTGTAGCTGATAGAGTGCCTGATTTAGCAGGTCATTGTTGCAACTAAGGCCATTTTGGGCACGGCCCATATCAAAGCCGACATAACACAGGCCATGATCGGTGGCTTGGATTAACAAGGCGCCTATCGGCGTCTCTAGCGTTGTTTGGTACATAGTCATAATTGTTGCCATAGCTGAAAGGTTAAATAAGAACGAAACGGCGCACAGGCTTCGGGGTCTAGGCTCGGCAAATGTTGCAGCGCTTTTTTGACCCCCAAGTCCCCCCCTAAATAGATATCAGGGTCGCTCAGACCACGCATTTTCGCATAGTTTACAGTCCAAGGGCCGATACCTTTTATGGTTAACCAAGCGTCTACATCGTCAATGCCATGGCTGCTCACATGCCGGGCTAAATCAATAAGCGCCTGTTTACGCCTTGCGGGCATTTTAAAAAAGCTAAGCTCACTTTGCGCCACTTGGTGAGCACTTGGAAAATAGCGCCCTTCATCACCGAGCGATGCCACCAAAGTTTTGCTTAACTGTCTTGCAGCACTAACGCTGACTTGTTGCCCTAACACCGCCCTGATGCCCGCTTCAAACGGCTCCCAAATGCCTGGCAGCCTGAGCCCTTGTTTAAGCGGCAGAGACTCCCCGAAAGCACGATGTAGTTGCTGATTTATCACCTCGGTATCAGCATCCAAATCTAAAACACGGCGAATGTTCGCCACTACAGCCTGTAAATGAGACCAATCCGTGAGGGTAATATCAACCCAAAAGCCTTGTTTGGCCCGGTCAAAAACAGCATTAAACTGGCCCTTACAGGATGCATACTCAAAGGTGCGACCATAGCTGTTGGCGTCAACCCACTCTACAGGGTCGACCGCCCGCTTTGCTAAAAACTGTTGCATAGAAGGCCAGTCATAAGGCGGGCGAAAACTTAAAAACAAATTAATATGCTGCTGCGTAGGCGACTTTCGGCTACGAATATCACTCGGAGTGAGCTTTAGAAGCTGTTTAAATGCATCATTGAAGCGCCGGACACTGTTAAAGCCTGAAGCGAATGCAATGTCAGTAATTTTTAGCTGTGTTTGCTGCAATAGCTGTTTGGCAAACTGGCACTGGACAAACTGGGCGTATTGGCCAGGTGCGATACCATAATGTCGTTTGAATAATTGACTTATATAACTTTGCGACACCCCTAGGCGCGCCGCCAGCGCGGGTAACCCTCCCTCACGCCATTGCCCTTGATCAATTAACTTTTTGCCACGCAGTGCGGTTGTTTGCGCGCCCAGCCAAGGATAACTGCCTGGACTGGCATCGGGCCGACAGCGCAAACAGGGTCGAAAGCCGGCTAAGGCTGCCTGATGTGCATGCTGATAATACTGCACGTTATGCTCTTTTGCCGCAGGGGCTGGGCAAATAGGCCGACAATAAATGCCGGTACTACGCACTGCAACGTAAAAGAGCCCATCAAAGCGCTTGTCACGGCTCATCCGGGCTGTTTGGCAGATATCTGGGGGATACATGCTCTACACTCACTTTACTTTAAGTCTTGTGATCAGCTTATCGTAAAATGCGCGAATACCTAGCCAGATTTTACACTCAATATAAAATTAACTTAGCGCCCTGTTGCTTGATCAAAAAGCGCCTCCACCGCTTGCCAATCTATGACCTCATAAAAGGCTTCAATATATTCTGGTCGGCGATTTTGGTACTGTAAGTAGTATGCATGCTCCCATACATCCAAACCTAGAATAGGCGTTAATCCATCCATTAGTGGGCTATCTTGATTGGCACTGTTGACCACCTGAAGTCGATGGCTACTATCAACCACCAGCCATGCCCAACCACTTCCAAACTGCGTTAACGCCGCCTGCGTAAACTGCTTTTTAAATGCCTCCCAGCTCCCTATGTCACTTTTGATAGCCTGAGCTAACGCACCTTGTGGCTCAGTGCCACCTGAGGGGCTCATCACCTGCCAAAACAAACTGTGATTGGCATGCCCACCGACGTGATCACGGACCGCAGGTCTCAGTGCCTCATCTATCTTAGCGATGTTACGCAACAACCAATGTGCCCCTTTGCCTTCATATTCGCTGTCTTTCAAGGCGTCATTGGCCTTATTGATGTAGGTTTGGTGATGTAAAGTATGATGAATTTCCATGGTACGGCCATCAATATGAGGCTCCAGTTCATCATAACCATAAGCTAATTCTGGAAGTTGAAATGCCATCGTCACTCCTTATTTAGTGAAAAGTGGGGTGTGTAACACTGTGCTGATTAAGCGCGTGTTGTAGTTGCTTATGAGTTTCAGGGTTGGGGCCATAGAGCTTGGCGAAGTGCATCAGTTGCGCATAGGTTTTATCACTATGGATAGCGCCAATGTGCATGACACTTGGATCAGAGTGCTGACGCAACGCCAGCATATTGGCATGCACTTGAGTAAGCGTGTGTGCAGCGCCACTTAGGTTACCAAGGCGAATGTACGTATCTGCGAGGTTATGGGCGGCCACTACCATGGCAGGGCTACATTGCGCCAATGCTTGGCAACGCACACCCTCATCTTTTAACGTTAAAAATTGCGCCATCAAGCGATAGCTAAGTTGGTAAGCAACAGTGTATTTATCTCTGGCGAGGTGCCACTGCTTAGCGTTGAATGCGTGATTACCGGCTTGAATATCGACTTGCCAAGGGGTGAGTGCGGATTGCACCCACGGCAAGTCAGTTAATGGAGATTGGCTCATACTGATTTACATTCACGTCGCTGTGGATCATATCACTACCTTAAACACAGATAAACGTTAATGCAAATTATTTTTATTTATAATATTAATTTACTAACCTCATTGCGCAAACTGGTGCAGCTGCTCACCATCTAAGCGATAGATAATCCACTCACCTTGTGCTTGCGCGCCGATACTCTCATAGAAGTCAATCGCTGGCTTGTTCCAATCGAGCACCACCCACTCAAAACGGCCACAGTCTTTTTCAATCGCGCGACGGGCAAGAAATTGCATCAATGCCTTGCCTGCACCTCGACCTCGCTTATCTTCGCTAACATATAAGTCCTCAAGGTACAGGCCATTGCGGCCCAACCAAGTAGAATAATTGAAAAAGTACACTGCAAAGCCGATTGGCTCAGCATCAGGCGCCTCACTATCAAAGCAAATCACACTATGGGCGGTCGCTCTTTCACCGAACAATGTGCGCTCAATGTCCTGCTCCGTGGCAGTGACCGCGTCCGGCTCTTTCTCATAAATAGCGAGTTGATTGATAAAATGGTAGATAAGCGGCACATCATTGATCACCGCATCGCGGATAAACACTTGACTCATAAAGGTTCCTTGGACTGTGAATACCCTTCCATCATACAAGTGCGAGCCCACCTTGCAAGTTATACACGTGCTCAAAACCTAAGGCTTTTAAGTTACTGATAGCCTGTCCAGAGCGATTCCCTGTACGACAGATCAATACATAGTGTTTACTTTGGTCCAGCTGTTGCGTCAGCAATGCATTCGCGAGCCGACTAAGTGGGATATTAATAAGCTGTTCTGGCGCTAGCGTAAATAGGCTGCGAATATCCGTTGCTCCGTGTTCATAGGGCTCACGTACATCAAGTACTACAGTAGTGTCGCTGTGCTCATGCAGTAACTGCTGCAACTGCTGTGCGCTCAGCTGTGCCCCACTTGCCTTGACGGGGGCTAGGCTAAAGCCACATAAGGCGCCGCATTGCTCGCCTTGGCGCTGATCTAATTGATCTTTACGCAAAGCAAACTGCTCATGGTCGAGCTCCCCTTGTAATAAGGCTGCCAACAGCTCACTGGCTTGGCACTGTGCCTGCCAGGTCATGGCAAAGCACTGTTCGTAGTCGTGCGCTGGGCAAATAACCGTATTTTGTTCAAGTAATTGACTGAGTAATTTCAGCGACTGCGCCATTTGCTCGCAACTGGCATCGTCGAATTGAGTACTGCCCAGGCCACCCCAAACAAGCAAATCGCCACAGAAACAGGCTTCAATATGCTCGTTTTGAGAAAGTAAATAACTGACACTGTCACTGCTGTGCCCTGGCGTGGTAACACGGCTTAATTGGTGTGAACCAAGAGCAATAGCCTCACCATGAGACCACCCAAGCTCGCCACTTGCATCGACTTCTAAGCGCTGCGCCAACAGCGAGCGAGCAGAATCTTTATCTTGATGTCGGTGAGTCTCTAGTACGGCTTTGACCCGCAGTTGCTGCTGCTTTACTAACCGAGTCAGGCGAGGCACCAATTCAACAATGGGGTCGACTATCACTGCGTCATTATTGTCAGCGACAAATAGCCAACAACAACTGCCTTGATGGCGCAATTGTGTGAGCCCCAATGCACAGACCTCTTGCTCTGGCTGATGAGCATCAGAGACAATGAGACAATGATTCCTAAGCACTGGTTTTAACGCACAAATACGCTCACAGGCCAAAGCGATATCTGCAGCGCTGGCAGCTGGACCATAGGACATGCGAATGGCATTTTCGCTTTGCCAGTCGCTAACACCCATGGCATCAAGTACGAAACTGCGCGATGCGCCGGAGCTACAGGCTGAGCCGCCACTAACGCGGATCCCCGCAGCATCGAACAAATCCATCACCTCTTTTGAGGTCAAGCTATTCACGCAAAAGTTCAGTGTCGTCGGCACCGTTGATGCCAAAGGCGCATTAAAGGTGATATCACCAAAGGTTTGCTCTAAGGCACTAATAAGTTGGTCGCGGTATTGATGCAAGGTGCACACAGGTTTGAACACCGCTTGCTTAGAATCTAGCAGTAGTTCAAATAGTTCATACAAACCGGCGATACCGGGTAGGTTCTCTGTTCCTGAGCGCATACCACTTTCTTGACCCCCTCCGGCGATGAATGGGGTATAGGGGCTATTTTCGCGAATATACAAAAAGCCTATTCCCTTAGGTGCGTAGAGTTTATGCCCAGAAAAAGGGGCATAATCAATTGTGGTATCACTTAAGGCCAACGCCTGTTTACCAAGAGCTTGAACGCAGTCGACCATCCAAGACACTTGCGGATTATGCGCTCGGATCACTTTCTCGAGTGCACCTAAGTCTTGATATACGCCGGTTTCATTATTCACCGCCATGGTACATATCATTAATGCTTGGCCCACGTGCTCTGCAATAAATTGGCTATCTAGCAAGCCATCTTTGTCCACCGGAATCGCCAAAACTTTTGCCCCAAGCCCTAATACTTCGTTCCAGTGCTTCAGGGTATTTGGCACGGCCTTGTGCTCAGTCGCCCCATACAGCAATACACTGTGCTCGGTGGCTTTATGACGGTTTGCCAGCAGCGTGGATACCACTGCCGTTTGAATTCCTTCGGTCGCACCTGAGGTGAAAAGAATATCGCCATTTTGCGCACCTATCACCTGGCGTGCCTTATTGCGCGTTTGCTCCAATAAATATTTCGCTTGCACGCCGGTTATATGAGAGCTTGAAGGATTTCCAAAACACACTTGCATGGTATGTGACACCACATCGGCAATACACGGCAGCACCGGGGTGGTGGCATTGGCATCAAGATAAACCAGATCTTGGCTAGGCTGGGTGAAGAAACGCTGCGACATAAGACACTATATTACTATTAGCTATAACTTATAACCATTGTACACATAAGCACTCAACGCAGTAAGACTAATTTGTTCGAATAAACCGAGGTTTTATGAGTTTATCGTATAACTCGTGCGGCAACAGGGGGGCTTGTAAAGAGTAAAAGGAGATTGCTGCATAGAAGCAGCAATCTATCGATATTTTTAATCGTTGTTCATTTCCTCGACTAACGCTTTGGGCATGCTTTGATGGGGTTCATCAGCACTGCTAGACCACGCATTAATAAGCGCACGCACCAGTGACGCCAGTGGGATTGCGAAAAAGACCCCCCAAAAACCCCACAGGCCACCAAAAAACAGCACCGCGACGATAATAAAGACCGGATTCAAGTCCACTGCTTCTGAAAAGAGTAAGGGCACCAACACGTTACCATCAAGTGCTTGAATAATGCCGTAGGCCACGAGCACTGACCAAAACTCGCTACCGAGTCCAAACTGAAACAACGCAACGGCAGCCACAGGAATCGTCACCAACGCCGCACCAATAAAGGGAATAAGAACTGAAAAGCCCACTAACACACCCAGCAGCGCCGCGTACCGCAGGTCGAAAATGGTAAACACCACAAACGACACACCACCAACAATCACAATCTCAAACACTTTACCTCGGATATAGTTCATAATTTGCTGGTTCATTTCTATCCACACCTGATGGATTAGACGGCGTTGTTTGGGCAGCAGCGAACTCATGCTTTGGACCAGTTGCGCCTTATCCTTGAGCATGAAAAATATCAGTAGTGGCACTAATATCAGATAAATAAGCCATGCGGCCACATCTTTAAGTGAGGTTAAAGAAAATGACACCAAGGTTTGCCCAAGCTCCACCGCTTTAGACTCAACACTGCTGACCACCGAACGGACCTGTTCGGGCGAAATGAGAGTTGGGTAGTCTATGGGCAAGTGCAACAAATAATGTTTTCCTTGCTCAAGCATGGTTGGCGCCTCTTGTACTAGATTACTGGTTTGTTGCCACAACACGGGCCCAATCCCAAATAAGCTGCCAATAACTAACGAGCAAAATAAGGCCATCACCACCACGGTGGCCAAGAGTCGTGATAAACCCAAGCGCTGTAAGCGGGCCACTGGCCAGTCTAAAAGGTACGCCACCACCACTGCGACCAACGCAGGCATCAACAAGTTACCGAAGAAGTAGAGAATGGCAAACGCTGCAACGAGCAACAGCAATAAGGTGACAGAGTGAGGGTCAGAAAACTTTCTTTGATACCACGAACGCACGTATTCGAACACGAATTTAAATCTCCACTATGAGGCGGTAAAACGATGGTTGACGCTGCAACGCATAGCTCAGCCCTTGTTTTTTTAAGTACCGTTCAATATCGGTAAATTCTTGAGTGTTGGTATTCAACAATAATAATAAACGACGATGGTCACCCTGAGCACGCTTTAGCGCGAGTTTAAATTGCACAAACTGCTGCGGACACCGTAACGACCGTAAATCAACTTCCACCATTATATTCACATTACCTTGCTTGGCGCTTAACACTTGTTATCGATGCCAATATGTCGCTGAGATTAAGCGTAAAAAGAAATAGTTAGTAGATGATACCGATTCCTTAATCATACCGTAAAAAAGCTTAAAAGGTTTACGACATTCGTTTATGCTTAATACTATAAGGCGAAAATGAAGGAAGCGTGTCATGGCGACGTCGCATAACAAAGCTAGGCTGCCTGCCAATCCGACCTTAAAGGAAATCAATTGGTATAAAAAACAGCTTAACTGGGGTGAACTACCGCCTTTTTACCATATGGTGTCACAAAGCCTCAGTGAGTCTGAAAACCTGCTAGAGCACGGGTTTGATACAGCTATCAAGCGCTTACTCGATAAACGAAATTGGAACCTGAAGACACTCGGTGGGCAGGAAGATCATAATGGCATTATCCACTGCGATAACAAGCCGCGTATCGGTTTACATCAAAGCTTTACCGAGCGAGGCTTTGAGCTCAGTGCTTATGCTTATGCTGGCGACGAAAAAATTCGTCATTACGTGCGTGATAATGCCAAAATGGAATTCGATGTATGGGATCCGGCGACCATGGAGCATGTGATCCGTATCGGTCAGTTGCACAAATTCATCGCGTTTTTCTTTGACAGTGGAGATGATGCCGATAAAGCTCTGATTATTCACGCTCATAAAGTCGTGCATGACACGGTCGAATTATTACGTCGCGAATTGAACGTTCAAGCCTACAACGGAGTCTCAATAAAAGAATTCTATAAGGCGTGCGAAAAGCACCACAACACTGGCGGCAGTGAATTTGCGCTGGCTAGGTTGATGGAGCCAGATGATTATAACCACAAGGAATAATATGCCTTTTAAACGTATCTTGTTGTCCTGTGCCTTAGTGAGCACAACGTTTATGCCAGTAAAGGCACAAAATACCTTTGAGTTGCCAGATTTAGGCACCTCGGCTTTGCAGGTGCTGCCCATTGAAAAAGAGCGGGCTATTGGCGATGTGATGATGATGCAAATTCGCGGTTCATCGCCGGTCATCGACGACCCCGTGCTTGATGAGTACCTCACTACGCTTGGCAATAAGCTTGTCTCCCACGCCGACGATGTGCGTTTTCCATTTTCTTTTTTCTGGATAAATAACAAAGATATTAACGCATTTGCTTTCTATGGCGGGCACGTTGGCGTTCATACCGGGCTAATCGCTCAAGCAGATAACGAGAGTCAATTGGCGTCTGTACTCGGGCATGAAATTGCGCACGTGACTCAGCGCCACCTAGCAAGGCGTTTGCAGCAGCAAAAAGATAACTCTGGGGTTACTATTGCCGGGCTGATTGCCGGTATACTAGCGACCGTTGTTGCCCCCGATGCCGGCATGGCCATTATTTCCGGAACCCAGACACAAAGCGCACTGAGCCAACTAAGTCATAGCCGGGGGGCTGAGCAAGAGGCCGATCGAATCGGCATGCGTACCTTATACGAAGCTGGCTTTGACCCTCATGCTTCTGGCGAGTTTTTAACAAAACTGGCCGCGCAAATTCGTTACCGCCAAAAGCCGCCGGTATTTATTCTTACCCACCCATTACCACAAAGCCGGATCAGTGATGTCCGCTTGCGTGCACAGCAATATGAAAAGCGTCAATATGGCCAAAGCTTAGAGTTCTACCTTGCGAAAAGCCGCATTCTGGCCCGCTATGGTTATGACTCACAACAAGCGCAAGAGCAGTTTAATAAACTACTGCGGGAAAACGCCTATGGCGACAAGTCAGCATTGCACTACGGACTGGCGCTGACCTTAATCGACCAGAAAAAGTTCGACCAAGCATGGCAATACCTCGCACCCTTGTTGGAACGCGCCCCGAGTAATCTTTTTTATTTGGATACACTAACCGATTACTATGTTGGCAAGGGCGAGCCCGACAAAGCCCTTGAGCATTTGCGCCCATTTCATCAATTGCGGCCAAACAACCAAGTTATAACCTTAAACTACGCCCACGCTGCAATTGAAGCCGAGGACTATGCGCTGGCCACTGAACTGTTGCGTAGTTTTACCCTAGAAAAGCCAGACCACTTTTTGGCTAAGCAGCTGCTTACCACTACCTACCGACGCCAAGACGACAAAGCAGCCTACCATGAGGCTAATGCGGATTTAATGGCTCAGGTGGGGGCGTATATGAAAGCCGCTGATGAAGTTCAAAAAGCCCTTAATCATATTGAACCGAATGAAGCGATTAAACATAAACGACTGAAAGCATTGTTAGCGCAATACCGGCAAATGCAAAAAGAGCTCGCTCGTTTATAACGCATATGCCCACCTCGGTGGCGCAAATTGAAGCAACAAGGTGTGCGCCTCTATCAACGGGCGCACGTATCTTTTACACTATAGGTATAAATTTATCGGCCCCGCCTGCACTGCCAAGGCCAATATGGTTGTGGCCAGCTCACAGCAATCAAGGGCAAAACATCCGCAAGAGGAAGCTATGTCTATCGTTATTTATCACAATCCACGTTGTTCTAAATCACGCCAAACTTTGGCCCTAATCGAGGAAAAAGGCCTAGAGCCAGAAGTTATCAAGTATTTAGACGATACCCCCAGCGTAGAGCAACTAAACACACTGGTACAACAATTAGGCTTTAGCTCTGCCCGCGAATTAATGCGTACCAAAGAAGACACGTACAAAGAGCTTGATTTAAAAAACCAGCATGACGAACAGGCGCTGTTAAATGCCATGCATCACAATCCAAAGCTTATCGAACGTCCTATTGTTGTAAATGGCAATAAAGCCGTTCTTGGACGTCCTCCTGAAAATGTCTTGGAGCTGCTGTAAATGGCACCTATTTTAGTGCTGTACCATTCTCGCGGTGGCAGTGTTCGCGCATTGGCCGAGGAACTTGCCGACAGCATTGAAGCACAAGGCGTTGATACACTGATACGCTGCGTCAGTGAGGATGGTTCGCACCCTCAAGTAGACTTAGTCGAGCTCAGCCAATGTTCTGCCTTGGCTTTTGGCACTCCGACTCGCTTTGGCATGATGGCCTCGCAAGCAAAAGCGATGTGGGAGCAAACCAGCGAGATGTGGCTTAAAGGCGAACTCATTGATAAGCCAGCCTGTGTGTTTACTTCTTCAAGTAGCATGCACGGAGGTAATGAGGCGACCTTGCTTAACCTGGCCACGCCGCTACTGCACCATGGCATGTTATTGGTGGGGGTGCCTTATGACGTCCCGGCATTGAGTAGCACCACCTCAGGGGGCGCGCCTTACGGCGCAAGCCATGTACCTGGGGCGCACAATAACGCTCAATTGAGCAACGATGAAAAACAGATATGCCAAGCTCTGGGCAAGCGCTTAGCAACGTTAACGAGAAAGCTTAATGACTGATATTGCAAAAAAACCGATCACTAAACGCTACCAACTTTTGGCGTTGACCGGCTACATTGGCCTGCTAATTCTAATGCCGCTGTGGATGTTTGTCTTGGTACCACGCACTGACTATTCACTGGCATTTACGTTTGGTTTGTATATTCTGCCATTGTTACTGCCATTGAAAGGCATTATTCAAGACAAACCTTACACCTATGCTTGGGCCAACTTTGTGGTCATGATTTATTTTATTCATGGTTTTACCTTGTTGTGGGTCAGCCCCGACGAGCGCCTTTGGGTCATTCTTGAGTTAATACTCTCAAGCATGATGTTTGTAGGTTGTACTTACTATGCCCGACATCGCGGTCAAGAATTGGGACTAAAAGTAGGTAAGCTTAAAGATGACCTAGCCCAGGAGAAGGCCGCACAAGAATATCATCGCCAAAATCACCACAAAGATAGTTAGTAAGCTCGCAAACATGCCAGAGCACTGCGCTTCGGCATGTTTGCATAATAACGACCTAAAAGTGCCTCTACCCCGCCAGCTGGCTTAAAAACGCCAAGGCAACGACCGATAACAGGCCTAATTGGGCCACCAAGGATAATACCGAACCCATGCGAATAATCCCTAAACCAAAGGGGTGTTTTAGCTGTGGATACAACGCACAGCGCTTTAAGCTAATAGCAAAAAATATCGCCACCATGGAAAACATCGTCAACGCGATGGTGAGCTCGCTTTTATGCTCAATGCTCTCATCAAAAAAGAAAAACAACTGCAGCGGTAGCAACATCACCACCAAAGCGTGCAATACATGCACCTTGGCAACACGCATGTACTGTCCCTGTGGTGAGAGCTCTTTAATTCCAAATTCACGTTCCATTAAACGCACCAGCTCTTTGCGGTTGCGCTCTACGGCGTAACGATAACAACTGAGCCCAGCGTTATTTTTAGCATGAAAGTTAGCCCCGGCGCGCAACAACAACTTCAAGCATGCGCTGTTATCGGCTGCCACAGCATAGTGCAAAGCAGTATTGCCCTGCTCATCTTTAGCATTCATCGAGGCATCGCCGAGGATGGCTTCAAGCACCGCTACAAAGCCTTTCTCAGCGGCCAGCATCAGTGCGCTTTGTCCTTGCTCGTTATATTCGCTGCCTTTCGCACCTTGCTCAACAAAGCGCATAGCCAAGCTTTGTTTAGCATGCTCACTTTGTAAGTGTGCCAATAGCGCTTGCTCGAGCAGATGCTGCAAATTATCGTCGGTCGATAAATGCTGCAATAAGGTGAAGAAGTCTTTACCTTGCACCAATTCGGCTTTGGCGGCATCGAGCACGGTGTCTTTATCCGCTGCGCACTGTGGTAAAAACGCTGAGAACTTAGCTCGAAAGTCTACTTCCTGCCAGACCAGCATAATGTCCGCACTGGAGAGCAGCGCGCCGCGAGCCAGCAACTGCTCCAACAGCGAAAAATAGCGCTGTTCAAATAACAATTGCGCCAATGACATCGGCGACTCTAGCGCCAATTGGGCATTTACATCGGCATATTGGCTCAAACGTTCAAGCAAAAACTCGCTTATTTGCTCGTTGGTGTATTCATTATTCAGAAAATACTCTCGCGCGGCGTTAATATATTGATGGGCCTGCTCATCAAAGTCACTGATATGCTGGAAAGTACACTCGTCAAATGGGTCTCTTGGCGCTAACCATACCAAGTAATAAATAGGCGGTAACACCGTGGTGCTGACATTGTCTTCGATTTTAGTACTACACGCCGGCCACGCCTCAAGGGCGTCTAAAATAAATGCGCCGTTTTGCTCAATAAGCCCCTTGAGTAATAACGGATAGTGTTCAGGCCAAATTAGTACCTTTTCCATTGCTTGGGAAAACTCCACTAAATGTTTGTTAATGTTGCATGGCAACGGTGGTGTCAGTTATAAAGGGCACAGCCTTACCCTTCACTTAATACATGAGCGAACAGTGCAATGCAAACTTGGCAAGTTATTCTAATTATCGTCGCCGTTTTTGGCTTCGTCGGGAGCAATATAGCGCTACTCAAATACTCCGCCAAACTGGATATGAAACGCCTAAATCAAGACCCTGTTGAGAAAGCCAGACAGCGCCTGAAAGAAAAGCAGCGCAGTGCCCAAGATGAGCACTGCGACAAAGACTAAGCCACTAGCCAGTTTGCCATTAGCGTGATCACCGGTAAGGTGATCAGCGTTCGCAATATAAAAATAATAAATAGCTCAACTATATTTACCGGTATTTTACTACCCAATAGTAAGGCCCCCACCTCTGACATGTAAATCAGCTGCGTGACACTCATTGCGGCTATGATAAAACGCGTCACTTCACTGTCAATATTCGATGCCGCTAGAATCGACGGTATAAACATATCAGCAAAGCCAACAACGATGGTTTCCGATGCTTTGACGGCCTCGGGGATCCCTAATAACTCAAGGTAAGGAATAAAAGGCTTACCTAGCCACGTAAAGACTGGGGTGTATTCAGAAATGATCAAAGCAAACGTACCCACCGCCATCACCACAGGCAACACGGCAAAAACCATGTCTAATGCGTTGTGCACACCTTCTTGTACCGTGCCCTTAACCCCTTTGGCATGGCGCGCCTTGTGCAAAGCCATATCCAAAGACTGACGCCAAAGGTTTTTCTGCGCCGAGTGCGACTCATCATCTTGATTTTGAGTACTGCCGTCCACGTAGGTGTTCTTTTTCAAGCTCAGTGGTGGAATACGTGGGAGAATGAGCGCGCATACCACACCAGCGACACATACCGTCAGGTAAAACGGCGCAAATAAGTGTTCTAATCGTACCTGCCCAATCACCACAAAACAGAAGGTAATCGACACTGCTGAGAACGTAGTGCCAATAATAGCGGCCTCACGCTGGGTGTAATGCTTGTCCTCGTATTGGCGCGCAGTCATCAAAATACCGACACTGCCATCCCCTAACCAGGATGCCGCGCAGTTTACCGCGCTGCGCCCTGGCACGCCAAAGAGCGGCTGCATAATTTTCGTAAACAGCGTGCCCACCAATTCTAATAACCCAAAATTAAGTAACAATGGCAACAAAAAACCAGCCAAGATAAACACCGTGAGCAATAGCGGCAGCAGCTCATTCATAACAAATGCGCCGGTGTTCTCGGAATGAATCGCCACTGGACCTAATTCAAAATAGGTCATCACAACAAACACCATACCCAAAAGGCGTACCACTAGCCACACGGGCGTCACAACAAACAGATGCCGGATTAATGTGTTATCAAACAACGACCGAGGTTGCACGGTACTCATAAGTAAAGAGAGCAACCCGGTTCCACAGATAATTATTAGCAATAAGGTACTGGCTATTGGCGCTAACCACACACGCAGCATATCCGCCAATATTGCCACAGTGATTTTTATCTCCCCTTCCCAAGGAATAGGCACCATAAACAAAAATACCCCTATCAAAGAGGGGATAATAAAGGTCAGCAAAGTGCTGGCCATTGAACGGGGTTGGCTTGTTGTCATAATCGTTACTTGTTCATTGTTATTATTAGCCCATTTACTGGGCCCTATACATGAAAAAAGGAAAAGAGCACGACACTCTTTTCCTTCATGGCCTGCTTATCAGGCGTTATATTTGAATGCCTCGGGTTCGCAGCGCTTGCACCAACGCTTGTTGCAAATCGTTCATGGTGCCGGGTTGCAACACTTCACCCTCTTTATCCATCCAGGTAATGCTGGTGCCACCCTCGCGCGTAGTGCTCATCAAAATTTGATACTGCCCATCTTCAAGCGGTAGCTGCATGGCTTCCTCGCCCCAGATAGAGTCCCAAACGCTGGCTTCTGGCTTGGTGTAATCTGCAATGATTCGCCCTGAATCTACATCCACCTCGACAATGGTGAATTGCAGCCGCTCCAAGAAACCTGCAAAGCGTTCAAACACGACATTGTAAGCTTGCTCTGTGACCAGTGCCGCATTACCTTTGTTGTCAAAACCCATATCCAGAGAAATGATCCCTTGGCGCTGGCGCAGCTCTACTTTCAATTGACGATAGCGATAATCAAACTCCGAAATGACCGCGTTGAGCGCGCGGGTTTCAAGACGCTGTTGTAATAGTGGCGTCAGGGGTACATCGTCTGAGCGATAGTCCACCATTTCTGCGCGCAAAGCGGCAGTGCGCTGATGGTCTTTCTCCTCGATGATGAACTTGTAACGCTGCTCAGCGACTATCTCGTCATCCCATAACCACCCTTCTTCAACTCGGACTATTGAAAACCAATCGGTTTCCACGGTGCCGATTAACTTATCCGCACTTACTGCTCGCGTGTTGTAGTCAGATAAAACGCCCTCAATTGCGTGCCAAATAAATTCATCAAGATCTTCGATGCCTTCGTTTTTGTCAAAATATACACGGGCCAGCTTTTCGTTTTCATCCAGCCAACTGCCCTCAGCAAGCGGCATTATTTGCATTGGCGGCTTTGTTGCTTTTGCTTGTTCGCTATTATCGTAACGGGCAACATCCATTTTATAGGTTGGGTCTTGGCGCGGTGCATCAAGCCCTTCAGGGGCCACCACCGGTTCATTGGTACGGTAATTACGTGGATGATGTGCTTCGCTGGTAAAAATACCGCATCCGCTTAAACTGACTAAGGCACTTAACATCAATGCTTTAGGGATCCAATACTGCACGCTGTCTATCTCCTATGCTCACCTTTTTTTATTCTACGGACTTTGAGTCGGTGAGACGTAATTGGTTCAGTGTCAGGTTAAAACTTGGTGCACTTACAACTGATCCATTGACCATTGCAAGCGGTATTAAGCAGAGTATCGACACTCGCCACCGCCCATCTAAATCAGCGGTATGGCAAAAATTTTCACTATGGTACTTTTACATTGCTGTAAAAACAAGAAAGACGCCGTGCAAATGCGAATAAACTCGGTCACGGCTAAAAGTTGCGCGTAACACCGCTGGTTGTGCTAAACTGCGCGGCCATCTAAAGGTTTTCGTTTTCTCTTAGCAAGGGTCGAACAACATGGCTGAATTAGCCAAACAACAACTAGTGATCACCGCCATAGGTGAAGATCAACCCGGTGTAGTCAGCGCACTAACGCAATTAGTCAGTGACTGTAACTGTAATATCACCGATAGCCGAATCGCTATTTTAGGCAATGAGCTTACTTTCATTATGTTGCTGTGCGGCGACATGGCGGCCATCAGTCGCGTAGAGCATACCCTGCCAGCCACGGGCATGGAGCTGGGCTTATTAACAATGATGAAGCGCACTTCAAGTCATAATGCAGAGCAATATGGTGGCGGTTACAACCTCGAATATCACGGCGTTGACACCCCTGGTACGCTGAGCCAAGTCACAGGCTATTTTGCCGAATACGGTATTAGCATCTGTTCATTAAAATCAGACACCTTCGATAAAGAAGAGCAGGCATACATGCGCTGCGAGCTTGAATTTAACGTACCGCAAGAATTAGATATAGACGCGTTTAAAGTATCATTTGAGGCGTTATCGCAACGCCTTGAAATTGATTACATTTTCAGACGAATAAGATAAGGAATCACTATGAATACCTTACAAGCAGGCGATAAAGCCCCTCTTTTCAACCTTCAAGACCAAGACGGTAACTCTGTCAGCTTAGAAGCACTCCTAAAAGAGCACCAGGTGTTAGTTTATTTTTACCCTAAAGCGCTTACTCCTGGGTGTACTGTGCAAGCCGAGCAATTGCGCGATCACAAAGCGGCTCTTAGCGAGCACAATACGGTTGCTGTCGGGATCAGCCCCGATCCGGTTAAAAAGCTGAAAAACTTTGAAACAAAAAAAGAGCTAAACTTCCAGTTGCTTAGCGATGAAGACCACAAAGTTGCCGAGGATTTCGGGGTGTGGGGCTTGAAAAAGTTTATGGGTAAAGAATACGACGGCATCCATCGTATTAGCTTCCTTATTGGCCAAGATGGCAATATCAAACACGTATTCAACAAGTTTAAAACTAAAGAACATCACCAAGTGGTGCTCGATTATTTGCAAGAGCATAATGCGTAACGCAAAAAGCCCACGGTATGTGGGCTTTTTCATAACCTCAGTATGCTGCAGCGCTAAGCTCGTGAGCGAAGTTAATTAATACCAATGTATTTATGGACTTGTACTGATAAACGCCAATTTTTCTGAATGCAGGTATCAATTGCCAGCTTGGTAGCTTTCGCTTTTTGGCTAATTGGCTGTAGGTACACAAGCTTAGGTGCCACACCTGTTTGCGCAAATAGGGCCTCGAGCTCATCCACGTGTTTTTGCATCGCCACTGGGTGCTTAATTTCATCGGCGCGTTGCATGGCACTAGCCAGCACATCATACCCACCACGCATATTAATTTTCGGCGACACTGTCACCCAAGTTTGCGTCGGCGCCTTTATGGCAAAGGTACCGCTGGTTTCTATTTGCGTGGAATACCCATGTTCATGCAATAGCTCACACAGTGGGTTTAAATCAAATAAGCAAGGTTCGCCGCCAGTGATCACGACATGTTTGGCAAGATAACCGCGCTGTTGAAATAACGCGAGTACGTCTTCGGCGCTGGCATGGGCCCAATGTTGAGAATCCGCTTTTTTCTCCACTGTTTGCTCAAGGCTTACAACGTAGCTATCACTTGCATCCCATGTCTGTTTGGTATCACACCACGCACACCCTACAGGACACCCTTGCAAGCGCACAAAAATAGACGGTGTACCAGTGTAACTGGCTTCCCCTTGGATGGTTTCAAAAATCTCATTAATTTGGTACAAAAAACTTACCTACTGCTCATACTTTACATTAGCGTGTGACATTTACAGCCCCGTATTCGGGAATAATTGTGATCCACTCTCAAACCCTGTAGTATACCGCGCCCGAATGCAAACCTCTATGATAAAAGGCTAGAAGGCACCATGGCAGAAAAAGTTGTAGTTATTTATTCCGGCGGCATGGACTCATTCACTGTGCTGAATAAAGCACGCATGCAGGGGCACGAAGTGTATGCGCTCTCCTTTAACTATGGTCAGCGCCATGTTAAAGAGCTTGAGGTTGCAAAAGCAGTCTGTGAGCGCCTTGGAGTGGATCATAAAACCGTTGATATTTCTGCCATAAATCAATTGATTGGTGGCTCGTCTCTGACCGACGACATCGAGGTTCCCGAAGGCCATTATGAAGAAGAAAGCATGAAAAGCACGATAGTGCCGAACCGCAATATGATTTTGTTATCGCTCGCTGTCGGTTATGCTGTCTCACTTAAGGCCAATAAAGTCTATTATGGCGCTCACTCGGGCGACCATGCCATTTATCCAGATTGTCGTCCTGAATTTGTGAAGAAAATGGATGACGTGTGCCGTATTGCTAATTACGACGAAGTCGAAATTGTCTGCCCCTACTTAGATAGCAGTAAGATTGATATTCTCCGTGACGGCTTAGCCATGGATTTAGATTACAGTCAAACATGGACCTGCTACAACGGCCGTGAACAAGCCTGTGGCAAATGCGGTGCTTGCCAAGAGCGCTTAGAAGCGTTTGCGGAAAATAACGCAACGGATCCTCTCCCCTACGAGTCTTAATCCTGCCTGTTGACCACTGATGATTGTAAAATTGTCAGTGGTCATACTGAATTTTCCCGTTATACTGAACAGTAGATCAAATTAATAGGGAATTATTTCATGTACATAGCGCTGATGTTGGTGGTAGCCGCCCTTGTTATTGTCGCCACGGTGATGGTGGTGGATGTTCGTAATAAACAAAAAGCGCTGAACGCACGTGCTGGCCGCGAAAATGAGCAGCTCACAACCATGAGCAAGGAGCTTTCCCAACTCAAAGAACGTGTACAAATATTAGAAAAAGTTGTGACAGATAAGGGATTTAGCGTCGAACAAGAAATAAATAACCTATAATGCACCCAGTTGTGTGCTATTTGTGGCTGCCGCTACCATGAGCGTCAAGCGTTTATACCTTTATATCTTTGCAAGCCTAGCGTATTTTTGCGTGGCTGGCTTTGGTATTCACCTACTCACTTCGGCGTATTTCGAAAAACAAAAAGCAGAGAGTGAGCAACACCTGCGCGAGCAAACCGCACTTGTCCGCAACAAAATAGAAACCACCATTTTCAAAGATGTATTCGCCGCTGAAAGCTTGGCGACCGTGGTGGCTCTAAACCCTGAACTGGCCATTGCTAATTGGCATACCATCGCCGCTAAGACCCTAGAACAATCGCAATTGGTGCGCAATTTAGGGCTAGCTCCCAATGACACCATCAGCCACGTATTCCCATTAGAAGGAAATCAGCGCGCCATTGGTTTTAACTTCAAATCCAGCCCTGAGCAATACGCCACCGTGGTTAAAGCGCGACAAATTAAGAAGGTGGTCATTGCCGGCCCTTTAGAGCTAGTGCAAGGCGGCCAAGCGATCATCGCACGTTTCCCTCTTTTTGATGACTACCCCGTCAACGCCCATTATTGGGGCACTCTCAGTGTGGTCATGGATTTAGCCACACTGTATAGACAGGTCGGTATCAAAGATACTGAGCACTTGCATATCGCTTTGCGTGGGGTGAATGCATCGGGTGCCGAGGGCCAGGTGTTTTATGGCGATGCGAGCATCTTCAGTAATGCTGACAGCACCGCCACCATCCAACTTCCTAATGGCCGCTGGCAACTTGCGGCCCGCTATAGCATCCCCAGCAACCACGGTGACAATGCCCAACTACTCGGCGCCATCAGTATCGCGGCTGCCATTATACTGTATTTCTCTATCGCGATACTGGTGCGGGCATACCACCTCACTAAAACAATGTCTTTGCAGGATGAGCTAACCAAGCTGGCAAACCGGCGATATATCATGCAACGCCTTAATGCCTTGGTAAATGACCCACAGCAAGAAAAGAAGTTTGCCATCATCAGTATTGATTTAAATGAGTTTAAACAAGTAAACGATAACTTCGGTCATGCGGTGGGAGATGCGCTGCTAGTTCACGTTGCCCGAGAACTCGAAACTGCACTACGCGACGCGGATGTGGTTGCCCGCCTTGGCGGCGACGAGTTTTTAGTGCTTTTATATCGTATAAATGATCCGGATACGGTCGCACAAATTGTCGAAAAAGTGCGCCGCCATATAGAAAGCACTCCCCTCGCTCATGGCGATTTGTTTATCTACCCTTCACTAAGCTGCGGTTACAGTTGCCATACCGAGCAAACACTGGATATTGAAGCTCTGCTAAACGAAGCAGATAAACGTATGTATAGCGACAAAGCGCAGCAAAAATAATCAGTGGTTGATGAGCTCAGCCAAAGCCGCATCCATTTTCGCTATAAAATCATATTTAAAGGGGTAGTTGCCGCGTTCGTCCCGCGCATAGCCGATATGGGCTGAGCGTGTCATTAACACATGCTGCACAGTCAAATTCTTAGCCTTTATAGCAAGTTCAGGCTGTCGCTGCACTATTAGTTCTAATTCATACTCGCTTGAACGGCGGTCATTCACATAGCACTCAATTCGTTGCTTTAGTAGCTTAAACAAATTTGAACGGGTATTGGCATTACGCCATACTCGCACATCGCCGCGCTGCTGGGCTGCACGCACGGCATGGTCAAAAATCAAGTACCCAGCGTTGACACCAATATTAACCGCTGGGCCCGCTTTGCCAGCTAATGCTGCCGGTAAATCAGTGTCATTGTGGCACAGTGCGACCACTGTTTCTTGCTCAAGTGGCAGCGAATACATATCGATAAAGGGACGTTTATCAAGGTGTTTATAGGGCGGTAATATCGCAAACGCAGCGCCCTGCTCAAGCTGCTGCAGTGCCCGTTTCCAGGGCATTGGCTTTAATACCACCTCATAGTCTGTCAGTGATTTAGCAGCGCTTTGCACCAATGCAACGTAATCGCCTTGCAAAGTGCCTTGGCGAACATAAGTGTAAGGCGGATAGCTTTGATCAACCAGTATTTCAACGCGTTGCGACTGCGCAAAAACCGGCGCCACCCAGCACATAACAGCGCAGCCGAGAAGTGAAAAACACGCTTTTAAAATCAACGTGCGCCAACCGCCTTTGCAGGAATAATATCCTTAGTTTATAGCCTCCAACGAGCTAATATGCAAGGAGCCGATGGCCACTAGCTATGAATAAGCTGCTGCTGCAGTTCGTGCACTTGGTCGCGTACTTTGGCCGCTTTTTCAAATTCCAAATCACGAGCAAATTCGTGCATTTGTGCTTCTAGGCGACTAATCTCTTTGGCTATTTCACTGGCATCCATTGTCGTGCCGGCCTTTTTCGATGCCGGTTTAAGGCGTGCCTGCGCCGCTTTGTTTTGTACCTCTTCGCCGGTATCCATCACATCGGTAATGCGTTTTTTCAGCGCTTGCGGGGTGATCCCATGCGCTTCGTTATGGGCTATTTGCTTTTCTCTACGGCGGTTGGTTTCGTCCATGGCTTGACGCATTGAACGAGTGATCACATCACCATATAAAATAGCACGGCCGTTAATATGGCGGGCTGCACGGCCAATGGTCTGAATAAGCGAGCGCGTTGAGCGTAAAAAGCCTTCTTTATCGGCATCTAAAATAGCGACCAATGACACTTCCGGCATGTCTAACCCCTCTCGCAGCAGATTGATGCCAACGAGTACATCAAATACCCCTGCCCGTAAATCGCGAATGATTTCCATGCGCTCTACGGTATCAATATCGGAGTGTAAATAGCGCACCTTCACATCATGATCGCTAAGATAATCAGTGAGGTCTTCCGCCATTCGCTTAGTTAGGGTGGTCACTAAAACCCGCTCGTTCACTTCGACACGTTTGTATATTTCAGAGAGCAAATCGTCCACCTGAGTGGCCACGGGACGCACTTCTATTTGCGGGTCGACCAAGCCAGTAGGACGGATCACCTGTTCAGCAACTTCGCCTGCGGACTTGTCTAGCTCATAATCCCCTGGGGTGGCAGATACATAGATAGTCTGGGGCATTATGGCCTCAAACTCTTCAAACTTGAGCGGCCGATTGTCCATTGCCGAGGGCAATCTAAAACCATACTCGACAAGATTTTCTTTGCGCGAGCGGTCGCCGCGATACATAGCCCCCACTTGTGACACGGTAACGTGAGACTCATCGATGATCATCAAAGCATCATCCGGGAGATAGTCCAGTAAGGTTGGCGGTGGCTCGCCTGGCGCCCGACCCGATAAGTAACGGCTGTAGTTTTCAATGCCACTGCAATAGCCAAGCTCTTGCATCATTTCAATATCGTACTGGGTGCGTTGTGCAATACGCTGCTCTTCAATCAGCCGGTTGTCATCAAGCAAGCGTTGGCGGCGGCTTTTCAATTCGGTTTTGATATTCTCAATAGCCGCTAATATTTTCTCACGGGGTGTAACATAGTGTGTTTTTGGGTAGATGGTGGCGCGCACAAGGTTTTTTTCCACATGACCGGTGAGCGGATCAAATAAGCTTAAGCGCTCTATTTCATCATCAAACATCTCGACGCGTACGGCAATATCATCGGACTCAGCGGGGAAAATATCAATCACCTCGCCACGCACGCGATAGGTGCCCCGGCTGAAATCCATATCATTACGGGTGTATTGCAACTCAGCTAAACGCCGCAACATATCACGTTGGTCTATGGTATCTCCGACTTTCAATAGCAGCATCATTTTCATGTAGGAATCAGGATCGCCAAGACCGTAAATGGCAGAAACGGAAGCCACAATCACCACATCGCGCCGCTCTAATAAGGCTTTGGTGGCCGACAACCGCATTTGCTCAATATGCTCATTAATGGAGGCGTCTTTTTCGATAAAGGTGTCGCTTGCAACTACATAGGCTTCTGGCTGGTAGTAGTCGTAGTATGAGACGAAATATTCCACAGCATTATTGGGAAAGAACTCTTTCATTTCACCATACAGCTGCGCCGCCAGCGTTTTATTGTGCGCCATGATAATAGTCGGGCGATTAAGCTCGGCCATAATATTAGCCATGGTAAAGGTCTTGCCGGTTCCTGTCGCGCCGAGCAAAGTTTGGTGAGCCAGTCCCGCTTCTAACCCTTCGACCAACTGGGCAATGGCACTAGGTTGGTCGCCACTTGGCGAGTAACCAGATACCAATTCGAACATATCTTTCACTAACAAGACTCCTTATTGTTGGCTGTGGCGTTTAAGCTCATGAGTGAACCATAAGTACGCAACGACGGCTGTAAACAGATTACCCATTGCCGCGCCAATAAATAAACCGGTTAAGTCGGCGATTAAACTGCCGACATAGGCAATCGGCACATAAAAGACAAACAATCGAATTACGCTCAAAACGAGTGCATTCATTGGCCTGTGCAAGGCATTGAACGAGGAGTTAGTTAAAATAATAACGCCTTGTAGGCCATACGATAGCGGTAAAATGTAAATAAATAAGCTGATCAGCTCCCGCACTTGGCTCTCACTGGCAAAAGCAAGCGCTATCCAATGACCCACAGCTAACAGTAATAAGTAGATGAAAAATTGCCAAATAAGGACAAACTGCAAGGTCTTTTGGTGTGCCTCGCGCACCCGCTCTATTTTCCCGGCTCCAAAGTTTTGGCTGATAAACGGCGGTAGTGTCATTGACAACGCCAACACCACCAACGACGCTATCGACTCTATCCGGCTGCCGACACCGAACGCAGCCACCGCTGGTGCACCAAAGGTAGCGACGATAGCAGTCATAACGGCCATCGCTAGAGGCGTTAGCATATTCGCACCCGCCGCAGGAAAGCCTATTTTTAAAATCTTCCGTGTTGCCCCATAAAAACTCTGACTGCGGCACTGACTGCTCAGTAGTTTACGACGCACAATGAGAATATGCAGCACCAAAATAACGCCAACAACCCAAGAAATCGCACTGGCAATGGCCGCGCCTTGGACACCTAGTGCCGGAATTGGGCCCCAGCCGAAAATCAACACAGGATCAAGTATGGCATTGATAAGTCCAGAGCCGCCCATGATCAGGCTAGGCGTCTTCGCATCGCCATTCGCGCGCAAAATAGCATTGCCAATCATGGGTGTGACTAATAGCACACTGGCTAAAAACCAAATATGCATATATTGGTCGATGATGGGTAGCAACTGTGCTTGAGCCCCTAGAAGCTTAAACAACGGTTCGCTAAAGAGATAACCTGCTACCGATAGCAAGAGCACAAGTATCGCTGAAACAATGAGCGCAACGGTGCCATCAAAACGAGCTTGAGCATGCTCACCCGCTCCCAATGCTTTAGCTATCACCGCTGAGGTCCCAATCCCTAGACCAATAGCGAGGCTAATAACAGTGAATGTCACAGGGAAGGTAAAGCTAATTGCCGCTAAAGGTTGTGTACCTAGCATACTAATAAAAAATGTATCAACTAGGTTAAACATCATTAGAAAGATCATGCCAAAAATCATCGGCACAGTCATTTTCGTTAAAGTCGGTACAATGGCAGCATGAAGAAGCTGAGAGGGTTGCGCATGATCAGAAGAATGAGTTTCGGCTGTAGCCATATCGACGCTTATTGCTGCTAATTCCAAATCCCCATTCTAAAGCATCAAAGCATCCCTCGCTACGCCTAAATGGTGCATAAAAAATGATCTTTTTCTAAATTTGGCTGACTTGTTTGTGCAAAAGCATGTAAAAAACAAATTATTTACAGCATGTATACATTTTGGGGATGAAATGACTTTTTTTTACACAGAAAGATGAATACATCGTCAATTCAGATTATAACAAACGTTCTTTAAGTAACGCCAAAGAATATAATAGCAAGCAATTGATTTTAAATAAAAATATTTTTTATCCTTTTCCCCTTGCATTCTTACTCGCTCTCTGTCGATACCGATAGCTACTGCCCTTGCCCTATTCATAAACAGACTTATCCACAGATTTCGTGGATAAGTTACGCCACCCCTTTAATTATAAGGGGTTAAGCTAATTTGCTCGTTTTTTACTGAGTTTACGTTCATCTTCGGGTTGTTTGCGCTATGAGTCATGAAAGTATAAGTTACTGACAGACTCGATTATTTCCCTTTGTCAGTGTAATTACTGATGAAATCGCTCTGCGACAGGCGCAACGCAGCCCCAAATAGAGGCTGTTTTGCGCGCTAAGCAGTCAATTTGAGTGAAAAAGCGCCGAACAGTCTACTTTTTTTATTTTTAGAGTTTTTATTGGTTGACACTTTAGGGCGCGGTCATTAATATTTCGCCCCGTTGAAAGGCAGGCGCTTCCCCCTTAGCTCAGTTGGTTAGAGCGACGGACTGTTAATCCGCAGGTCCCCCGTTCGAGTCGGGGAGGGGGAGCCAAATCTTTCAGCAATAAGGTAATTGTTCCCCCTTAGCTCAGTTGGTTAGAGCGACGGACTGTTAATCCGCAGGTCCCCCGTTCGAGTCGGGGAGGGGGAGCCACTACTTACCTTTGAAATTGTTCCCCCTTAGCTCAGTTGGTTAGAGCGACGGACTGTTAATCCGCAGGTCCCCCGTTCGAGTCGGGGAGGGGGAGCCAATTTTCACCCATCTCCTCTTTCTAGACAAACTCATCTTTGTAAACTACTCTTTGTACTGTGTTTTTTCTCAAGCCGTGCTATATTATTGCGCCATTAGTCAATGATTTATAACAACTCATTGCACCAAGGTTGTATGTAATAACGGTTAAATTACACTAGTAGAGATTAGGCCGCTGTGATAATTCGCCGTCTCACATGGCACGCTCGCGCATGTGAATGGACTCTTTGCCAAAGTTCAGTCGCGATTAGGATTTATCGTTTAGCTGGTTAAATAATAAGGATAAAGCTAAGTTGAAACGGTTCACCCTCTTACAATTTTCTTTATGGCTACTGGCATTGTGTGCCGGTATTATCGCTAATGTGATGGTTTTTCACTCTTACAGTGTGGAAAAGCAAGAACACATGCAAGTAAGCTTGCAGCGGTATTTAGATAGCCATCCGCAAATTACCGTCACCGATGCTCCCGCTATGGCAGAGCAACTGTTTGCCACCATGAACTTGAAAAACCTATGGCTGAGAGATGCCGAAGGTGAAGTATTGGCAAACAAAACACATCGCCAGAACAGCGCACTACTTTCACAAGTGGCTCAGTCTCAGTTCAACAGTGTCCGCAGCCAGTATGCAGTCAGTAGTAATGGTGAGCTGCGCATAGAGTTTATTGCCGATTTAGACGATGTAGCGAAAACATTTGAAGTTGGATTACTTTATTTTGTATTAGTCATATCCCTGCTCGCACTGTTGCCTATTGCTAGTTTAAAAACGGCGTTTGTGGGATACCGCCGGCATGTGGCTGATATGATTTCAGCGATAATCGACCAATTCGTCAGCAATGGCGTGGTGCCAGATACCAGCAGCCGTGCATTCTCTGACGATAGCCAAAAGCAACGATTAGCCAGTCAAATCTCCCCTGCCCTCAATCGCCTATCAACATACTTAGGCTCGCAACTCGACAATATTGCCAGCTCGGCAGTGGAAATAAAAAAAAGAGGCCTATAAAGACGTAGTCACCGAACTGGGTAATCGCAACATGTTCGTAGAGTATTACGAACGTCACATTGAACACGTTCAGGGCGATTGTTTTGGCTGTATCGCCCTGGTACGAGGCACCGAATTGCAACACATCAACCAGCGCAGCGGTTATCAGCAAGGCGATGAGTACATTCGCAGTATTGCTGAGATGCTCAGCGCCGTGGTCGGCAGTTATCGTGGCAGCAGCGTATTTCGCCTTAACAGCTCAGATTTTGCCGTGGTGTTACCTAATATTCCGCTAAAAGAAGCGGAGCGCTTTGCTAATAATGTTCAGTCTAAGCTAAACCAGTATCAGAAAATCCATGATCTAACCTCTGTCGCTTACACCGGCATTGTCTCCTACGAGCAGAATAAACCCCTTGGCGAGCTACTGGCGAATGTTGATGTGGCGATGAATATTGCCCAGAGCAAACAAAATAACGCTTGGCACATTCAACGCCAAGAGGATATGAGTGCCAGCAGCAATCAAGGGTCGCAAAATTGGCGCAAAATGATCAACGATTTACTCGATAAGCAAAGTGTGACCCTAGTGATCCAAGCCATTATGCCGCTAGGTAAAAGCAACAATGCCTACTCAGAGATTCAGGCGCGATTTCGCGATGAGGAAGAGCATATCTTACCGACCTCTTCGTTTATGGCGATGGCCGATCAGTTAGGAAAATCGGTTGAACTGGATCAAATGATCATCGAACATGCTTTTCGGGCGATGAAAAGTAAAAACCTCAATGCGCAGTATTTTGGGCTCAACGTGTCAGCCGCAAGCGCCCATGACGATAAATTTGTGATCTGGCTTGAACGTCGACTGATGAAAGAAGGCGAATTGGCAGCTCGTCTCATCTTTGAGATTTCAGAGCTAGGACTGCAACAAAACATCGGCGCAAGCAAACGCTTTATTACCATGCTGCATCGCGCAGGCGCCCGTATTACCGTAGAGAAGTTTGGCGTAGGGCTAACGTCATTTAAGTTTTTCCGAGAGTTAAAACCAGACTTTATCAAAATGGATGCCAGCTACACGCGCGGTCTAGAAGACGATAAGAATAACCAGTACTTCATGCGATTAATGGTTGATTTAGCGCACCGTATTGGCGTTAAAGTATTCGCTGAAGGCGTTGAGAGCCAAGAAGAGAAGCATATTATCGAGCAGCTTTGTCTTGATGGTGCACAAGGCTACTACATTGAAAAACCTCGGGAGCTGTAACACAGCTCCTTTCCTACACTTACCCCACCCGCAAATGGCTTATATGCAACATCGCGTGGTAAAGCAAGTTTGCTCTGCCCGCTGTACATAAGTTACCGCGACTAAATGCATATGGTCGGATGACGTCTTTTCCACCTTGTTATAATTAGTGATATTAATTATCATTCGCCCCTCCATTTCAGTACAACAAGGACAATACGTGCGCTTTCCCTTTTCTCTAATTATGCTTGCTCTCAGTGGCAACGTCATCGCCAAACAAAATAACAATGAAAACTTAGAACATATTATTGTGACTGGTAGCCGTGTCATAGAAAATATTGACGAAGTGCCAGCATCGGTGACGGTGATCACTCGAGAACAAATTGAGGCCCAGCTTAAGGTTAATCCAGAATTACAAAACCTTTTGCAAATGATGGTGCCAGGCATGGCGCCAAGCACAAATAGTTCAAGTAACACCGGGCAAACGTTGCGCGGCAGAGCGCCCTTAGTGATGATTGACGGTGTCCCTCAGTCCACGCCGCTGCGTAATGGCTCTTTGGGCATACGCACACTCGACCCAAGCGTTATTGAACGCATTGAAGTCATCAAAGGGGCCACCTCAGTATATGGCAATGGCGCTGCAGGCGGAGTGATCAATTACATTACCAAAAAACCGACAACGGCTGATGATTTTAGTGCAGAGCTTGATGTGTCAACACGATTCAGTGCCGTCAAAGCGGATGAAACCTTAGGTGCACGCATCGAGGGCTCGGTCAGTGGCCGGGCAAACAAGTTTTCTTATTTAGCGACAATCAGCTATGAAGAAAATGGCGTACAGCGCGACGCCGAAGGCGATATTCTTGGCTTGCAATACGGACTCAGTGACGTACAAACGCACAATTACTTCACCAAATTAGGTTACGACTTTGATGCAGATAAGGCCCTCGCCTTTACTTACAACTACTATAAGTCGCAACAAAAAACAGATTTAGGCGATGTCTTTGGTAACGTCAATTCTGGCGATAAATCCTACGCCATTCATGTGCCGCCAGCACAGCAAAAGCAAGGTCGTCCTCAAGGCCCAAGTGGCAACACCAATGCCATGCTTAAGTACACCGATAACGCTATCTTCGCGCACACCGCACTGACTCTAGACTTATATGCGCAAGATATTGAAAACGTGTTCTTCTTCTCTCCAAATCTTGCCAACCCAGATGAGGGTTATGATGGCGGTCAGTCGATCATTGCCTCGCAGAAGCAGGGCCTGCGCGCCACGTTGAATACCTTGATAGATTTTGACAACACCGAAGCCACCTTTATTTATGGTATTGATGCGCTGCAAGACACCACATCTCAACCCTTAGTTGATGGCCGTGAGTGGGTCCCGGAAATGGACATGAGCAACCTTGCCGGCTTTTTTCAAAGTAAATGGGTGATGTTTGATGACTATGTTATCAAAGCCGGTGTACGCCATGAGGACATCGACCTCGAAGTTGATGATTACCGTACCCTTAAACTGTGCCGCAACGCCCAGCAATGCTCTGTGGCGTTCGAAGTGCGTGGTGACACCCTCAATTACACAGCCACCACCTACAATGTCGGGCTAAAATATAATGCGTATGAGCAATTTAGTCCGTTTTTTAGTTACTCTCAAGGTGCAGATATCTCTGATATTGGCCGCTTGCTGCGTAGCGCTACCGTGGATGATATTGCTCTGATCCGCACTGAAGCCGCGCTTATCGACAATTACGAAGTGGGCTTTACGTCGGTACTTGATAGCCTGCGAATTGAAGCGTCTTTATATCGCAGCACCTCTGATTTGGGAACCACTAACCGTTTTGATGAAGCCACTGGCGTATACATGCCTGCACGTGCTCCACAGGAGATTTGGGGGTATGAAGCGCTAGTGGATTACCGCTTTCACCCTGCTTGGCGAGCCACTGCCACCTATTCTTATGTCGAGGGCAAAAACACGGCTGAAGATATTTATCTCGGAGGCAAACAAATTAGTCCACCCAAGGCGACTGTGAACCTACAATGGCAAGCTACAGATGATGCCGCGCTCACGTTATCAAACTTATACGTGGGAAGCCGCAAACGGTTTACCGCCAACGATGCTGGCGAGTATGTTGGCGATCAAGGGCCGATTGACGATTATTTTGTCATGAACCTCAGCGGTAACTGGCAATTCAATTCAAGCGCCAATGCCTATTTCGGCATCGAAAACCTTCTAAACCGCGATTACTATCCCGCAAGAGCGCAAGCTTACACCTATGGCGGCTACAATATAAAAGGTTTAGGCACCACAATCACCGCCGGTATCCATTACCAATTCTAGAGCGGCAATAAGCAATCCAGTTGTATCAACAGTGCAAAGCCGGTTTACCGGCTTTTTTATTCGGCTTGTCTCACTGCGGTTAAAAAAGAATCACTCACAAGCATTAATCGAAACTTGAATGCGAATACTTTTTAATTGTAACCCTATGATTTATATATAAAAATTTGATTTATTCATAAGATCGACTACACTAGGGCTACATCTTTCTAAGGAGATTATGGCAAATGCAAGGTAAACAACGAGTTATAGACGCATTCAATAAGCTGCTTGCAAATGAGCTGGCCGCAATTGACCAATATTTCATTCATTCGCGCATGTACGAAGATTGGGGTTTAAATAAACTTTATGAGCGTTTGGAGCACGAGCGCGACGAGGAGACGCAACACGCTGACTGGCTTATCAAGCGTATTTTATTTTTAGAAGGCGTGCCCGATTTAACTAAACGTCGAGCTCTGCTTGTTGGTGGCAACGTCAAAGAGATGATGGCCAACGACCTTAAACTTGAGCTTGAGGTTGTACAGTGTGTTAAAGAAACCATCAAAATTTGCGAAGAAGAACAAGACTATCAATCTCGCGAAGTACTTGAGAAGCTCTTGTTTGATACCGAAGAGGACCATGTTTATTGGCTTGAACAGCAGCTTGGTCTCATTGAGAAGATCGGTATTCAAAATTATCAACAATCGCAAATGGGTGAGTCTGAGGCTTAATTATGAAAGGTGATAAAGACGTCATTGCAGCCTTAAACCAAGTGCTCGCAAATGAGCTAGTAGGCATTAATCAATATTTTTTGCATGCGCGCATGTTCAAAGATTTTGGTTTTAGCAAACTAGATAAAGCAGACTACAAGGTGTCTATCCAGAAAATGAAAAATGCCGATAGACTTATCGAGCGCATTCTGTTTTTAGAGGGGCTTCCTAACCTACAGGATTTAGGGCGCCTGCGCATTGGTGAAAATGTTGAAGAGATGATAGCTGCCAACATGCATTTTGAGCTGGAGTCATTAAAGGACTTGCAGGCAGCGGTAAAGCTTGCCGAAGAGCGTTTAGATTACATCAGCCGTGAGGCGCTAGATGCAATTCAAAATGAGCAGGAAGAGCAAATAGATTGGCTGGAAACGCAGCAACATCTAATCAAGGCCACGGGCCTAGAAAACTATCTGCAATCACAGATGTAACCCTTGCCGCGCCTGATCTTCATTAAAAAAAGCCGCTTAGTTGCGGCTTTTTTATTTTAGTGTGGCCAACATGGCTGTGCTATAAAACATCTTCTATCGGCAATAAAGACATAAGCCATACTTTAAAACGCAACCATGCACTGGTATCAGGCTCAGTGGTCAATCGCTGTTGATTCTTTCTGTCTTGCCACACAATATCGCCCTGCTCGTCGAGGCTTAGTTGCCACGCATATTTGGGCATCTCCGTTGTGATCCATCGACTTAATAAGCGATTCATACGCTCGGAGTGAATCAACAGCCCTTGCTCTGTGTTTAAATTAAACGAGCGCGGGTCTAGATTTAGCGAACCTACAAATATTTTGTCATCATCCATGGTCATGCTTTTAGCGTGCAAGCTGGCAGTGGAAGAACCACGAAACCCTTTACGCTTCGGTTGCTGCGCGGCTAAATCCAGATTACGCTTAAGCTCCCATAATTCGACGCCCATAGCCAACAGCTGCTGACGATAATCGGCATACCCAGCATGCACAACCGGCACATCGGTGGCGGCAAGCGAGTTAGTGAGAACAGTCACAGCAACCCCCTGCTCACGCCATTTCTTAATGAGCTCTAATCCTTTGTCTTTGGGAATGAAATAAGGGGAGATAATGTTCACGCGCTGGCGAGGCTCTCCCATGGCTGCAAACAGCTTCGGTGCCATGTGCGTACTATTATTACGGCTATCGGTTAACAGCTTATTAGGGTCATCAACATATAACTGCGCTTTTGCCCAATCCATAGACAGCTTGCCGTTAACCAATGTTTGTACCAGAGTGGACTCTTTAAGCCTTTGAATATACGGGCTTTCGTTGTGAAATGCGGTGCTAACGTAACGACTTAGGCGGCTTGATAACTGCGCCAAATCTTGGCTGTCAGCACTGCCAGACAATTCATTGATATCCTCAGCGAGTGGATGATTCCAATATAAGTCGAAAGCCATGGTTGCCTTATCAACGATTGGGCCGACACCCAGTACGTCAAAGTCAACAAATTGTGAGTTATGATCACCGGAAAAATAGGCGTTGCCAATGTTCCGCCCCCCAGTAATGAAGAGCTCGCTGTCAACGATAAAGCTCTTATTGTGCATACGCCGCGATACACGGGAATAATCAGTGATAAAACTTAAGAACCGCAACCGCCTGTGATTCAAAGGATTAAACAGTCTCACTTCAACGTTGTTATGCACCGCCAAAGCACTTAAATCTTGCTCTAAGTTCGCTTGAGATAGGTCATCAAGTAACAGGCGAACTCGCACGCCACGCTCGGCAGCACGCAATAAATAGGCACTCAACAGCTGTGAGGTTTCTTCGCGATGATACAAATAGTACTGTAAATCGACAGAGTATTGCGCTGTCTCTATCAGCGCAATACGTGCAGCGAAGGCATCTAGGCCATCAATCAAGGGATAAAACCCCGACAGTTCAGGGCTGGGCTGTTCGTCTATAACATTCGATATCAAAGCTGTTCCCTTCGCTGGCATGGAATAACTGGCATCATCTAAGTTGTGCACGTTATACGCTTTAGGGGCTACGCAACCGGCAACAACCACCACGGCAAAGACAAGTAATAAACGCGCGTTGATAAGGGCATCCATTGTGATTACCTAAGCAACGTAGTCTATTGTTACTATAACAAATTCAGGGGGATATAAAAGGAGGTAGGAGGATCATACGTCGCTATAGGGATTAAGCGACGTCGTCAGTCACATCAACAATATCAATCAGCTTTTGGTTAAGAATTTTTTTGGTGCAATTGCAGCATTTGCCACACTGCGAACCAACCTTTAGTTCTTTTGTAAGATCGCGCATTGAACGGGCTCCATCATCAATCGCCTGCTCAATTTTTTTGTCTGATACACCATGACATAAACAGATATACACGAATACAAACCACTCTCAATTGCGTTATTGGCTATAGTTTAATCTAAACAAAAATAGTTATCAATAAAAAATTATTGCTCTTTTATTGCGCTATCTACACTTTGCTAACAAGCAATTAGACATCTAATCATTGGTGCTGATAAAAAAATTTTGTATCTCTATTCTCGAGCTGTACCCGCCACCAAAAAAGCACTTTGACAGAACTATAACTCAATGTTTTAAATTGATATTTATCAATTCACCGACCAGTAAAAATTAGCCTTCTAGTCAACATAGATCTTTGCCTACGTTTGGATCTGAACAAACTCTGAAGCTTGATCATTTCAGCTCAAACTATTAATCTTTATTTTAATTGAACGGTCAATTAATAAAAATATGCCTAAAGTCGGAATGGAACCTGTGCGGCGTCAACAGTTAATCGACGCCACTTTAAACTCAGTTGCTGAGCTTGGCTTACATGCCACCACCATCAACAGCATTAGCAAACGTGCCGGATTATCTTCGGGCATCATTAGCCATTACTTTGGTGGTAAACAAGGTTTGATTGAAGCAACGGTGCGTTACTTATTAACCCAGCTGAAAATTAACTTGCTGGCGAAGACCACCGCTGACGACACGCTCAGTCCACGAGAGCGACTAAACTTAATCGTTGAGTCAAACTTTGCCCCCGTACAGCAACAGCATGACAGCACCCGAACTTGGCTGAGCTTTTGGGCGCAGTCACTGCACGACCCTGCCCTATTCCGACTGCAGCAGGTCAACAGTCGTCGCTTACGCAGTAATTTACAGGTGTCGTTTAATACCCTGATGCCACGCGACAAAGCCAAGCAGGCCGCCGAGTTGGCCGCAGGCATGATTGACGGATTATGGCTACGCTGTGTACTCAGCCGCGGCGAAGCCGATGACTTTCATCACGCTGAGCAGTTAAGTAAAAGTTATATCGATACCCTGATAGCGCAATTTGGAGAACAGTAAATGTCTTACCCTCGCTTACAAAGTTTTATTGATGGTGCCCCCATGGCCAACGCCAGTGGCGATGTGTTTGATGTCATTAACCCAGCAACTGACGAGGTCATCTATCAGGTCGAAGTGGCCGATGAGCATATCCAACAGGCCGCCATCGACAGCGCTAAAGCTGGTTTCGCGCAGTGGTCAGCGATGCAGCCTATCGAGCGCGCCCGCATTTTGCACAAAGCGGTGGCCTTGTTACGCGAGCGTAACGATGAGCTGGCGAAAATTGAAGTATTAGATACCGGTAAACCGTGGCAAGAAGCCGAGTGCGTCGATGTAGTCACTGGTGCCGACGCCATTGAGTACTCTGCCTCATTAGCGCCCACCGTAGTCGGTCAGCAGCAAGAGGTTGCCGGCGACTTTTACTATACCCGCAAAGAAGCATTAGGGGTGTGTGCCGGCATTGGCGCATGGAACTACCCTCTGCAAATCGCGTGTTGGAAATCTGCACCGGCATTGGCCGCAGGTAACGCCATGATTTTTAAGCCTTCGGAAGAAACCCCAAAAGGCGCCAACATGTTAGCGGAGATTTTCATTGAAGCCGGCGTACCAGCAGGGGTTTTCAATGTCGTCCATGGCGCCGCCGAGGTGGGTCAGTGGCTTACAACCCACTCAGAAATCGAGAAGGTCTCTTTCACCGGCGAAGTGGGCACAGGTAAAAAAGTAATGCAAAGCGCCGCCAGCAACTTAAAAGACGTCACCATGGAGCTCGGCGGCAAATCACCGCTATTGGTATTTGATGATGCCGATATTAGCGAAGCGGTCAGTGCCGCAATGCTTGGCAACTTCTACACCCAAGGTGAAGTGTGCACTAACTGTACTCGTGTGTTTGTGCAGCGTGGTGTTTATGAGCAGTTTATGAGTGAACTGCTCGAGCGCACACAAAAGAATATTATTGCCGGCGATCCGTTAGACCCTGAGGTGAACTTAGGCGCGCTGATCTCGAAAAAGCATCAACAGCTTGTGCTTGAGTACATTGAAAAGGGTAAACAAGAAGGGGCTACCGTTGCCATCGGCGGTCATGCACTGACCCCAACAAGTGCGCCGCAAGGCTATTTTGTGGCCCCAACCGTGTTTACCGATTGCGATGACAACATGACTATTTGTCGCGAAGAAATCTTTGGTCCGGTTATGAGTGTCTTAGTGTTTGATGACGAGCAAGAAGTCATTGAGCGCGCTAATAACACACCTATGGGCCTGGCCGCTGGTGTAATGAGCCAAGATCTACGCCGCGCCCACCGTGTGATCCACCAGCTTGAGGCTGGTATTTGTTGGATTAATGCTTATGGCGCCTCCCCGGCAGAAATGCCTGTCGGCGGCTATAAGCTATCGGGCATCGGCCGCGAGAATGGCTTAGAGGCTATCAACCAATACCTACAAACGAAATCAGTGTACGTGGGTATGAACCAACTTGAGAGCCCGTTTTAAGGAGGTGTCATCATGAGCAGCGAATTTGATTATATTATCGTTGGCGCCGGTTCAGCGGGTTGTGTACTGGCAAACCGCCTGAGTGCCGATAGTAATAACCGGGTGTTGTTACTTGAGACCGGCGGCAGTGATAAAAGTATTTTTATTCAAATGCCTACGGCGCTGTCTATCCCTATGAATACCAGCAAGTATGCTTGGCAATTCCACGCTGAGGCAGAGCCATATTTAGACAATCGCAAAATGCATTGTCCTCGCGGCAAAGTACTCGGTGGCTCATCATCTATCAACGGCATGGTGTATGTACGCGGTCACGCCAAAGACTTTGACGAATGGCAACAACACGGTGCACAAGGCTGGAGCTATCAGGACTGCTTACCTTATTTCAAAAAGGCCGAGCAGTGGTACCTCGGCGGTGACACTTATCGTGGTGGCGATGGTCCTTTGGGCGTAAATAACGGCAACGACATGAAAAACCCGTTGTATAAAGCCTTTATTGATGCCGGTCAGCAAGCAGGCTATGCCTTTAGCAAAGATTATAATGGTGCACAGCAAGAGGGCTTTGGCCCTATGCACATGACCGTAAAAGACGGCAAACGTTGTTCGGCGGCGCGTGCCTATCTGGATCCGGTCAAAGAGCGTAGCAATCTCACCATCGTCACTCATGCGAAAGCGCAAAAAGTGTTACTAGAGGGCAAACAAGCTCGTGGCATTCAGTATCGCGTTGGTGGCAAAGTTCATAAAGCCATGGCCAACAAAGAAGTGATTTTAAGTGCCGGGCCCATTGGCTCTCCACATTTGTTGCAGTTGTCTGGCATCGGTGACAAAGCCCATTTAGATAATGCCGGTATTCCCTGTACACACCATTTACCCGGTGTGGGCCAGAACCTGCAAGATCACTTGGAGTTTTATTTCCAATTTAAGTGTAAGCAACCTATTACCCTCAATGGCAAGCTTGGGCTGTTTTCAAAAGCCATGATCGGGGCTCGCTGGTTATTATTCAAAGATGGCTTAGGGGCGACCAACCACTTTGAATCATGTGGCTTTATTCGCTCTAAAGAAGGGGTTGAGTGGCCTGATCTACAGTATCACTTTTTACCTGCGGCGATTCGTTACGATGGCAAGAGTGCCTTCGCTGGCCATGGCTTCCAAGTCCATATTGGTCACAATAAGCCGAAAAGTCGTGGTCATGTGTTGGTTAAAAACAGCGACCCTGACTGTGCGCCAAAAATTCAATTTAATTACCTTCAACACCCGGACGATATCGAAGGCTTTCGTGCCTGCGTGCGCCTAACGCGCGAAATTATTAATCAAAATGCATTTGATGCATTCCGCGATGAGGAAATTCAACCGGGTACTGACGTGCAAACAGATGAGCAGATTGATGCCTTTGTGCGCCAAGCCGTTGAAAGTGCCTATCACCCTTCTTGCTCGTGCAAAATGGGTGAAGATGAGATGGCCGTGGTTGATAGTCAGGCAAAGGTACATGGTGTTGAGGGTCTGCGTGTGGTTGACTCCTCAATTTTCCCGACCATTCCTAATGGCAACTTAAATGCACCCACCATTATGGTAGCGGAAAAGGCAGCCGACCATATCTTAGGAAAGACTCCGCTTGCGTCGCAACATGTTGAAGTGGTCAACGACCCGCAATGGCAGCAGCGACAGCGTAGCCAAACTCTGTAACTAATACGATTTCACAAGGCTTTCTTGGTGCAGCTCAATAGCTGCGCCCTGGGCGCCTTATATTTTAAAAACAACAAAATGGAGAAAATATGAACTATTTCTACTTATATTGGGAGGGTGATAATGACTTTATGGCTTAGTGCTGGCATTTTATTTACCCTACTCGCTATCGTCTTTATCTTGGCGAAATGGGGGAATGTGCAGTGCGTGGGTGTCACCCCAGTACGAACCTTCACCTTTATTGCTATCTTGTTCACCTCCGGCCTGGATGTGGGACTGATCATGTTCCCATTGACCGAGTTTGGCGGTTATGCAGACATAAACGCAAGCCCAGAATATGCATTCACTAACCCGCTCGCCATTGAGTTTGGTTTTTGGGGCTTTTTCATTTGGAGTTTTTACTTCCTCACCTGCTTTTATTTCTGCGTAATTGAGCCCAAAGTAAAGTTCTTTGAGATCCCTTGGGTGAAGTTTATTAATAACGTGGTGATTATTGGCACCTGTGCCTTCACCGCTTCATTATTGTTGGCCAACTTACCATGGTATTTGCCTAGCATCGGTGATGGCGAGAGCATCATTCCGTTATTTTACCTCATTGTCTTTGCCGCTATTGCCTTTTCTGTTTACTCCAGTACCGACATTAAATATGTACGTGTATTGAGTGTATCCACGACGTGGGTCTTTATTGGTCTTATCGCCTTTATGTGGGGCAGCGCCTTCTTATGGGGTGATAGCGCCATGGGTGAGTACGCTCAGTCAGTGGCCATGCTGGGAGGCTATTTTGGCAACATCCACGAATTTATCTTCCCTATCAATGATTACCACGCCTTCTACCTGTTTTGGTGGTTCGCATGGAGCATCATGATTGGCCAATTTACCGCCCGCTTTGTCGGTGGTCTTAAAACCTATCAGGTGCTAGCAGCGATGTTGATCTTCCCCTCTATTCCAATTGCGCTGTGGTTTGCGGTGTTATACCACTATCACGATGCAGGGCTAGATACGACGGGTATCCGTAACTTCGCCATGGTGTTTGTCGGCATTATCTTCGTGATCAACTCGTTGGACTCATTAATCCGTCTTTATAGTGACAACCTCAATCTGACGACTAAGCGTCTGGGTAAATGGCGTTACATGGGCTTCCATTTTCTAGCCTTAGCAGCGCTGACACTGTTGTTTACTTTTGACTTCTTACAAATCCAATGGGTCGGTGCCTTGGTAATTGGTCTATTCTTTAGTTGTTTAGGCTACATTTTGTACACCAAATTCAAAACCGTGAGCAACATCGATAGCTCACCAAAAGAAAACCGTCTTGATTATAAAAAAATAGAATCCGTACATTAGGAGCAATGATGAGAAAAACAATTTACTCTTTAAGCGCAATCTCGTTAATGATGGCCTCACAGGTCGCATTGGCTGATTGGTCAGCAACAATTACTGGTGCTAGCGACTACACCTTTAATGGTGTAAGCCAAACTGAAAACGACCCAGCGCTGCAAGGGAGCATTGATTACGCTGCCGATAACGGTTTCTACGCCGGCAGCTGGGCGTCAAACGTCGACTTTGGCGATGGCACTGACTTAGAATGGGATTTCTACGTCGGCCAATTTCGCCAGTTGAACAACCAGCTGTCTGTGGATTATGGTATCGCTTATTACAGTTATCACGGCGCATCTAGCTCCAGTGACGGTAACTATTTTGAAGCCTACACCAAATTTGCCTATGACTCGCAACTGGGTACTACCGAGGCCAACTTCTGGTACACCTGGGATTACTTTGGCACCGATGCTGGCCATGTTATCTCCATGCTAGCTCATAACTATGCACTGGCAGAGGGTCATAACTTGCGCTTAAGCGTAGACGCGTCAAACTCGCTAGATGGCGATAAGTTCGCGTGGCAAGCGGATGGCAAATCCTACGTACATTACCGTCTCGCCTATCAAACCTCCTATTCAGGCTTTGATTTCGAGTTAGCGGCAGAAGATACCAACCTTGATAGCGAATACGCTGATGAGCGCTTGGTACTGTCAGTGAGCAAAACGTTCTCACTGTAAATCCCCACAATGGGCGCCGACCATGGCGCCTATTTTATTAACGCTAAAACCTCTTTAAATTGCGGATGCTCGCAACTGTGCATCCATCCGAATATAGCCGTTTCTGCAGAGCATACCTGCACGCCAGCTTGGCGCAGTTGCAAAAGCGCCCATTGTTTGTTTTCTTGTTTTCGTGAACACACCGCATCGGCTATCACACTCACTGTGTAGCCCTTGGCCAATAAATCCATTGCCGTGAAGTAGACACAGACATGACTTTCCATACCACACAAATAGATGTGCTGGTGCGAGCCTAATGCTTGCTCAAAATCTTTATGCTGGGCGGCACTGAACGTTGTTTTGGTAATATAGTTGGCGTTCCCTATTTTAAGTTGTGCATCGGTTGGCCCAAGACCTTCAGGGTATTGCTCTGCCACCAAACAATGAATATCAAGGCAGTGACTGGCGCTAAGTAGCAACTGCACCTGAGCACGTATATGGGTGTACTCGCTCATAGCGGGTGCTAACTTAGCTTGCATATCAACAACCACTAAGGTTGCATTTTGTGCATTATTGTTCATTAAACGCTCCACTTTGTTCCTTTTTGTTTGCCGAAATTCATCATAAGGTGTGGTTTTTTCAAAGTAAAATTATAAAGATATAGTGACGAACCAAGGTTCTATGCTAAATTTATGTATTATTGTTAACGATTAGTTGATGCCTAAATGCCCTGAGGGATTTAAGGCTAATATGTTGGTTTCAACTTCAATTGGGGTCAGCCATTGCGTCGTCTACATAGCGCATGTATTACTGTGCTTTTCATGCTTTTGCATTTATTTGCTACACCCTCACAGGCACACGTCAACGATGCTGGATACGGCTATCAGCTCCAACGTTTATCCACTGATGAGGGCTTGTCTCAGGGCTCGGTTAGTGCCATAGCCCAAGACGATTTCGGCTATATGTGGTTCGCCACAGGGCGTGGTTTAAATCGCTACGACGGCTATAAGGTAACGCTTTTTGAGAGCCAACACTCGGCGCTAAGTAGTGACTTTATTTTGACCATGCTTAAACTAGCAAATGGCAAACTACTCGTGTCGACGCAGTTCAGCGGCGTGTACTTGGTCGATCCGGCCACACTCACTTCCAAGCAAATCATTGCCAATACCCTTAGTGAACACAAGATAGACTATGTTAGCGTCTCTGCAATCGCTCAAGATCCCCTGAACCCTGAGCGTGTTTGGCTTGGCTTAAATCATCATATTTTCAGTCTCGATTTAACCGATAACTCACTCACCCATGCCTTTAGTATTGCCAATGAAACCCATATCATCCGCGCCTTGCTGCCACATCAAGATGGGCTTTATGTCGGTGCATCTAATGGCCTTTACCATTATCAACAAGGCCGAGTGAAGCAAATTAACTACCTACCCAAGAGCGAAGCGCCGAGCGGCGATCAGCAAAACGTGAAACTGTTGCGCTTTGACAGTGAATTCGGCCTGATGATCGGCACGGTAGAAGGCTTGTACAGCATGAGCCTCTCTAGCCCCAATACATTTAGAACATTATTGCCAAGCTACAACATATGGGGCTTCCAACGCTATGGGCTTTATGACTTTATCGCCACAGATGAGGGCTTAAAACAATTTAATCGGCAATCTTTGCGCGCACAAACACTGGTCCAATTTAGTAAATCGCGCTTTGCCGTCAGCGACAACAGTATCCAAGTACTCTTTCGCGATAAAGGTGGCATGATTTGGCTTAGCTCTCGCTCCCAAGGAGTCTACTCATGGTCGCCGCTGTCTATGCGCTTTCGCCAACGAACACTTCCTAGCGGCCAGTATAAACATGGGCACATCGCTTGGGGCATGTATGAGCAAGCCGACGGCACATTGTGGGTGGGCAGCGATAACGGCCTCAATCGCCTCAGTGCCAATGGTGAGAGTGAAGCATACCTGGTCAGTAAAGACGATAAACTCGCCATTGGCCAACAAACTATCTATCGTATTTTTCCAGCCACACATCAGCCAGACTCGCTATGGTTGGAATCAAGCTACGGCAGTGAGCTATTTAACATCAAAACCAGTACCCTCACCCGACCGTTAGAAAAAGCAGATAGGCCTCAAAGCTTCGACCCCCAGAGTTACTATGGCGGGCTTGTGCAGTTACCTGACAATCGGGCGTTTTTTATCGCCCCCAGTGGCTTTTATATGTATGACCCCGAGGCCAACCGCATTACCGATGTGCCAGCACTAAATCGTGCGCTTTTGCCTGATTTAGCCACGCACTTTCTATCGCCGCTGCCTAATCATCCGAACGACCCACTGCTCAGCCATAGCGGTACGCTTTATCGCTATGACACCTCGCGCCAACAAGTTGAGGTGGTTTATGAATCCGCCAACACGAATCCACAGCACTTTAATTATATTGATGGCTGGACGGTCGATCAGAATAATTCCTTGTGGTTGAGCATCGATAACGAGGGCTTAGTTGCTCTTGATATGGAAACACTTGAGGTTCGCGCCCGAATAGGCCTAGAACAAGGATTAAAAAATCTTGGCGTGTATACGCCAGTGGTGGATGATTTAGGTTACTTGTGGTTTGGCTCCAACAACGGCTTGTATCGATTAAATATAAACTCTGAACACGTGCGCTATTTCACCGTAGAAGATGGCCTATCCGCATCGGAGTTTAACGCCTTCGCGGTACTTAAGCGAGGCAACGGCGAGCTAGTATTTGGTACCGTAAAAGGGTTATTGGAAATAGACCCGACAGACTTCGTCTCTGGCAACACCCAGTATATTGCACCACCACCGCAAATCACCAATATTGATTTATTGTCTCGTTCAATCGATTACTCCCCTATCAGTTATATTGATAAGCCGCTGCAGTTACAGCACGACGACCTCGGGCTGACAATATCCTTTTCTAGTTTTAACTTTTTACACCGCAGCCAAGTGCGCTACCGCATTAGTTTATCGGGTGCCAGCGACTTTACTTATAACGATTACAAAGACAACACCTTACAGTTTGCAAAACTCAACCCCGGACGCCATGAACTAAGCATTCGTGCTTTCGACCCCGTCTCCGGCAAGTACTCACGTGAGGCGCGTCTTATTGTTAATGTGGCCTACGCGCCATGGCGTTCGCCGCTTGCAAAAACCATGTATGCCTTGCTCGCCATTGCGATTATTGGCGCTTGGCTAATGTACTTACGCGCACAACAACGCAAACTACGTGACGCCCACAGTGTAGCGGTCAACTCGCAACAGCAAACCAACCTAGCTCTGCAAAGCAGTAACAGCGGTGTGTGGCACTACTATGTATCTGAGCGCCAATTTGCGCAGCGGCGTCTGAGTGACGAGCTCGGTTATGCTAACAGTTTTTTGAGCTGCTCATTTGAGCAACATGCCGAACTTATTCATCCCCATGATGTGGAGCGCTATCGTACCCAGTGGAAGCGCTTTTTAAAACAAGGGGAACAAGGCACTTGGGAGTGCACCTATCGCATTGCTCACAGCAGTGGTGAATGGCTGTGGTATCACGAAGTCGGGCGCATTACCGAATGCGACTTACAGGGGCATGCGCGAGTAGTATCAGGCATCTATACCAATATCACCGACGCGAAAGCCTCAGCGCAGCAAGCCACAGTATTAGGTGAAGCCATCAGCCAGATCAGCGATTGGTTACTGATTTTAGATGAGCATATGCAGCCGTTCTCCGCCAATCATAGTTTCCTGCAAGCCTTTGCCAGCCAGCAAGCGCCACAACTTAATATTCAGCCATTTGTACGTGCTCTGGGTAAACACAAATATAAGAAGTACATGAGTATCATCGGCCGCTTAAAAGCGGGGCAGAACTGGCGTTGTGAAGAGCAGATCCGCACCAAGCATAACCGCCACCATCCGGTGCAGATAAGCGTCACTGCGGTGTGCCGTGATAATAACGACAACCGTGATGAGGTAAGCTACTACGTCATCGTGATCACCGATTTGACCGAGCAAAAGCGTGCTGAAGACGAGTTACGCTACTTGGCCAATTACGACCCCTTAACCGGGTTACCGAATCGCACTATGATGCGCTCAAAAATATCCCAAGCAATTGACTATGCGAAAGAAAACGCTTCCCTTTTGGCCTTATTATTTATTGATTTGGACAAATTTAAGCCGGTAAATGATTCGTTTGGCCATGCCGTAGGTGACCAAGTGCTGTGCTGCATTTGTGAGCGCATCAGCGAACAATTAGACGACAATGCGCTGCTCGCGCGTCAAAGTGGCGATGAGTTCTTGTTACTGATAGAACATGTCCATTCACCACAGATGCTCAGTGAATTTGCTGAGCACTTAGCCAAGGTGTTAGAGCAACCCATAAAAATTGGCAATATTACTATCAATATCTCTGTCAGTGTGGGAATTGCGTTGTCTCCTTTCGATGCGGATAACGCCGAAGATCTTATTCGTAATGCCGATATGGCGATGATCCATGCCAAGAATGCGGGCCGCAATGGCTATAAGTTCTTCACCGAACAAATGAACAACCGCATTACCCATAAGTTAATGCTAGAAAATGCGTTACAAGATGCCTATCGCGATGAGGTGTTACTCAACCACTACCAGCCCATTGTGCATGACTTCCAAAAGCGCATCGTAGGTGTGGAGCTCCTTCTGCGCTGGCCACATGAAGGCACCTTTATCTCTCCGGGAGAATTTATCCCCATCGCAGAGGAAATAGGCTTAATTGATGCCATTACCGAGCAAGCACTACACAGAGCCCTGCGCGATTTAAAGCCTTGGTTTGAGAGCTCTGATGATTTCTATTTATCTTTGAACCTGTCGCCTATTCATATCTTAAAGTCGAATTTAAGCGACCGCCTACAAGATATTTTGGCTCTTCACCATGTTAGCCCCACCCAGCTTCGCTTGGAGATCACCGAAAACACCCTACTAGAGGATAAAACCAAAGCGGCAGAGCAACTTAACCGCTTGCACAGCGCCGGATTCAAACTTTTCCTTGATGACTTTGGCACTGGTTTCTCATCACTGACCTATTTGAGTCAATTCCCCATTGATGTCATTAAGATAGACCAAAGCTTTGTACGGCAAATTGGGGTAAATCCAACTAATGAATCCATTATTCGCACCATTCACAACTTGGCGCGCAGCCTTGGCCTATACTGTATCGCCGAGGGGGTGGAGACCAGAGAGCAAATCTTTTTCCTCAATAAGTTAGGGTGTCACCATTTACAAGGGTTCTTCTTTGCTCGACCAGTGGACGCACAAACACTGCTATCGAGTGAGTTTATCGATGGCGTAATTGATAAAACCAAGAGTTTGTAGTGCTTGAGTGTCGTCGATGCTTTGAGTTTACGCCTAGTTAGTGGGAAATATTTAACACAGCGCGAATACTGCGGTGCAACTCATGCGCTTGCAGTGGCTTGGAAACGAAGGCATTCATCCCCGCCGCCAAACAACGGTTTTTGTCCTCTTCATAGGCGTTGGCAGTAATCGCGATAACGGGCATGACGCCATATTTATGCGGCTCTTTGCGAATATGTTGGGTACATTGATACCCATCCATGTGCGGCATTTGGCAATCCATGAGCACCACATCATAGCGTTGCTGCTGGAGCATATCCAAAGCTTGCACCCCATCTTGAGCGATGGCCACCTCACAGCCCAAAGGTTCAAGCATCTTGGCAAGGACTAATTGATTTACAGCGTTATCCTCAACCACCAGGACGTGTCGCTCAGTTAAATCAGGCGCCGAGAGTTCGCTATGTTGGTTAACCTCGATGTCCTCACAGGCTGGCGCTTTGATGGTAAAACTAAAGCAGCTGCCTTCTCCTTCAGCGCTGGAAACGCAGATATCGCCGCCCATTTTTTGTACCAAGGATCGACAGATTGCCAGTCCCAGACCAGTGCCTCCGTACCGCCGAGCTGTTGACACATCAGCCTGAGTAAATTCCGTAAAGATACGTGCTTGCTGCTCTTCGCTCATGCCTATGCCAGTATCACGCACCGTCACTTGAAGCTCATCATCGCGGTATTGCACGCTAAGGACAATCTCTCCTCGCTCGGTGAATTTTTTCGCGTTGCTTAATAAGTTGGTGATCACTTGGTTGAGTCTGAGCTCATCAACACGAATACTAGAGGGCACATTCGGGGCAATTTCGCACGCAAAGCACACCTCTTTGTTGTCGTTGGCGCTATTAAATACCTGCTCTACGTGAGTGAAAAATGCCCGGGTAGCCAATGGCTGTGCGTTCAATTCCAAGGCATTGGCTTCAATTTTACTAAAATCCAGTATGTCGTTAAGAATTTGCAGTAGGTTTTGTGCACTTGCACCCAAGGTGGCTAAATACTGGCGTTGCTGGGCGCTCAGCTGCGAGTCTTGCAGCAAAATGTCGGTGATCCCAAGCACACCGTTCATGGGTGTACGCAGCTCATGGCTCATGTTAGCTAAAAACTGTGACTTTGCTCGGCTGGCCTGGTTCGCCCTATGCACCGCAGTCTTGAGCTCTGCAGTTTGCTCTTGTACTTTACGCTCCAATTCTTGGTTAAAGCGCGTTAGTTGTTTGTTCAAATCGCGGTTGCGATCATCGGATTGTGCTAGCTGCTCAAAACTCTGCTGGAGTTGCACCACCAGCGAATCAAACTGTTCGTGTAGTTGCTGAACTTCCCGCCACTCGTGTTGGCTAAGCGGCGTCTTATTTGGCAGCATCGGGTAGCGCTGCATTACTTGGGTTAAAAAATTAAGTGGCGCCACCAATCTTTGGCTTAGCTGGCGAATGAAAATCCCTGCCAGCAGCAAGAGTACCAGCGTGAGCAGCAACACGTACAACCAGGTTGAAGCGACCACAGAGTTTACATGGAGGCGGTTCATCATAGCGATGACCGTCCAACCTGTTTGAGAGCTATTAAGTGACCGGCTGTAATACAGCTCATTGTTAGCAGAGCGGTATAAAGCGCTTGAATCACCGTTAAACTCCGCTAAAGCAGGTGGCTCGAGGTGGCTTAGCACTTTGAAAGTATTTGCACTGCTATACACCACGTGATTGTTGGCATCCATTACCAGCAATTCCCCTTGTTGCTCAAACAAGTAGGGCCGAAAGCGACGAAAGGACTCTAATCGCAGCGAACCTTCAATCACGCCTGCAAACTGTTGTTTTTCGTATATCGGTGCCGAAATGCCAACAATGGGGTTGTCACCTAAGCCACGACCGCGAAAAACACTGGAAATATAGCCGTTAGGGTGGCTATGCGCTTGCGTGAAGTAATCGCGGTCTGTCACATCTCGCTGCTGTGCGGAGAGCCCATCGAGAAGCGACTTAGGCCATCCCACATACGCCACCCCTTGCTGATTGATCAGCACCGTAGAAATAAAGCCAGGGTACATTTGCCCTAAATGACTAAGCTGCCAACGCTCATCAACACCTTGCGCCAAGGTATCGCGCGCCGAAACAATGGCATTTTGGTGCTGTTCCAGGTAGCTATCTATTTGTTGCGAGACCCTATCTGCATGGGCACGTAATTGTGTATTGACCTCATACTCTATACGTTCATAGTGATCGTTAACCAAAATCACGGTCGTCAACAGCACCACCAATAGAATCAATACGCTGACCACGTAGCTGAGAATATGTTTGAGCGAGTTTTGCCGATAGTGCCAAACTATAAAGGGTAAAAAGTAGCTTAATAGGTCAACTACAGCTAATGAAATAATGGCGTTAAGTAAATACTTGAAAATAGCAGTGGTAAGCGATAACCACGGCAACTCGACCATCCAATGACCAAAAACCACCAGCAGCGGCAAGCCAACCAGCAACCAAAAGACCCCACCCCATGGCAATAACGGACGCCTTAAGCGGCGACAACAAAACCAATGCAACCATATCAACTCGAGCAAAAATGCGATACTGGGCCAAGCATGTTGCCAGCGATAAAAGATAAAAGCAGAGGCGATAGCCAAGGTGATAACACTGTAGCGTAAGCCCAAGGCAACGAGGCTCAGCAACACAAAAATTTGCCCGAATAAAAACTCGGAGCTGTCCAAAAACCACACAGGAATTAGGTGCGTCAACCCGCCAATCAGGCCGAGTAAGCAAGCCACCATGAACTTGTTGCTACTTTGAAGTCCGGTGCGAATTGTGCTCATTTGTAGGAAAGCTTAAAAACTTATAGGAACTGCATAGTCTTAGTGTTGTACACAGTGATGCGCTTGTCCATCTTCGGAGTGCGGATGAGCCTCTATTTGCAGTACGCTGTGCTCAACATTAAAGCGTTGTTTTAACATCTGTTCGGCATTGTTTCGACAGACAGCATCATGAGCCGCGACAGTACATTGATGTTTCAACACGATATGCGCGCCAACGGCGAGCTGCTTGTCAATTCGAGACACGGTCACATTGTGCACACTGTGTACGTGAGCGAGTTTAGTCATCGCCTTTTCAATAGCTTGTGCACTGGGCAAACGCCCTTCTTGATTCTGCAACCGCTTTATACACTGCACAATAAGGCGCAAACCGGTGAATAACACGAACACGGCTATCACCATGCTAAAAAGCACATCCAATTGCTGCCACCCAGTGAGCGCGATAGTGACACCGGCCACTAAGGTACTGACGGTGGAGAGCAAATCAAAGAAAGTATGGAGAAACACCGCGTACACATTAATGCTGTCTTTGCGGCCCTTGTACAGCACCCATGCGGCGCATCCGTGAAAGACAAAACCGATACTTGATACCCACGCCATAATGGTGGTGTTAACGTCTTTGTGATGCCCCTCATGCATTTCAAAATACCGCTCAGAGCCAAGAAACAAAATGGTTAAGCTAATTCCCAAATACAGGCTGCCATTAATAAGCCCGCCCACTAATTCGGCTTTTTTATAGCCTTCATTAAAGTTGCGTGCCAAATGAATGGCGATAGAGGACGCCAAAATAGCGATAAATAACGTGCTGTTGTGCACAAATAAATGACCGGCATCGGCGAACACCGCTAAAGAGTTTGCGTGATAAGCCCCTATTAGCTGGATGACCATAAAGCTACAGGTTATAGCGAGCGCAATAAGTAAGCGTTTGCGAGAAGCCTGGTGTGTGGTGATGTCGGTCATGCGCGCCGGATGATACTCGGGAATGATATATAGTCGCAATTGTACTTGTTTTGCGACTATATTACACCCGTTTTCATCACCACCCATTGTGAATGCACAAGAACTGCTCATAAAAGAGTGATAGGCACCACTGCCCGCTTTGGAGCCAATCACCGCTCTAACTTGCCGGTCATATCGATAACTAAATTTCCCTAAAAATCATCCATATGTAACTTTTTTGTTAAATCAGCATTGAAACTATGCTTTTTTTAGCTAATCTCAAAGTCGCGTGGCGACACAACAGGACTGAAGGATTGCTCTTGTGTGTAACCAAAACGCAAAAACACATTTATATAAGGAAATATAATTATGAAACTAGTGAAATCACTCTCTACTGTGGCCTGTGTTATCGGCCTATCTCTTGCTTCAACCTCCCCTGTATTAGCTGCGTCTTCGACCTCGGTAGTCGGTACTTGGCGCAACCATGTCAATTGGAATTGTAATACTGCGGGCTCAACGCCGATTACCGCTGCGTTATTTACAATTAATGCCGATGGCACATGGAGCTACCCATACGGAGGCGGTAACTGGTGGCAAGAAGAGGGATTGGTGATCATCTCTTTCGATAGCTACCCGACTTTGCAGTACGTGGGTAATGTGACTAAAGATGCCGTTGTTGGCATTCAAGGCTACTCCGACAATCCAGGTTCTCGCGGCTGCTTCTATTTGTTGCGTGAACAAGCGGGTAAAGCCAGCGACGTTAAACACTATGTCGATGGTAAGGATGCTGTTACCAATCGTTGATCACTTTTATGGCGGTGCCCTATACACCGCCTTTTGCCCTTATTGCCCATTGCTGCGCAAATAAAATTCATGCTAAGTTGCTGAGGTAATAAATAAAAGCGTATGCAGGGTTTTACCTATCTCCAATTCATCTCTAAGCCATGCCCTTGTTGTTGAAGGGGGCGCGATGCGTGGTATTTTTGCCACCGGCGTACTCGATACGTGGCTGCAACAGCACTACCAGCCCTTTGATATGTATTTTGGAGTGTCCGCTGGCGCAACTAATATCGCCGCTTATTTGTGCCAACAACACCAGCGCAACTATAAGGTGATCACGGATTACTCGTGCCGACCTGAATTTATTAATTACCTACGTTTTGCACGCGGCGGGCACCTGTTTGATTTGGATTGGCTATGGCAACAGACCATTGCTGATATCCGCTTAGATTTAGCGACATTTGCGAAGCAAGTCGCAGCATTTTATGTGGTGGCCACCAACATCGCCAACGGTCAAGCCGAGTATTTAAAAGCCAACGCCGATAATTTAGAAGCGATTTTAAAAGCCTCTTGTGCGCTGCCTTTGGCCTATCGCGATTATCCGCAAATTGGTGATAAGCAATATACCGATGGGGGTCTGAGCGATTCCATCCCCGTGCAACAGGCTTACTTACAAGGAGCGAAACGCATCACCGTGATTTTGTCCCAGCCGTTGGGCTATCGCAAAAAACCGAGTCGCTCACACTGGGTGACACGACGCCTACTGCGCGACACCCCGGCGCTGATCAGTGCCTCGAGCCGCCGAGCAGAGGGATATAACCAAAGCTTAGAATTTATCCATTCACCGCCGCCGGATTGTCATATCGAGGTCATTGCCCCCGACCCAGAGTTTGCTGTGGGCAGAACCACGCGCGACGCCGCCAAGTTACGCCACGGCTACACTTTGGGCTGTCAGCAAGGGCTAGACTATTTGCAGCGGCTAAGCATCACTTAGCGAGAGCGTATTTAGACCACAAAGGCTTTCACTTGCTGTTGCAGGCTATCAGCGAGCTGCGCCAATTCTTTACTGGCATCGGCGTTTTGCTGTGAGCTTTGCGATACACTGGTAATGCTGTCGTTAAATTCATTAATATTTTGGCTTATCTCCGCAGCCACTGTCGTTTGCTCTTCGGTGGCTGTAGATACTTGTAAATTCATATCGGCAATGTCAGCGACCGCTTCACGAATACGGTTAATGGCGGTTGCCGATTCTTGGCTGTGATGCTCACTTTCTTTGGCGCTGTCATCGGCACTCTGCATCGCTGCCACCGCCTGGCCAGCCATATCCTGCAGCTTGGCGATCATGGTATTGATATTTTCAGTGGCCTGTTGAGTATTGTGTGCCAGTGTACGCACTTCATCAGCAACCACCGCAAAGCCACGCCCTGAATCTCCGGCGCGGGCAGCTTCAATGGCAGCATTCAGCGCTAGCAAGTTGGTCTGCTCAGCCACCCCTTGAATCATTAGCACCACTTGGTTGATCTCATTTGACTGGGCATTCAGCTCACCAATCAATTGGGCGTTTTGCGCAACAATACGAGATAAGGTGCGAATAGCCTCAAGGTTATCATCGATGGTTTGACTGCCCTGCTCTGCCAAGCCATCCGCAGATGCAGCATGTTGCGAGGTATTTTGCGCGTTTTGAGCCACTTCTTGAATCGCTGCACTCATTTGTGTAATGGCGGTGGCTATCATCGCACTTTGTTGCTCTTGCTGGGTTGCAGTCGAGGCCACCTGGGCACTGATCGCTTGCATTTGCTCTGACGCCGATGACAACGTCAGTGTCGCACCCGTGACGTCAGTAACCAAAGTGTGGATTCGGCTAAGCATATGATTGAAGTGCTCTGCTGTAGTGGCTATTTCGTCTTTCCCGGTGACTTTGGCACGCAGGGTCAAATCGGCTTGTTCGGCAATGGTTTGAATGGTGCCCTGCAAGTGGCTCAAAGGCCCATGAATAGAGCGGTAGATAAACCAAGCCAATAAAGACATAAAGGCAATGGTCAAGATAATAAAGACTAACAATAAGGTGGTGACGTGGGAAACTTGCTCATCGGCACTGTCGCGAAACCGCTGCGCTTCTGATAGCTGCAAATCGATAAGTGCCGCGTAGCTGCCACTGAGTGGGTCAAAAACACTGTAAAGGTCGGCTACAAACTGCGATTGGTCCATCGCTTTAAAGGTGCCATTTTCTATGGCCCGCATGTACGTATCAATTTTCTCAGCCACTGGTGCGAGGTGCTCATCCACGTCTTCGGTTAAGCGCTGCTCTTCGGTTGTGAGTTTGGTTTGTAAATAGTCCTGCCAGTGCTGCTGCGCGGTGGCTTTCGCCTGTTCAATCAAAGATATAACTTGCGATTTGTCGATAACGCCAGCGCGATACTTATGCAATAAATCGACAATGTTGACCGCGTAATTATCTGACACCACTTTAATTTGCTTTAATGGCACCACCCTATCTTTATAAATACTGTCAACGCCCTCGCCAATGGTATTAAGTTGAGACATACTCAGCGTCGCTGAAATAATAAGTAATACAATTGGAATTATGGACAAAATAATCAGTCGCATCTTTACAGACATGGTATTGAGCATGGGACACCCTCGTAATTTAAACTAAGATTTTTGTGCCTATCCATGCACTTCATGCAACAGCAGTTGCTACTTAATTATTTTCGAAGATAAGCAAATGCGCCAATCCAGTTTAAAAAATTACTGTTCTCACCCCGAGATAATATGTAAAAAACGAGTGTGATTAGCGATTCACGCTAACCCATATGTGATCAATACGATGGACGTCAGTTGGTCTTTTAATGGCCACGAACCCAACCAATACTAACAAATAACGGCTGCCTGAGGTGACCTTAGTAACTGCATGCTCACTGATATCGGGGCGAAATAACTTGATTCGTTTAGAGCTGTAAATAGGCGTTTTACAAACAAACTGACCGCCACAGCGTGCTTGTTTGAGGATAATATTAAGCCGATAATGCCTGCCTGCGGTTACTTTGTCAGTGTGCGTGGGCACCTCACAGCCTTGTGGGAACTTGAGCAAGTAGACATCGAATTTTAGCGGCCACCATGCCCTTGCCAGCAACATTTTCTCATAACCGCTTTTCTGGCGGCCTTTTTGCCATCTAAAAAGTGTATTGAACATGCGCATAATCACCTTAGGAACTCACTATCTTTTGCAATACTCAGTTATTCACTTATTTCATTACGGTCGCCATGGCGCGCAGGGATAGAGGCGACAAAAAGTGCAAATCAACCAAATTTGGCTGCCAGCCTTGAGCCAGGTGTTAAGCTTTGTTGAGCATCGCACAGGGCTGGCCCACTAAATAGCCATGTACTAGTTGCTTAATTTTATCTTGCAACCATCTTGGGCCGTGATCCGAAAGATCATTATGGCGAGCGTCAGGTATTTGCACTACGCAGATGTCGCTTTGCACTGTGTTTGCAGGTAACACTCCTTCATCGGCAGCAAAGTCGCTTGCCCGAATTGAGAATATGTTGATATCGGTATTTCTAGGTAAAGGAACGCGGCGGTGATCCAATGTAATTATTGATTTAATATAAGGCTTCTTTTCATTTCCTAGCCACGAAGAAATATCGCCACCATTGGAATGCCCAATTAAAAGCAGCTCATTAAACGCATAGTTCAAATAGCGAGACTGAAGCTGGCTCTTAAGAAACGCCAATGTCTTGGCACCCCTGACCCAATTCTCGCGTCGAGTCTCGTATAGATTCCCCGTTACCGACAGTGGCGGATCTTGAGGGAGCTCGTGAGCGACAGAAACCACCATATAGCCCAACTCACGAAGCTGCTCCTCTAAAAAAGAATACTGGGTGTGAGCAACACCGTACCCCGCGCTGAGAAATGCGACAGCACACTTGCTCTCGATGGTGCAGTCCTGCTCATTAATTGGATAAGATATTTTAACAGGAATGCCTCTATCCCTAGCTTCATCATAGATAATCTTTGCTTGCACCAGGGGGATACAAAAAATAGGGATAAGGAGCCATACATACAGGTACTTCATTTTCTCTCCTTAAGGCCTCGCACCCTACTCAATGGGCAAAGTTACTCATGGTATTTTCTTATTACCGCAATTTTGCCGTCTTCAATTTCCAATACTTCCATCATGACTTGGCTATATTCTATCGGTTGATTATTTTCAGGGTGGGTGCCCTTAGCGTAGCTTTTATATCTTATAGCAACTGCTGAGTGGTTAAATGTAAATACATCCAATAGCTCTGCATTGTATTCGCTGTGGGCGCCAAGATAAAAAGTCATCCCTTTTCTCATTGCCTCTTTGCCATTTGGTAAGCGCGAATCATCTGTCACCCAAGGTAAGTGCGAATGCCCAACATCCTCTGTAAGTAAATTAAGATGGGTCTCCAGCTCTTTCTTTGTTGCTCCTGGGCTTTGCGTGGCAACCATGGTATCGAAATACTTTTGAGCAAGTTCATTTAGATCAATTTTTGTCTCTTTGGCGGATAGCGATGCTGAAACCAAAATTGATACTGCAAAGAATAGGTATTTTTTCATTGAAAACTCCGTTTTCGGTTAATTCATATAACATGTTTATAAAGACCCAGTCGCGTTCCTCGAAGCCAGTGATGCGATTGAATTCAAGCGGCTCATTGGCAAATTTATCCAAAGCGAGCACTGAATGCCACCATAGGTTTGGGTAATGTGACGAGTTACACCATTGTACGATTACAGTAAGTGGCCATTTCAAAGTCACTGATGTTCATGGCGATATTCGGAACATTCGGAAATAAAGTTACCAGCTTTGATACCATTTGCTGCGATAGCATCGCCTTTTGCTCAGTCGTCCTGCCTTGCATGATGGAGGCGAAAACATGAATGAAGGGCTCTCGCTTATTACCTACAGAGTATTTTTCGAAAGAATTTATTCTGACTTTGATATCACGTTCATCAAACAAATTGGTAGCACAAGCTTGCAAAAAAAGTTGTTCAATAATAAAGGCTTCATCATGGGAGACGAAGATGTCCTGTGAGCAATCCATTACAAAATGTGGCATTAATCCTCCGCCGACGGTCTGACTAACAGGTATTGTCCCTGCTTTACACGCTAGCATACCTTGTAAAATTGAAATTCGCTAATGAAGGTAACGCAATGAAAAATAAACTGAAAAATGACAGCTAACAACACCGGTAGCGCGGCATGAGTATAAATGGGCGGCATTCAAATAAAACCACTTAATCGGTAGGGGGACATGCACAATCAGCTTTACCGCTTGCAGTGGCAGCTGCTTTCAATTTCACAGCACAGGAAAAAAGCCGCTCATTGAGCGGCTTGGGGACTACACATCTGGAGATTTCAGGGTGTGTGCAGTATCTACTTTAAGCGGCATCACTTTGCGCTTGGTCGTCGCTGTGACGAATTAAGTAATCAAAGGCGCCAAGACTGGCACTGGCTCCTGCGCCCATGGCAATAATGATTTGCTTAAAAGGCGTGGTAGTGGCGTCCCCAGCGGCAAAGACCCCAGGCAGGTTAGTCGCGCCTTTATCATCAATCGTTATTTCACCAAAAGAGCTTAAATCCAGAGCACTGTCTTTCAGCCACTCGGTATTAGGCACTAAGCCGATTTGTACGAATACGCCGGCTAAGGCTACATGCTGCGATTGTTGTGTTTCGCGGTCGGTGTAATTAAGACCGGTCACCTTATTGCCATCGCCAACAATTTCGGTGGTCGCCGCATTGGTAATAATGGTGACATTAGTAAGACTTTGCGCCTTTTTAACCAGCACGTCGTCAGCACGTAAGGTATCGGCAAATTCAAGTACTGTTACATGCTCAACAATGTTGGCTAAATCGATCGCTGCTTCAATGCCTGAATTACCGCCACCAATCACCGCTACCGACTTACCTTTAAAGAGCGGACCATCACAGTGCGGGCAATAAGCAACCCCGTGGCCTCGGTATTCACGCTCACCTGGCACATTCATTTCCCGCCAGCGTGCCCCCGTGGCGAGGATCAGGGATTTGCTTTGCAGTGTGGCACCATTATCCAAGGTGATGGCGCGGTTATCGCTGTCTAAACGTGCGGCGCGCTGATTATCGATGACATCGACATTATATTCTTTCACATGCTCTTCTAGCTGAGCTACCAGTTTCGGGCCCTCTGTGGCTTTGACCGAGATAAAGTTTTCAATGGCCATGGTATCGGCTACTTGGCCACCAAAGCGCTCAGCGACAATACCGGTGCGCAGCCCTTTTCGCGCCGCATAGATAGCAGCCGATGCACCCGCAGGACCACCGCCGACTACCAATACGTCATAGGGGTCTTTTTCATTCAATAGTTCGGCTTGGCGCGCCGCAGCTCCCTCATCGACTTTGTTAAGAATGTCATTGAGGCTGATAGCGCCTTGGCTAAATAGCTCGCCATTCAAGTACACCGTAGGCACCGCCATGATGTTGCGCTGCTCTACTTCCTCTTGGAACAAGGCACCGTCTATCATGGTCACATTCACCTGAGGGTTCAAAGCCGCCATGGTATTGAGCGCTTGCACGACGCCTGGGCAGGTTTGGCAGCTCAGGGAGATGTAAATTTCAAAATTAAGGGTTTTATCTAAAGCCTGGATTTGCGTGCGTTGCGCCTCATCGGCCTTAGTTGCCACACCGCCGCTGTGCAGTACAGCGAGCACTAATGAAGTAAACTCATGACCCATCGGGACCCCAGCGAATGTAATCGAGGTGCCTTGCTCGCCGAGTACTTGCATCGCAGGGCGTCGCGCTGCTTGGTGGTCTTGCCGTATACTAATGCGCGGGCTCAACTCGGCCAAATCGTTGGCCAAGGTGTCTAATTCTTTACTTTTATTGCTTTCATCGAGGGCTAGAACCAGCTCTATATTGCCCGTCAATGCGCTAAAATGGCTTGATAATTGATTCTTAATGGTACTGTCTAACATGGTTAGCCTCTTCAAGCGTTAGAAAAATAAGGCGGTGTTGCCACCGCCCGAGTGTTGCGATTTAGGCGTTATTAGATTTTGCCGACAAGGTCTAGCGAAGGTGCAAGCGTTTCTTCACCTGGCTGCCAAGAGGCTGGGCATACTTCACCGTCGTGAGTAGCGATGTACTGTGCCGCTTGTACTTTACGTACTAACTCTTTAGCGCTGCGGCCAATGCCTAGGTCGTGCGTTTCAACCACTTTAATTTCGCCTTCAGGGTTGATAACGAAAGTACCGCGTAGCGCTAGGCCATCTTCTTCAATCATCACACCGAAGTTGCGAGTGATTTTGCCAGTTGGGTCGCCAATCATTGGGAACTCAATTTTATTAATGGTTTCAGAAGAATCGTGCCACGCTTTGTGGGTGAAGTGGGTGTCTGTAGACACTGAATAAACTTCAACACCCATTTCTTGCAATTGAGCGTAGTAGTCAGCCAAGTCACCTAGCTCCGTAGGACATACGAAAGTAAAGTCCGCTGGGTAGAAAAACACAATTGACCATTTGCCTAATAGGTCTTGCTCGCTTAGCTCAACGAAGTCACCTTGGTGATAAGCCGTTGCGTTAAAAGGTTGGATTTTAGTGTTGATCAATGAGTTGCTCATAAATTACCTCATGTTGTCTGTCATCAGTTTTAAATAATTAGCGGCGTGTGCCGCTGCGTTGATGAATAAGATAGAGGTTGTGCTTTAATAAATAAAACAGATTGATTCGATTACAACCATCGATAAATGTGATTAACGCTTAAACTTACTGCGACTTCTCAGACCGTTAATGGCTTTTTCGCCTGAACTCATTGAACTCTTTAACCTGCGCCACGTACAATTAAGAAAAGCATCCGCGCTGAGGTCTACTTTGTCTATTGCCCGTTATATCAATCATATCCAATTAGGTTACTTAGGATTACTGCCGTTTTTAGCCTTGGTTGGATGGAGCATGCTCAGTGGTCGCACTGAGTACGCTGGCACCATGTTCATTTATTATGGCATCGCGATTATGAGCTTCCTTGCCGGTCAGTTATGGCGCCCCGGTGAGCAAAGCTATGGGCGCGCCATTGCTGCTGTTATTCCCACCATCCCGCTGCCGCTGTTGGCGCTGGGCAATGAGCTGTTCACATTAGCGTGGTTAAGCGCCAGTTTTTGGTTGGTGCTGGCCATTGAAGTAAAACAGCCGCAATGGGCAGAGCACCACAAGGACTATCGCAAGATGCGCTTTGTGCTTACCTCAGTGGTATTTGTGTGTCACTTGCTGATGATTGCCGCCATGCTCGACAGACCTTAGACAGCTTCACAGCAATACAGTACACTGCGCGCTCTGATTTTTCGGTGAGATGGCCATGATTGACGATTTACGCAGTGCCCTTGAGCAGTTGGGCGAACAGTTCAGCGAAAAAAACGCCGCATTCAAGGTAAAGGTTGTGCCGTTTTTTTGCTCGGTACGCATTAAAAAAGACCATAAGCACGAAGGCACCCTGCACTTTTATGCTAACCAATTTATAGATGCGTGGTTGGTATGTTTGTTTATTTTATTCGGGGCATTAATTTATCAGCCGGAGCTTGGTCTTACCCACGGCCCTATCCACTTTGCCATTGCCGCTTTTGTGGCCCTGCGTTTAATTATCCGCCAGGTGGCTATTGAATCACTGAAAGCTCGGCTCTATTTGTTGCAACCCCGCTCCAATGCCCCGCAGAGTCACGAGTAACTATGTACTTAAGTGCTCAGTGGCGTATTTTAACGGTCGGCGACGGCGATTTAACCTTTACCCGGGCGCTTAAACGACGCTTTGCAGACGCCCATATCGTCGGCTCGGTGTATGACTCAGAAGCGGTACTGCGAGAGAAGTATTCCAGTCACGGCATTGATGAGTTACGCCAAGCCCAGGTACCGCTGTATTTCAGCTTTGATGTGACCAACCAGGCCTGCTGGCAACGTCTTAGCACGGGCTTTGATGTCATTATTTTCCAATTTCCATTGCTCAGCCAACTAGGCTCTAAAAGCGCCTTTGCTGCAGCGCAGCAACAAGGTGGCCTCAACACCTTGAATCGCGCCCTGTTACACCAATTTTTACGCTATGGTAGCGCCTATGGCCTAGCTAAACACGGCGCCGGGCTTTGCTATATCACCTCAAAAGACGTCAAACCTTACAGTCATTGGGGTCTTGACCACGCTCTGTGTACTGGTCTTGATATACAGTATGTCGGTGAGCAGCCCTTTAATATTGATGATTTCCCCGGATACCGTATCCGCAACGTGGACCGCAATAAACATGTCAAAGACACCAAAGGAGTCACCTACAGCTACGCGCTGAACCCCAAAAACCTTGACTTTCCCTATCACCGCCCGCGTTATTTAGATGATGCCAACTATTGCCCACTGTGCCATGCTGGCCCTTTTTGCAATGAAAAAGACCAGGCACAACACTTCGAGAGTCGCCAACACCAGCTTATGCTGGGTTATCAGCAACACTGGCAAAATTGGCTTGCGCACGCTTACAAAGGTTATTCATGACTTGATGCTGCTGTTGCAGTTTCGCCACTTCATGACATAACAAGGTTTTGCGCATTCGCAGTTGGGCTCGTTCCCACAATAGCCAGGCGCCATCCCGTTGCACTAACGCTCGTTGCAGCTGAGTACGCAGTGCTTGGCGCTGCTCGGCGTTGAGTTCAGCGTAATATAAAAGGTAAAACTCAACACTGGTGATATTAACCTCTTTTATAAAGGGCCCATATTGTTGCGCCTGTTTTAAATACTGCCACACCGAATCGTTGATTCCATCCAGAGAATAGCTTACTTTTGCCAACTCCAGCCAAGTATACGGCCAGCTCGGTCGCAAGCTCAGAGAGTGCAGTAATTGTTCTTTGGCTGTTCGCAGTTCAACGCCATCGGCATAGCCATGCGCAAAGCCATACAATGATAGCTGCGCCTGAATCGTGTGGTATTGTGCATGGTTAGGAACGAGCTCAGCAGCGCGTTGCAGACGCATGTGGGCGCGCATGTAATGGGTCGAGCCGACGGCTGGCTCCAACTCATCTTGTTGCACCTGCAAGTGCGACAGTAATGTTTTACCTTGTAAATAGGCTAGATTACCCTGCAAGGCAGCAATGGAGCCCGCTGCCAAGCCAATACTGATCAGCATAAGCAGGGTGGCTGCCAAGTGCCGAGGAGTTAACCGAGCTAAAATAGACCTTGGCATAGACGCCATGGGTTCTCCTTGGTGTAGCGTTGGGCCAGCTCCTTGCCGACCAGTTGCTCAGAGCGCTCACGGGCCTGCGCTAGGCGAAAAGGTCGACGTTCGCAACTGTGGGCATCACTGGCTATCAGGTCAACGTCACCCTGCTCTAGCCACTGCACTGCGAGTTTTTCACTGTCATCACCAAAATCCCCTAGCAAACTCCCTGCCGTCACTTGAATTAAGCACCCCAAGCGCTTAAATCGTGCCAGCAAATGTGGCTTCGCCTTAATTTCTCTATTGCGCTCAGGGTGCGGCAGCACCACTGTTAAGCCTTGGCGATTTAACCAAGTGATCAGCTTGTCGGCACCGAGAGGTACATGCGAGTGCGGCAATTCTAAGAGTATTGCGCGCTCTGGGCCTTGACCATGAAATAGCGCAATGAGGTCCCTGGAGAGGGCTGCCATAATTTGCGAGTCAATGCGCACTTCACTGGCAAAAGCAACGTGAATATCGAGCTGTTGCTCACGTATAGCTTGCTGCAACCGCGCAAAACTTTGCGCGACTACGGGTTGGGTGTTGTCAAAGCGACCAAAGTGCAGATGCGGTGTGACAACCACATGGGAGATCCCTTGCGCCTTAGCTTGTTCGAGCATGGCGATACTGTGTTGCCACTGCTGCGGTCCATCATCTATCCCAGCCAACACATGGTTGTGAATATCAATCATAGCAAGCCTTACGTTGGTGCATTTGCTTGGGTATATCCATGGCTATCGTAGTAGCCATAATGGGCATTATGACCCTGCTTTTGTTTGCCATTAACTTGGTTTAGCAGCACCCCACAAACGTTTGCTTTAGCATCAATTAAGCGGTGTAGCCCGGCCTTCACTAACCCCTGATGTGTCGATCCTGATTTAACGACATAGATCACTGAATCACTGTGCTGGGAAACAACAAGCGCGTCACTCACCGCCTCTAAAGGTGCCGTATCAAGCACTATATAATCGTATTGCTGGCGCAAGTGTGCCAACAGGGCCTTAAAGTTTTCGCTACTGAGTAGCTCTAACGGGTTAGATGGGATTTGCCCTGCACACAACACGTGAATGTTTGACTGTTCATCAACGTGAATACACTCCTCAAGCTGCTGAGTATTCGCAAGGACATTCGCCAGCCCTGGCTGGTAAGCCGGAAGAGAGAAGCGCCCAGCCAATGAAGGGCGACGCATATCAGCATCAATTAATAATACTTTTTCCATTTGCCCGAGCGAGAAAGCGAGGTTGATGGATGTGGTTGATTTCCCTTCACCCGGCACCGATGAAGTCACTTCAATCACTTGATTGTCACGGTCCATCTGACTGAGTACCAGCGACGTTCTAAAGGTGCGCACCGCCTCCGCAAAAGCCAACTTACCTTTATCAAAGAAGGTGTGCGTTGGCAGCGGCTTACGTTTTGATGAGGGTAAACTCGGCAACACCCCTAGCAGTCGCTGACCGAGCTTATTTTCTACTTCTTCAGCGTTGTTCAGCGTGTCGTTTAGCGCGTCGGTTAGAAACGCCAGCACGATACCGAAACCTAAGGTCGCAACGAAGGCCAATACGACGATTAACTTACGGTTTGGCTTCGCTGGGTTCGTCGGCTGGTAGGCATAATCGGTAAACCGAGCGATTGGCGAATTGAAATCACTGGTGACTTCGGTCTCTTTGGAGCGCGATAAAAAGGTATCATAGATATTGCGGTTGGTTTCCACTTCGCGTTTGAGCTGATGATACTCAGTTTCTTTACGCGTTAGCATTTGAAAACGCTGACGCAATTGCTCCACATCTTGCTGCAACGCTGACACCGTACTATTGGCGGTGCGCATCTCTTTTTCTAAGCCCATCACCAAAGAGCGAATTTGTGCCGATAAGTTTTCCTGCACAGTAGCAAGCTCCGCTCGCGCGGCAATCATTTTAGGGTGTTTAGGGCCATATACTTGTCGTAATTCACTCACTTTGCGCTGCGCGGTCACAACCTCTCGCTTCACGTCTTGAATCACTTTGTGAGTGGTGATTTCGTTGATCGATTCCAACCTGGCAATGTCATCACGGCCATACTCATCCACCACGCGCATAATCGCGTTGAGCTCGCTTTGGTTACGCTTCGCTTCCACCAATTGTTGCGCGGTTTGCTCTAATTCACGACGCACTAACCCTACAACGCCCTCAATATCAACTAAATCCTCACGCTCTCGGTAGCTTTGCAGCTTCTGTTCGGACTTATCCAAGCGCTCTCGCAGGATACTTAGGCGGTCGTTTAACCACCCCGAAGCCTGTTTAGCAATGCCCATTTTCGCTTGCATCGCATGAGTAATGTACGCTTCACCAACGGCATTGGCGACATCAGCAGCCAGCGCCGGATCGCTCGACTCATAGGCGATAACCACCAACTGGGTTTTACGGATCGGATGAATACTCAGCCGCCGCGAAAACGCGGTGATAATTTTCTGCATTCGTTTTTCGTAAGCTTGCTGCGCATCGGCGGTGCTAGGCAATGTCTGTGGCTTTTGTGGAATATATTGCTTCACCCATTGCTTAATATCATTCATAACCCAACTGAGCATACTAGGCTTGGGTTGAAAATCTCGATGCTCAAGCAGGTTCAATTGCTCTATCACATCTCTGGCAATGGCTCTGGAGCGCAAAATCTCATATTGGGTTTGATAGTACTCTTTTTTTGAGGCATCTAAACCATAGACCTCTTCAAAACTGACCGCTTTACGCTGCTGCGCCTCAATAAGTAAGGTGGCGCTAGCACGGTATGAAGGAGTCAATTGCAGCGCCCACACCATAGCTAGGGTGGTAACTAAAATCGCCAAGAGCGCAATGCGCCACTTAAACTTGTTAATGACTTTTAAGTAATAGCCCAGAGTCACAACCTCAGCGGCGCCTGTATTGCGTGTTGCTGTTTTCATTCTCTACCCTGAAATTAGAAGAACCGTTGCTCTATTTTTATGGTGTCACCGGCGGCGACCTGAGATTGCAAAGACGCTTTACTGCGCTTTGCCTGTTGCTGCTGTTCACTGAGCAAAAAGATTTTGTCTGTGGAGGCTCGCTCAGTGAGGCCACCGGCCAAGGCGATAGCTTGATCCACCGTCAGTCCTGGTTGATAGGGGTAGGCACCAGGCTCTTCAACTTCGCCATGAATATAGAAAGGTCGGTAGCTGACCACTTGGGCGTAGACATTGGGCTCAACGAGGTAGTCGCCTTTCAAGCCACTGTAGATCAGCTGCTCCACTTCTTTTACTGTGAGTCCTGTCAAGGTAAGCTCACCCAAAAAGGGGTAGCTGACTACGCCACTTTTGCCCAATAAAGCATCTATATTAAGATCCGGCTGACCAAACACTCTAATTTGCACTTGATCGCCCGGCCCGAGCTTATAATCGCTGTTGGCAACCGCCCATTGACTACATAGTGCCAGCAGCACTGCAGCTAGCCACCGCATTAACGACTCCCCATCAACGCAAACTGTACAGTCAAACCAATGCGATTGCGGTCAAAGACTAAATCGTCGCGAGTAGAGTTGTCATTGCGCAGTTCGTAATAACTTGATAGCACCACGCTTGGGCTCAACGCGTAATCCATCGCCAAAGTGAGCCCACGTAGCGAGTCTTGACGGTTTACACCGACAAACTCATCATCGGTGTACGAATACGCCACCTTAGTTTGCAGGTTTTCACGCCATTGGTGCACCCACTGCGCCTCGTAGAACGTCTCGCGAACATAATCGCCTTCAACTAAAGGGTCGCGAGCACTGCGTGAAGTGGTAAAGCGAAAGTGGCTATAAGTCAGCGGCTGCCACTTAATCTTGGCCTGCCAACTGACCCCAGAAAAGTTCTCACGGGCAGCATTAGCAAAGTCCTTTTTTTGATAACCGACTTTGATCTCACCTTCTGTTAGCGCCGTTGCTTCCCAGCTGTACCCAGCATAAGCCTGATAATCATCGGAATCGCGAGTGACACCATTGATGTCAACAACATCGTAGCGATAGTTGTTTTGATGTACGGAGACGAACACGTCTGAGCGTGATTGTGAATTAAAGTAAAGTGTGGCGCCGAAATTTGCTTTGTCGTAATCACGATACTGCGTAATGCTCTCAAAACGCGTGTAGTTTTTGTTGTAATAACCCGCATCAAATTTAACACGGTACATCGCTGTTTGTGCGCCAAACTCATAGTCGGCGTGGTAATCCTGCTGCTCGTAAGTGAGCGGCTCAGCAAAGGCGTTAGGTTGTCCTTCAGACAGGCCTTCACCACGGCGCTCAACATTCCAATCGGCGTCAACACGCACATTGAAGCGATGACGTCGTGACGGTTCAAAGTGAGACAAGTAACCAATATGACCATCGGTATAATTGTCTGCACTACTTTGAATATAGGCCGCTGAGCTTAACCGTGTGGTAAGCTGATGCCGGTTAATGCCGTCATCATACGCCATCTCTAACTCTGGCGTGGCAGTGTAAATCATACTGCTTTGTTCATTGTTGGCCGTACTGAAAATATTATCATCGTACATCGCGCCAACACTGAGCTTGGGCGTTAATTCAAGGCCATTTTGGGTGATATAGCTGCCTGGTTTTGGCATCGCTGCATGGGCTGTTGTCGCACTCAATAACGCTGCTGCCAGCATCGACTTTCTCATTCTCCACTCCCTGATATTAATACGCATTTTTCCCAACGAAGCCTTTGAAAATAGTCATAAATATAATTTTTATATCAAACCACAAAGACCAACTTTTAATGTATTGGAGATCGAACTCCACCCGCTTTTCCATTTTCTCTAAGGTGTCTGTCTCACCGCGCCAGCCATTAATTTGTGCCCAACCTGTGATCCCTGGCTTAACCTTGTGACGGATCATATAAAACTCGACTTTCTTACGATATTCCTCGTTATGTGCCACAGCATGCGGGCGAGGGCCGACAATGGACATATCACCGAATAAAACATTAAAAAACTGCGGTAATTCGTCCAAACTGGTGCGCCTCAAAAACCCACCGATGGGGGTAATGCGTGCGTCGTTTTTCGTCGCTTGACGCACCACAGCATCGTTTTCCATTACTTTCATTGAACGGAACTTCCAAACCCGAATACGCTCGCCGCCGAGGCCATACCGGTCTTGTACAAACAACACTGGTCCCGCAGAGGTTAATTTAATTGCAATTGCTATAGCGATAAGCAGTGGTGAGATAAGCAATAGGATTAACGCCGCGACGACGATATCTTCAGAGCGTTTGATAAATTCTCGCGCACCTAAATAAGGCGACTCAAACACGCTTAGGGTATCAAACCCACCGACGTGGTCGATGCGCGCATGAATCAAGTTCGAGAGTAAAAAGTCAGGGACAAAGTGGACGTCAACAGTGGTATCCCCAAGTTGACGCAAGATATCGGCAATACGCTTGTCAGCTTTCATCGGCAGAGCAATGAACAGCACATCGACTTCACCGCGACGAGCAGCGTTGACGGCCTCACAAATTACTCCTTGAACATGGAAATGCAACTGCTCGAATACTCTATCTGGTTGGCGGTCTTCAAAAAAGCCCACAAAATCAAAGCCCAGCTCATCATGCTGACTTATTTCCCTAAATAAATTGGCCCCTGACTCGGTCGCGCCAATAATAGCGACTCGTTTTAAGCTAAAACCAAGCTTTCGTTTATTGACTTTATATAAACGAATAAACAACCGCCAACTAAACAGAAATATAAATGAACTAAGAAACCAAATAAACAAAGTTAAACGTGACAAATTCTCACTAAACTTAAAACCAAAAGCAAAGATAAATAATGCACCACTTGCAATAACTAAAGAGAGCCAAGACCAGCTCACCATATGCTGAAACTTACCTGCTCGCCAACTGCGATAGACGTTAAAAACCTCCGCAGTGTAGAGGTAACAAATCATCAAGATAAGAAATGCTACCAGGTAATGCTGATCCAGCTCTACGCCACGTATAGCAGCGGCTATAAAGAGCCCAGCAGTGATCGAAAACAAATCCATCAAGCGGTAGAAAACACCGCTGGAGGTTGGGTTATTTTTAAATGTTTTATCGCTGGTCATGGGTGCTCCAAGCTTAAATTCAGCCATCCTAGTAACAGGTGAAATTATAATCCACAATCCCACCAAGTAAAATAGATTTAACTAACTTATCTATAATAAACATTTAACCATGAACAACGGGTTAACTATAAGCGCTGTCATCTATTTGTCATGCGCTCTTTCATTAACAAATAAGCGAAGCGGCTATTGGTAACAAGGTAGCGCTTCCACATTCGTCCGGGTTCTTGCAAAACGCGATATAGCCATTCCAACCCCGCATTTTGCATCCACTTTGGCGCCCGCTTTACCTTACCGGCAACAACGTCAAAAGTGCCGCCAACGCCCATAACAAAGTTGACCCCGAGCTGGTCTTGCCAGCGGTTGATAAAGTTCTCTTTTTTCGGCGAGGTGATGGCCACAAAAAGTAGCTGTGCACCGGATGCCTTGATTTTCTCAACCACAGCCTGCTCATCATCCCAAAAATAGCCATGGTGATACCCCGCTACATTTAATTGCGGATTTTGCTTTTGCACCACCTCAGCTGTACGAGCCACCACTTCGGGTTTAGCGCCAAGTAAAAACACACTGAATTGTTGCTCGGCGCTCATTGCCAATAGCTCATGGAACAGGTCAACGCCCGCGACGCGCTCTGGTATGTCATGACCACAGGCTCTTGCTCCCCATACCACACCCATGCCATCAATATTGATGATGTCACAAGCTTTAACTGAGTCAGCGAGTTCAGCATCACGTTGCATATTGACCAATTTGGCGACATTAACCACCACGTGCTGAAGAAAGTGCCCGCCCTTAATATGATCGCGGATCACCGTTACCGTCTCCGTCATTGTGGCGCTATCCATAGGGGCATTTAAAAATTGAATTCTTTTCATGATTTCTCCTTAATATCCGGCAATATAGCGGCTGTATCGCTTGCCGATAAGCCGTTGGCCAATAGTGAGCGCAGCGCACGCAAGCGCAAGACACAGCGCCATTGCGACCACGGAGCTAAGTACATAGCTAATGTGTGCCAAGGGTTTGGTAAGTAGATACAGCTCGTAGGTAAACAAGCCGTGAATAAAGAAGATGCCAAAGCTCATCATCGCCAATTGTGACAGCGGCTTGAGTAAACTGGGGTGTCGTTGCAACCACTGCTCTACGCGTAAATCGCTTAATAACAATAACAACACGCAACTGAGCATCGCTTTTTGCACAAACAGCCAATCAACAGCATAAAACCCTAAGCGTGGATGGTGGGCATTGCCAAACTGCTGTAAGTGCAGGCTTTGATATAGCCATACGCCAATAGCAGCCACAGCTAAGCTGACTATCAATGCTGTCGATACTGATCGACAGCGGTGCAGCTTTTCACAGCTCAAACCCAGTAAAAAAGCAGGCAAAAAATAGAGTAAATTATGTGCGAGATGGGTCAGCTCTTGCGGACGCCCAATACGCATGGAGAGGTAGCATAAGGGGATTAACACTAGGGCCTGCAACCACAGCGACTGAGCATGATACAGTTTGAGCATTGGCGTAAGCGAGAACATCACCATAATAAAGGGCACATACCAAAGCGGGAATAACGCTCCCCCTAAGCCCACCTCTATAAGCTGATAATCCTGGCAGTACAAACCTAAGGTGCATTTAGAATACGCTTTGGTAAGCGCCAACAAAGAGATGCACACAAAAGGTGGAATCAACAGCGCCTCTTTCTTGCGCATAAAATCAGTCCAGCGCTGCTTCGGCCAGCTGATATGCGCCGCTAAAAAAGCGGACAAAGCAACAAAGAATACCGATGAGTTAGCGACCAAATTTTTATATAGATAGTCGACGGCAGTTTTGTCCTCGCCCATCAAAGAGGTGTGCTGCGCGACGACCAAAATAATCGCCAGTGAGCGCATTGCGTCAATCCCAGCAAGCCTCACGCTGCCTCCTGCTCAACGCGGGTACGCTGCTGCACAAGCGCCAATTCACTAAAGCTGTAATACACCCAGGCCTGGGTCCAACGCATATAATTGACTTTATTGGTGTAGCGTTTGCCTTTTTGATACACAAAACGGCCACTGCGCTGCTCGTAGAGCAACTCCACGCTGCGAGTGAGTATTTTACCCGCCAATGCCAGTTGCTCGGCATTGGGGTTAACCTTTAGCAAAGTTAATAGCGCCTGGCAGACGCTGTGCATATCCAGTGGGTAGGGATTATCGTGATAGTACTTCGCCGTGCCTTGGCTATCAAACAAGTGCTCAGTATAAAACTGCAAACCACGTTCTATCGCCGCGTCAAACTCTGTCGTTTGCAATTGCGAACGCACAATATCCAACGCCTCGAGGTTATATCCGGTGTGAAAGCCGTCAATGAACTGATGATGATGACGTGTTCCATAGACCCACGCGCCCTGCTCATTTTGTGCCTGTACTGATTGTCGCGCAACCTGCAAGGCTAAGTCGCCGTATAAGCTGTCATCATAGTACGCAGCGTAGGTCGCCACCCAAGCCGCTGCCCACAAACTGGCATTGTGTACGAATGCCGACTCACCTGGAATATAGGCAAAATAGCATTGCTCTCGCCCCTGTTCGTCCGTGGTCTGCGTATATAAATGGTCTACCATAAAGTGGGCGCTTTGCATTGCACACTGTGTGTACTTATCTTGCTTCGTCACTTGCCCAAAAGCATGTAAAGCTTTGGCAACATACAGGGTGGTGATCACATTGGGCTTGCCTTTGGGCACATAAAACGCCCGGGCATTCCAGTCAAAGTGATAGCCCCAGCAAGGCGCTCCCCACTGCTGCTCATCGCATTTCTGCGTAAGTAACCAGTCGGCTAAACGTTGTGCTTCATGCACGTACTTTTGCTCACCACTGCGCTGATAATCATTCACCAAGCCTAAGATAAATAATGCCACGCCTTTGGGGTTGCGTTTCTTGGGCACCAAGCATAAGGGTCTGAAGTTGATGGGCGAGCGTTTGAACAGCTGCGTCCATGCCAGTCCAAATACGCCCTTGCGCAACATAGGAGCAACAGAAAACAGTCGGCTGTTCAGGCCATCAAAAGGGTCATAGCCGGCATAATCATCCGCTTGCGCTAAATTTAAAGTTTGCTGAGCCAGTGTGTTAGCAGTTTCAGTGTTCATCGTGTAGCTCCCTGTACAGGGCGTCTAACTGCGGGATCACCGCTTGCTTGGAAAAGTTGTCTTCAAAGCGTTGTTTCGCATTAGCGGCTAATCGCGCGTTAAGGCCACGATCGCCAATGGCATTGATGAGCAACTGGGCCAACGCTTTAACGTCACCGGCAGGACACATCAATCCGCTATGTTGATGTTGCAAGGCGTCAGGTATGCCTCCGGCATTGGAGGCGACCACGGCTTTTTGCGCAGACATAGCCTCGAGCACCCCCATAGGGAAGCCTTCGTTGTAGCTAGGCAGGCAATAAATATCCGCTCGCGCAAGATAGTCGAGCTTTTGTTCACCACTGATCCACCCTAAAAAGCTAACATCCTGCTCTAACCCTAATTCAGCAACCTGAGCTTTAAAGGTGGCCATATCACCATCGCCACCGAGTGCTAAGCGTGCGTTAGGACACTGTTTTTTTACCTCAGCAAATGCCGCAATTAAATCTCCAACCCCTTTGCGCTGGCCTAGACGGCCCAAAAATAGAATCAATCCAGGCTCAGTGCGCTCAGTCCCTAATTGCAAAGAGTCCACGGCGTTGTATATCACTTGTACTTTACTGGGGTCATTAACTAAGCTCTCAACCCAGCTTTGCCACTGTGTGGAGAGCACAATCACCTTATCAGCGAGCTCGTAGGTATGACGAATATGGGCTTGTTTTTGGGTGTCACATTCGTTTTCGAAGAATTCACGAAATTCGGCGCCATGCAAATGCAACACAACCTTCACTCGAAAGCGTTTTAGCAATCTAATAAGCAGCGATTTGCGTTGATAACTGCCCCGCGATGCCATATGAATATGCGCCACCGCCACACGGGAGCTCAATAAAGTCCACGCTGTTTGGATATAGGCGAAGAGAAAAGTAAACAGCCGTTTTAGGCCCAACTTTGACGTGTCACGCTGATGGGTGGCGATATGCTTTACATGCCAACGGGAGAAAAACCCCGAAGATTCCAACGTATGCAAGACCGTAGCTATACCGCCTTGGCCGCCTCGCGCGGTGGCTAACGTAATGTTTTTGTACTGTTTCATCCTCATTCCTCAATGCTACAAAGCGCTTGGCGTACTTTGCCCGATGCGGTTTTTTCTAGTTGCGATACCGGTGTTACTTTCACCTGCATGCTTTGACCCAAGCGCTCCTTGGTATTGCTTATTAATTGCTGGCGCTGGTGCTCATCAAAGCGCCTATCATCTATTTGCACTCTAACCTCGACCGCGCCTGGGCGATGTTGCACAAACTGACACCCTAGTAAGCCGTCAACCCCTTTAGGAATATGGTTAAGCACGTAGACCTTCTGGCCTTGTTCAGCCACCAAGTAATCCCCTTGGCGACCCTCAATGGCGCTGATAACAGGATAATGACGACCACAGGGACAGCTTTGTTCATCGCTCAGCTGGACAAAATCGCCCGTGCGATAGCGAATGAGTGGAAATAAAGAGTTGTTAAGGTTGCTTCCGATCAGTTCATAACGATTACCATCGATATGGTGCAACTCAACTTCAGCGTAATCGTTGAGAAGGTGATAGTTACCATGCTCACAATTGGCGATCGCTGCAACACGCTCAAATAGACCATACCAATCAAATACTTTGCACTTAAAGCGTGACTCAATCAGGGCTCTGTCTTCGGCGCTTAAAGATTCTGATGAGGTGATGACTGACTTTAATGGCGCCGGGTAATAGGTATCACAACTTTGTAAATATTTTGCCAAGCTGACAATCGACGACGGGTAGGCTTGGATAACATCGACACCAAACTCCACCATGGCGTCAATGTAACTCGCCATATTAGCTGTGGTTAAATGGAAGGAAGACAGCATGATCATATCTTCGAACCACGAATAACGCCAAAACGGCGCCTTTCGTTGCTCACCTGGGACGATCATATCTCCGCGAAGCCACGCTCGCTTATCTCCTTTTTGGTACCCCGCCCACTGTCGGTGGCGATTAGTAAAAGCTCGCTCACGCATGACCGATTCTTTCGATTGGTAAATCACTAAAGGACTGCCTGTGGTGCCACTGGTTGCCCCTTTGATCTTGACCCCTTGATGTTCGGAGTCTAGAAAATCACGATGCTGAGCTTTAACAGTGGCTTTATCAATCACACTGTATTGCCCTAAATCAGTGCCTTTATCGCGATAAAAAGGGACTCGGCGAGCCGCGTGTGTAAGCATCTTTTTAAGCCGCGCTTGGCGATAGGCGTCGCATTTGTGCACATCGTATTGCAACTGTTCAAGCTGCGCTGTTAGCGAGCGAGTGTGTCGGTTATCCCGCAGCTTCTGACGTAAACCACCATAGACCGAGGCCAATACATTTTGCAGCCAAATCGGACTGCGCTTGTACATACGAGAGGTATACATTTACACCGTCTCCCGCGCATCTGAGAGAGTGATAAATTGACCCTGACGCTGTGCTCGTTTAAGCGTGTATGCAAATGGAGAAAACCATGAATAGTCTTTGGCATGTCCAATAAGTACGGTGGTAGACAAGCACTTTTGCTGCGCCAAAGCTAAAAATCGCTGTACTTGTGCTCGGCTACTTAGACACACATCGAAGTTACTGTTTGTCAATTTATTTGGCTGCAAAGGGGCAGCCGGCTTAACGCTACGTTGATAACCAATACGCTTTAATTTTTTATTAAATAACCGCGTGTATAGACGCGCCAAAGAGATTTTTTCTGCCAATGAGCTGCGTAGCGTAAGCAGCGGGTACTCGATGACTTGTGTAGGCTCATCACTGCCGGGCATGGGCTGGGGCAAGAATGAGTCACAGTCGGTGTAGTCGTATTGACACAAGGCCTTATTGGCGTAAAAACCCGGGCACAAAGATGATTCAGTATCAAAGCCTGCAGCGCTTAGTGCTTTCACACTCTGCGGATTAAAGCCGATATTGTAGCCACCTGCACGAAATGCATGACAACGATATTCGCTGTTGAGGGGCTGAATTAATGCTTCCAGAAAGGCTTTACCGGCGAGCAATAAATCAAACTGACCTGGGGTGCCATCAGCACTGGTGCGATAAGGCAAGGCAGAAAATCGCCACCAGTCAAAGTTGAGCTGCCATTGTCCTTGACGGCACTGTGCTTGATACCATTGAGGGTGCAGGTGTAATTGTAAGTCGTGACCTAGAGACACCATACGCTGGAGCTGGGCTTTAATATGCTTGGCATCGTCGATAAAAAGAGGATTGCCGCTGTCGGCTTCTTTAAAAATCGCTTCGAGCTCAAGATATTCGATGAAAAAAGTAGCGCGTATTCCCAGCCGTTGCATGGTTTTGAGCATTTTGTCTGTGGGCGCGACCAAGTGCTTAAGCACATCGCCCTTGCCACTGCCAAACAACTCATAATCAAACGTCAAAATGTACTTCATTAGCTCTTCTTCCTTGAGATGTTTTGCGCGAATAGCTGCTGGCATTTAGGCAACAGTTTAGAGTTGTCGATAGCATAACAAGGCGAAACTAAACGCTGACTTAAGGTAACCAATTGGGGACAATGCAAATCAAAAAATGTGCTCGACTCCATCAGCGGCTCGCGAATGTCATGCACAAAAGTGGTTACGCGATGTTGTTTGCCTTCATGAATCACCGTTGCTGCAAAGGACTTGTCGCCATAGAGATATCCCAGATCTTGCTCGTACAGGTCTTCAGCGCAGTGCACCATCGAACAATTACGTACGCCCAAACCGATGGACTTGGAGTGATCCAATTGTGCCAGCAAGTAATAGGGGCTGTGCGCATCATAAGGCGTCTGGCTACGCTGGTGATGAGCGGTAATTAATCGGCTATGTTGGCCCCAAGCGGCAACGGCTTTGATAGGGTGGATACTGATGTGACTGTGCTCATCATCAGCTAGAGTTTGCGCCAATACCCCGGTGCCACAACGCACATGTGCGCTATCAAAAATACGCCCGGCCTTTAGCCAATCTTGCGACAACCCTGGCGGGTAAAATGGCATGGCCAAGATACCTGTAGGGCCGACAATTTGCTTTAGTAGCTCGAGCAATTGCTGGGGAGTAAAATCAGCATGCAAAAACCCAAAACCACAGTGCACTAACAATGCATCCCCTTGCGCTATCTGCAAATCATCGAGCAACACCGCTCGCATCTGCGCCAGCGTGGTTTTAGGTTGCGCGTTTAAAGCCTGACGTTGGCGACGGTACTTTATTTGCCGTAAATGGGCATAAATAGACGATGACTTAAGTCGCGCAAGCATGGCTAGTTCCTTGGGCCCGAATCGATTTTTGGGCTTTTTGTTGAAGTTTTAAAGCACAGAACAAGGCACAGTAAAGTAGTAACAATACCGGTGTTTTTGTTGTTAATGAGTTATTGGTTACCCCCACAATCATAAACACACCAATCGCGGTACGGCTGACTAAGTTCCCGTGATAAAAGAAATAACCTAGGGGCAAGAAAGCGGCGATAAAAAGCGGCACAGCACCAATCAAGCCAAAATTAAAAATCCATCCTACGAGGTAGTTTTCAATAACCGAGATATCAATATAAAACTCGATAGCAGCCATCAAACTCGCTGAAGCGCCGAACACCCATTCTTTTGGGCTCAACTGCTCAAGCAGATAAAACACATCTAAACGCGCTGTAGCACTGTGATCGATATACATTTTCGAAGCGATACGTTCCGTGATCCCCGACTCGATAAGCACCACAATAAAAGCAATAAAGGCGAAATAGCCGAGCATCATAAGTACCGCTAGGTACCGCCTGTCAACGGCCACACCACGGGTTAAAAATCGCCACAATGCGGGCACGGCACACACTAAGGCGCCAAGGCAAAAGAGTGCTAACGCTGCCCGCCCACCAAAAGCAAACAGCGCCAAAATCACTAGGCCGATATAAGCAAAAGCCGGGAGTCGAGTGTAGGAGCAGAGCAACAAGGCTAAAGCCACGGTGATCAGGGCATTGTTCAGGGGGTGTGTCATCAATGCGGTTGAGCGAAAAAAAGCAAAGGAGTCAAACTCAACGCTTACAATACGAGTATTTAATACATACTCCCCCACGGCAAGTAAGGAATTAAACAGCAACAAGTAAGCAAGTAGCACCAAAATACGCTGCAACTGCGAGTGTGATAGTTGCGCGAGTAGCACTAACAACAACAATGGCGCTAAAAAGGTATTAACCATATAGGCCATGCCTGACGTGCCTTGTGTGGCTAAGCCATAGACGATAACAGCGCTTAGAGCGATAAATGACCACCACCAAATAGACGCTAATTGACCTAATTCAGCAACACTTGCTGCCATGCCTCTGCTCAACACCAATAACCCAAATAACGCCAGTAAAATGTATGCATAAAGGTGTATTTTAACCACCGGCGAGCCGCCTTCTGATACGTAGGCGATACCGAGATTTTCAAGCAGGTAGCCACCGAGTACCACTGCACTGAATAAGGCTAATTGTAGGTATTTTACTAATTTAATCTCAGACACTGCGCCGCCTCCAGTTGAGGCGTTGGCTACGTATAGCGAAAGTATTGAGTAACCAGTACATCAGCGCATAGGTCGTGATCCCTACCAGTACACCAATAACAAGCTGCTGCCAAGGCGCAAGTGATACAAGGTTTTTCAACAATGTATAAAGCACTGCGCCCATCACCGTTGTCGCCAGTAGCGTTTTATAAAGCTGTGCTGGCCAAGTAAAGTGGTAACGGTAATAACGCCCAGTTATCAACGACAGCAACGCTGCGACACACATAGCAATAAGCAACGCCAATGCAGCACCTAACGCACCTAGCTTGGGTACCCATGTAAACGCTAAAGCGAGCTGCAAGGCAAAGCCCACAGCAGTGATCAGCGGTAGCCATTGAGTGCGCAACCTAAACTGTAAGCCATGGTCTAAATAGTGGCCGCGTAGATTCAAAATAAAAGTGGCGGCGGCGATAGCATAAAATACGCGTAAATCTAGCTGCTGATAGCGCTCACCTAAAAACACAGTGATCAGCGGCTGTGCCAGTAAACACAGCCCGGTCAGCGCCGGTATCGCTAACGCACACAAATACCCACCATAGCGGCTATGGGCCTGACGCAATTGCTGCGGTTTGTCGGTGAGTTTAGTCAGCTCTGGATACAACGGCAGTGCCACGACCATAAACACCAGTGCCATTAAGCCCACTAACAAGTTGGCTATGCCGGCGTAGAGCCCAGCTTGCTCTAACGAGGTAAGCTGAGCAATGACGATACGGTCACTGCGTGTTGCCAATACTCCGAGAGCACCAGTAAACATAAAAGGTAAACCATAGTGCAGAAACTCTCGGCGCAGCACCGGTGTGCCCTTATGTCCCTGAGGGTTTCTACGCAAAGTAAATAACAAGGCGATGGCGTTACTCGCTACCAAAGCAATTAAGGCGCTATGCAGGGCACCATCAAACCATAGGCAACCTAAGGTAAGCACCACGGATAACACCGCTTGGGTCAAGGTTGCATAACGATAACGATTAACTTGCTCACACACTCGAGCGCGCTCAAGGTAGTAGGTGTATGTTCCTTTGGCAACGAACAGCAGAGCAACCCAAAGCATGTTGCTCCATGAGAACAGCGAAAACACCCACAAGCACAAGGCTACAACCAGTACTGCTACCGCTGCAAATAACCATAACAACGAGCTACTGAGGCACAAAAGCTGCTCACGCTCTGGACTTTGTGCACTGGGGTAAAAGCGTAGCAGTGCAGTATTAATCCACTGCGCAAACATAGAGCGTGTGCTTTCCATGATCACCAGCAGTACTGCCAAAAGACCGTATTCGCTTACCGTGAGAAACCGAGTTTGTATGGCTATGAGCGCAAACACACTCAATGCTGAAAATATCTGTACTGGGGCGTAGCTGAGTAACTTATTGAACACCCGCTAGCTCCTTGTACAACTGCTGATACTGGGCATTGACTCGTTGCGCCGAAAAAGCGTCGGCGATGAGCTGAGGCTCAGCACTGCCCCTACCCTCGAGCACCTGACTAACTCTTTGCACCGCAGCGTCGATATCATTGCTATCGATAAAGGCGCCACCCGCACTGATGAATAACTGTGGCTGCTCAGCCAATACACCCACGCGCGTCGAGACCACGTTAAGACCAGCAGCGACCATTTCCAAGGGGGCCAAGCCAAAAGTTTCCTCTTGTGAACAAAACAAGCCCACATGTGCTTTGGCATAATGCTGCGCCACTTCAGACATTGACAAGGCACCGGTAAATTGCACGTTAGTCGAGATCCCAAGCCGCTCGATTTGAGCGTCTAACTCCGCTTTATAGTCATGATCACGTACCGGGCCGATAATGCACAAATTCACCTCACGGCTTTGATTTAGCTTCGCCACAATATCTATAGCGACATGAATGCCTTTTTTCCGGTGGATCATTGCACAGGTCACTAAGGTGGGGGTGTTAAACTTCTCTACCGACGCTGTATTTACGGCAAAAAAAGTGGGATTAATGGGGTTTGCAACGACCTCTGCATTTATTCCTGTTTGCTGGGCAATACACTGTCGCAGCTGCTCGCCTACACAGGTAACTTTATTCGCCCTATGGCGTGACAAGCTCGGCAGAATACGCTCATAGAGCAAGTCATTGAGCATCGACACTGACTTACGCCCTAACTTTCCAAACGAATGCACTGTCACCATTTTCGCAATGTGTTTGGGCACGCCAAGCAACAGCGACCAATAGTGACTGTGCACCACATCCGCACGGTGCGCCCGGCAAAACTTGCGCACTTGCCAGCACTGATGAATCACGCCAGGTACTGGCACTCCCGCGATCTTGCCCTTGCTAGGTACAAAGGTCACATGCACTTGTTCGCTTAAGCGATAACGCGTGAAATACTCTGCTGAAGACTGACCAACTTTCAACGCGAGCACTTCATACTGACACCCGGGCGTTGGCGTCGTTATGAGTGCTTGCAATAACTGCTGGCACACACTATCGACGCCCCCGGCGTTATCGCTGCCCCAGTCAATGGTGCTTAACGGTGCAACAATCACTACTTGGGTCATGAATTAACCTGCACTGGATTTGCAATATAGGTTGCCTCACCATGTTCGCGCACCACTTTAGCCGGGTTTCCGACTACGGTGGCATGCGCAGGTACATCCTTGATCACCACAGCTCCCGCGCCTACCTGAGCACCATCGCCAATGTGTACGTGTTCAACCACACTGGTGTGTGGTCCTATGTATACATTGTCACCAATATGCGCTGCGTGACCATGGTTTGAACCAATCACGGTATAAGGGCTTAAATTACAGTTAGCGCCAATTTTAGCGCTGGCATTAACAATAATGCCGGTGCCATGACCTAAGTACAGCCCAGGCCCGACCTGCACTTCCTTGGGCAACTGAATCTGATACCGTACTGATAAATGTTTATGCATCAACCGCGCAAAGCCGCGCACCAGGGTACTGCGAGCACGACACAAGCGAAACCAAAACACATAGTTGAACGAGGGGTTCACTAATAAATGCTTGATCAGTAACACCCTAGAAACCCGCCCGGTTTGCCGATATAAATCGGCCTTAATGAGCTGCTTAGGTGTCATCACGCTAACACACCTCGGGTATCAATCACCACTTTACGGGCAAACTCGGTTTTGTCGGCATTTTTAAATTGCTTATGATCAACCAGTACAACGACGATATTTGCAAGCTCTAGCGCCTGCTCCAGGGAGGTCAGTTCAACCCCTTGGGCACCAAGGTGACTAGGAAGCTCATCGATGTTCGGTTCAACAGCCAAAACGGCACCGATTTGCTGTTGCGCTAAGTCACTGACAATGTCTAAAGCGGGGCTTTCACGTAAATCGTCTATATCAGCCTTAAATGACAGACCAAGGCAAGCAATAACCGGGCGCTTAAACTCATCCGCCGCTTGCTTTATTTGCTCAACCACATAGCTTGGCTTGCCGTCATTGACCAAGCGCGCTTGTTTAATCAGCTTTGCCTGCTCGGGAGCACTGCTAACAATAAACCAAGGGTCGACTGCGATGCAGTGACCCCCCACCCCTGGACCGGGATTAAGGATATTGACGCGGGGGTGGCGATTGGCCAAGCGAATGAGTTCCCACACGTTGATTTTTAGCTTGTCACAGATCAACGATAATTCGTTGGCAAAGGCGATATTCACATCGCGGAAAGAGTTTTCGGTTAACTTAGCCATTTCTGCGGTGCGTGCATTAGTGATAATACACTCGCCGCGAACAAAGTTTTCATACAGCTCAACCGCGCGTTTTGAGCATGCTTGCGACATACCACCAATGACGCGGTCATTGGAAACTAGCTCCTGTAGTACATAGCCAGGTAGTACACGCTCTGGACAATGGGCGATTTTAATATCTGCGTTGTCACCCACTTGCTGTGGAAAGCTCAAATCTGGACGCGCTTCGCTTAACCAAGCAGCGAGTTGTTCGGTGGCCCCAACCGGGGAGGTCGATTCAAGAACCACTAGATTGCCTTTTTCCAACACCGGCGCAATCGCTTTGGCCGCACTTTGGATATAACTTAAATCGGCCTCCACTGGTCCACTGTCATTATCTTTAAAGGGAGTGGGCACCGCGACCATAAACCCATCCGCTCGCTGAGCTTCGGTCGTCGCACGCAGGTTGCCGGTGGCAACCACACCGCGTACCACAATGTCTAAATCAGGCTCAACGATGTGGATTTTTCCCTCATTGATGGTATCCACTGCTTGCTGATTTACATCAACGCCAATGACATTAATGCCACGCGAGGCGACAACGGCGGCGGTAGGCAGGCCAATATAGCCCAAGCCGATAACTGAAACTGTTTCAAAATTCATAGTAACTATCCTTATTGGGCATGAAAGTGAGCGCCGATGGCATCGGCAATACGTTGACTGGCTTGACCATCACCGTAGGGGTTATGAGCACGGCTCATGCGCTGGTAGGCCTGCTCATCAGTCATTAAACGTTCAACGGCAGTGAAAATGGTTTGCTCGTCAGTGCCTACCAGCTCGACTGTGCCCGCCGCCACCGCTTCTGGGCGTTCAGTGGTATCACGCATAACTAATACAGGTTTCCCGAGGCTTGGAGCCTCTTCTTGAACGCCGCCAGAGTCAGTTACAATAAGGTGCGCACGATTCATTAAATAAACAAAGGGAAGGTAATCCAATGGCTCAATAAGTGAGATATTTTCCAAGCCTTGGAGCAGACGATTAACCGGCTCACGCACTTGCGGATTCATGTGCATAGGATAAACAATCCGGCTTTGTGGAAAGCGCTTAGCGATACGCGCCAATGCCTGACAAATACGCTCGAAGCCGCCACCGAAACTTTCTCGGCGATGCCCGGTCACTAAAATCACTTTCTCATCTGCGGCCAATGCCAATTGCTGCTGCAACTGTTCGCTAAGACTTGGCTCGGTATTGACCTTATCGACAACATCCAGCAACGCATCAATCACCGTATTACCGGTTACGTGCACGTTGCTCGGGTCAATATTTTCCTTCAGTAAGTTGTTCTTTGAAGTGTCTGTTGGCGCAAAGTGCAGCTGCGCCAAAGCGCCTGTAAGCTTACGGTTCGCCTCCTCAGGCCACGGCGAATATAAATTCCCGGTGCGCAGCCCGGCCTCTACATGGCCGACGGGAATTTGCTGATAGAACGCCGCCAAACTCGCCGCAAAGGTGGTGGCGGTATCACCATGCACTAAGACGATATCGGGTTTAAATTCATCAAGCACAGGAGCTAAGCCCTGCAAAATGCGACATGTCACATCATTGAGTGACTGCCCTTTTTGCATAATGTCGAGATCATAGTCGGCTTTAATGGCAAAAAGAGCCATAACTTGATCGAGCATTTCTCGGTGTTGTGCCGTGATACACACGCGCGCTTCAAAGCGAGAGTCATTCGCCAAGGTTTTCACTACCGGCGCCATTTTGATTGCCTCAGGACGTGTACCAAATACACTCAGTACCTTAGTGGCCATATAAATCCTCTAATTTTTTAATTCGCTTAACAGGTGTTATGCCGATGCGCTGGCACTGTGCTTGGCTTGCTCGATAGCTAACATGCTTTCCAGTGCAGCTTGAAATTCGCTGCCAAACTGTTGGCTGCGCATGGCATAGTGCACATTGGCAATCATGTATCCGAGTTTAGAGCCACAGTCATGAGAGCGACCCTTCAAATGGAATGCCTCCACGGTTTGAAGTTGGCGAAGCTGATGGAGGGCATCGGTTAATTGGATTTCGCCACCGGCTCCTGGGGGCGTGTGTTCGAGCAGATCCCACGTTTGCGCACTGAGCACATAACGGCCGGTTATCGCCAAACGGCTTGGCGCTTGTTGCTGTGAGGGTTTCTCTACCATGTCACGAATAACAGCGCTGTCACCCGCGTGAATAGTCTTACCGTCAATGTCAACGATGCCATATTTGTCAACATCAGTGGCTGCTACAGGCTCAACCATGATTTGCGAATGCTCACTGTGCTCATAACGTGCAATCATCTGCGCAAGGTTTTCGCTGCGCAAATTACACGCAAACTCATCAATAATCACATCAGGCAGTAACACCGCGAACGGGTTTTCACCAACGATCGGACGCGCTGCTAATACCGCATGGCCTAATCCTAGCGGCTTGGCTTGGCGTACTGAAATGATAGTGACATCGTCTGGCACAATGCTGCGCACCTCTTCGAGCAAGCTACGTTTGACTCGTTTTTCCAACGTTGCTTCGAGCTCAAAGCTGGTATCAAAGTGATTCTCTACTGAATTTTTTGAGGAATGAGTCACCAGCACAATTTCCTTGATCCCCGCCTCAACGGCTTCACGGACCACATGCTGGATAAGAGGTTTGTCCACTAATGGGAGCATCTCTTTAGGGATGGCTTTGGTCGCTGGGAGCATACGTGTTCCGAGACCGGCGACCGGTAATACCGCCTTTTGCACTTTCATATATATTTCCTTTGAAAACGGTGTGAGTGGCAAAACACTCAGTGAGCCCACTCCGTCCTTGGCACTGCACATCTAGTCGATAAGTACTAAACATTGTACTTGTTAACAAATAGATTTCAATAACTAGCACCAAAGAATTAGATTAAGTTTTTATTTCGCGTGTACCTGCTGTACATTTAAGTGATATCATTCTGGGAATGAACGCAAACTTATAAGGGACTGCAAAATTGTAACCGGAATCAAAACAGCAGTAAGATTTGCTGTCGCAGTCGCCTTAAGTTGCACGGCTGCATTGACCTACGGACAATTGTTGCAGCCGCAGCAGCTCGTTGAGTACGTGCAAAATAAAGGGAACATTAGCGCATCAAGGCGGGCCCAACACTGGCTAGAGATGCTTGTTATGCAGCAACATGCAGATGCATGGCGCCAGCTGCAGAGCGTCAACCAGTTCTTTAATGACGTGGTGGCCTACCAAAGTGACGAAACGCTGTGGCATCAAAGTGACTATTGGGCCACACCGGCTCAACTGCTGATCCAAGGTGCCGGTGATTGCGAAGATTACGCCATCGCCAAGTTTTTTACCTTGGTTAGTTTAGGCATCCCCGATGAGCAGCTACGCTTAATGTATGTGCGCCATTTAACGCTTGATCAACCACATATGGTAGTGCTGTATTTTGATGGTCAAGATGATGAGCCTTACGTACTTGATAATTTTGATAATCGTATTGTCAAAGCCAGTGAACGCGAAGATTTAAAACCGATTTATAGTTTCAATGGCCAAGGATTATGGTTGGCTAAAGCGCAAAACCTCAGTGGCCAAGCCACTGGCAGTCGAGTGTCTGCTTGGGAGGAGTTGATTAAGCAGATCGAACAGGAATCAGCGAACAAGGAGTGAAAAGTCAATGAACAAACCAAGGATGAGTTTACAAACTCAAGTCTACGCCCTCATCGTGTTACTGGGAATAATCACTTTTGCAGTGAAGTTAAAGCTTAGTAGCGAACAAACCCAAGCCTTTTATCAGCAACAAATGGCGACTCACGCTCGTGATACCGCGACCAGTTTAGGTCTGGCTATTTCACCCTATTTAAATGAGCGCGATATGATGGTGGCACGCACCATGGTTCAAGCTATTTTTGACTCTGGTTACTATGCTCAGATAGAGCTTAAGGATGATCAAAGTAAGTCGCTTGTTAACCTCAATCACAACCCCGAAATACACGGGGTGCCATCATGGTTTATGCGCCTATTTCAGCTCACAGCACCGACCTACACCAAGGAGCTCAATAGTGGTTGGAAAGTGGGTGGCTTTTTAAGTGTCACCACGCATCCAGGCGCTGCATACATCGAGCTTTGGCAGCAGGTGAAACAAGCGGCAATCAGCTCAGCAATGATTTTAGTGATTGCCCTGAGTCTTGCTTATTTGGTGCTGCGCTCGGTATTCAGGCCACTGCGAAAAGTAGAACAGCAGGCACAGCGCATTGGCCAGAAACAGTTTGTTCAAAACAACGCGAGTCCGAAATCTCGAGAGCTGTTCTCAGTCACAAAAGCGATGAATGACATGGTGACAAGTATTCAGCGTACCTTTGATGCATTAACCAAACAAAGCGATGCCTACTACCGCCAAGCGTATCGTGATGAGTTAACTGGATTGGGGAATCGTCGCGCCTTTGATAATCAACTTAGCGCAGTGACTGAACAGCTGCAAGATGAGCATACCCACAGCGTGGCAATGGTCACCTTGCCTAGCCTGCAATTAATTAATGAACATCATGATTACCGTCAAGGTGACGCCTACGTGCTCGCGGTGTTGGAAGTCATCAAACGCTACCTCGCCCACCTAGGTGACTACCATATCTATCGCATTAGCGGTGGTACATTCACTATTCATATGCCCTACCCTTGCGACTTTGTTGCTGAAACATTATCGCGCTTGCACCACAGCCTTCAAAAAGAGCAACACCATCGTTATGAGAAGGGCTTTGCACATCTGAGTATCGCCTCCGTTAACAGCTGCAGTACCGTGGGCATTATACTTAGTGAACTGGATACCGCCATTTCAACAGCAAGCCCTGACAAGCCGGCAATGTGTCAAACACACAATTTAGTGCAATCGCAAAGCCAGTGGCGAGAGACCATTGTGAGAATTATCGAGCAAGGTAATTTTAGTTACTCATTTCAACCCGTTCGCAAACAACAACAGCAGCAAGCTCATTATTTTGAGACCTTTGTGCGCATTAGCGACCAAGGGAAGTCTATTGATAACCAACAACTATTCGCCATGGCTGAGCGCCTCGGCTTGGCGTGTGAGTTAGAGAAAAAGCTATTCCAAGCTTTTATTAACTTTCGTAATACTCATACGGAGTTAGCCCTTGCAGTAAACCTAAGTAAAGAGGCGTTTTACAATGAAGATTTTATTACTTGGGTGTGTCGTCAGGCTCATCATTACGGGTGCTTACGCCACAACACGGTGTTAGAAATAGGTGAAGCCACCCTATTGGCCGATATCGCCATGGCCAAGAATGTGTTGGCGCGACTGAAAGCATTCAATATTAAAGTGTGTATAGAGCACTTTGGTTCCAGCCTTACCTCATTTAGGTATCTGCGTGACCTCAATATAGATTACGTGAAGGTGGATGCAGCCTATACCAAGGACTTACAGCAGAACGATGATGCACTTGCTTTGTTACGTTCCATTGTCACCACTTGCACAGGAATTGGAATAAAAACAATTGCCTGTCATATCGAAAACGCGGTGAGCTTTGACAAAGCTATGCAGCTGCAGTTTGACGGTCTGCAAGGAAACTACATAAAGCCGCCAATGCAATTAGAAGAAGGCCCCGAACAGGCTATCTTCAACTTTCAAACACGAACATTATAGCGATAAAGGAGTAGATCATGAAAAAGACCGGTTTAGTGCTGTGCATAGGGATGATATGCGCCATGATGATAGGCAATGCGCACGCTGTCGAAGCGACCGCTAAAAGCGATGCGATTATTACTGAGGCTATCGACCAAGGGCAGCCACTCAGTGAACAAATTACCGCACTTATGAGCCGCTACCCAGCATTAAATGCGGCTTTGGTTAATTCTGCTATCACTGCTGTTGGGGCTGATACCCGCGCAGCCAATGAGCTATTTTCCCGAGCCCTAGTCCACGTGGGCGTGACCTCAGATGAGGCCATGAACATCGTTGCAGCGGCGCTCAGTGCGGGCATGAACCCTGATAATGTGACCGCGTTAGCTATTGCCAACAATATGGACGCAACCTTAGTGTCACAAGCAACTGCAGCAGGGCCGGCAACTGCCCCAAACTTCGCACCATCCCCCATCGTCGGTCTCGGTGGTTCAGGCGGGGATGGCGGAATTTCTGAGTCGAACCAATAAGCGTTGATTCTTCAGTGTTAAGCCTGTCTCTGAAGACATCCGAAAGCTCGGATAATCGCCTTAAAGCGCATGGTTCACGTGCTATCTTTGCGCTGCTACTCATCATCTTATTTATAGCCCCCTTTGTATTAGGGGGCTTTCGTCTTTGGGCCAGTGCATTATTGTGCCTAGCTATCGCTGTAGTCAGCGCTTTGCATTGTGCTTATGCTGTGACGACTCAACAACCGCTATGGAATATAAATAAGACGCACCGCTGGCTTATCATCCCCATGCTAAGTTGTGTGTTTGTAGTGGCTATGCAGGATGTACTAAAGTTGAGCGCCAGCCCCGGTGCGACCAGGCATGCTTTGCTGGTCACGGTAGCACTGACCCTCTACGCCGTTTTGCTGCTTACTTACTGCACTAGCTATCAACGATTGCGGGCACTGGTCGTGTTATTGGTGATAACTGGGTTGGTGCAGGCAAGTTATGCCTGTATTTTGGTGTTAAGCCCTGACTTACCTAGCCTAGTCTTACAGTGGCAGCGCAACGATAAAGCCTTCGGTAGTTTCACCTACCAGAACTTTTTAGCTAATTACCTTGGTTTGGTTTTAAGTTTAGGCGTTGGGCTCATCATAGCTCAGCTAAGCACTGGGCAAAATCCTCTCAGCTTTAAACGTCTGATCCAAGTATGGTTAAGCCCCAAATTAATGATTCGCTTAGCATTAATGGTTATGGTTATCGCGCTTATCCTGACCCGCTCCCGCATGGGCAATGCTGCTTTTTTCATTGCCTTGGCCTTAGCCTGTTTATTAGCACTGTTTTTCTACCGCAAGCCCTCAAAGCAATTTAAATGGTTAATTTTTAGTTTTTTCGTGCTTGATTTCATTCTTATTGGCGCACTGTTCGGGGTTTCCCAAGTGAAGGAACGTTTGAGTAACACCGCTTTGCTTTTCGAAAGCCGTGATGAAGTGCTTCGTGACGCATGGACACTGCTGTTCGAACACCCTTTTTTAGGTCATGGTGCGGGGAGTTTCTACACTGTATTTCCAAGTGTCCAACAAGGGCCCTACTCAGGCTATTACGATAACGCCCACAATGACTATCTGCAGTTTTTAATTGAGCTTGGTTGGCCTGCTAGCATTGCCTTGGCAGTGGCGATTGGTGGTTGCTTATGGGTCTCGGTACAAGTAATGAAAAAGCGCAGAACGCGGCTTTATCAGGGGCTCGCATTCGGAGCAATCGCCGCCATTATATTTATGTTATTGCACGCAAGTGTAGATTATTCTCTGCAAGCCATGGCCAATGCGCTCACTTTTATTACCGTGTTATGTATTGGGCTATTATGCAAAACCTTATCACCGCCCGTGCTTGCCCGTAATTAGCGTTTATACACTTACTTACATTTGAATGTTGGCGAGGCATTAAAAGTTATGTCACTGTAAAGAAGTCATCTTGGGCCTGTACTTGCGTGAGTCGCTGGCCCCAAGGTAAATACCAGTGACAATACATAACAATAATGAGGTTTAACGTGACAGGAAGACACTTGCCAATTAAAAGTGCCATCGCCGCACTGCTTTTGCTAAGCAAACCAGTATGGGCTGACGCTTTTAGTGAACACCATCTTGATGTTGACTTTAACATTACTCAGGCCCCTATTAGCGCCGATATTTCGCCTCATCCGGGTAAAGAGATAATCGCTATCGGCCGCAGCAGCGCCAAAGCACAGCAAGTGGCCGTTCTGGCGTTGGTTGACGGGACACTAACCCAGGTGGACCGCTTTGCCATTGGTGAGCAGTATTTTGCCTATGACATTGGCAACGACCCGCAGGGCAAACAGACCCTGTATTTCCTCGCCAAAGACCATGTTGGTCGTTATCAGTATCCACAAGGCCCTTCAGAGCCAAGGTTATTGTCCTATCTCGAAGTCAGCTCCGTATTCCAAATTCAACGCAGTAACTTTATGCGCCGCATGCCATTTATATTTGATTTTAATGGCGATGAAAGTGCTGATGTGATGCTGCCTAACTTTAATGAGTTACAGGTGTGGTTTAGCCAGCAAGATAAAGCGCACAAGCTCTCTAAATTGGCTATTACCGGCCAAAACGTATTAACTCGCGATGGCTTGAGTGTGACTCCGGCACAAACCTTTACCTTAGATATTAATAACGATGAGCGCATGGATATTGCTCATCTCACCCCCGGGCAGCTGCACATTTACACTGCTGCCAAGCGCCATTTTGACCATCAAACAGTGGCCATTCGCGAGGATATTCACGCCATCGACTGGTGGGATCAACTCGATGATGATGGCCGCTCTTTGGACCAAAGCGATCTCAACTACCGTAAGTTGGAACGCTTTGAAGACGTTAACGGCGATGCAATAGTGGATATGGTGGTGCGCTATACCCAAAGCTCCGGCGTGTTAGATAGAAAAAACGACTACGAGATATTTTATGGCAAAAACACCGCTGATGGCGAGCTTCGTTATGGTGTGCAGGCCGATACCACAGTGCGTGCAGAAGGAACGCTCACTGGCCTTGAACTGCAAGACATTGATGGTGATGGTCGCAAAGAAGTGATGGTATCCAGTTTTGAGTTAGGGGTCTCGCAAGTAGTCTCTGCGCTGCTAGCAAGTAGCATTGACCAAGACGTGCTGCTCTATCGCCAAAATGCGCAAGGACACTACCCGGAACAGCCGAGCATGGACTATGAAACCGAAATGGGCTTTAGTATCAGCAAAGGCCGCGCCAGCGAACCCTTGGTGAAACTCGCCGATATTAGTGGCGATGGCATTCTCGATTTACTACTTTCTGAGGACAGTGATGAGCTTATTTATCGCTTAGGTAACAAAGACGGCGGCTTCTCCCGCAAAAGCAGTCAAGATATAGCCTTGCCACAATCCGCAGCACAGATTAGCCATGCCGATATCAATGGCGATAACAAAGCCGACCTTATCGCCTATTATGGCAAACTCGATAGTGCCAAGCTGCACAAGCGCTTAACCCTATTGGTCGCTAAATAACTGGCTACGTAATCACAGGCAGCGCGTTATTTATGGCCGCGCTGCCTGAGAAAACCATTAAAAGTTAAGCACCATCGGCGCTATCACCAGAGTTACCAGCGTGATCAGCACAATAGCAATAATATTCAAAGCAAAGCCTGCACGGATCATATCGGTAATTTTTATCTCTCCCGAGCCAAATACAATCGCGTTCGGTGGCGTGGCCACCGGCATCATAAAGGCGCAACTGGCGGCAATGGCAGCGGGCACCACCCAGACTAAGGGTGTACCAGTAATCGACTCTGCCACCGGCCCAAGTAAAGGCAAAAACCCGGCGGCAGTCGCCGTATTGCTGGTGATCTCGGTTAGGAAAGTAATTAACGCGGCCACCACGAGAACGCTTATCACCAACGGCATAGCACTGGCCCCACTCAGCAGATTAGCGATGTAATCAGCCAAGCCTGAGCTTTTTATCTGCGCCGCTAAGGTCAAGCCGCCACCAAATAGCAACAAAATCCCCCAAGGCACGTTTGCTGCGTTTTGCCAGTCTAGAACCCGTTCTTGAGAGTGCTTTTCTGCCGGTAACATAAACAGTAGCAACGCCGCAGCAATAGCAATACCTGTATCTGATATCGCCAGTCCGGTGACATCACCGAGCACAGGGCGCAACACCCAACTCACCGCCGCTAAGGCAAAGACCGCGAGGACACTTTTCTCGGCCCGAGACATCGCTCCTAACTGCGCTAGTTGATTGCGAAACATGCCTTTGGTCTCTACTTGGCTGGCAGTTTTATCCACTTTATACATCACTTTCGTTAACCACAGCCAGGTTAACGTCAGCATCACTAGAGACAAAGGGACGCCTATCATCATCCAGGTAGCAAAGCCGATTTCGATATTGTAACTGTCGGCTAGATACGCAGCCATCAAGGCATTCGGTGGCGTGCCTATCAAGGTTCCAATACCCCCAATGCTAGCGCCATAGGCAATACTCAATAGCAGCGCCTTGGCAAAATTATCACATTGGCTGCCATTATCCTTTAATAAATGGACCACCGATAAAGCAATCGGTAGCATCATCACGGCTGTTGCGGTGTTTGACATCCACATTGATAAAAATGCGGTCACCGCCATCATCGCCATGATTTGCAAGCTTGGTTTGCTGCCCGCCAGCAATAAGGTAGTCAGAGCAATGCGTTTATGCAGCCCCCAACGCTCCATGGCAATTGACAGTAAAAAGCCGCCTAAAAAGAGGTAAATAAGAGGATGGGCGTAAGGAGCTGCAACCGCCTTAATCGGTGCAATCCCAGCCAAAGGCACAATCACCAAAGGCAGTAACGAGGTGGCCGGAATAGGCACCACTTCGCTGACCCACCAAGATGCCAACCAAATTGTTAAGCCGGTAGTGCGCCACGCGGCCATAGACATCCCCGCTGGTGGCTCGAGCAAACAGGTCAACAACATGACGCATGGCCCGAAGGCCAACAACAGTTGACCCCGAAGTTGAGTAAATTTCGAATCTGACATGCTAAGACCTCTTAGAATTTATATTTTAGTCCAATTGCAGTACTGGTATCGGAGACTTGGTTGAGCTCAAGTTTAGTCGCTAAAAAGTAAAAAGATGTTTGCTTATCAACTACGTAGTCAACACCCGCTGAAAGCTGCTCGCTATCGCTGTCGTGACGAAGCTGGCTGGTATCACGCGCATATTGCAATTTGGGTTGCCATGCGTCACTTGCATAATAGCGCAAACTCACAAGCACACTGTTGCCGTCTTTATCACCGGCTAAATTTTCACTGCGCTGCACCAGCACCCCACCTTGCAGTCGTTGCCATTGATACACCGCATTGACGCGCAACGCTTGAATATCAGCTAGGGCATCGGTGTAGCTTAGGGCTAAATAGTAAGGGGTCTGCTTTAGGGCGCGATCGCCATAACTCAATAAGGCGGCGACGCCGTTCTTTTCGGTTTTAGCGTCATCTTTCGGCGCAAAAGTCAGCGCCCATTGCCATTGCCCCCACTTTGGCGAGGTATAGGTAATGCTATCGGCAATACGGTCTTGACCGCCTATTGTTTGCGCTATGTCACTTTGGGTCTCATTGAATTGGTCAATTTTGCCCTCACTGTACTTAAAGCGGCTGTCATTACGGCCAAATAGCACCGTGCCATAAGCTGATTGCACTCCTAAGTAGGTGTTGCGTGCACTGAATGGCTCGCTGGTGTCGTCGCTTTCAAAGCCTTTCACCTGCACTTCGTATTTATATACCACTTGGGCTTGCGCACTGATATCGTGCTTGCCTTTTACGCCAATGCGCGAGAATGGCGCATCAATATGGGTGCCCTTATCGGTGTAACGCATCACCCCTTTATCGGTGTGCTCAAGTTGCACCTGTGCTTTACCATAAATGCTGTAGTCGCCGGCCGCAGCGCCATGTGCAGCCACCCCAAGTATCACGCATGAATATAATGTTATTGGTCTTATCATAGTGTTGTCCTATTGTTGTCTGCAACACTACACTCAAGAACCTGACCAATTTTAATAACCTAATATAAACAATGAGTTGTCATAATTTAAAGCATGTATAAGGCGTGACATGTGTGGATTCCCGCACATTCTTTTACTTATTTATCACCAATTCCACCCATTAATTAGGCTCGGTATAACTTGCTCGGGTGAGCTGGTACTTGGCCATTTTGTCATACAGCGTTTTGCGTGGGATTTGCAACAGTGCCATGGTCTGTTTGATACTGCCTTGGCTTTGGGCTAATGCATCTTCAATGAGTGACTGCTCATAGTAAGCGACTTTTTGCGCCAAACTCAGTACTTCTTGCTGCGATTCAAGCGCTTGTATTGAGTGAGTGGCTAATTGCTCGCCAAGCAATACCGTACGCTCAGCATGGTTGCGCAACTCACGTACATTGCCCGGCCAATCGTATTGCATCAGTTGCGCACGCAGGGGCTCTGTTAACGCCATACTGGGTTTATGAAAACGCGTGGCGGCGATAGATAAGAAGTGCTGATACAAAAGGGGTATATCGGCTTTTCTTTGCCGTAGTGCCGGGATCGGTACTTTTAAAAGATTGAGGCGAAAGAACAAGTCGGCGCGAAACTGTCCAGTATCCACTAGGGTTTGCAAATCGACCTTGGTTGCCGCAATCACTCGCATATCAAGGTCAATGCTCTGGTTCGAGCCGACGGGGGTGACTTGGCGCTCTTCGAGCACACGCAGTAATTTAACTTGTAAGCTTGCTGACATCGCTTCGATTTCATCGAGAAAAACCGTTCCGCCATTGGCGTAAGCGAACTTGCCTTCGCGTGCCTGATTAGCCCCAGTATACGCACCACTGGCAGCACCGAAGAGCTCACTTTCAATCAGCTCTTCTGGAATTGCGCCACAGTTGATTGCCACAAAGTGGCCTTGGCTGCGATCGCCATGTTCGTGTAAATAACGCGCGACGAGCTCCTTCCCGGTGCCGGTTTCACCTTCGATTAATACATCTGCGGGGGTGTCTCTAATCGCATCAAGTAACTGCATCATCTGCTGTATTTGTGGGGTTTCCCCCAGAATACGCACCCCAGGAGCACAATGATGCTCTATTTGCCGTTTTAATTGGCGATTCTCTAGCACTAGTTTGCGTTTATCCAAGGCCCGTGCCAAACAATCTAATAGCTGTTCATTGACCGGTTTTTCAAATAAATCATAGGCCCCTTGCTGCATCGCCTTTACTGCGGTACTCACATCGGCATAGCCAGTTAAAAACACCACCGGCAACTCAGAGTCAAACTGCTGAACCTGCTGCAAAAACGCCAAACCATCCAGTTTAGGCATATTAATATCGCTAAGCACCACACCGGCAAAGCTACGGTTAAGCTTATGCAAGGCTTTATTGGCATCGTCAAAACACACGACCTGATAGCCCTCAAGCTCTAACAATTGCTTTAAGGAGTCACGGATACTGGGTTCATCGTCAATAACGTAAATAGTCTGTGCATTGCTCATATTTGTGGCTCTTGTTGATGCAAACTAATTAAAAATTCAGCGCCGCCATCGGGGTGATTATGAGCGCTAAGCGTGCCTTGAAAAGACTCGATAATTTGCTTAGAAATGGATAACCCCAACCCTAGGCCATGCTCGGATTTGGTGGTGTAAAATGGCTCAAAAATGCTGCTTAGCGCATGATGCTCTATCCCCGAGCCGGTGTCGATAATGGATAAATACACATTCTCGTCGTCACTATCAGCTTCAATACGCAACCGCTTCACCGCCTGTTTTTCCATGGCTTGGCAGGCATTAGCAAAAAGGTTCACCAGCACCTGCTCAAATTGATAAGGGTCAACCCACACCGTCACATTGGGCGGGTGGTAGCATACCTCAACACCGTATTCTTTGAGTTGCGGCCCTGCAACCAACAAAGCGTTATCTATGGTTTGCGCCAAAGACGTTGCTTGCATTTTATGCTCACGCTTTTGACTAAAAGATTTTAGTTGCGCCGCAATGGCATGAACGCGATTAACTAATTGCTCGATTAGCTGTAAGTTGCTGAGCGCTTTATCATATTGACCACGAGCAATAAGCCGTTTACTGGCGGCAATATACGCACTCATGGCACTGAGCGGCTGATTAATTTCATGGTTAACGCTGGCACTGAGTTGACCGATAGTGGCGAGTTTAGCGGTGCGTACTAAGGCATCTTGGGCTTGCTCCAACTCCTGACTTCGCTGCTTCAACTGCTCGGCAAGGGAGCGCTCGCTGTAAAGCAGTTGCCGATACCCCGCTACTTTCACCAATAAATACTCAACCAAGGCAATCAAGACCAATAAACACATGAGGGTGACACCAAGGCGCGCCACCAAAGTTTCATTAAGGTAATTGCGAGGCACGAGGGTCAATAGTTGATAAGGTGCACGCGCCAAAGCGGTGTCATCAATCACAAAGGTACGCTTGCGCTTTGCAATGTAAACCTGCGCTTGACCTTGCCACTGCCAAGGCGCCGGTGCGATGGTGCGTTCAAGGAATTGCTGCGACTGCTTTAGCTGCTGGCGCTGCGGCGTCGTCATTGGCGACAACGAGGTTAATCGCCACGGTTCAGCGTTCGACATCAACACCACGTGATTCTCATCAACCAATGCAAATAGCGTATCTTGCACGCTATCGAGTGCCGCTTTATCGGCCTCAAACTGGCTGGCATTCACTTTAACAACGATGACGCCGGCCACCTCACCTGCGACTATGACAGCCTGAGAAAAGTAAAATCCGCGCTTGCGAGAGCGCTGCCCTAGGGCAAAATCAATGGCACTATGGTGGCGCATAGCATCTCGAAAGTAGCCGCGAAAAGCAAAGTTATTGCCTTTGTAGCTGTAGGGTAAATGCCAATTACTGGTCGCAACCACAGTGCCTGATGTGTTGAGTAAATATACATCAGAGGCGCCACTGGCCAGTTGCATATCGTGCAGATAGCGGTCGGTATCTTGACTGGCCGCGCGCTTTATATCCAAGGCTTGGTGCACTGCTTTACTGCGGCTCAAGGAATCGACAATACGTTGATAGCGGCTAAATTGCCTATCGATATAGTCACTGAGGTGCGCCCCTTGCACCCTTGCTTGCTGGTGCGCACGTTGCGCCTGCTGCTGCACGGTCACCTGCACGGTTAACACCATAGCGACCACCAGCACTACGCTATAAACAAGAAGCTTAATGACCAGCTTATTTGACACTTATTATTCACTTATTGATGGTGATATTCGCCCTCAGTCTACCAGTGTGACGACCATGATGGTAGCTGCACAACGACGAGCGATGGACGGATTTAGCGCGCATTCGAGCAATAAAAAGGCCGCTAATGCGGCCAACAGGAGACACAGCGATGACGCTGAAAAGGCTATTTTTGTAGCACTAAAGCAATGGACTCTGGCGCCACGAAAGCATAGCTGGCATCTGCACTGACATCCCCACTGACACGGTTGAGGATATTATCCCAGCGCATCACCAAGCCATTGGACTTTTCTGCGAGGTATAAATCGCGCCCACTGAACATAATGTCTACTGGGTTTCCTAACATCGAATTAGGCCCGCTAATAGCAATATCAATGTTGGTTAGCCCAGCGGCCATGGCCGCGCTATTGAGCACATAAATTTTACCGTCGGTAGCATCGGCGGCGCTGCCCACATCTGTCACGATTAAGGCATCGCTCAGCGGGTCGTAGTCAATGCCATGAATATTGGTGGGCGCCGCCAAAGCCATACCTGACATTGCCGGGACAATAAGTCGGTCTTCGCCGGCCAAGGTGCTCATTCCACCATACATCTTAGCGCTAACTTCATCGAACACGGCAATGGTGCCATTGGTTAAGGCCACAAAAGCGCGATCGCTTTGGGCATCATAATCAACATCCCAAGGGCGTGCATCGTTGGCTGGCAGCAAGGTCATCAGCGGCGCCACATTGCCCGACGCACAGCGCGAAAAAACTTTGATACCGCGATTACTAGTCGAGAATTCGGCAACAAACATGAGCTCTTGCTTTGATGCAATATCGATCCCTTTCGGTGAGGTTAACGTGGTGTTGGTGCCACTTACCATACGATCCTGACTCAAGGTGAACATGCCGTTATCACGGGTGTTGGCAATACGGTTTGCGATGATAACACCGCCAGAGCTGCCATCACTGCTATCGAAAGTGGCGTAACCGTTACCCTCAATATCAAAGGTCACGCTTTCAATGGTCGCTTGCGTATCAAAGCCCATGCTCATAGCCGACAGCGGCGCATTTAGTTGCGCTATCATTCCGGTTGTCGGCCCAGCAGTTCCCGGATTAGATGACACCGCAACGCCACGAACTGTGGCTGGTCTATCAATATCTGAAGCATCAAGATGCGTGATGTGTTGTTTGCGAGCAAGAGACTCGGGTTTGCTGGTCATGGTCACAAAATCAGGAGCGATATCACCGCTGGCACCATTGAAAATATTGGTGTACACCAAAATCGCATCGTTCGACTTCTCGGCCACTCGCAAGGTAGCGCCCTCTAAAAGAATATCAACCGGATTACCTAGGCGGGTGCTTGGGCCCGCTATCATACGGCTTACAGGGGTATTGCCATCAGCCATTGCCGCACCTTCAATGACAAACAGCGCGCCATCATCGGGACTCTGCGCACTGCCAACATCAGATAACACTAAACGGTTTTGGCTGCCATCGAAGGCGATGCCATGTAAATTTACGCCAATGGCGTCGCCGTTACTGTCGCTTGGAACAATCGTACGAGCTGGGGTGGCTGTCATGCCTGAAGCAATGTAATTGTCGTACACCGCGACAGTGCCATTGGTGAGTGCAGCGTAGAGGCGGTCATTAATATCGTCATAGGCGAGATCCCAAGGAGCGGCATCGGTGGCGGTTACGGCAATTGGTGCGTTATCACCACTGGCCATCGCACCAAAGGCGCTGATTTGCATAGCGCCAAAGTCAGCAACCAATAAAATCCCGTGTGCGCTGGCGAGCGTCATCCCCTTGGGGTTTACCAAGGTGCTATTGGGGCCAGATATTACGCGATCCCAAGTGCTAGAGAAGCCATTGTTTTGCGCCCGTAGCGATGTTGCGCACAGTGTTTTAATACTGCCAGTATCGGCATCCCCGGCTTGAATAAGCTGATCTTGATGGCCGTATACCAGCCCTTCATTGTTGGTGGTTTCTAGCGTGTATAACAGTTCACCGTATTCATTGGTAACATCAACGGTGCCGGCATTATCGCTGCCATTATTTGCACGTAAGTAGGTGCCTGCTGACAAAGCCGGACGGCCGTCTTCTCCGTCGTTGCCATCGCTACCTGGCGCGCCATCGGCTCCTGGCGCACCATCACTGCCATCATCACCGCTACAGCCAGCAATGAGTCCGGCGCAGGCCAAGGCGATGATACTCAGCTTTATCGCATTGGAGTGGGTAGAAGGTGTGAGCTGCTGCGATGCAGCAGAAGTATGTTGATTACGCATATCCATTCCTCGCAAGTTGTTAAACCGTGTTATAACGTGTCTTCGCTATACTGCTTCACGTCCTAGCCCTGACGTCGCTATCTTTAGTTACATCAGGGGCGTAACGGCTTAACCTCGCAATTGGATGCAAAATTATTCAAATTATCAGCGAAAAGCTGATAACCATCTGATTTAAAAAGGGGTAATGATACCCCTTATTCAGTAACTAAAACGCCTTAAGCGTCTTTGAGTACCAGTTGTACCTCAATATTATCTCGGGTCGCATTTGAGTAAGGGCAGACTTGGTGGGCTTTTTCAATCAATTGTTGCGCTTCATCTGTAGCCATATCTGGCAGATGGATCTCCAATTTGGCCTTGATGCCAAAACCGCCTTCAATCGGCCCTATTGAGACCTGCGCGTCAATGGCGGTGCCCTCAGGTAAAGAGGTATTTCCCTCGTTGGCAACGTGGCGCATAGCGCCGATAAAACACGCTGAATACCCTGCTGCAAATAACTGCTCCGGATTGGTCCCCTGGCCATCATCGCCGCCTAACCCTTTAGGCATGGACAGGGTCACGTCCAAGCGACCATCGTCTGATTGAGCATGGCCTTCGCGGCCACCTTCGGTATGTACTTTCGCGGTGTAAGCAACCTCATTAAGTGTCTTCATACTGTGCTCCTCTTTAGCAGTTGATGCTAAGTGTGATAAGCGAATTACCAAGTTTTTCTTGGGCCTATAATGGGTGTTGCGACGCGAGCGATGGTTTTCAAGACCAATGACAATAAAAATGCGACCAGCAACCATTGGCCATGTTTACCCCACCAGCTCCCTTAGCTACACTAGCGCCACCTCATCAAACACGGATGATTGCTATGTTTTCTCCCCAATACCGTGTGCTACTCAGCGCTATTTTTTGTGTTTTATTGGCCATGGTCACGATTCAATCGGGCGCTTCTATTGCCAAACAGCTATTTCCCCTAGTAGGCCCTGAGGGGACTACAGCCTTGCGCTTAGGCTTCTCAGCCTTGGTACTGTGTCTGGTTTTTCGTCCCTGGAAAGCGCTTCCCCAAGGCACCGAGTGGCGCAGTATTATCACCTATGGCCTGTGCTTAGGCGGTATGAACATCACCTTTTATTATGCCATTGAGCGTATCCCCTTAGGGATCGGTGTGGCGCTGGAATTCACTGGGCCTTTGTGCGTTGCATTGCTGAGCTCAAAACGTAAACGTGATTTAGTGTGGGTGGCATTGGCCATCGCAGGTATTGTGTTGCTGCTACCGGAGATAGATGCGCAAACGGGCCTCGACCCCATCGGTGTTATTCTCGCATTAGCGGCCGGTGGTTTCTGGGCAGGCTACATCCTCTTTGGTAAGCGCACCGGTGGGCAAAGCTCCGGTGGACGCACTGTTGCTTTAGGCATGAGTGTAGCAGCCCTGGTATTAGTCCCCTATGGCGCAGCATTTCAAGGCATGGACTTGCTGAGTTGGCAGGTGATCCCGCTTGGCCTATTGGTCGGTGTGATGTCTAGCGCCTTACCTTATACGCTGGAAATGATTGCTCTTAGAAATATGCCGGCCCAAGGCTTTAGCGTGATGATGAGTATGGAACCGGCCATTGCCGCTTTGGCCGGATTCATGATCTTGGGCGAATTGCTGACGCCATTACAATGGCTGGCCGTAGCCTTAGTGATCACCGCGTCCATTGGCTCATCATTGCAACCTAATAAAACATAACCGGGTCTATTTCGCTGGTTTTGAAAATAAAAAGTTAATCGATGTAAGCAAATTTGATCGTTTCTCATATGGCTTTCGTAATCGCCCTAGTTGGACACGCAGTAAACGTCCCTCTGTGAGCAATCAATTTACAGGAAGCCATTATGAGATACCTACTGTTACTGAGTAGTCTACTATTTGTGAGTGCCTGTAGTGATGACGATGACGACAACGTTACTACACCGCCTCCCCCTCCTCCCGCACCAGAATTTTCTGCCACACAAACTTATGAGCTAACGCTCAGCGCCAAGCAAGAAGTACCGATGAACGATTCTATGCAAAGCGCTGCTGCCACTGTTGAGCTTGATGAGAACCTGATGCAGTTTCGAGCCTCTCTCGATGTCAGTGATGTCGAAGGCTTTAGTGCTGCCCACATTCATGATGGAGATATCGGCGAAAATGGCGATGTCGCCTTCACCTTTAGCGCTGCCAGTGAAGGCATGTTAGAGGTGGCCATCACCGATCTAAGTGAAGACTTAGTATCGGACTTAATGGACGGCGACTGGTACATTAATGTCCACACCGACGCCTACCCAGACGGAGAACTTCGCGCCCAGATTGTGCCTGATACCACCTCCATTATCACCTTTAAACTAAGCGGCGAGCAGCAAGTTCCCGCTAACGACAGCGCCGGTCTTGGTTATGGCTATGCTGCCTTTGACAGCACCAATAATGAGTTAGCGCTGCGCGCAGTAACCATGGGCGTGGATGATGCCACCGCCGCACATATTCATACCGGACGCATAGGTAGCAATGGTGAGGTGTTAGTGGTACTCGAACAAGATGATGAGGTCATGACCGATTGGGTTGCACCTGAGGGCACGCAAATCGACGCCGATACACTCGCTGTTCTGCTCTCTGGCGGCCATTATGTTAATGTTCATACCCCTGACTTTCCCGATGGTGAAATTCGCGGGCAAATTCTGACAGATAACTTTGTTGCCGCGACTTTCCCACTAACCGGTGCTCAAGAAGTTCCAGCGGTTGACACTATGGCATCTGGTGACGGTTATGCCCTAGTCAACACCGACGACTATAGCGTTGAGCTGAAGGTCAACACCACCGGCGTTGATGATGCCAGTGCGGCGCATATCCATACCGGCCGTGTAGGCACCAATGGTGAAGTGTTGGTCGCCCTTGAGCAATCTCTTGACGATGCCGGTACGTGGATGGCCCCTGAAGGCACACAAATCGATGCTGATATTTTTGCTGTGCTGGCCTCTGGCGGTCACTACGTCAATGTGCATACCCCAGCCAATGCCGGCGGCGAATTACGCGGACAAATACTGACCAGTAATTTTGCCTTGGCCACTTTTGCCCTCTCCGGCGCGCAAGAAGTGCCGGCTGTTAGTACGACCGCCACGGGTAGTGGTTACGCCTTGGTGAATACCAGAGATTACAACACCGAAGTACGGGTGGTAACCGAGGGCGTAGATGATGCCACCGCCGCCCATATTCACACCGGTCGTGTGGGCACCAATGGCGAGGTCTTTGTTGCCTTGGAGCAATCCATGGAGGATGCCGGGGTGTGGATGACCCCAGAGGGCACGCAAATTGATGCCGACATTTTTGCTGTGCTGGCCTCAGGCGGTCATTATGTCAACGTGCATACGCCAGCAAACACCGGCGGCGAGTTACGCGGACAAATACTGACCAGTAATTATGCGCTGGCCACCTTCGCGCTAAGTGGTGCCCAAGAAGTGCCTGCGGTATCCACTTCCGCCTCAGGCAGTGGTTACGCCCTGGTGAATACCAGCGACTACAGCACTGAAGTACGGGTTGTCACCGAAGGCGTCGATGATGCCACAGCTGCACACATTCATACCGGCCGTATTGGTACCAACGGCGAGGTGTTTGTTACGCTCGAGCAATCCATGGATGATGCTGGGGTGTGGATGACCCCAGAGGGCACACAAATTGATGCCGATATTTTCGCAGTGCTGGCTTCAGGCGGTCATTATGTCAATGTGCATACACCGGCCAATACCGGGGGTGAGCTGCGCGGACAAATTCTTACTGATAACTATGTACTTGTCGCCTTTCCTTTGAGTGGCGATCAGCAAGTACCCATGGTGACCACAGACGCTTTTGGTGATGGCTATGCCCTAGTTAACACCAACGACTATGGCGTCGAGCTGCAAGTGCTTACCAGCGGTGTCAGTGATGCCACTATGGCGCACATTCACACCGGTAATCTGGGTGAGAATGGCCCGGTCTTAGTCGCCCTGGAGAAAGACATGGAGAACGCCAACCGTTGGATGGCACCAGCGGACACGGCCATTACCGCAGAAATTTTTGCCATTTTAGCCAGTGGTGGCCATTACGTGAATATCCATACGCCTGCGTTTCCAGACGGAGAAATACGCGGACAGATTCAATAAAGCTTACATATAAGGCCAGCAAAGCTGGCCTTTTTTATTTCCTCGCCGTGCTAATTCATTCTTTATCTACCTGCTGGCGCTGCTTAGTGGTTAATTCATCGGCTACGGTTGCCCCACGTTCTCCTCTTGAGCGAGGCTCGCCTATAGTGCTATCTGTCAAGGTTTGTTGCTCAATACTGGCGTTAATCGCTGCGCCCAGAATGACAATATAGGCGCTGATATAGAGCCACATCAACATGATCACCACACCAGCCAGTGAGCCATAGGTTTCACTGTAAGAGGCGAACCGTGAGACGTAAAAAGAAAAGCCAATCGAGGCGACAACCCACATGCAGGTGGCAATGAGCGCACCGCAAGAAAGCCATCGCCACTTAGCCGCTCGACGATGCGGCGCGTAGCGATAAATAATACTCAGTGACAATAAAAAGATGGCAGCCAGCAGCGCCCACGTGATTAATTTTATAGTCCAGTCTATGTTGCGCTCGAAGCCCACATAATTGAGTATTACCGGCAATATACCAATGGTGGCAAGGGCCACCACCGCAATAATGATGGCGCCAAAAGCAAAAACAAAGCGCGTTAATAGGGCAATAAATAAATTGCGCTTTTTACTCTCGTGATAACTAATATTGCACGCAGTGATCATCGCTTGCGCGCCTTTGGAACTACTCCAAATGGTCAACACAAAACCGACAATGGCACTGATGCTTAGGCTTGCTTGAGATTGCGCATTCAACTCTTGTACTTGGCTCATGACCAAGTCTTGGCTCGCCGGTGCAAGTAAGCTCAGCGCTCTATCAAGTTGTTCAACCATATCTGCTGCTGAGAAGAGATAGCCATACAGTGATAATAATGCCGCAAGAGCTGGAAAAATCGCCAACAAGCCATAAAATGCTACCCCCGCAGCGGCGAGGGATAAGTTGTCTTGGCCTAAATTATGGACCAGCCGTTTGCTTATATCCCACCACCCCCGTAGTGGAACATCACTGGGCTTTTGAGCCTGATAACCTCGCTTTTTCAACATATTACTCCGTTATCTCGGCGGCACAGCCGCACCGTCTTCGTACTTTGTTAACTAGCAATAACAGCGCCAACATAGTGGCACTGGATTTGCTCGCATATACCCCTATTCGTTCATTTATGGGCTAAAAACACCATGAGTATTGACCTCACCACTGTGATTTTAAAGGCGGCTGAGCGCATTGCACCGCCAATGCCTGAGCCCTCTTGGCAAGCATTGAGTGAACAGTTTAGGCAGTTTTTACACAATGCTTGGCAAATGTTACCTAATCTCAGCCTTGGCCTCGCAGTCATGATCCTATGCTGCCTGCTCGCTCGCCCTGTGGCCTACCTGTTGATCAAACCTTTGCATCGGTTCAGCCAAAGCCGTTTAGTTCAGGTGGTCATGCGCCGTTTTATCAGTATTCTCATTATGCTGCTGGGTGTTTATGTGTTTCTTCGTCTGGCCGCACTGACTGAATTTGCTGTCGCAGTAATGAGTGGTACCGGCCTTATCGGACTCATTCTCGGGTTCGCCTTTAAGGACATTGCCGAGAATTTCATCTCTAGTATGCTGCTAAGCATACAGCGACCTTTTAAAATCGATGACGTAATCGAGGTGGACGGCCGTTTAGGCGTAGTGCGTAAAGTGACTGCTCGCGCGACCACTTTGGTTGACTTTGATGGCAACCATATTCAGATCCCCAACGCCACCGTGTACAAAAATGTGATCAAAAACTTCACAGCCAACCCCAAGATGCGGGGTCACTTTATTATCGGCGTTGGTTACGACAATAACTTAAGGCAGGCTCAACAGCTTGCTTTACAGTGTATTAGCAGTAAAACCATGGTATTGAGCGACCCACCACCACAAGTGTTAATTGATAATCTCGGTGCATCCACCGCTAACCTGCAGGTTTATTTCTGGGTTGATAGCGAACGCTTCAGTGTGCTTAAAGTGGCCTCGCACCTGATGCGCGAGGTGGTCGATACCTTTACCGAACAGGAGATCAGCATGCCTGACGATGCTCGAGAGCGCATTATTGTTAACCAACCTGACGGCTCAGCCGAGACTACGCATGCACAGCCACAAAAGGCAAAGCCGCGTACTGGCGCCAGCCGCCATAATCAAGCGGTGGATGACATCAGTAGCGACGCCGAAGATATCCGTGAACAGGCGCAAAAATCCCGAGAGCCCGAACAAGGCAACAACATCATCTAGCTGAGTTCGGCTATCAGCGCATCAAGTTGCAGTGCCATGGCATTAAGTTCTTCTCGCTGACACTGCAGAGATTGACTTAGGGTGTCTCGCCACTGCTTAGCGTTGCTTTGCAGCGCCAAGCCCGCCTCAGTAAGCGCTATTTGCAATTGCCGTTCATCATCATCACTGCGCACTCGAGATAGCAGCTCCTGCTTTTGCATCCGTTTTAACAGCGGCGTCAATGTGCCTGAGTCAAGGTGCAGCTCTGCGCCAAGTGATTTAAGGCTCATGGGCAATTGTTGCTGTTCATGGCGCTGCCAAAGCACCAAAAGCACTAGATATTGAGGATAGGTCAGGCCCAGCTCATTCAACATAGGTTGATAGCCCCGCACAACTAGCCGAGAGGCAGTGTAGAGCTTAAAACAAAGTTGGTTTTGCAAATATAAGGTGCTGTTATCTGTCATTTAGGGTGCTAATAGTTGTTCAATATCGGCGCGTATAGCTTCGGGTTTTGTCGTCGGTGCGTAACGTTTCACTACCTGCCCTTGCTGGTCAACTAAGAACTTAGTGAAGTTCCACTTTATGGCCTTAGAGCCTAGCACGCCCGGCGCTTGTTGCTTTAAATAGGAAAACAAAGGGTGGGCATCGGCACCATTAACATCCACCTTAGTCATTACCGGAAACGACACGCCGTAATTAAGTTCACAAAACTCACTTATCTGCGCATCATCACCAGGCTCTTGAGCGCCAAACTGGTTACATGGAAAAGCGAGCACCACCAACCCCTTATTTTCAAAGTCTTGATAAAGCGCGTTCAACCCTTGGTATTGCGGTGTAAAGCCGCACTTACTTGCAGTATTGGCGATCAGTAAGACTTTGCCTCGATATTGCTCAAGTGACACTTGCTCGCCACGGTTATTGACTGCGTTAAACTGATAAATAGACATAAATACCTCGCAATTATATTGTGCACAATATAATTGATCGCAATATAAATGCTTTCAAGTTTTATTTATTGTATACAATATACACTAAGTGTATGGTCTAGCTAAATAATAAAAACTGATTCAGTATGAAGATAATAACGCTCATCCTTTTACTAATACTCATCACTGGGTGTGCATCACTCCCTCGTGATGAATCCGCTCTTGCCCCCGCAATCGATGGCTGGTCGAGCACGCCAAGGTTGGCCGAGGCAAAGCAAGCCGTTATCTTTTTGCACAGCCAAGCGAACCAGACACACCCACAGTGGCAGCAGATTAATGCGGTGCTTTATTTCTTACGCTCATATAGCTATCTCGGCGAACCCGATAAACTCAGCGAGCGCCTGCGAACTAAGCTCGCCAACTCTTTACAACGCTTAGCTAACAAGGCCAAAGAGACGGATAGCGCCGAGTATTATCGCTTTATGGAGCATTATGCGGTGAGCATCTATCGCTTGCTTGATACCCCCGCATTGCACCCTAAGGCATCCTCTTGGATTAGCACGCTCACTGACTTTATTGCCATGCAGCCTGATACTACAACCATTCACGCTGACTATGCGCTTTGGGAAAGTTATCGGGCACTGGCCTTTTTGGCTTTCAGCGCGCGCACCGAAGCGCCGCTGCAACACACACTTGTCCACTCGCCCTCAACCTTGACGGTGCTTAGTGATGCCCTTTCCCGCTCGCAATGGCAACAACAGCATGCACTTTGGGTATTGGGCTATTGGCATCAATTGTTACCTCTGCCACAACAACACGCGCTTGATGCCGCGATTTGGCGAGCAGTGCAACAAAGTACTGACGATGAAAACGAGCAACAGCGATTATTTTCAACTGTATATTTGGTCAATAGTTTTCGTGGTTTGAGCTACTGTAAAGAGGGCTTCCAAGCGCGCTGTGCGAGCCCCAATATTGATGATGTACTACCGATTAACCACCGGTGTAGTGAACGCTTGTTTATCCGCGCCACTTCCCTTAGTAGTGAGCAACTGCAATACAGCTGCCGCCGCTTAATCGCCCAAGAACAAGACTTTCATGAACTATTCGCCAGCGACTATACGCCCGTGGCCAACGATCACAACCATGCCTTACGGGTGGTCATATTCGACAATTACAGCGACTACAATCGTTATGGCCAGCTACTTTTTGATATTCAAACTAACAACGGTGGTATGTACATAGAGGGGACGCCCAGCGATCCGCAAAACCAAGCAACGTTTTACTCATTCCGTGCGTTTTGGCTGGCCGATACTAACCGGGTGTGGAATCTCAATCATGAATATGTGCACTACCTTGACGGCCGTTATAATAAATATGGCGGTTTTGGCCACTTTGCCGAGCACCTAGTGTGGTGGAGCGAAGGCCTTGCAGAACTCATCGCCAAAGCTCAGCACAACCCTCGTGCAATCGAAGTCATAAAAGACACCGATGCCAACGAAAGACCAAGCTTACAGGCTATTTTTGCCACTGATTACAACGATAGCAGCGAGCAAATTTATCAATGGTCATACTTAGCCATGCGTTATTTACAGCAGCATGATATTGATGCGCTGCGCTCACTGCAGCGCCACCTTAGCGGTGATTCTTATCAAGGCTACACGCGCACACTCACACATATCGCTAAGCAGCATCAACCGCACTTTGCCCGCTTTGTGAATGCACTTGCAGCTACTGAGCCCAAGCGGCAACCGAGTGAGACTAAAAACCGACTATACCGATACCTTTATCGTGACTACCTAATGCCCTCACACCTAAGCTACGATGCGCATCACCGTCACTTGTTGTAATGTAAAGCCCCTTTACGCACGGTGCTAAGGTAAGGTGTTAGCACCGTGATTGCCCCTCGCCGCTTTACCGCCATAAAGCTATAACTTAATGTTTTATGGTCAGTTTTGTGAAAACATCTATACTGCTAAGGGTAAGCAATGGTGCGCGCCCTGTATCTGCACAGCAATATCATCTTGGAGGCGAAGTGACGTTCACACATAGGTTATATCGGCTTTATCATTTCGGTCTTCGCCTCGCAGCGGCGCTTTTGCCCATTCGCACGCCGCATGTTTATGCCGGGCAGCAAGCGGTGTCACAATGGCTTTGTGAGGTTAAAAAGCAAAATCTGCGCACCTTGTTAGTGGTCAGCGACCCAGGCATCGTTGCTTTGAATTTGCAGCAACCCATAATTTCGGCATTACATCAGCAAGGGGTTAATACGGTGCTCTACAGCGATGTTGAGGCCAATCCAGGGATACCTTGCATTGAGCAAGGGGTAAGTTGCTATCAGCAACACCATTGCCAAGGTATTATCGCCATTGGCGGTGGTTCGGTGATGGACTGCGGCAAACTGATCGCCGCACGCATTGCTCGACCGAGTAAATCCCTACAGCAAATGCAGGGGTTATTTAAGGTGTTGCGCCCCTTGGTGCCACTTTATGCAGTGCCAACCACGGCGGGCACCGGATCGGAAGTCACGGTAGCCGCCGTAGTCAGCGACCATCAGCGACAAATAAAGTTCGCCATCAATGACTTAAGTTTAGTACCAAAAGGGGTACTCTTGCTGCCTGAACTAACCCTTGGCTTGAGCCCACAGCTCAGTGCGACCACCGCCATAGACGCCCTCACTCACGCGATTGAGTCCTATATTGGCATTAATGCAACGCGCTTTAGTAAAGCAAAAAGCGTGGCTGCCACTAAACTGATCCTCTCTAATTTACCCCTGGTTTACCAACAGCCCAACAACATCGATGCGCGCATGCACATGTTATGGGCGGCCTTTTATGCTGGCCAAGCCTTTACCCGCACCTCGGTGGGTTATGTGCATGCGATTGCCCATCAATTGGGAGCGCTGTACGGCATTGGCCACGGCCTAGCCAACGCCCTGCTGTTAGCGCCAGTGCTCAATGCCTATGGACAGCGCATCGATGCTCACCTCACGGCGCTGGCACAACAAACTTTGGCAGCAAATAGCGATGCTCAAGATATGCGCGCGGCGATTGCCACCTTGCTACATGACTGCGCTATCCCTAATACAATTGCGCAACTGCGCCAAGAAGACATCGCCACAATAGCTAAACGAGCGATTGCTGAAGCCCATCCTGACTACCCGGTGCCCTGTTTTTTTAACCAGCACGACATCGAAACAATACTGTATTCGCTACTGCCACAACAGCAGCACTCCAAGCAAACAAACGAGCAACAGTCGTTGACAGGCCAGTATCGCTGAGCGTGAATGCATAACAACGTCCCCGCGCTTGCTAATATAAAGCCAGCGCGGCGGTGCCGCATGGCTATAAAACATATATGAATTGACTCGGCCGCCGTATCGGTAGGTCAACAAATAAGGCCTGAGGCTCATCAGCTCCATAGGCATAGCCCGTAGGCTACGCCCCCGGGTGATTGTCAGTACTTCGCAGCACTGCACTTTGACTTTAGCGGTCGCTGAGTTGCTGGTACACATAATTGGCCGCAATGAGGTCACTGAGCGCAGTCCCCACGGATTTAAATAAGGTAATATCATTATCACCTTGGCGCGCCGGACGATTGATGCTGGCCAAATCACTGAGTTGACCTTGTATTTGCTCGGGTGAGAATACCCCCTCACTGATGGGGATTAATAGCTCCCCGGCTTCATTGAGGACGTTATCGCGGCTATCCACGTACACGCGACTACGTTTTATCGTTTCGCTATCGCACTCACGAGCATCGCGATGATGATTGCCTATTAAGTCGATATGAGTCCCTGGCGTTAGCCATTGACCACGAAACAGCGGTGCATGACTGCCGGTAGCACAGCAGATGGTATCGGCACTGGCAATAAGCGCTTCACTGGCTGAAGTATGCTCAAATTGACAATGAGCAAACTCTTGGCGCAGTTGCGCGAGGATGGCTTCGGCTTTGGCGGTGTTGCGGGCAACCAGACTGACTTGTTGATAATCTCGCACGCTCAGGTGCGCGCGGATCATACACGGAGCAAGCTTACCCGAACCAAATACCACCAGCTTTTTCGCTTGTTGGGCAGCCAAATAACTGGCCGCTAATGCCGACACTGCTGAGGTTCGCCACAAGGTGATTTCGGTGCCATCCACCAGCGCTCGCGGCTCGCCATGCTGGCGCGAAAATAACATCACCTTGGAATACAAACTGGATTTGCCATGGTGCTCATTATCTGGGAAATAAGTAAAAGCTTTAACCCCGATGACTTGATCATTCCATGCCGGCAGCACCGCGAACGCATCATGGTTATCGCTCTCGGGGCTGAGCGGGTAGACATTGCGTCTGGGCATAGTGGCTTGACCAGCAAAGCCTTGTTGTAGCGCTTTTAACAATGGCGCATAGGCCATCACTTGCTGTACTTGCTGTTGATTAATAATCTCCATGTTCACTCCTTAGCGCGAATTGTTGAGGGGCCTGAGTCAGGCGCTGATAGCCTGTCTCGGTAACGACAATGTCTTCTTCTAAACGCACACCGCCATAGTTGGGAATGTAAATACCGGGCTCAATAGTGATGACGTTGCCACTTTCTAGTTGATAGGGGGCATTGGCTTTAATAAAAGGCAACTCATGAAGGGTTAGGCCAACACCGTGCCCCAACCCTTCGCCGGCATAACGATGATACGGGCTCGAGGCCAACACTTGCTGAGCGGCGTGGTTTAACTCATGGCAACAAATGCCTGCGCAGACCTGTTGCAGCGCTGCTTGTTGTGCCTTGGCAACGGTGTCAAACAAGGTTTGCTGCTCGCTAGTGGGCTCGCCCCACACATAGGTGCGGGTCATATCTGAGCGATAGCCGCTGCGCACAGCGCCAAAATCAATCAATATTAAATCGCCCTCGCATAAGCGCTTTGCTCCCGGCTCACCATGGGGCAAGGCCGTACGCTCGGCGAACAGTAAAATAGTGTCAAAAGACACCCCTTGCGAGCCACGTCGTTGCATTTGATAATCAAGCTCTATTGCCAATTCTCGCTCAGTTATGCCGCTCTCAAGCAAAGTGAGCGTATCGGCTAAGGCCGCATCGGCAATCTCAGCAGCGCCACGAATACAGGCAACCTCTTGGCTATCTTTAACACGGCGTAACCTTTCGACCACCTGCACTGTGGCAACACAGGTATTAGCGCGCAAATGTTCGGCGATATGCTGCCATTGACCAACACTAAAATGCTCTGCTTCAAAGCCCAGAACGCTGTGCTTGGCGCACACCCGGGCCAAACATTGCCCAAGGCTTTCGCGGTCGCGATCGCGCTGGATAACCTCCATCCCTGAGGTTTCCTCTAGCGCACGCAAGTAGTAACGGTAATCGGTGATCAGTAACGCTTGCTCGGCGCTGACAACTAAAGTGGCGCCATGTCCACTAAACCCGCAGAGATAAGCAATGTTTTCACCGCTGTGAATGATAAATGCCTGTACTTGATGACTCTCAAGCTGTGCTCTTAAGCGCGCCATACGGCGCTGAAAATCAAATGTTATCGCCATAATTCCTCGCTCTAGTTCCTCTATAGTGATTGCCGCTAAGGCGCACATATCGCACCTTAGTCGTTAACGAAAAATGCCGAGCACCTAAGGTGCCCGGCGGGGTTGCGTCATAACGCAGTTCAGGGAATTAAAAACGAATACGCGCCACCAATGAGGCGTAACGCGCCGCTGGACGCCAGGTTGTCATGCCATAATCTGGGTTCAGCTCGAGGCCATTGGCACCATATTGCGTGCGCTCTTCGTTAATGGCGATGGCGGTATCATCGTTCAGCACGTTATACACGGTGCCCTTAAGCATCAGCTCTTGACCAAATAGCTCGCCGTAGTAGCTTAACGACATATCTATTTGTGTACTCCAAGGTAAGTTGCCTTTGCTGCCACGCGGTGCTGGCTCACCGTTTTCATCATAATGCGAGGCATGATCGTAGTAGCGGCTGATACACGCATCCCAGGGGTTGCCAGGAGCACAGCTATCAACGCCCTCGGGGTGTACACTGAAATAGCTTTTCGGGCGACCTGAGGTGCCACGGGCAACCAGGCCAAAGGTTAAATTGTCGGTAATATCATACGTTCCCGAGAGCTTAACTGCGTGACGGTGGTCATTCGGCAGGTTGCCATAACCATGGTCCATTAAATCGCCATAGTCATAAGAGGTTGTCCAACCGGGGTCGGCTTGATCGTTGTCGGTTTTCACCAAGCCTTCGGTGTTGCCCCAGCTGTGCGACCAGGTGTAAGAAGCGTCAATGCGCAGCTGCTCGGTGATGGCGCCATCTAAAGTGAACTCAAAAGCCAGGTATTTGCGCTCAGCCTTTGGCAATGCCAGCTCTTGGGCACTTAAGGTCACTTCATCAACTTGTCCATCCCCGTCGAAGTCATAGCTCATTTGCACACTCTCGCCGGGGTTATTGAGCACATAATAGGAGCCTTGACCGACATTATCGGCAATGCCTAATTCAGCCAGCTTTTTCGCCAGCACCGGCCCTACATCTGTGTCCTCGACACTACGCCCAAGCTTGCGATAAATGGCACGTGCTCCAAAGGTCATGTCGCTGAACACTTCTTGTTGGTAGCCAACAGTCCACTCATCGGAATACATAGGTTTAAGATTACTGGATGCAATCAGCCCCGGCTCAGTGATCCCGCGTTGACGCCAGCGTCTGTCGCGTAGCATCGCGCCCCGACTAGGGGAGCCATCCGCAAGTAAGATAGGTTCGCCCGAGCCATTGAGCTCGTCGAGCTCAAAGTATTCAAACCATTCCACCGATGCCGAACCTTGGGTAATGTTCATATTCGCCGACACGGGCTGAAAATAACGCCCATACGTGGCATAGACCTTGGCACTGCCATCGCCCCATAAGTCATATATGGCTTGCAGGCGCGGCGCTATCTGGTTGTCAATATCAACATAGGCGCGCCCGTCACTGACGGTGTTTTCAAATTGGCTATAGCGCAAGCCCAAATTCAGCACCAGCTGCTCGCTGACCTGCCATGAGTCGTTAATGTAAAACGCCAACGCACTGGTATCGGAATCAACGGCCCGGGTGCGTACTCGTCGCTCAATGTAATCTTCACCAGCGGCGGCACCGGAAATATCATTGTCTGCGGCGGTGGCAATGGTCCACCAGCCCATGGCATCACCTTCGCCATTTTGTCCGGAGAAGTAATCCACCTCGACCTTAGTGTAATCAACGCCAAACTGCAGCGCATGGGCGGCTAAGTCCCAGTTAAAATCTAGCCGCAGTTGGTCTCGGGTATATTCCTCTGCCGAGACATTGGCATTGGTGTGCTCCGAAAGCGTAATAAACCCATCGCGTTCGTCCCAAACTCCCGGGTTCGTTGAAGCAACCACATTTTCAACATTCTCGGTAACGCGCCCGGCTACCGCCGACACAGAAAAATAATCACTGAGGTAGCCATTGTACGACAGGCTATACATGTTGCCGCCGTCCTCCCCGGGTGCCGTCACTCCCTGCTGATCGCCAATGCGGTCTTGCTGCCAGTTGTAGCCGTAGGTGTCCGTTTCCCATTCGCGTTTGTTGTTCATCGCCGATAAGCCAACGGCGTGGTCTTCGTTAATAAACCAATCTAACTTGCTGAACCAGCGGTCTTCATCGCGGGAGAAATCACTAAAGGTTGTTTGCCCTGCGCCCTCTGAGCTTTCGCGGCGCGGATTAAACAAAGCATAGGCAAATAAGGTGTCCTCAATCAGGGCGCCACTGGCCCATACTTGCAGCTCACTGAAGTCGTAGGCACTGCGCTGAGTATTGGTGCTGATGGTGCCATTACTTTGGTAAATTGAGTCATGCTGGGAGCGCAGGCTATCCCCCTCCCAGCGCACCTCGGCGCCAGCGCTAAAGTCATTATCACCGGATTTAGACACTGCATTGACAATACCCCCATTGCGCCGCCAAATTCAGGGTTGATCCCCCCAGTTTTGACCTGGGTTTGCGAAATAGCTTCCCAAGGCAGGCGAATAGAGCCAAGCCCAGTGCGAATGCTGGTTACATTCAAACCATTAAAGTAATAGCCATTTTCCGCAGAAGATGCGCCGCCAAAGCTAGAAGCGCCATTAAAACTGCTGCCACCAGCAGCGGCGGTGCCCGGTGCCAGTAAAGCGATACTTTCAAAACCACTTTGCACGGGCATAACCTTGATTTCCTCATCAGAGAAAGTTAACCCAGAAGTCGATGAACCTAAATCGACACGGCGAATGGCAGCACCGGTAACAGCAATGCGCTCCATGGGCTGCGCACCGGCCTGTAGCATTTGCGCGTCTAAGATGATGGATTGACCAATGCTTACTTTCACACCTTGCTCAATGACGTTTTGATAACCCTCTTTGCTTACGGTGACGTTGTAAGTGCCCACCGGCACGTTCCGCAAAATGTACTCGCCATCGGCGTCGGTGCGGACTTCATAAGTTAACCCCTTGCTGATATGCACTAAAGTGATGGTGGCACGGGTAATATCTTCACCGGCGCTGCTGACTATGGTGCCTTTAACGATACTGCTGCCATCCACCGCCATTGCCGGCGTAGCGCTGGCTACTGCAAGGGCCAAGGTACTAACTTGAAAAAGACGATTTAACGATGCCTGCATGCCCTTGCGGGAGCGGCGCTTTGATGCTGTTGCCATGGTTTTATCCTGTTTGATGTTGTTGTTTTATTGCTCAAGGCGAACACACCATATCGCTTTTACATATTGTATACAATATTAAATATACACAAAATGCTTATATACTTAGTCAATTCTCTTATGAGTAAGAGATCATCGCGGTTATAGCGGCGGTCGGGGTCGTTAGGGGATCACCGCAACCTGCTCAAATAGCTGAGCGAGGGCATCGGGCATAAATTTGCGCTGTGCGGTGATGGCGTAAAAGTGCTCGTAAGCATCCGGCAGGCTTTGATACTGACACAATATGCCTTGCTCTATTTCATCTTTTACCACCACCGGTGGTAGCACCGCCAGCGCACCGCTGTCCCGTGCCAATAGCCGAAGCATCGCCATATCATTTGCTTGTGCTTTAATATCGGGTTTGTACTGCCATCGTGCGCACAAGGCGTTAAAAGAGTCACGAATTTCTGAGTTTTCGCTCGGCACCACCCACTGCACCTGCTCGTACCCCAAGGGAAAATCACTGTCTATTTTAGTACTCGGCGGCCCGACTATCGCCAAGGCTTGACGGGATAGCAACCGGCTCTGCCAGAGATCGTCTTGATGGTTTGGGCTGATGGCGCGATTGGTTAGCACCACATCCAGTTCATGATCAATCAAACCATTGAGCAATCCCTCCATGCGCCGCGCAGTCAAAGAAAAGCTCACATCTTGATGATTCAGTAGTGGGGTAATAAAGCCCTCGATAAAGTTCCGCGATAAGGTGTTAAGCACACCAATCGACAAATGCTGTTTCTCTTGCTGTACTCCTTTTAATAAAAACGACGAGAGCTCTTCACCTTTATTAAATATATCATCGGCATAGGCCAATACCCGCTTACCCATATCGGTTAACACAAGGTTGCGACCTTGGCGAGCGAACAACTTAATTGCCATTGATTGTTCGAGCTGCTTAATTTGTACCGATAACGCTGATTGCGATACGTGCAACTCCTGCGCTGCTTGGGTTAGGTTTCCCAAACGAGCGACACGCCAGAAGTAATACAGGTGATGATAGTTGAGTCGATTCATTATACTTATACAAAACAGAACGGTTCGTTAAATTATATATATTTTTTTTACTTTTGCATCTTTGCCATACTAGCTGCACTCAACCAAGGAGCCATCGATGAGTGACATGTTAATTTCTGTTTTACTGGCCTTTATTCCTGTGAGCTTGGCGCTAAGTTCTTGGTATATAGGGACGCAGAAGCGTGCCAACAATGGCAACGGAGCGTTTCGCCTTATCTCTCTACTTGGCTTAATTTTCGCCGCCACAGCGGTGCTTTACAGCCAATTTGATGCCACTCCCCTTAGCGTATTAACACTGTCCCCAGCGCGCTTAATCGTCCTTGGTCTTATCCTTTTCATGAGTTTGATATTAATAAAGTTTTGCCGCAATTACATGGCCGGTGAGCAGCGAATCAACTTATTTTGGCGACGCTTAATCGCTACCTTAAGTGCGGTCTCCTTAGTGGTAATTAGTAACCACCTTGTGCTGTTTTGGCTGGGCTGGGTGGCCATTAGCCTCGCCCTCCACAGATTGCTGATGTTCTATCCTGACAGACCGCGTGCGGTGATGGCTGCCCATAAAAAGTTTATTGTCGCACGCTGCGCAGAAACCTCGCTGTTAGTGGCCTTTGCTCTGCTTTATTGGCATCACGATAGCTTGTTAATCAATGAAATTACCGCTTCTTATGTTAACAACACGGTGCCATTGACACTTACCGAACACTGCGCTGGGTTTTTTATTGCCCTAGCGGCCTTGATTAAGTGTGCACAGCTACCCATTCATGGTTGGCTAATGCAAGTAGTTGAAGCTCCGACCCCGGTTAGTGCGCTTTTACACGCTGGGGTTATCAACCTAGGCGGCTTTTTGTTAATCATCTTCGCGCCCCTATTTATGCAAGCCACCGTGGGACAATGGTTAGTGCTTATCGTTGCCGGACTCACCACAGTGATCAGCGCCCTTGTGATGACCACTCGGGTAAGCGTGAAAGTACGTTTGGCGTGGTCCACCAGTGCACAAATGGGGTTAATGCTGGTTGAATGCGCATTAGGGCTGTTTGAGCTCGCCCTGCTGCACCTTGTGACCCACTCAGCCTACAAAGCACACGCATTTTTAAATTCAGGCAGCGCCGTGCAAGAAGATATCGCTCGGCGGCTGTCACCAGGGCGCTCACCCAATGGCAAAGACTGGCTTGCCAGTGGCGTGTTCTCCTGCATTGCCGTAGCTTTGGTATACCATTTTAGCGGTTACTACGGCGCCATCAGTGTATGGGCCTTGGTTGCCCTCGCCTTGAGTGTGCTTATTGCTACTCGTCGTGGGCTTATCACCAACGGCCACTTTGTCACCATGGCACTGTTAGCTTTGGCTCTGGCCAGCTGTTATGCAGCCCTTAAATCGCTATTTGCGGTTGCTGTGCCCGCAAGTAACTGGCGAGAGGCCCCCTTGAGTGCTGCCGATCTTTGGACCTTATTACTGATTGTCAGTCTGATGTGTTGCAGTTATGTTTTACGCTATCAAAACCATAAACCTAGAGTGCAAGCACTCTCGGCTATCTTGTTCGCAGGTTTGTACTTAGATGAATGGCTGACTCGACTCACTCTGAGAATATGGCCTACGCGCTTGCCTACCCGGCAAAATGCTAAAACAGCCTCACACTCGTCCGCCAGTTCAGCTAAGGAGAACTTTTAATGAGCGCTCAGCAACCCTCGCCTTCACCGCTATTTAGCTTGAGCACCACGCAGCAACAAGCTATTACTCAAGCGTGCCAATACATAGCGCCGAACTGGCCGTTAGATCAGATGATAGCGGTTAATCCGTTTTGGGAAATGCGCGGCCTTGCCATTGAAGATGTGGCTGCCCGGCTGGCAACCTTGGCCAATGTCGACTTGCTCATGCCTCGTGCGTATTATCGCCAGCGCTGGGCTGATGGCGACATCACCGATGCGCATTTGGCCATGGCCAACAGTCAACTAGGCTATGACTTCACCCCCGAGCAACTACACAGTGCTTTGGAAATCGCGCTGCCACAACAGCATTGGCACAATATCGCCGATTTACTAGACGCCCACCGCCCGGCCCACAAAATGGCGTGGCGGGATGAAATAATCCATCAGATCAGTCAGTTTTGCGCCGCCCATTACCAGAAATTAAGGCCAATGCTGTACCGTGACGATGTCTCGTCAATGCCAGACTTATACCAACACTGGCTCAGTGTTATTCGTGCTGACAAAGGCATCAGTATCGTCATGGATGAAGCTGGTTTGCATGAATATTTTCAGCAACTACCGGAAACGGCTGATGAGCTATTATCGCAAAGCCTGCGCTTATTAGAGCTTGATGATGACATGCTTGAGCCCTATGCCCATGCCTTATTGCTCGATATGAACGGCTGGGCCTCATGGGTGGCCTACATTCGCTGGCAAGGCCGGCTCTATCAACAACCGCAAGACGACATGCTACAACTGCTGGCGATCCGCATGGCTTGGGATGTGGTCATTTGGCGCTATTTAAAAGCGCAACACACTAGCACATTCGCGGTGTTACATGAGCAATGGCAATGTGAAAAACAGCACCTTCCTGAGCGAACACAAGCGTTTAAAGCAGCGCAAAAACCTTTGTGGGTGTGGGCCAAAGCGTTAGAGGTCAATTATCAGCAAAACTTGCATGCCACACTCAAAGCAGCAGAGCCTGCTCCCCCTAGCGAAAGTGCGCTACAGGCTGTGTTTTGTATTGATGTGCGCTCAGAAGTGATGCGCCGTGCCTTAGAGGCACAAAGTGAGCACATTCATACCTTTGGTTTTGCTGGCTTTTTTGGCTTGCCGCTAGAGTATCAACCGGCGGACAGCGCGCTCAAACGCCCACAACTTCCGGGGCTGCTTAAACCTGTTATCAAAGTAAGTGAAGCGCAGGCGCCTAAAGGTGCAAAACGCAAACGCCACTTCAGTGCTCATTGGCAAGGCTGGTCAAAGGCGGCGCCGTCGTCATTTTCGATGGTGGAATCCGCAGGCTGGATGTACGCCCTGAAAATGCTGAAAAACTCATTTAAACGAGCCAAAAAAGCCGCACACAATGAGCACATTGAGTGGCAACTGCATAAGGACGACCATAACCTAAGCTTAGCGCAGCAAGCTGAGTTCGCCTACGGCGTACTCAAAGCCATGGGCATACAACGGTATGCGCCCAAGGTGTTATTAGTGGGTCACGGCAGCCACACCACTAATAACCTTCACGCTGCCGGCCTTGAGTGCGGCGCCTGTGGCGGACAAAGTGGCGAGGTGAATGTGCGTGTGTTAGCGCAATTATTGAATGACGAAAAAGTACGTGAACAGGTGGCAAGCAAAGGAATCACTATTCCTAGCGTTACCGAGTTTGTTGCCGCGCTGCATAGCACCACCACCGACCATATTCAGATTTTTGATAGCGAGTTGGACAAGCAAAGCCGTCAGTGGCTCGATAACGCCACAAATACAGCTCAGCGCGAACGGTTGGTCAATATTGCCCCTGAGCTTAAAGAGCACAGCGATAAAGACATCGACAAAGCCTATTTAAACCGCGCCGGCGACTGGTCGCAAGTGCGCCCGGAATGGGGGCTGGCAAATAATGCCGCCTTTATCGTCGCACCGCGTAGCTGGACACGCAATGCAAACCTGCAAGGGCGTAGCTTTTTGCACGACTACCACTGGCAACATGATGAAGCCTTTCGCACTTTAGAGCTTATTATGACCGCGCCAATGATAGTAACCAATTGGATCAACAGCCAATATACCGCATCGGTCACCGATAACTACAAATACGGCAGTGGCAATAAGGTATTGCACAATGCGGTAGGCGGTAACATAGGGATCTTTGAGGGTAACGGCGGCGACTTACGTATTGGCCTGGCGATGCAATCTATCCACAATGGCGAACGCTGGATGCACGAGCCACTGCGTTTGAGCGTGTACATCGCCGCGCCACGAAAGCCTATTGAGTCTATTTATGCGCGCCACGAAAGCGTTAAAAGCCTGGTTGATAACCGTTGGCTCAACTTAATGCGCTGGGACGACGATGGCCAGATTGAACGCTTTTGTGACGGCGCGTGGCAAACCTGCTAAGCATACACGCTGTTGTGCCATGAGTGCATAACAGCCAAAAGCAAGAATAGCTGCGCTACTTGGCTTTTCGGAGTCGCTCAGTGGTGATGCGCACCAGCATGTAAATTTGGAATAAGTGAAGTTGTCCACTAAGGTCAAAATGAGGCTCGTTATACAGAACAGCTTTTGGCTCGAATAAGTAGAAAATCAGGCTAAAGCACTGAAAATATTAAAGTTACTATTTTACATACCGTGCCATTGTTAGGCTCGGATATCTCAATGCTCGTTTCCCACCACCCTATTCTATTTAGACATTACCAATCTACTCTGGTAACTTTATGAATTTATGGACAAATATTAAGTGTGCAACTAAGTGTTTATTATTTAAGTTTCTGGCTTAACCCGAAATGCACGCTAATACACTGTTAGCTTGTAAAAGTATGAGCAAGAAACGGAAATCTAGATTCAAAGAATATGTAGATCACCCGAGGTACGGTGATAAGCCCATTTACTCAGGGGAAAAATTTACCCTCGAGGAGATATTGCGTGCTCATTGGAGATATTCTGAAGATTCCATATTTCCTGAAACGGCCATTAAAGCTGATATAGAGAAACAAAACTACTCTATCTATCCCAGACCGATATATGTAGATATTCAGAAAAAATGTGAATCGTGTGGTAAATGGTTCCTGTTCTTTGCTAAAGAGCAGAAATATTGGTACGAGTCATTAAGGTTTTATATCGATGCTGACTGTGTGAAGTGCGTTAATTGTCGTAAAAAAGAACAAGAAGTTAAGCATCTTATGAGTAAGTACGAGCAGTTGCTTACAAAGAGCGAAAGATCAGAAGCTCAAACTAAGGATCTAAAAAACATAGCACTAGAGCTTTTCCAGCTAGGTTATATTAGAAACAAGAATAAAGTAGATAAAATAAGCTAACAAATTGGTCAACATGACGCCTGGCGGCGCATGTCACCAAGGCGTTAACTGTATCTGGGAAGTTATGCGAAATACTGAAAGAGTCAATTCAGAAAGATCGGAAAGCGCATTTGAGGGTGACGTAGTATGGAGCCCTTTGAAATCAATTTGGTTTCTTTCAAATCTATTCGCTGCGTTATGCATCGCTCCTTTCGTATTTTCATTTTCAGCTCTTATCGTATTTGTCTCGTTGACTGCTGTAACACTCTGCTTTGGACATTCCCTGGGAATGCATAGATTGCTAATTCACCGATCTTATGAATGTCCAAAATGGATGGAATATTTATTTGTCTACTTGGGTGTGCTAGTTGGTATGGCTGGGCCAATTGGAATGATGAAGCAGCACGACTTAAGAGATTGGGCGCAACGCCAGAAAAAATGCCATGATTTCTTATTGCATGGATCAAAAATAGTTAAAGATGGTTGGTGGCAGCTCAACTGTGACCTCAATTTGAAATATCCACCTGAGTTTACGATCGAAGATGAAGTGTCAAAGAATAGGTTCTACCTTTTTATTGAAAAATATTGGTTGCTTCAACAGTTAGTCTTCGCAATTCCTCTATATCTATTGGGTGGTTTACCGTGGCTAGTATGGGGTATTTCTGTACGGGTTGTCATCTCTGTCGGTGGTCATTGGCTTATTGGTTACTTTGCTCATAACCACGGGCAACGGACTTGGGCAGTCGAAGGTGCGGCTGTTCAGGGACACAATATTCGTATTGCCGGTTTTCTATCAATGGGTGAGGCGTGGCACAACAATCATCACGCATACCCCGGCTCAGCTATGCTTGGTTTATACAAAGATGAACCGGACCCAGGTTGGTGGGTATTAAACGCTCTTCATAATCTAGGGGTCGTTAAAAACATTAAGCTACCAAAGGAATTACCTCATCGTTCAGAGTTAGTCACAGAAGCTACAGACCTTGAGCGTCGAATAGAGCGTGTTCCTGAAGAGTGTAAAATTGCAAAATTCATCAGGAGAAACAGTTAACAAGCGGCTAGGACTTACCCATACTGCTGGGCATTAGCTAATGAATTTATATGATCGATAATCAACAGGCTGGACGCTAATTGACAGTAATAAGGTAACTCATTTTCCCGCACATCAGTGGTGAAGTTTTATCCAGTAAGCTTTTTAAAAAAGCACAAAATACTATTGACTTTACTCCTTCGTCGCTTATTCTGGCCAATCAAATTTTTTATTATTAACAGGACGTTAGTGCCATAAGGACTTAGCAATGAGAAAAACAGTTACATTATCAATTTTTAGCTTTTTTTTGATATCATGTGTCTCAACGACTCCCCCTACTTCTCCTAAAGAGCAAATTCAGTATATTGATTTGACCTCAGACGATAAAAAGGAATTAGTTAATGAGTATTGGATATTAGAAAAAAGACAAGACCCCAAATACCCAGTTGGTGCTGCTAAGGAAGGTCTATCTGGCTGCGTAGAGCTTGTTGTAGGCATCAAGGAAAACGGGAAAGCGGGAGGTTATAAAGTCAAAAAGTCATACCCTGAAGGGGTCTTTGACAAGCATGCAGCAGCAGCATTAAATAATTGGCAGTGGTCAGCTTCAGATAAAAATACTGATAAAGCGCCAGTACTAACTACAATCAAGTTGGACTTTATGGTCAATAATTCTAAAAATAAAGCTGAAGCACAGAAGCAATGTGGATTCCCGCATAAGCAATAACCCTAACCACCTTCTAGGATAAAATACAGTTGGCTTTGCTTCTTCGTGGCTTATACTAGCCAACTATATTTTCATTATTAACAGGACGTTATTTTTCAGGAGAATAAGTGGACTATTCAAGTTACTCCATCCCAGAATTACAAGAAAGTTTAAGCAACATTGATAAGCATGCCTACCCCGATAGATATCAAAAACTGCTTAATGAGTTGGAAGTAAGAAAAGAAGATGTAGAACAATACCAGCAAAACGAAGAAGACAAGTTCCATATCACAGTAAATAGCCGCTTAAACATTCTTGCTTGGCTTCAAATCATCACTTGCATCGGGTTTTTATATGTTGGTGTTGCTAGTTTATTTGAGCAGGTGACATTATTGAATGTCGCAATCCTCCTAGTGGCCTCAATACTCAATGGGTTAGCGGGTTATTTGCTGCTAAAGAGGAAAAAGTCAGGGTTTCATTTGTCTTTGTTCAACCAAGTTGCTCAGTTGCTGTCATTGAATTTGGGCTTCATCTATTACTCATATTCAGGCCTTGGATACCTAGCGGTTGTTTTACAAGATGGAATATCACTGAAAGCTTCATTATTTGACCCCTCACTTCATTTATTATGGGGGAGTCATTTAGGTTTTGGCGTTGGTTTAGACTTGGTTTCATTATTTTTTGTGGGTCTATTATGTAGCTGCAAAAATGAACAAGACGCCTGGAAAAAATAACAAACTCTAACGTTCACTCGTAAACTCACAGGAACAATTACCTACCGACCCGGTGCATAGCGCAAGTATCGCCAACGAGCGATTCCCCAAAAAGAAGCGTCGGTACATCATGTCAAATTTAACGCTGTCATTTAGCAGTTATTTCAAAAAGATAAGGATATATTGTGGTTAAAAATCATTCCCTTTCAATCATATTTTGTGCAGTACTAGCCGGTTGTGGTGGTTCAAGCGATAAAGCTGAACAACAAGAAACAGTAGACGAACCATTAGATAGTAAATTTTACGGAGTATGGTCAACTGGTCCGTTGGTTCACGTGGCTATTTCAAAAGACTCTATAACAACCTTTGCCTTAGATGAAGAGCGGGGTTGTTATGAATCTGGACTATTTCAGGTAAATAGCAGTACTGCATCATCATTAACTGCAACCGACATACAGTCAGGCGAACGAGCAACATCTAATTTTCAGTTACAAGGTTCGGATTTAATTATCGAAGAAGATGGATATATGCTCTCTTTTTCAAAAGCTAATTCCTTTAATCCGTACCCTGGGTGCGAAAATTTCTACGGTGTAGAAAATGTTGAGGTCAAGCTAGAACTTTCATATTTACCCTCTTATATAACGATTAACCGAAATGCCCAAAAATATGGGTATGTCGAATATGACTATGGAATTAATTTTGATATCAATAAAAATGGTGTGTTGGACTCTGGTGATATCTCTATAAACGTCAAGCACTACAAGGGAGCGGATGACTATACAGATAACCATGAAATTTCGATTGCTGAATTAGGGAGTAAAATTTGGACTCTCTTACCACAGCACCAGACAGATTCTATAACGTCCACCACTGATAGTAACGAAGATAATAATACTGTGCAGTTAACTCAAACAGGTAACAGCTTAATTTTAAATTTTGATACTAACCAAAGTTCCTTGCTGGCTCACATAAGTGAGGATACTCCTGTGCAGGTAAGTACATACCTTAGTTATCCACAACCTGAGCCCGAAGTGTTAGAAGGTTGGCAAGACGGACCTTGGAACTGGTCAAGTAAGATCTGTCCACTTCCCCGTTAATGACACAGTTCTAAATTAGAATCTTCCAGTTTTGCTCGGTAAGCAGCCGGTGGCAGGTTTCCGAGACTTTCATGGGTTCTTTCTTCGTTATAATCCAATCGCCAGAACCAAGCCATATCTCGCACTTGGCTGAGATTCTCAAACAAGTAGGCATCAAGAAACTCTCTGCGGAATGAACCGTTAAAGCGTTCAACAAAGCCATTTTGCTGCGGCTTGCCAGGCTGGATATACATCAGCTCAATGTGATTGGCCTCGCACCAATCAGTCAGGGTGGCCGATATTAACTCTGGGCCATTATCTACGCGCAGCTGATTCGGTAATCCGCGCTCAGCCTTAAGCTGCTCTAACACGCGTACGACACGGCTAGCGGGCAACGAGGTATCCACTTCAATTGCAAGGCACTCTCGCGTTCCTTCGTCCACCACATTTAACGTTCTGAATCGTTTACCGCAATACAATGTGTCATGCATAAAATCGAGCGCCCATTGGTGATTGGCTTGCTCCTGCACTTCTAAGGGCTGAACAATTCGCTTGGGTAGCACACGTTTCGTTCTTCGTTTTAGGTTCAGCCCCATCTGGCAATACACGCGATAAACGCGCTTATGGTTGAAGGGAAAGCCTTTGAAGCGCATTCGGCCAAAACACTTCCAGAAGCCTGCTCGTGGCGACTTCTCAAGCTCGGCATTGATAGCATCAATGACAGCAGCATCTGCTTTACGCCAGTCTCGTTCAGGGCGATAAAAGGTCGAACGGCCAATGCCAACAAACAGACAAGCCCTTACGATACTTAGCCCCGCACCAACCATTACGCTGACGCATTCTCGTTTATCCGCTGTCACCAACCCTTTTTTGCGAAAAGCTCCTTAATCGCATGATTTTCCAAACTAACATCTGCAAACATCTTTTTAAGCTTGGCATTTTCCTCTTCAAGCTCCTTCAACCGTTTGACGTCAGAGGCTTCCATCCCACCGTATTTGGACTTCCAGTTGTAATAGGTTGCACTACTGATACCGTGCTGACGGCACACTTCCTCAACCTTCCTACCCGCATCGACTTCTTTTAATACTGCGATGATCTGAGATTCTGTATAGCGTGATTTTTTCATAGTCGTCTCCTGCATTAATCATTACAGAAAACTCTAATTATGTCTGTCTCAGTTTATGGGAAGTGGACAGATCCATAGAGATTTCCTTCCAGAGCAAGGTTTTACTCAACCTAGCCTTTACCCTGAAATGGTCATTGATGATGCAACCACAGATTTAACCGAAGGAGAGTCCATGTGGGTCGACATTAAATCAGTTCAATTTAAATTTACAAAATAACTAACGAAAGTGTGAAGGCAAAGGAGCGAATAGTGAAATCTGTAACTTTCTTAATTGTTTCATCAATCATTTGCCTTCCCGCATTTGGAAAAAACCTCTGCGAATATGACGATAAAATAGTCTTTTCTTGTGAGGTAGGGACAAAAAACATTTCTGTGTGCTTAACCTCTACTGGCTCAGTTAAGTACCTTTTTGGAACTCGGGATAACATTGAACGCCAATTGAGTTCTCCTATTTTCAGTAGCGCGGCTTGCTCCGGAGGGGCTGTTAATAGGGTAAGGTTTAAAACCGGAAATACCAGTTACGTTGTTTATGATGTTATGTGTAACTCATATCGGATCAACGATACCCTCTGGAGCAAATCAGAATCCGCAGGAGTGATGGTGCTCAATGGGGATAAAGTCCAAGTTAAAACTGCTTGCACTGACTTTGATGATAGTTTGTTTGGCATTAATACGGCTCTATTGCCTAGGACTATTGAAAAAGAAGACTTTGACCATGAACTCCCATAGGTGCAAAGTTTAGGCTCCCTTTGGTAGAAGGGTATTAAGCTTGTGGAGAGTATTGGGTTACGATTCGCGCACTTGGGGAGCCGAAAAATGGCTTTACCAAACAGTTATTGCTACGCTCGGCTTTTATCGCCCTACTCACCTCACCCCTTATGACTCAGTGCTCGCAAGTATCTAAAATATCATCTGCTTTACAGTACCTGTGCTCAGAAGTTCTTTGTGTAATGCAACAATTGAAAAATACGATCTCTAACTATACTTGCCCGATAACCACCACGAGAAATCGCTGCGGAGCTACCAAAACTTTTACGGTTCCAAGTATTCTTAATAAACTCAAATTCCGCATCACGATACTTTACCCAGTTCAACTGCGCAGCCATCAACTCTGAACGTCTATTATCTGGTAATCTGGACGTCATTTCTTGCGCAGCTTTCTCAAGCTCTTCATTCAAAAAGTTCAAGTAATGGTTATAGGCAACAAGATAGTCACTTGTACTATTTTTAGGGTTTTCAATCGCTAACAAATAGCTAGCCTCGCGTTTTACAAATTCTCCAATTAAGTCTGGTGCATCCGGATTATCGATTGCATGTGCCTTTACAACCCCCATAGACAGCCAAAATGCCAGAACAAATTTATAAACTATTCCTTTTTTGGTTTTTATCACTTTGCATAAACTCCTTTACTGTAGCTTTACCATTGTGCCTATCTTGTGCTTCTCAAGCCACGGTTAACTTCCCTTGATATTGATACTCGGCTTTTAAAGCAATCTCTACTTTTTATAAAGCTTTCTGATAAAAATTATTTATATTCAGCCTGTTAGGCATTGCTTTATCACCTTTAATCACAACTTTGTCACTTAATTTCTCGTCTTTATCACTTTTATTTGCGCTCATTCGCGCATCATCCAGTGGTGTTTTACAACGAGAAAAAAAGATGAAAGACGCTCTAACCATTCAACGCTACTTTGTTAAGTTACTCATATTATTTATTTGCTTAATAGGTGCGCCAGTACAGGCAAAGTGGCAACAATTCACCCAAACCGATACGCCCATTCCCAACTTAAAAAATAAACCCAAAATCGATGGCAAATTCGCTGCGGGTGAGTGGCGAGATGCAAAACGCATAGAGGACTTTGTCGTTTTTCGCCCAAATATAGGCGAGCGCCCCGATTATCCGGTACAAGCTTATATCAGCTACGATAGCGAGTTCTTTTACGTAGCGGCGAAGATCAGCCAGCCTGAGCAAACTCTCACCGACAGGGTGCTCACTCAAGGTGAGTACATGTGGCATGAAGATTACTTCGGTTTGGTGTTAGATACCAACTTCGATAAATCTGATGCCTATCTTTTTCATGTCACCCCCTCCGGTGTAAAAGAAGACGGCCTAGTCGATGGCACCCGCTATATTGGCGAGTGGAAGACCCTTTGGTATGCCAAAACCAGTATTGAGGCACAAAGTTGGTATGTGGAAATTGCTATTCCCATGCAGTCCATCTCATTTGAAAAAGATGCCGAAAACTGGGGGCTACAGCTTCGCCATAGGGTTGCGAGCCCGAACACTCAGGTGTACTGGAACCTCAATAACCCCAGCAATTATGCCTGGCATACCAATCAATTGGCGCCCATTAGCGGTTTAACGGGCTTAGAGCAAGGGCTTGGAATTGAAGCAAAGCCGAGCTTGGCCTATAAACGTAACCAAAGTGAGAGCGACTTAGCGCCATCGTTGGACCTACTCTATAAACTGACCCCAAGTCTCTCGGGAATGTTAACCCTCAACACCGACTTTTCCGGCACAGAAGTGGACGAAGTGCCGCTTAATACCACGCGCTTTAGCCAGTATTTTACTGAAAAGCGCGATTTTTTCTTGCAGGATAGTCAGATCTTTCGCTTTGGCGGTATGGATGATAACTACGCGAACGGCATGGCGTTTTACTCCCGGCGCATCGGACAAGGTAAAGACTCGAACTTACTGGATATCAACTGGGGGACCAAGCTCACAGGGCAAATCGGCGACACTCGTTTAGGGATATTAAGCGTCAATCAAGATAGCGATACTTCGCGAGCACAACAAACGCAACTAAGTGTAGCGCGATTAACTCATCAAGTTGCCCCTGCGCATCAGCTTGGCGCCATTTTAACTCATGGCAGCCCAGATGATTCGGGGGATAGAACCCTAATAGGTGCCGATTACCGCTACCAAAGTACGCTGTTTAATGACTATCCTCTAGTTGCCCATGCCTTCTACCAGCAAGCGGAGCTGGCAGATAAAGTGCAGCCTAACGATGCTGATAAAGCATCATATGGCGCCTCGCTGAGGCTGCTAAACGACGCTTTTTATTTACGCGGGCGCTTTCAATATATAGGTAAAGACTTTAACCCTGCTTTGGGGTTTGTGAATCGCAGAGATTTACGCTACTACGAGAGCGTGAGTCATTATCGGATACGGCCGAAATCGGGTTGGTTAGCTCAGCATATTAATTATTATCAGTTCACTGGTTTTTATTATCTAAGGGAGAACACTGAGGGGCATCGCCAAGGGCAAAGCGTATTTATAAGGCCGCTTCAGGTTGAAACCAAAGGTGATAACTTCTTTTTTCTCAGTCACAACCGCTATCAAAAAGTACTCGAGCGACCATTTAACTTTACCGATAAATTGACCTTCACAGCCGGAGAGTATAACTACAGCCACAATGAGCTCTATTTTAGAACAGCGAACAGTAAACCTTTTTACGTCACCGCCAGACTCGCAAAAGGGATGTTTTACGATGCCGACTTTGAACGACTCAGCACCACCCTTAATTACCGCCCGAATAGGCATTTGTATTTGGAACTGAGCCGCGATATGTATTACTACGATACCGACACCGCCGCTGATAAGCTCTTCAACACTCAATTACGCGTGAATATCGCCTTTAACACTGAATGGTCGTGGAATAACCTGCTGCAGCATAACACCCAAGCTGACAGTTTTTCAGTTTTCAGTCGAGTGCGTTATGAGCCGTCGCCAGACGCCGTGTACTTGCTTAGCCTTAACCGGGGCTACGATTTGCAGCAGGGCTGGCACCAACGGGAGCAAGTGTTTGACGAAACCGCTATAAAAATGGCCTACACCTACAGATGGTAGCGCCACGAAGCTAACAGCTCCCTCCCCCTTTTTAAGCCATAACCTGTTATTGCGCGTGTGTTGTATACAGATCACTGCTAAACGCACGCGTACCACCATAGACAATTTGCCCATTTTCAACATCAAAGCCATAGTAAGCATTAACTGGTTGCTTAGTTAACAGCTGCAAAGAGGCTGAATTTATCTTGTAGGAGGAAAGCTGCGCCTCTTTATAGTTATTTAAATACAACACCCCGTTATCAATAATGGCATTCGCATAGCTTGCCACTTCTCCTATCGGCTCAGCCTCGGGTAGCCGGCCATCAAGAATCTCGGAAAAGGAAAAACGATACAACTCATTGCTTTGATTTATGAGGTAAGCAAATTGTGGCTCGCTGTTATCGACGAGAATGCGTACCCAAGGAGCGTCTAGCTCAGCCAATAACTACATCTGTCGGTTGTAAATCCTCACTCGGCGCTGGTGCTGATTCTTCACCGTTAAAGAAAACAACGTCGGGTTAAGCCAAGACAGTGCAAAGCCATAGCCATCTATGTGTGCTCGTTTGGCTATACCGTGCTCTACAATATCCACCAGCCAGAGCTGACGATTATCATGATTAACTACGGCCAGCCTATCGTCTGGTGAAACCGCCAGCTCATTTAATACCATATGCTCGGACATAGGCACTATTTGCTGTGCTCTTTGTCCTGGGGCCTGAAAATAAATATGGTCGCTGCCAGCACGATTGGAAACAAAGTAAATACCGGGTTGAGTATGAGCGAATGCCGGCAATCGCTCATTGCCATTACTGTTGTCCAGCTCAAATCCAGGGTTTTGCCAGCGAATATCTATGTTTTTATCGTAGGTTGAGTAGATGTAATCTTTCTCATTGGGGTGGCGCGCCAGCGCGCAACATAGTCTATCGCCTAAACTGGCGATTACCTGAGACTCACCGCTTTGAATATTCAGCATTTGTAGTTGTGCGGGTTTTGATGCGGAAACATAAATAAGCTGATGCTGCGCATGGCCCCAAATAGCTTGATTCAACTGCTGCGCAACATCAATCAAAGGCTCTGCCGCCCCAGTAGCAAGGTCAACCTGGTAAAGTCGACTTTGCCCTTCACTATTATTGGCAACCAATAACAAATTTTTGGCTCCGGGCTTTAAGTCAAGATCAACTAAATGCCATTGCTCGGGCAACTCAACAGCCACCGGCTCAAGGCCTTGGTTCAGATTAATTCGATAGAGCCTATTTCTATGCTCATGGTTGCGGGCATGACCAAGCAGCCAAACCGACTCGGTTTGTGTATCAAAAGTGTATCGGTGCGATATTAAGCTCTCGCAATCAAGTATTTGTGCACTTGGTGCAGTCAGTGCTGCACTTTCACGACTAAACGGCACCTTGAACCAGCCGCATTGGTCTTGGTAGTAGCCTTTAACAATCAGTGCGTTGGCGGTTTGAGCAATAAGGGAGTCAAAATAATAATCTTTACTTTCAATAACCGCACCAACATCGTCATTGTTGTTGTCCAAGCGCTTATGCCATAACTCATTACCATTGGCATAGGTATTATTGATAAAGGTTACAGTGTTCCCTTTTGGCGCCACCACTGGGCTTCTTTTAGCCCCGTCAACGCGGGTTAGTACGGTATTTTCACCGTAATTTAGGCCGCCGTTCTCTCCGCTTTGCCAAAGTAACAACAATACAACCACCGCACAAATTAGTACGGGCGCCGCAGCTTTAACGGCAAGGTTGCGGCTTTTGGGCTGGGTGTTGGTGTTAATTTCATCCACATGCCCGTTTGTGTTGAGACTATCTTGAGTGCGTACAGTGGCAATAAAGCGGTAGCCCTGCTTTGGCACAGTTTGAATATAACGCGGCGATTTAGGATCATCGGCCAATGTTTTTCGCAAGCTGGCAACAAGCTTATTAATAGCGTTGTCGGTGACTATCACCCCTTGCCAGATGGCTTGTTGCAATTCGTCTCGGCTAATAATTCTGTTTGGGTTGGCAAGAAAAAAGCGCAACAGCGCAACCATTCTTGGGTCTAAGGAAACGGAATATTCTTGGTTCTTTAATTCATGGGTGCTGGTATCAAACCGATACTCGCCAAAGAAAATACATTCCATTGATGGCTCGAATTGTTCTTTTTATTGATCCCTAGTCTATAAGGAAGGCGGTTCAATGCAAGCTTAGGTTGTAACAAAATCCTCGGTGTAATCACGCGCTTAGGTTTCAGCACTGAGAATCACGCTTTGGCCTGAAATAAGCGTGGTTACAAGCTTTAATCAGCATTGCGGCAAGGCTTTTGCTCATGGCAGTAGGGAGTTATATTGGTTCTTTAAAGTAATTAAGCCCTAGCTTATTGCGATTCTTGGGTTGGTAAGTAGATAATTGGACAGGCATAAGAGTAATTAAAATTTTAATCTGCTTTCGGTAATAATGAGCGAAAGTCTATAAATCCATTTAACTATTCTATTTTTCCATACACTGGGGTAAATCACCAACGGAGATAGGTAGCCCAGCAATACAATTAAACTTTCCCTTTGCGGAGTCAAACGCAAAGGAAAGCCCATCATCTACCCATTCAAAGTCTTCAAACCAACTCCCCCCTGACCTATCGTGATTGATATTTACAACCTCGTTGCTTGGTACGCTAACTGAACACACCTTATTGCTACTTGTTAAACCAGCGTGGAGGCCGCCTTCATAGTTTTCAATGATAAAACAGGGTTCGTACTCTGAGTTAAAACTAATTACCCTAAAAGTTCCTTTTCCTTGCACCCAATGAGTTGAAACAAAGTTAATACTTTTTGGGATAACGCCTGACTCTTCAGCACACAATGAAAACGAAAAAGGAATAATTAACAATAAAAATCTCACACCATCTCCACTTAAAAAAGCACCTTTAAATATGCATTAAACTAAATTTAAAATAACCGCCCTTAACAACCAAATCCATCTTAAACCTTACCAATATTCATATTTATCGATGATTTTAAGCATTGCTTGCCCTATACATTAATATATTGGAAACTATGAAAAAGACATGTGTTGCGCGAACGGGACCCAGCCATTAGGCTGCCACTGCCCCCAATTACAAGGAAGGTATCAATGTTAGAACAGATAACCCAATGGATAGAGCATACCAACAATGAGTTTACACTGCAGAGGCAGAGTTGTTATCAGTTAATGGATAACTTTGCTGATTTTTATCCTACGGCCTTTCTACATAATGCCTATTTTGTTGTCGTCGATACCCTTCCTAAACCCGACTTTCCAGAGCTTCGGCAGCTTGGGCTTGGCACTTTTATCGATATGGATGCCGTTGGTATCACTTATAACAACACCTATTACTTGCAGCCTCATGTGGCAAAAAACCTCCGTGTTCACTTTCACGAGTTAGTACATGTCGCCCAATGGCAGCACCTTGGTATGGCGCAATTTATTGCTCGCTATATGCAGGAAATTCAAAGTGTCGGGTATATGGATGCGCCATTAGAAAAAATGGCCTACGCCTTAGATAATCACTTTAGCCTAGATGGTGCCCCTTTCGATGTGCCGCGCTATGTAGCCCAGCACCTGTAGTGCGACAATGCAGAGCACACATCGGTGAGTGAAACGCTAGCTTTTTAATAGCACCTCAAAGCTCGTAAATACGATGGGCATAGAGGGAGTAAACACCTTCTCACTGCCTGCGAGTACCCGCTGGTAGTAGTCTTGGTGTTCGCGGCGCCAATACGCTAATGATCCATCGCCTTCGCCTTCTAAAGCAGCGTGAGCCTCAGTTACGGCGGAAAAGCTAAGCACCTCCACCGCACATATGCGGATCACGCACTGTGCGTGCCCCTGCCAATTGGTGACAATATGAATATCTCCAACTTGCGGTAGCGGCTCTGCGGCAGCTTCTAACTCCCACAAACTCGGAGCTGTGGCTTGTTTTCTTCCTTGTAATACCCACCGCGCGCAGGCATTGGCGTCGTGTTCATTATCGCAGAAATGCCAAACACCTTGCAGCCGAGCCTGCGCTCGGGGCTCACCCACAAGGGTATCCAGGTAGCGCAGCCATAGTTCTGTGACCGATGAGTGGGCGTGCTCAGCAACTTCAGTATTCGCTCTTTCGCTCATCACAGCTCACTAGGTTAGCGTGCCCACAACCCGCACCTCTGTAAGAATGGAATTGGCAATAAAACATTGGCTATGGGCCTTTTCATGTAGGGCATCTAGCTGCTGCTGTGAGGGAGTCGTGTGGTCGGCAAATTTAACCTCTGGAAACAGGGTTATTTCCGTCATTGCCAATTTACCAGCTTGGTTTTTTGCCATCACGCCTTGGGCATGATCATGATAAGCACTGATCTCCAACCCTGCTTTGCTCGCTAAAGCTAAAAACCACAGCATATGGCAACTGGATACCGAAGCAACGAAGGCCTCTTCGGGGTCCACGTATTCACTGACCGAGTAGGGTATGGGCACCACTTGAGGTGACGACGAGGCCATAACCTCAATTCCGCCATCAAATTGCCAACGATGGCCTCGGCTATACGTGTTATCTAAAAAGCTCTCACCCTGAGGGAGAGACCATATCACCTTAGCTGTGTATTTTGACATGACTGCCCCTATTACTAATTATGTTCGCCAGTACGTTTAATAACTCGTGTTTTCGCTAACATATCATGCAAACCTTGGTTCTTTTTTGAAATAAACAGGGGCAGTAGTAGCACTATATTAAACGAAACTAACATACAAAAGAGTATCGACCTCAAAAACAACTGCCATATTGACGCCTTTTCTTCGCTAAGCTCGTCAACAATAACCAGCTTAAATATGCGCTTGCCAAGGTTAATGTTGAGCGCCCAATAGACAAAAAAGCCAACTGGTACACAAACAAACATCACCAGTTCGACAGCCGGCGGCTCTTTTATAGTGCTAGTAAACAACAAGAGCTCGAGCAGGCCAACAAGGGCTGCTACTACGAACGCTGCATCAATGAAAAATGCCGGTATTCTTAGCGCGGCGGTTTTATTGTCTTTCATTATCACTTTCCCTAGTGTGTCATTATTATTTTATCCGTACCCGCTTTATCAGGGTTTGTATATGCTCCACTACCCACTGCGGCTGCTCATGGTGGATAAAGTGGTAACTTTTATCGGTCAGTATCGCCTCTCCTTGTGGGAAGGCTTGGGCCCATTGGCTATGCAGGTCGCCCCACATTGCTCGGCCTTGATCAGTAAATAAAAGCAGTGAGGGCTCTTCATAGGTTTTCACCGAAGCAATAACGGTTACTGGAATATCGGGTATGTCTGGGTAGTCTGGCAATGGCCGCTTGGACCAAAAATCTAAATACTGATTAGACATGCCATTTTTCATATCATCGCGCTTAACTTGCGCGATTTGCCGCTCAGCGGTGGCCAAGTCAATTTGCCGCATAATATCAACGTCATGCTCGGAGGCCGGATCAATAAGCATCAGTGCCGCTATTTTATCGGGATAACGCGCAGCGAAGGTGCGCGCGATGTACGCACCATAGGAGTGCGCGATATAAACCACCGGCTCAGTAATAGCTAATGCTTGCAGCAGAGCCAGCGCTTCTTGAGCATACTGCTCTGAGCTATAGTGTTTTTTTACCGCACTGGAGCCACCATTACCGACGCGAGAGTAGCGGATCACGCGGGCATGCTCGGCTAACGCGTAAAAGATAGGTTGCCAATCATCCAGCCCGGCAGAGCCGCCGGCTTCAAGTAGCAAGGTAACATCGCCGCTCCCTGCGATTTCATATTCAACGTCATATGCGCCAATTTTCACTGTGGGGTAGTCGCGCGAACCGGCATAAAGCTGGGCGCTGGTGCAAATAAGTAGCAAGCCCAGCAAGCAGTGAGTGAATCGTTTCATTGTTTCTTCCTTGAGCAGATGGCTTGTTAATCCTGCGCTTCCATGGTTAATAACAGCTCTTTAATATCGTCTTTAGCGCCACTGATGTGGCGATATAAAAACGCACAGGCATCGTCTACGCGTTGCGCGCGGCACAGTTTAAGTAACTCACGATGCTCTTCCGGTGCGGTATCTAACCCCCCGGCAAGAAGAATATGCATGCGCACGTAACGCTCTGAATTTTTGCTAAATTGCTCAACTAATTCACGGGTTTGCGGGCGCTGCGCACGGCTATATAATTTGGCATGAAATGCGCTGTTAAGGTGCCCAGTTGCGGCTTGCGTATCCCCTGCTGCCATCGCCGCTTCTAAATCTTGCAATAGCACCTCGGCTTCGCTGAAATCAGCATCGGTGAGCTTAGTTAGAGAATGACGCAGTAGCTCGGCTTCTAACAGTGCCCGTAAGTCAAAAATTTCATCCACCTGAGATGCACTCACCTCGGTTACCGTTGCTCCTTTGTGGGCCTCAAAGTTCACTAACCCTTCAGATTCAAGCTGCAGTAGAGCCTCTCTCACGGGAATACGGCTAACATTGAGCTCTTGTGCCAACGCCGCTTGGCGCAGTGGCGCACCTGATTTTAGCTCGCCAAGTAAGATTTTTTCGCGAATTGCTTCAGCAACTAGTTGGGTACGGGTTTTATGCTCAATTGCCATATAAGAGTGTTGGTAGGTGGTCCATGGAATACAGTATACCACCCTATATTTATCTTGCGAGTGCTATCTATGTACCTGTTTTACAATTAGAAAAATGCGGACAACAGAGGGAGTGTTGGCCGCATTGGGGGACACTTAAAACGAAAACGTTATCGGCTCAGCGCTGCACACACAGTGGCCGCAAGAACCGCCGCATCGCCTCTAACCCAACCGAGGTCGAACGCACATCGGTGGCAGCCGGGTATGGGCCGCCATGATTCATTGATTGGCACACCTCTACACCGGTAGGCATTTGCCCATAAATCAATCGCCCTACCTTATAACTTAACCGTTCAATAAGCGGCTGATGCTGGGCTTGTTCACCGTAGATTGAAGCGGTTAGCTGTCCTTCTAAGGCATCAATAACATGCATAAGCTGCTGCTCATCATCGTAACGAACAACAAGAGCTGCCGGACCGAACACCTCTTGATGCAGCATCGGCGTATTGATAAAACCCTCAGCGCTGCAAGTAAACACCTGTGCTTGCGCGTGGAATGGCGCACTTTTATGCCCTTGTGCCAACAATTGTACACCGTTGCATTGGGCTAACGCTTTGGTATCACGCTCATAGGCGTCAATAATACTTGGGCTAAGCAGGGTATCCGATGGCGCATCGCCTATGTGCTCGCGTACTGCCGCAATAAGCTCATCGCTGCCGTGTGTTGGCACTAACCATAGCCCTGGGCTGGTACAGAACTGGCCATGACCCATCAGCAATGAAGCACACAGCTGTTGCCCTAAAGTACGCGCACTTGCCAGCGCCTGGGGTAAAATAATCTGTGGATTGATAGCGCCAAGCTCACCATAGAAAGGGATCACCTCTTCACGGCTATGTATGGTACTCATTAACGCCTTGGCCACGGTTAAAGAGCCAGTGAAACCCACCGCCTTAATTTGCTTAGCACTGACGAGTTGGTGAGCAATACTATGGTCGGTACCCTGTAACATGGCAAAGGTTCCCTCAGGCATCTGACAGCGGCTTATTGCTTTAGCAATGGCTCGGGTCATCAACTCGCTGGTTCCCGGGTGTGCTGGGTGACTTTTGACTATCACCGGGCAGCCGGCGGCTAACGCCGCTGCGGTGTCTCCCCCGAGAGTTGAAAATGCATAAGGAAAGTTAGAGGCGCCAAAAACCGCCACTGGCCCCAGGGGTAAAAAACGCAAGGTGGTGTCAGGCTTAGGCAACGGGGTGCGATTTGGCTCGCCAGCATCGTGATAGTGCAAGTGCAAAGGCGCCAAATTGTCTTCTAAGGCATCAGCAAATGCGCGTAGTTGATTCATCGTCCGCCCACGCTCACCTTGTAACCGGGCCAAGGGCAAATTGGTTTCTAGATGAGTGGTATTGAGTAACTCATCGCCGAGCGCTTCAATTTCATCGGCAATAGCGTGCAAAAACTCACTGCGCTGCTGATACGAGGTGCCCCGATAGGCGATAAAAGCGCGCTCAGCGCTCGCACAAGCACTCTCTACATCCTGCAAAGAGGCATTGTAAAAGGGTGTGGCCATGTCCTCATTGCGCGCCGGGCAAAAGGCATGAAATGCCTGCTGTTGCTCACTTTGCCACTGGCCAGCGATAAAGCTAAGGCCACTCAGGCTTGCTGTGTAGTTCTCCATCTTGGTCTCCTTATAACACTTGAAAGCCGAAGGCGTAGGGGTCGTCATCGTCAACCACAATGCAGTTGTGACCGGTGACGCGGGCCCAGCCCTCGATACTAGGAACAATGGCGGTGCGCCCTGCGATTTCGGTCACCGCCTCGATGCAGCCAATAAATTGGCTGCCGATGTAGCTTTCATGAACAAAGGCTTGCCCGATAGGCAAGCGCCCCTGCGCATATAACTGTGCCATGCGCGCGCTGGTCCCGGTGCCACAGGGCGAACGATCTATGGCCTTGTCGCCATAAAACACTGCATTAGCGGCATCGGAGCTGGTGTGTTTGGGCTGTCCGGTCCACAGCACGTGGGATGCCCCGCGCATGGTGGGGTCTTGCGGGTGGATGCACTCGACTTGGGCGTTGACAATATCGCGGATCAACGGGCTGTAGCGCAGTAAAAACGAAGCATTGCAATGCTCTATGCCTGCAAAATTAGCTTGCGGCTCAACAATGATGTAAAAGTTGCCGCCAAAGCTAATATCCACGCTTAGCGCCCCCAGCTCAGGCACCTCAATAGTAAGTTGCTCAAAGGCCAAAAAGGCAGGCACGTTATAAAGCTTGATTGCTTCGACCTTGTCGCCACTACGACGCACATGAGCATCTACGCGCCCGGCCGGCGTATCTAAGCGCACCCGATGTGGGTCTTGTGGTGTCAGCAGGCCATTTTCCAATGCAAATGTCAGGGCGCCTATGGTGCCGTGGCCGCACATAGGTAAGCAGCCCGAAGTTTCAATAAATAAAATCCCGGCATCGCCATCTGCTGTGGTCGGCGGATACAAAAAAGCCCCGGACATCATGTCATGCCCGCGCGGCTCGAACATCAGCGCTTGACGGATCCAGTCGTAATGCTGCAAGAAGTGTTGTCGTTTCGCACTCATACTCTGGCCGCGCAGCGGTGGGTGGGCGCTTGTTACCAAGCGCACCGGGTTACCACAGGTATGGCCGTCAATACAGAAAAAGGTCCCCCGGTTCATAGACTAGTCCAGGTTGTACTTGCTTAAGTCGATACGATTGGCAATGGCCGTGTTATAGAGGCGCTCCACTTCAGCTTTTTGTTCTGTGGTTAGCGGCAAGCGCGGTGCGCGCGTGCGCTCACTGCCTCGTCCAGCCAGTTGTTCAGCGTATTTAATGCATTGCACTAAGGTGGGAATAGTATCTAGACGCAGCAGTGGCAAGAACCATTGCCAAAGCTCCCGCACCTCCTCATAACGCCCCTGCTGAGCCAATTGGTAAATGGCCACAGGCTCACGGGGAAAGACATTGGTAAGCCCCGATATCCAACCCGTGGCGCCGAGCATCAAGGACTCAAGAGCGATGTCATCAACACCACCAAACACCACAAAACGCTCACCAAACGCACTAAGCAGCTCGGTGATACGGCGTGTATCTTCAGTCGCCTCTTTTACCGAGACGATGTTTGGCTCAAGCGCTAAGGTGTGCATGCCGGCAATAGACACATCGACGCCATAGGTCACCGGGTTGTTGTAAATCATAATAGGTAACTGGGTCGACCTAGCAATGCGCTGATAGTGATCAATGGCCTCGCGCTCAGTGCTGCGGTACACCATGCCCGGCAATACCATTAACCCATCCACTCCTGCAGCTTGCGCATCGGCGACAAATTCAATGGCAAATTGCGTGGTTGTTTCAGCCACCCCGGTTAATAGCGGCACACGTGTACCAACCACCTCTTTTGCCATTTCCAACACTTGGCGCTTTTCTTCACTGCGCAGCGAGCAGTTCTCACCGACGGTGCCAAGCACAATAATGCCATGCACCCCCTCATTAATAAGGTTATCAATCATCGCTGCGGTGGCTTTAAAGTTGATGCTGTCGTCATCATAGAATTGCGTGGTGACTGCCGGATAAACACCCTTCCAATTTACGTTCATATTAGTTCCTCTGTTGTCGTTATGCTTGCCATCATAGATATATTGTATACAATATTCAACATGCAAAATTAACAAAACCTGTGTAAGCCAGCTAAATGAGCGCACTCGTAAACGTAATAGCATGAGTTATAAGCAGTTTAATTTTATAAAAAGAAATATCTAAGAGGTGAAAACGAGGGATGCAAAGTCAGGCTCAACATCATGCTGCTAACAACCGCGTTGCGGTGCTCGGTGCCGGCGTTATTGGCTTGAGCTGTGCGTATCAATTGCAGCGCCAAGGCTATCAAGTCACCTTGTATGACCCTGAGCCGCCGGGCAGCCAATGCTCTTTTGGCAATGCCGGCCACTTTGCCACCGAACAAGTGTTCCCCATGGCCTGCTCTTCATTACTCCCTAAGCTGCCTAAAATGCTGCTCAGCCAGCGCTCTGCCCTGCGTATTGCGCCCACATACCTACCCCAGCTACTACCATGGCTTGCTCGCTTTGGGGCCAATATGATGCCGCATCGTTATCGTCGCCACACTGAAGTCTTGAGCACCTTAAACAGCCATGCCCTTGGCGCGTGGCAGCGCTTACTCGCAAATGATTACCACCAGTACGTACAACACCAGGGTTCGCTGTTAACCTTCGAGAGCACGACAACAAATAAAATAAAAGCCGTGGCTGCGCAGTACTCGCACCAAGGCGTGGACGTATCGATACTCAAGCGTGCTCAGGTCAATGAGCTAGAGCCCGCTTTAACTGCCCATATCGACGGCGCGCTTTATTTTAAAGCCGTGGGCCACAGCACCGACCCTGGCGCATTAAGCCAATACTTATTCAGCCAGTTTTGTGCTTTAGGCGGGCACTACCGCGCCGAGAAAGTCACTTCCTTGACCTGTGCGCATTCACATTGTCGGGTGAGTACCGCAACCAGCCGCGAGCTTTATCGCAAAACGGTTGTTTGTACCGGCGCATGGAGTAAAGTACTGTGTCAGCAATTAGGCTATGCCCTGCCGCTAGAGGCGGAGCGCGGCTATCATTATCAGTTATCCGAACACCTCGGGCTCAAACGCCCGGTGGCCAGCTTTGAGCGACAGTTTATTATGACGCCCATGAGTGCAGGCCTGCGACTGGCCGGCACGGTTGAATTTGCCGGTTTGCAAGCGCCTGCAAATATGGCGCGCGCTCACGCTCTATTGGCTCATGCGCGGGAGTTGCTGCCGCAACTAGGCACTGAGTTTGACGAGCAGGCCTGTTGGCAAGGGGCGCGACCCTCTTTGCCAGATTCATTACCGGTCATTGGCGCAGCTCCCAGGCATCCAAGTCTATTGCTGGCACTGGGCCATCAACATTTGGGGTTAACCCAAGCAGCCATCACCAGTGAGTTGATTGCTGCACTCATAAATCAACAACCCACCGCGATGAATATCGATGCCTTGAGCATCGCGCGGTTTCAAGGTAACAGGAGCAAAGCGTTATGAAAGGCATTGGCTATCAAAACCAACAACAAGCCTTAGCACAACTGAGCGATATGACCGGCGATATCAGCGCCATTGAAGAGCACGAATATCGCCAACGCATCGCCAAAGCCCAGGCTTTTATGCAGGAAAATGGCATTGATGCCCTTTATTTAAATGCTGGTACTAACATGACCTATTTCACGGGACTAAAGTGGTATGCCAGTGAGCGCTTGGTGGGCGCGTTACTGCCTGCCCAAGGCGAGCTGGCCTTCGTCGCGCCTTTTTTTGAAATAGGCTCGTTGCGAGATTACCAGGTGATTGATGCCGATATTCATGGTTGGCAAGAAGAGCAAAACCCTTATGCATTGATTGCCGAGGTGCTAAAAGGCATGGGTTGTGGCGACGATGCGGTGCTGGGCATTGACGAAAGCGCGCAATTTTTCATCGCCGATGGTATTACTAAAGCGGCGCCACAATTAACGCTGGTCAATGCTGGCGAAGTCACAGCCCATTGTCGCATGCACAAATCCACTCACGAGCTTGCCCTTATTCAGCGGGCAATGGACATGACCTTAGAAGTGCACAAAGCCACGGCGTCGATGTTACATGAGGGGATCACCACAACTGAGGTCGAGGCATTTATTAATGCAGCGCATAAACAAGTCGGTGCCAGCGGCAACTACTTTTGCATTGTGCTCTTTGGCCAAGCCACCAGCTTCCCCCACGGAGTGAAAGACCCACAAACACTGAAACAAGGGGATATGGTGCTAATTGATACCGGTTGCCAATTACACGGTTATCTCAGCGATATCACTCGCACCTATGTGTTTGGTGAGGCAAGCGCTCGACAACAACAGTTTTGGCAGTATGAGAAAAACGCCCAGTTAAAAGCGTTTGCTGCCGCCCAAGTAGGCAACACCTGTGGCGATGTAGATAAAGCCGCGCGCGATTATCTCAGCGCCCAAAGTCTGGGGCCAGACTACCAATTACCTGGTTGCCCCCACCGCACAGGGCACGGCATTGGTTTAGATATCCACGAATGGCCTTATTTAGTCAAAGATAACCCTCAGGTGTTAGCAGAACATATGTGTTTTTCTAATGAGCCAATGCTGGTGGTTCCCGGCGAATTTGGTATCCACTTAGAAGATCACTTTTACACCACGGCTGAGGGGCCAAAGTGGTTTACTGAGCCGGCACACAGCATTGATAACCCATTTGGGTTGTAACAAAGAGGTCGCAGCCGATGTCAAATTGATATCAGCTGCGACCATAACCCCCTCAGTCATTGTGGCTTTTGTTCGACAATAATCGCCACTACGGGGTGGGCACTGAGGTTTGTGACGCGATGGCGCCAAGACGGATGCCACATGACCTCACCATCGGCTACAGTGACCTCTTGCACACCATGCTCGGTTTCAATAGCAAGAGTTCCGCCACGCTGAAAATAAACCGTTTCACTGTGATGGCTGTGCCACTTATCTCGTTCATTGGCGGCCAGCGTCATTTTCAAGGTCAATACTTGGTCATTCTCAAACAGCACTTGATACTGCGCTGGCGCAGCGTTATGCGCTGGTATCGCCGCCTTAGCTACTCCTTGCAGGCTTGCCAACAGCGTCATCATGGCAATAACTAACTGAGTATTCATTTAGTCCACCTCTTTACGCATGCCCCGAATGGGGTAGTTATTGTTAACATCACGTATCCATTTGAGGCCGCTAACCAAGGTATTGAGCTCGGGGCGTACAAAGGGGTTGTTAGAAATATCCACCACGTGCAAGCGCTGCTGAGCGTTGACCACAAAGAGTCCGGGCTCGGCAAAGGGGTGATCTGTTTCCTCTGGCGAGCGAGGATCCGAGACATACAACCCCAAAGCCCGCATCTGGGCAAGGCTTAAGTTATAGGCAATGGGGAAAGTCACAGTCAACTCCTCAAGGTGTCTTTCAAGTTGTTCTTTGCTATCAGCAGAGACCGCAATAACATCAACCCCCAGACTATGTAGTTGCTCAGTCACGGCCGATAACTGGGTAAGATACTTGCTACACATGGGACAATGTCGGCCCCGATAAACCACCACCAACTGCCAGTCATAAGGTGATCGGGTATGCCCTAATTGCACTTCAGCGCCCGCCAACGTCGGCACTTTAATAACTGGAAACTCGCTGCCAGCGTGTAACTTTTGCGTATATTCGTTCATGGCGAGCTCCTTAAAAATGTGCTTCTAGGTGATCTTGAAAGCGCGCAAAATCGGCCTCAGGCTGAGCATTTTTCATCACGTCAAAGGCGCTAAATGTCGGCATTGGCGTCATATCAAAGAACTTAAAGTTCATATGCATGGGCATTAATAAATCGTCGATGCTATGACCGTCAAAAAACTCTTCAGGGTCATTAAAGGCTTGTTGCGGCGCATTGGCCGTCACCGACAACATATAACGAGTACCGCCTAAGGTACCGCCACGGCCGTAGTTTTTTTGCGGTGCATCGGCACTGCGTCCATCGCCATGACACAGTGCTCCGCCCATACCAGCGGTATACACTTCATCCATATACTTTTTGAATGACCAGGGGACCCCCATCCAATTCAAAGGCATTTGCACTAACACGATATCGGCCCATTGGTGCTGTGCTAGCGCAGCTTCCACATCAAACCCTTCTGAGGGTTTGCTTATTTGGATGTTGTAACCTTTGTTTGCTAATAGTGTTTGTGCTTTATCAACAAAGCTTTGGTTGAGATTTCCCGGCGAAAACGGGTAGTGATGGTGTGCATTAATGATCAGTACGTTACTCATATGCAAGGCTCCTAGGTGAATGTTTAACTTTAAAACCACGTGGTTTATAATAGTGACCTAGAAACCAAAAACAATTAGTATACTTTTAGTAACCTAACAAAAAGACGAGGGTCTATCATGCAAAGTTCTGTAAAAACAGATAGTAAGGGCAGAAAAAAAGTGTTGAACGCGTGCACCGAGCCTTGCGCTATTGAAAAAGGGATGCGCCTTATCGGCGGAAAGTGGACGGGTTCAGTGATCTATCACTTAAAAGATGAGCCAGTGCGTTTTAATGACTTAGTACGCATGCTAGGCGGAGCCAGTAAAAAGATGATTGATCAGCGCCTTAAAGAGTTAGAAGCCAACAACATGGTTATACGCAAAGTGATCAGCACGCGTCCTGTGGCAGTAACTTATGAGCTTAGCGAGTTTGGCAAGTCAGCCTTGAGTATACTTGAAGAACTCAGGCAGTGGTCGGAGTCGAATAATCTGCCAAGCTAAACGTTATCGTCTTGCTTTTTCAGCCAGGCTCTCGCCTCATTAATATCGGTAAAAAAGGCCACTTTTTGGGTCGCTAATGCGGGCGTGCGCTGCATCAAAATATGCCTATTCATGGTGCTTTGAATGACAAAGGCTTTGGCTATCAGTGCTTGCGAGTTCAACCAGTCATTGTAATTATCGAGGGTTTGATAAGCTTCTGGTGTGCCTCCTTCGAACCCCGTGTTATCAATTAGCATTGAGAACTTCGCACCGTCAAAACCCGCAACAAGCGCTTTTACTTTACGTGCATATTCTTGTACGCCGAACGCGTTAAAGCTGCCAATAAAGCGCGCCTCTATTACCCCATCCTGGGCGCTAACTTGCGATGTACCATGGGACAAACTTGTCATTATTATATTATTTGCCAATGAAACCTGAGCAATTATTAACACTCTTTTCATAGATAAACAATGACTCAGATCACTGCTCCAACCATTGCCTTCGATAACCACTGACCTTTGTAGCCTGTGCAGGTGAGCAGCACAACTTAGGGTATAAAAATAGATTGAACCTTTAAGCTTAGTGATAAGGCTACTTGTGTTATTGCTGCTTTGCCGAGCTATGAAAGCAAATAAGTGCGACTGCCGTGAGCGCAGCTATCCCGGCAAACAGCCCCCACATTAGTTCTGGACGCCCGAGCGCTAAGGTAAGCTGCGAGTAACTCCACCCAGATAAAAACCCGGCAAACAAAAAGCCCAGAGCCATGGAAACAAAATAGTAACCCATGTAGAGCGCCGCTTGCTGCTTTGGGGCAATGCTGGCTACGTATTCTTGGCTTTTTGGTGAAGTGAGCATCTCTGCCAAGGCGATAAGCAAAATAACGCAAACCACAGCCCAACCACTGGCATGCATATCCATCGTTATGAGGTAGCAAAACGCCATAGCCATCACCACTAATCCTGCGCTTAATACATAAAATGTTTTAAAGCGCTGACACAGTGCGCTTACCGCGATTTGCAGCAACACGATGGCGGCAAAATCTAAATTAATAAGGTACTCTGGATTGACTTGCCGATATGCCGAAAGCGCATCGACCATGACCGTAAGTTGCACCGTACTGAGCTGCGCTTGTTGCTGAGCCAACAGTGACAAGCGCTCCACCAGCACCGCCAGCTCTGCGTTGGGAACATTGACTTTGTAATGCACCCACTGCAACCGTAACGCCTCTAAATCGATGTTGCTTGGGCCTTGTTGCAGCTGCAAAAACAATGCATTAACGGCTTGTGCTAAGGCATCTTGATCGACATGGGCAAAAAAGTTCACCGCCGAGTCACCAAATACTGCCAGTAGCGCCAGCACATCGCCGGTATCAACGTAGTCGCGAATATACAAAGGCAAGGTATAAAAAAGCTGGTTATAGACGGTCCAAAATCCCGTCAGAATCAACAAGTACAAGGCAAAACGCGGGTTACTAATACGGATAGGTTGTCGCCACCAAGTCTTGGCGCTCATTGTTGCCACGGGTAGCCTATCCCAGAGCAAATTGGCCCCAACCCACAGAGCAATCAAGAGAAATGCACTGCCATAGCTGAGCCATTGTACACCGGCGCTCATCAGCACGATTACACTCAGGGCAATGAGCAGAGCAAACCGGGCATTGCCCAGGACCTGCTGCGCCTGCTTCAATATCAAACTGAGTGAGGCGTGTTGTTGACGCAAAGCAGGCGGATCACGATAAAACAACAACACCGGAATAAAGTTCAGCACTATCCATGCTGCCGACATAAGAAAAACCGCATCCCAGCTAATCGCTCGCATCGCTCCAGCAACCATAGGGCCTATAAAACCGCCAATATTAACCATGGTATAAAAAACGCCAAAGCCCACGCCCCGGTTATGATCATTGGTGCTGTGGGAAATGGTACCAACCACCACAGGCTTAAAACAGGCCGCCCCCAATGCCACCAACGACAGCGCAGCAAAAAACGGCCAAAAGCTACGCGCCTCCCCTAACAGGTAATACCCTGGCGCCATCAGCATAAATGACACAATAAACATCTTGCGATAGCCCACTCGATCGCCCAAGGCCCCTGTTAACACCGGCAATAAATACAAAAAGAAGGGAATAATGCCTTGAATAGCACCGCGTTGACTATCGCTAAAACCGACCCCTCCATGACTTTGTGGTGTAGTCATATACACCGATGAAACAGCGAAAAAGCCATACCAAGCGAGGCGTTCAAATACCTCCATTAAGTTAGCAATGTAGAATCGAGCACCGAAGCGCCAGTGTTTGGTTGCGGGTTGTTGAGCTTGCAGCGAAGTGGTCATAATGATGTCTTTTTATTATTGTATACAATATACATATCATACTTATAGTGTGCTTCTCAACCACAACCAGCGCCTCTGACCAGCGAAGCAAATATCCAGCGACTAACACACCGTCTTACTGACGCTTACAGGCATAAAAAAACCCGAGATAAACTCGGGCTTTTAGCATGGTTTCAGTTATTCGCTAGGGGTATTGAGCAGATACTTATCTAGCCACTGCTCTTGCTCCCATAAAACATGAAGCAGGCTCTTACGGGCACGGTAGCCGTGGGCCTCGTAAGGCAGCATTACCAAACGAGCATCCTTACCTAGGCCCTTCATCGCCGCATACATACGTTCACTTTGCATGGGGAAGGTACCGCTGTTGGGATCTTCCTTGCCATGGATCATCAACATCGGTTCGTTAATCTTATCGACATGGAAAAATGGCGACATGTTGGCGTACACGTCTTGCCCTTCCCAGAAGTTACGCTCTTCACCTTGGAAGCCGAATGGCGTTAGGGTGCGGTTATAAGCGCCACTGCGGGCAATTCCTGCTTTGAACAAGTCGCTATGGGCAAGCAAGTTAGCCACCATAAAGGCGCCATAAGAGTGCCCGGCGATAGCGATGTTGTCTTTATCGGCGACGCCTTTTTCTACCAGTACATCCACCGCTGCTTGGGCGCTGGCTACTAACTGTTTACGGAAGGTGTCGTTAGGCTCTTTGCCATCCACGCCGACAATGGGCATTTTCGGGTCATCAAACACGGCAATACCTTTAGCGAGATACGGCATTGGGCCCCAATAGCCGATATAGGTGAATTCATAGGGCGACTCCCGCACCTGAGAAGCCACGCCTTTATCTTTATACTCAAGTGGATAGGCCCACATCAGTACCGGAATGCTGCCCTGTGAAGGGTCATAACCTGGAGGTAGATACAGAGTACCCGAGAGCTGAACACCGTCATCGCGCTGATAACGCAGTTGCTCTTTTTGCACCCCTTTAAATGCCGGGTACGGGTGCGGGAACTCGGTCAGCTGAGTTAACGCATTATTGTCTAAATCACGAATAAATAAATTAGGCTGCTCGGTTTTTGACTCACGCACGGTGATAAAACGGCGCCCTTCATCATCAAGCATCCCCACCACGCGCTCATAATAAGGCGCTTCACTTTGCCACAACCGCTGGGTGCTGTTGGTTTTTACATCATAGCGGTCTAGAAACGGAATATTGCCCTTTTCTGAAGCACCATTACCGCGTAAAAACACATAGCGGTCGCCGATGACTTTCATTACTCGAGCGCCGAGGTCGTTGGTGGTGTAAATCGGATTACCGGGGTCTTTGTAGGCGTCGTTATAGCTGCGCTCTGAGAAAAGCACCGGTGAGCTGGATGCATCGTCAGGTTGAATAACCCAAGTACGTAACATGCGATCGCTAAAGCGCCATTCACTGAGGGTTGCCACCGTATCGTTACCCCAAGTAATACCAGCGAAACGACGCTCTACTTTAGTAAACAGCTTAGGTTTACGCTTAAACGGTGCACTCAAGCTATAAACGTAATCATGGTGCGGCACATCGGTTTTCATATCGCCGCCATCTTGAGCCTCAGCCCAGATCACCGTTGCCCCTTTATCAGCACGCCATTCAAAGTCACGAGGGCCGGTGCGCACACTGTCAAAGCCCTGGGGAATATTATCCGCCAGTGGCTGTTGCGCCAGCTGTTTACGCTCATAGCCACTCATGCCCCAGACAGACCAAGTCGCGGCGAAGCGATAATAAGGCACCTGATAAGAAAACGGCTCATTCAATGCGCCAATCAAGAGATTGGTGCTATCGGGTGAAACACTAAAGCGACGAAATAACGCGGGTTTACCTACTTTTGTCGCCTTGCCATCGAGGCTAACGCGATACAGCTGCCCTTGCCCGTAAAACTTGAATAACGCTTCGTCATGAGGGCTGGTGAGCAAGTTTTGATAGGTACGGGCCGGTGCTTTTTCCCCTGTGGTTTGCTGGATCACCGGCACCACGGTACTGGCATCATCTTCAGGGGCTTGTTTATCGGCATTGATAGCATGGTTGATAATCACCCCGCTGGCATCGGGTAGCCACTGATAGGGCTTAGCTGCCACCACTGAGTTCAGGGCTAAATCTGAAAGCTGCTGCAGTGCCTGGTTTTCAATATCATAAAACCACAATGTGGCGCTATCTGGAGTTTCCCACACAAAACTAAGGTAGCGACTATCACTGGACCATTGCGGTGAGCGCATAATACCCTCACCTAAACCGTCGACTTCGATACTCTTGCTGCCATCCACTGCCTTAAAGCTTAACGCCGTGTATTTATTACGTACGCGAGAGCGAGAGAAGTTCTTTGGATTTAGTTTAATACCAGCGAGCTTGAGCTCCGGTTTAGCCAATGCTTGCAAGCTTTCAACTCGACGACGCTCAAGTAAGGCCACATATTGGCCATCAGGAGATAACATCGACCGGGGTGCAAGTTTCGCTTCTACGACTTGCGCCAGCTCTGGCGAGGGCATTTGATAGCCCGATTGTGCCGCAGCCTGTGAAGGGGCTGCATGAATGTTGAGGCTTAGCGTACAAGCTAAGCCCAACACACTGGCAATAAAGCGTTTTTTCATTATTTTTCCTTTATTGTTATGGATTCCTGTTAATGTCTTAAAGGTATTCTAATGCCTAAGTGTTACTGAGCAACTTTTTGGGTCCAATGCCCGGTTACCAAGGTAAATGCTCTGCGCGATAGTTATAAAAACCGCCGCTTTGCGACATCTGCAACGAGTCGATGACTTGTTTTAGGCCACGGGCCGAGTCACTGGCATCAATAAGCGCATGGGGTCCGCCCATTTGTGTACGCACCCAACCCGGATGTAAGGACACCGTTTTAATGCCGTGTTCACGCCAGTCATTACTCAGGCTTTTCACCACTGAGTTCAACGCAGCTTTAGAGCTGCGGTAAATATAGCCACCGCCTTTAGTGTTTTCGGTGTGGCTGCCTACTTTTGATGACAACGCAGCAAACACGCCGCTGTCGGCGCGCGCTAAATGCGGGAAAAAGGCTTGCGCCAGTTTAGCCGGTGCTAACACATTAATGTCCATGACCTGTTGCCAAGCAGCAAAGTCAAGATTAGCTAGGCTGTAGCCTTTAGGGCCATAGATGCCGGCGTTACTGATCAGCACATCAATCGCAAGGTCACGGTAGTGCTCTGCAAGCGCCGCGATTTGCTCATTATCGCCGATATTTAACGCCTCAATGCTGATGTTACTGTGCGCTTGCGCCAGTTGTTGTAAGGCCTGCGCCTGCTCTGGATGGCGGCAGGTTGCGATTATTTGCCACTGCTGCTGACAATACTCTTGTACTAGGGCTAAGCCAATGCCGCGATTGGCACCGGTGATTAAAACCTGGGGCATAAATGTCTCCTTGCGCGTCTGTCATAGGTCTATGCCCAGCGTAACAAAGTCATCATCACAAGGCTGCTATTTAGGTCAATTTAAGCTAGTATGGCCCGTCATATTGCAGCTGTATTACGCCATGATAAAAAAGCACCCCAACGATAAAATCACCATATTTGATGTCGCCGAGCACGCAGGCGTATCAAAATCAACGGTCTCCTTAGTGCTCACCCACAGTGACAAGGTCAGTGATAAAAGTAAGGCAAAAGTCGAGCGCGCCATTGCCGAGTTGGGCTACGTATACAGCCGCGATGCGGCGTCGTTGCGCTCAAGGCGCTCTCGTTTAGTGGCTTTGGTGATTAATGATTTAACCAATCCGTATTCGGCGCAGTTAGCGGTGGGCTTGGAGCAATATATTTATGATTTAGGGCTCGTTCCCATGTTGGTTAACACCGGCGAGAGTTTTGCTCGCCAGCAACAAGTGGTCAACACCCTAAAAGAGTATAATGTCGCCGCATTTGTTATGTGCCCTGCGCCGGCAACGGATAAGCAATGGCAGAATGAGCTGATCCAAAGCGGCTTCCCAGTTATTAATATCATGCGCGAAATTAGCTTAAGCAGCGCGCCATGTATTTTGCCTGACAATCGCAAAGGCACATTTTTAGCCGCCGAACACCTCCTCAGCCAAGCGGTGCAGGAGCTAGCATTTATCGGCGGCAATAGTGATATCTCTGATTATCATGAGCGTCTCGCGGGGTTTGAACAAGCGCTCAGTGAGCACCCAAGCGCTGTACACAGCCACATCATTAACTCTGCGACGACACGCCAAGGCGGGCATCAAGCCTTTCAGAAACTGCGCCGCCAAGCACCCTCGGTGCAAGCGGTGGTGTGCTTTTCCGATGTCATCGCCTACGGCTTTATTGAGGCCATGCGCGAGGTTGGCTTGACCCCAGGGAAAGACATTAAAGTGGTGGGCTTTGATGATTTGGATGATTCGGCGTTGATGACCCCAGCGCTGAGCTCAGTGCGCATTGACGCTGCAGAAATCGGCCGACGCACCACGGCGGTGTTAAAAGAAATCATGGCAGGTAATAAAGCCCCTGTGCGCACCTTGATAGATGTTGAATTACAAGTACGGGAGTCAAGCCTATGACCCAAGTGTTAGTGATTGGCTACGTGTGGCCAGAGCCGAATTCATCGGCGGCGGGCAGCCACATGATGTCGTTATTAAAGTTGTTTCGCAGTCAAGGGTGGCAGGTCGAGTTTGCCTCTCCTGCACAGCGCTCCGAACACATGCAAGATTTGACCGAATATGGTATCACCTGTCGCGATATCGCCCTTAATTGCAGTAGCTTTGATGCCTATATCAGCGAGTTGCAGCCGGATATTGTTATGTTCGACCGGTTTATGATGGAAGAGCAATTTGGCTGGCGCGTGGATAAGTTTGCTCCCGAGGCACTGAAACTGCTCGATACCGAGGACTTGCAATGCCTGCGCGGCGCTCGCCATGAAGCGCACAAAGCGGGCCGTGAGTTTAGTCATAACGACCTACACGGTGATCTAGCCAAAAGAGAAATCGCCGCCATTTTACGCTGCGATTTGAGCTTGATTATCTCCAGCTACGAAATGCAGCTGTTAGAGCAGGTGTTCAAGGTTGATAGCGCCTTAGTGCATCATTTGCCGTTTATGGTTGATACCGCCGCGCTGCATTCGCATTGGCCGAGTTTTGAGCAACGCCAACACTTTATGACCATTGGTAATTTTCGCCACGCGCCAAATTGGGATGCGGTGCTGTATTTACAACAAATTTGGCCTCTTATTCGCAAACAGCTACCTAAGGCTGAGTTACATATCTACGGCTCATACCCACCGCCTAAGGCCACTGCATTACATAATCCGAAAACCGGTTTTATCATCAAGGGCTGGGCCGAAGATGCACATCAGGCCATGGGCTCGGCACGGGTATGTCTTGCGCCGCTGCGCTTTGGTGCGGGCATCAAAGGCAAATTACTCGAAGCCATGATCACCCGTACACCTTCGGTTACCACCGCCATTGGCGCTGAGGGCATGCATGGGGATTTGCCTTGGAATGGCGCCATTTGCAATGACGCGCAGCTGTTTGCCGATGCCGCAGTTAAGCTTTATCAACAACCCAGCGAATTTACTGCTGCACAACGTCATGGCGATGAGTTGCTGCAACGTTTTTATAACGGCGAAGCTCTCGGTAAGCAACTGATCACGGCTCTTGAAGGGATACGCGCCGATTTAGCTGGCCATCGCCGCAATAACTTCACCGGGCAAATGCTCAAACACCACACCATGCGCAGCACCCAATATATGGCGCAGTGGATTGAAGCGAAAAATTCATTTAAACCTTGATAGAAATCAGTAGACAGTTAACCTTAGATCAATAAAATGCGCGAGCGCCTGCAATGCAAGGTGCTGTTTTATTTTAAAGATTTGAGGTCACTGCGTGGAAGACGCCCAATTTAAAGAAAAGCGTAAATTTATCGTTAAGCTCGGTAAAATGCTGCATAAGTATGGCACCCCAGCCTACCGCCTAGAAGCGCATTTGATGGAGGTGGCGACCTACTTGGAACTCAAATCCTCGTTTGTAATGTCGCCCACCTCGGTGACCTTTGTGATTTGGACAGAAGGCCATGAGAATGAATACACTCATGTTGCTCGCGTCGACCCCGGCGATCACGACCTTGGCTCCCTCGCCAATACCGATGAAGTGGTAAACTTGCTGCTTAATGGCGAGCTCAGCATTAGTGAGGCTGATCAGCGCCTTGACGACATAGCCGTGATGCCCGCGCCTTATAATAAACTTACCACCGCAGGTGCCTTTGCCATGACCGGCGGTGCCTTTGCTATGCTGATGGGCACGAGCTGGAACGATGTGCTGTGGTCAGCATTGCTGACCTTGGTGGTGTATCTATTTGTGTTATGGTCCGGGCGCTCAAAGCGCGTGGCACACATGCTAGAGCCCTTAGTGGCGGTAGTCTCGGCGCTTATCGCCTGCGCCGTCAGTGTCTACCTCGACCCTTACATCAATATCCGCTTGGTGGTGCTCTCCAGCATTATTGTGTTTATTCCCGGTCTCGCCCTGGCGCTCGGGCTCGCCGAGCTGGCGGCACGGCATCTGGTATCGGGCACGGCACGGGTTATGGACTCTTTCATGTTGCTGTTTAAGCTGTATTTTGGTGCTTTTATCGGCATTGGCCTGGGCTTTGCGCTGTTTGGTCAGGCTGACTTTGTGGCCCCGCAACCGCTGCCGAAATGGACCGCCTGGCTCGCAATTTTACTGTTATGCTTATCTTTGGTAGTTATTTTTCGCACCAAAACCAAACATGCACTGTGGTCTATCGCCTCGGGGTTTATTGCCTATGGTGCCAGCATTGGCTCCGCCGCCTACTTAGATTACACCCTCGGCACCTTTGTCGGTGCCCTAGCCGTAGGCATTTTTAGTAATCTATTTAATCGCATTGCCAACGCCCCCGCTTCCATTGTGGCTATGCAAGGGCTAATCGTACTGGTGCCGGGTTCAAAAACCTATATTGGCTTGAACTCCCTAATTGAAGGACAGGACTTCGTGTATGCCGATCACATCGGCCAACAAACCTTTTTGATTTTTATGTCGCTGGTCGCCGGGCTTATCTTCGCCAATGTAGTCCTGCCACCGAAAAAGAGTCTGTAACAACTCAGAGTATAACGAAGAGGTGGTGTGCTGTCAGGCTCACCACACTTTATGGGTTGGGCGCTCGCCCTTAGAGGATTTAGTTTTATGAGAAAGCGTCTACACCGAGACGCTTTCTCTGATGGTAAGCAATTATCGCAACGTATGAATTGAACTGTTTACGACGTAATTGTCATTTAACATTTGAGTTCCCTCTAATGTGCCATCTGAAATCCATAATTTATGGTTTGCTTCAAATAGTAGCTTATTGTCTACAACCGCAGTATTGGCATTACTTGTAACAATGAAGTTGCTATCAGGTATTACCGATTCATCAATAAGCAACTGCAAAGAATCATTCTCCAGAAGCCATATACCTGATTCACCAAGGACGTAGATATTTTCATCATTAGCGACCATACCAAGGAGCAGGCCTTGTTCTGATATCCGCGTTAGCGTCTCATCTTGAGAGCTAAAGGTATACAAGCCTGCGGAGTCACTGCCTCCTGAAACTAACATATAAACCTGAGAGTCAACTTCATAAAAGAGCAGATCGTCAGCATTAAAACTACCATCTAAACTGAAAAGTACCTCAGTTGAGTTAGATTCTTCTTTATAAACCAGCACCTCACTAACACTTTCGGATGGGTTCAAGAAGTATGCACTGCCATCACCACTCAAAAGGAATCGAACCTCTCCGAAAGCTAAGTTTTCTTCACTATAAATACTCTCCATTGAACCATCAGTGCCAATACGATACAAATGCTGCTCTCCTCCTGCCGCTTCGTTGCCTATGTCTATCAAAAGCTTCTTGCGGACATAAAAGAAATCATTTGTTGTACCTATAATATCATTGATACTGCGCTGAAACTCTTCGCCTGATGTTACTTGGGGGACCTGACCTGATACAAACTCACTCAAAGGTTTAGAGTCATCGTATAAATTAAAATCACCGCCTCGACTATCTAACTTAAGGAAGGTATCACTGATTGCGGCTATGCTTGACGTTATAAATGTCGCATCACCAACTAACTCAGTCTCTACACCATCAGTACGGTAGTATTGAAACTCTTTAGCTCCCATCGACGTATCCACCCAAGACTCAAAATACCCATACTTTTGTGTCTTAGTGATTTCGTTGGTGAAACTTATGGATTTTCTTTGAAAGGTACTTTGTTCATCTCCGTTAACATTAAATTTATAAACGTCTCCATTAGCATTCATATCGATCGCGTAAACACTTTCATTGTCCAAGGCAATCATGGTGTGGTCGCCAAGTAGAGCTGTAGATTGATAGTCGAAGCTTTGTGTTCCTGTAGTACTTGAGGGGGCAAAAGAATCGGCGGTAAGTTGGCTAATATCCAAGCCATTAGCAGCCCAAAGTTCAGTGCCTTCAGTATCAGTGTAACCATTGTAAAAGAGTGTATTGTCTTGGACAAAAACATCTTTTATTGTCTGTTGCACAGCAACTTGGTCCGCATGCTCACCAGATTCACTGATAAAATAAAGGTCACTGTCATGGCGAATATAAAAAGTATTGATCGTTTGGAAGATCTCAAGATCCCCTGATGCGGCTTCCTTCAGGGTAAAGGTGTTTTCTGCCACTCCCCCAGAGCGCCATAAATATTCACCATTATCTACAGGCTGAATAACGACTGCATAATCATCGTGACATTTAACACTATCTTCTTTCACCTGAGTTAAAAGGCGTTCGTTGGCACCCGTTTCTCTATCGTAAGAATAGAAGTCATGGTTAGGGAACTGTTCCACTGAGTAAAAGTCGACCTTATCTGTTCTGCATAAAAACGAGCCTTGGTCAACGTAATAGTCTTCATTCTCCCTGTTGAATAAAACATCATATTGTTCTTCGGAAATTTCGAATGTTCCACTTTCAGTTCCATCTGTACGCCAGTACTGATTCGAACTCCTGAAATAAAGTAGTCCTTCTTTTTCCCCTAAAAACTCGTGAGTTCTAAAATTCTGGGCAGGTCTATCACTCTCTAGCAAAGACTCGACCGTGTAGCGAGTTGCTATGTATGACCCCATATTGATGTTTGCTATTTTTAAGAGCAACTTGCCATATCTAACAACCTCAAAAGTGTCATTGGTCCCTGTGCCATAGTCTTTTTGGACCTCATTTTTAGGATAAGATCTAACTTTGGTTAACTTGCCTTCCTTGTTTCTATCTATCTCCCATAAATAACGCTCTTTACTTGCATTTTCGGTAATAACATAGAGGCGGTTTTCTAATTCAAACTGCTCAATACACTGACTATCCTCTTTGGTAAGTGCAGAGAGTGTACCTAAATGTGACGTATTCTCTGTTACGTAGTTGTAGACATAAAGTGTATCAGAGTAGTTTGCACCAACATCTCCACGACAAAAAAACAACTCGTCTGAAGTTTTTACCAAAGACTTGATTTTTTCACCCTCTAAAGCATCAGCCTCTTGAGTATTTACATCCACAACTAAGGAAGCATTATTCATAGCTAAGTTGGAAATACGCGGCTCATTTCCATAATTAACATCCCAGCCCATAAACGCTATTTGTGATGCAGTCTTTGCTTTAAAGCTGACAACGCTTTCTCCTACAGTAACTGTAGCTTCGACCAATGTGGTCCTTGAGGTTGGGGTTTTCACTCTGACTTGTAGCGTTTCTCCTGCAGCAATGGTGCCATTTGCTGTGGTATATTCGCCTCCATCAATACTATATTCACCATTTTCAATTGAGACTGATACACTCTCATCAATACCTTTAATTGAAACAGGTTCTGATTCAACCCACTCATTTAGAGGTGCGCCATCGACCGTTGGAAATGTAAGACCGTCAGGGGTCTTATCTAAAGGCTTTTCGTCATTGTCTGATGAGCTGCCACAAGCGGCAAGTGCGAGAGTAATGGCCGAGATTAATAAACTGTGTTTTAGTTTCATTTAAACACTCCATGTTTTGTTTTGATATTGGTACAAGCTTGCCTTATTTATAAATCAAATCCAAGTCAAAGCTATTTAACTTTTGGTGTTAGCCGGCTAGCAAAGCGCTATTGTAAGGAAATATAATAACTGTCTTCATGGTTCATAACTGGGAACTCACAGAAATAACCTTATTGTTGACGCGTCTATAAATTTGATTCTCATTGTTTTTATGAAGCTTTCGGTACTTATGGTGGTTATATTTCGGATATGGCCCACATCTCATGTTATTAAAGGCATGGAGTCTGGTGGTGCCTATTTATGAAGTAACAAATTACGAATCAGCTCAGCAGGTCACTCTTTTTAATAGTGCATCGTTATTGGAGACCTTTCTCTAATTGCGAGAAAGTTATAGTGCTTGCACACTAATAGGCTCAGGTACTATAATTACTCTCTTAAAGAGGTAGCACCTCATAAAAACGGACTTGATAGAATGGGAAGGATTTACCATGGCTCTAGAAATTGTGATCTGCTTCGACCCTGTGACTAAAGAAGTAGTGAAGTGTAAAGAAGGAAAGGGTAATAAAGCGTTTGAAAGTGATAACTCGCATCTCAAATCTACTGAAATAATAACCTCAGGCACTCCTTATATAGTTCGCTCTGATTACTCAGGTCCTCTTCCTCCTCCAAGCGGACAACAACAGGCTATTTTCCGAGAACTGTCGATGCTACCGGCCCAATCCCGCCGTAACATTGCTGCTATGCTCCGCGACTATAACAGCGATCTGCTTACAGCTCTGTCAGATTTCCAATCAGAAATATTAGTGCCTTATATGAAACAAAATAGCCATGGAATTTTAGGTTCCGGGGCAACTTCAGTCGAAGCAAGAAGCAGCAACTTTGTGAAGCTGGCAAACAAGTACTCCGAATCATTAAAAGAAATACGCAGGGCTCATAAGTCCGGGGTACCGAAGTATCATGTTGTTGCGCTAGAACAAAAAGCTTTCTCTATTTATAAGGAGCTACAGACAACGTTCAGAGCTGAATTACAGCGTTTTATGAATATAAATAAAGCAAGCAAGCGTGGCACTATTTGGTCAAACCCCAACCGGGGAATCAACATTGCGAAAAGCACTAGGCACTCAGCAAACCTCAATATTAAGACCACAAAAGAGTTCCAAAAAATTAAAAGGCTGGAGCAGTCTGCTAAATGGCTAGGCAATACGATGATATTGCTAGATGGGGGGTTGAGAGCTAACAAGGTCTATGAAGACTATGAAAATGGTAAGGACTGGCATAGAACTCTAGCCACCGAAATGACCGCTTTTGGTGTTTCCACTGCGTTCGGAATTGGTATAGCCACTGTGGTTACAAATACTTTATCTGCAACTTTAATGTTGACGCCGTATGGGTGGGTTATTGCTCTTGGCATCGGATTGTACTTAGGTTTTCAAGCTTCAGTGCTTGGCAACAAATATGGGAAAAAACTAAGCGAGCATGTATACGATAGAAAAATGCCATCTGGAGTCAACTTCTAATGACCATAGAGGGTATTATAAACTTGATGCTCATCATCTTTATGCCACTATTTTTGCTAATGATGGTTGTATTTCAGCGCGTCTCGGCGGCTCATATTAGCAAAGGCATGGAGTCTGAAGGGGTGCCGCCACCGAGCTGGGATAAAGGGCTGGGTGCTAGTGCTCCCTGCTATGCCATGGCCATTTTCTTCAGGCGCTGGCGTGGCCCAACGTTTATGTTTGATGGCCGACTTGTTCCCAAATACGCCAGAACTATTGACAAAGTACTAGCCGCTATCTATTTATTTTCTGTCATTGGTGTTAGTGCCACTCTAATCTTAGCAGCTTATTTTGACCACTAGTAACTAGCCGTACTCAATATGGCTGGCTTTTTAAGAATGATTTTTTTTGTTACCCTTGAGACCGATAAATTTTCTTTTCGCCCTTATGCTGTACAGTTCCTGTTAGCAGGATATGTGAGCTGATAATCCAATTCAACCTTATCTTTTTCGAATAAGGATACAATACACATCAAAGTGTATATTAACTTAGAACTTTGGAAACCTGATTAAAGCATCACTAATGAGTATTGAAGGTTTTGTACATTTAATGTTTATAGTTTTTATGCCGCTGTTTTTATTGATGACGGCACTATTCCATCGGGTCTCTGCCGCTTATATTAGCAAAGGTATGGAGTCTGAAGGGGTGCTGCCACCGAGCTGGGATATATGTTATGGCTATTTTTTCAAGCGCTGGCGTGGCCCAACATTTATGTTTGATGGTCGACTCGTTCCCAAATATGCTAGAACTGTAGATAAAGTGCTGGCATGTATCTATCTTTTTTCCACGTTGGGTTTTGGCATCGCGTTGATATTGGCTGCCTATTTCGACGTTTATCAGTAGCTTGCTGTCGATATGAGCAGAAAAATGCTTTTTATAAACGCAGCAATTGATTGTTAAAAATTACTCATCCATTCCCAGTTGAAATATTCGTATATAACAAACAAGTTTTTTCTGTGCGCTTACCAATAAAGTTCAAGGGAGTGCGATTATCATCTAAGCACGCTTTAACATCGGTGATTTATGAAAATTGAAGCTTTAATAAACTTATTGTTTATAATTTTTGTGCCGCTGTCCATGCTTATGACGGTTATATTTCAGCGTGTTTCTGTTGCTTACATAAATAAATGCATGAAATCTGATGGCGTCTACCCTCCCAGTTGGGATAAAGGGCTGGGGGGAAGCGGGCCATTTTATGTGTGCGCTATTTTTTTCAAACGAGGGCGAATTCCCACACCACTTTTCGATGGTCATCTAGTACCAAAATATGCCAGAATAATAGATAAAATACTGGCTGGCGTCTATTTATTCTCTGCTATCGGCTTTGGTATCACTGTAGTGTTGATCGCCTACTTCGACCCATACTAGTTATAGATACCTATGGCGACCATTACAAAGGGCTATAGAATTGCCGACACAGGTTTAGGGGCCTTGAAAATCGAACTAATCCAAATAAAACTCTTTTTGCTCACCACTTCGTGACGCAGGATAATTATCTATTGCTGTTTATATCAGCAATGTGAAATTGCGCTTCCAAGAATTACCATTCATCTGTATTCAGGGTCTCTAAAAGAGAATTGAAATCAAAAACGGTGGTACCTATTTGCTTTTCTAATTCATCTCGAAAAGGTTTGCTTTGACTTTCATAGTGAGCCCTCACTTTTAAGAAGTTTGTAGATTCATATAAAAGCTCAGCGCTTGCTTTAGAATAATCTGAAACAGCCAGCCCTAATTCGTTGCGCGTATAAGCTAATTGGCCAATAGCATACGCAAGCGACTCTCGAAGGCCACCTTCACAATGGTTCTTATTTCGTATGTTTAAGTAGTAGAGTGCTTTTAAAAGATCTTCTCTCTTGACCTTTAACTTTTTAAAGACGTTAGTTTCAAGCACCACAGGTGATGATTGAGCTTGCTGTTTGCACTTTGTAATCTTGGCAGATAAAAGTACAATTTTCGCTTTCACATCTTCGTCTAGCACTCGCAGTATTGCGTTATTATTGGCAAAGCTTTTCGTTGTCGCCACTAATAAAAAAACGAGTAAAAGGGAGTAAATTTCACTCACCCTCATCTAAAACTCCTAATAAAATATGAGTGACTCAGGGTTATTGTTCACTTTTTAGTGCCCCCTAAAATTCAGAATTTTCTCACTAAATCTTCTTAGTAACTACGCCATCATTGACTTAGTATAAAGATTTTCATTTGCCTTACTGACCTGATATGCCGCCAGAAAACATTCTCAGTCAATATACCTTAGAACATACCGACTGTTGAAGAAGCTGACAATAGGCTTGCAGATTATACCCTTAGTGATAACTGACTTTTATTCACGCAATAAATTTTAACTCTTTGAATCGACAATCAAATTTCAACAACTCTGACCCCTTGATGATCCGACCCCTTGATGATCACACAGGATAATTTCCCATTGCTGTTTATATCAGCAATGTGAAATTACGCTTCCAATAATTACCATTCATCTGTATTCAGGGTCTCTAAAAGAGAATTGAAATCAAAAACGGTGGTACCTATTTGCTTTTCTAATTCATCTCGAAAAGGTTTGCTTTGACTTTCATAGTGAGCCCTAACTTTTAAGAAGTTTGTAGATTCATATAAAAGCTCAGCGCTTGCTTTAGAATAATCTGAAACAGCCAGCCCTAGTTCGTTGCGCGTATAAGCTAATTGGCCAATTGCATACGCAAGCGACTCTCGAAGGCCATCTTCACAAAGGTTTTTATTTCGTATGTTTAAGTAGTAGAGTGCTTTTAAAAGATCTTCTCTGTTGACCTTAAACTTTTTAAATACGTTTGTTTCAAGTACCAAAGATGATGATTGAGCTTGCTGTTTGCACTTTGTAATCTTGGCAGATAAAAGTACAATTTTCGCTTTCACATCTTCGTCTAGCAATTTCAGTATTGCGTTATTATTGGCAAAGCTTTTCGTTGTCGCCACTAATAAAAAAACGAGTAAAAGGGAGTAAATTTCACTCACCCTCATCTAAAACTCCTAATAAAATATGAGTGAATCAGGGTTATTGTGCACTTTTTAGTGCCCCCCTAAAGTTCAGGATTTTCTCACTAAATCTTCTTATTAACTGCGCCATCAATGACTTAGTATACAGTTTTCCATCTACCTTACTGACTTGATATGCCGCCAGGAAATATTCTCAGTCAATATACCTTAGAGCATACCGACCGTTGAAGAAGCTGACAATAGGCTTGCAGATTATACCCTTAGTGATAACTGACTTTTATTCACGCAATAAATTTTGACTCTTTGAATCGATAATTACTTATCAATGACTCACTCTCTGTAAAATTATATTTAAAGTAGGTCTATCGTGATGGATATAAAAAATACGAAATGCAGGTTATGGAGAAAGTTACCGCATTTCTAGTCAGGCTAACTTTTCGATATTGGGTTTATTTATTTAGCAGAATTAAAGAAAGCTGCTAACTTAACAATACTCAATTAGTATCAGATAGATTTTAGGTTGGCTTGTTAATGAAACGCTTTACACTTATAACGATAGGATTCCTAGCGCTTTTAGGATGTGCCAAGAATTCAGGTGTAATCCCTTATGGTGAAAATACATTTATGGTCTCTAGGCAAGCAGCCACTGGTTTTTCGGGAATGGGCAACTTGAAATCAGAAGCTCTTGAGGAAGCCAGCGCACATTGCGCGAATTCGGGTAAGCAAGTGAAGGTTTTGAAAGAGATAGATGCTGAACCACCCTATATTCTCGGTAATTATCCGCGAACAGAAATCCACTTTCAATGTATTTAGCTTTTGCTCACACAGTTGATGGCAACTATGTTGCCGCCAAAGTTTAACGAGCCAAGTCTGTGCTTGGCTCGTTCCTACCTGTACACCTCTGAGCGTTCGATCACTTCAATATCATAGCCGTCAGGGTCTTTGATAAAGAAAAACTTAGCGACTAAGTCATCACCATTATAAAAGGACTTAATTTCTTTGGGTTGATAGCCTGCGGCGATGGCTTTGCCGTGCAGCGACTCGAGATGCTCTTCGGCAAAAGCGAGGTGGCCATAGCCGTTACCCAAGTCATAATCGCTATCACTGTGATGATTCCAGGTCAGCTCTAATTCAAAGCTGCTGTGTTCATTAGCTAAATAAATAAGTGAGAAATCAGCAAAATCGACCCTTCTTTTCACCTGCAATGCGAATACATCGTGGTAAAATTGAATCGAACGTTGCGCGTCTTTCACGCGGATCATGGAATGAATCATTTTGGCCATTATTTACCCCTGAGAAATCTATGTGTGAACTCTATGCATCAACTCCCCCCGAGCGCTACAGTGTTAAAAAGCGCTCTATTCGTATTCAAGGTGTGGTTACCAGCCTCGCTTTAGAAAATGAAATTTGGCATACCTTGGAACGCATTGCTGCCCAAGAGCAGCTGCCCTTAGCGGAATTTATTTCCACCTTGTATCAGGAGGTGATTGAGCGTCATGGCAGCATAACCAACCTTGCCTCAATGCTAAGAGTCACGTGTTTAACGTACTTAGACCAGTGTAAACAAAGCTGAGTCGCTAAGGGTAGTAAAGGAATACTACATTAATAATAAAAAGCGGGTGAGCGCCTTATCGGGAGCCTCATGGGTAAAAGGCTACTCGCTCACCCCAAAGGGAAGGGATTAACTTTTCGCTGAGAGCTCTTGATTGACCTGGTCAATACCCACTTCGCTAATACGTGCAATGATCTCTTTTTGCTTCGCGTTGAGTAAAGAGATGCCCTCAGCTACGAGGTCGTACACACGCCAGGTGCCAGATTTATCGCGGCGCAGCTTAAACACAATATCTATGGTTGGCTTACCGGGCTCAACAATTTCGGTTTTTACCGAGGCATAGCCATTGTCACCGTGGCCGTTAGGTTTAATAAAACGCACTTCTTGGCCTTTATAACTCATCAATGCATCGGCATACGTCACCGTTAAGTAAGACTCCACCGCATCGATAAACGCCAGCGCCTGCCCCTTATTAATCTCGCGCACGTGTTTACCCAATAACTTAAACGACACAAACTTAGTATCAATGTGCGGTATTAACCGTGTTTTCACGACTTCTTTAAGTTTGGCTTTTTGTCATCACCTTGAGCATCGACTGCGGCGATATCGACAAAGAGCTTATCGCCCACTTGCTTGAGCAGAGAAAATGGCGTATTGGTTTGCGCAGCATGAGCTGAGCCAAACGCAACAGCAAAAAAGAGTAATAAAAAATAACGATATGCTTTCATAGTGCATTCCAATGAGCTGTGAATGGTGAAATTCTAGCGCAGCGGCCTTCGCAAAGTAAGAAACAATAATGCACAGCATTGGTTCCAAAAATGCACATATCAATAACACCAGTAAAATCAGATAATTAAGGTTTTTGTGCCATAAAGGCACAGTTGTTGTGCACGGGTGCGCATTGAAACTAAAGGGGTGGATATAGATATTACCGCTACTTTTTAGCAGCTAAACACAGACGTATGAAAGCAGTAATCATCCCATTAACCTTAGCGCTAAGTTCGCTCGTTATCACGCCTGCTCAGGCAGGGCCTCGCCATGGTGTTGCCAGTCACTACATTCAAGGTGAGGGTGATGTTAAAGGCATAAAATTGGCCTATCAGTACTACGTCAACGACTATTTACCCGAGCAATTCTCCCAGTTTGATGTGTACTTCGAGAGCAGCATCAATTTTTGGCGTTACGGCAAGGACAATCAACACGATCAAAATGTGGTGGTGGCACTATCACCGGTGTTTCAATACCCGATGACCACATTCAAAGGACGACCCTTGGTGCTGGAGTTTGGTATTGGTGTATCACTACTTGACGACACCCAATTTGCTGGCAAAAACGTAAGCACTCACTACCAATTTGAAGACAGAGTTGGGGTGGTTTATAAAATGGAAAATGCCGATATTGGTGTGCGCTATATGCATTATTCGAATGCGGGGTTTAAAAGCCCGAATCCTGGCCTGGATTTTATCTCTTTTTCTTACACTCATTTCTTCTAACAGCAAAAAGGGCGCTAAGCGCCCTTTTATAAAACAATTTGCTACACCCGCATTAAGGCTGAATTTTGACCACTGGGCGCAATCGCGCACTGTGATTGTATAAGGTCGTCAGCGCATCTCGCACTGCCGCTTCGGCAAACGGGATCACTTCCAGATCGGGGGCAATAATCGCTCCCGATTGCACGCCTCCAATCAACTGTTGCCCCATAAAGCTAAGCTTTTGCTGTGCGCATAAGCTGTTCGCCAGCCAAGCACCGCCGAGGGACACCACAGAGATGTTCGGTGCGCGGCGGAATAACAGTTCTTGGGGAATACTAGGAAAGCCATTCAAACAGGCGATGCGGCCACAAAAACGCAAATGCTCTAAGTCACATAAGAATGAATCACCACCACAGGTGTTAAGGATGGCATCAAAGCCGCCCGGACCCAGCTCATGTTTAATATTGCACTCCAGCCCTTCGCAATTGGCATCAAATACCACATCGGCCCCCAAAGCTTTCAGCCGCTCATGCTCCCCTGCTTCACTGTAAACGAACACCATAGCTCCGCGCAGCTTGGCATACTGAATAGCAAAATGCGCCACCGCCCCGCAGCCAGAGTCAATCAACAGACTGTCTCCTTCTTCAAGCTGCAGCTTGTCGAGCGCTGCTAAGGCCGTCATACCGGCATTGGGCAAGGTTGCTGCAACCTCACTCGGCACCTCAGCGGGGACTTCCGATACCGCATAGTTAGGAACGGTGGCATACTCTTTGAGCATGCCTTGCGAGCCGAGGCTGGCGTTAAACATCACCCGTGCGCCCTTGGCGGGAAACACGCCTGCGGGCGCGTTCAGTACCGTTCCCACCGCATCTAGGCCCAGCACATGAGGATATTGCCAATGGCAAAAGCCTTCTGCTGCCAGCTTGGCGTCGATGTGGTTTAACGCCACATATTCAATCGCCACTAACAACTCATTGTCATCAGCGACGGGAACGCTCTGCTTATTCATGCAAAGGGCAAATTGCGGCGACGGTTCATTGATCACCATCGTTGTCATTTGCTGTGCTGACTCTGCCATAACTCTGACTCACCTCTTAAATACTGTTCATGCGCAGAACCCCTAGATGACCGGCACCTTGTGCAGTGCGCGACTCCAACGCCCACTGAGCTCGGAATATACGCCAACCTGGGCATTGAGCCAAGTGTCACGCGTGATCAGGGTATCCTGCTGTGCTATTAAAACATCTTGACGGGCGTCCAACAACTCAAGGTATGGCAACTGCCCTTCCTCGTATGCAGCACGCGCTTGTGTATAAGCCTGTTGCGACGCTTGTAAACGCGATTGCGCCAAGTTCAATGTTTGCTGTTGTTGGAAAACGGTTTGCAGCGAAAGTTCCGCACTGGCTATGACATTACTCAAGGTTTGCCGATAGCTATGATACTGCGCCTGCGATAGGGCTTTTTGTTGCTGCAATTGTGCCAATAGCTCAGGGTAGCTAAACAGCGACCATTGCACTTGCGGCGTAACCTGCCACTGCCCCTGAGTCTGTTGAAAATGACTGCCACCTACGCCCAACACACCGGCAAACGCACTAAGGCTTACATCGGGGTACAACGCACGTTGAGCGCTGGTGCTCAACGCCGCCTGTTCGGTTAATTGGGCAACACTGCGGCGTACATCGGGGCGTTGCATAAGCGCTTGTTGTGGGTCTAACAAGGCGAGGTTGAGCGCCCACTGTTGATATTGCGCCTCGCTTAGCGCCGTTAGCTGGAGCTGCTGCGCGCTGCTATCGAGAATCATAGCTAAGGTGGCACGCTCGGCCAGCATCAAGGCTTGTAGCTGTGGCAGGCGTTGTTTGAGCTGGAAGTACTGTGAGCGGGTGCGATTGAGTTCAAACTCGGTCGCTACGCCCTCTTCGACTTGTACCGCCAGTATATCCATACTTTGCGATAACGCCTCAAGTTGCCGCTCGGTCAGCTGCTGTTGTTGGGCAAACCCTTGCCAACGCATATAGCTGCGCACCGTGGTAACCACCAGCTCTTTACTGAGCTGTTGATGTGCCGCAAGTTGGGCATGGGTGCGGGCACTGGCAGCATCAGCAAGCGCGCGCAGACGTCCTGATAAATCCAGCTGCCAATTGAGCACACCGCGCGCACTGGCCTGTTCCTGCACGCCACTATATGCAGTTTGAACGTTCTTACCACGCTGCGCTTGAGCATTCAGGCCACCATTGGGCCAGTAGGCAAACTCACTGACATCCAAATTGGCCAATGCCGCCTTAATACGTGCGCTGGCGGCTTGTAAGTCTTGGTTGCGCACCAACACGCTATCCACCAGCTGGTTTAGCTCATCACTATGCAGTTGCTGCCACCAACCGATTTCATCCGCACTGCGCTGCGCCATCAGCACCTGATTGCGCTCAAGGCGCTGCTGCGTTTGTTTGTCTGCCTGTTGCGCCTGAGCAATAACACGCTCGCCGGGAGCAGCGCAGCCTGCTAAGGCTGCGATACTCAGGGCAATGACACTCATTTTAGTTGTGTTCATGATGCGCTCCTTTTTGCCCTAAGGTCACCACATAGTAAAATACTGGCGTAAATAGTAGCCCAAATACAGTCACGCCAATCATGCCAAAGAACACCGCATTACCCATGGCATGGCGCATTTCTGCACCGGCCCCAGAGGCCAGTACCAAAGGCACAACCCCCGCTGTAAAGGCGATAGAGGTCATAAGAATCGGGCGTAAGCGCAAGCGACATGCTTCAATAATGGCCTGCCAATGACTGCGCCCTTGTTTGTGACTATCGCGGGCAAACTCCACCATCAAAATGGCATTCTTAGAGGCCAACGCCACCAATACAATTAAGGCGATTTGCGTGAAGATATTATTGTCGCCACCAAGTAGCCACACTCCCAGTAATGCCGAGAAAATCGTCATCGGTACAATCATAATAATCGCCAACGGCAAGCGTAAACTTTCGTACTGCGCCGCCAACACCATAAATACCAACAGCACCACTAAGGGGAATACGTAGACCATGGTATTACCGGCAAGAATTTGCTGATAGGTGACTTCGGTCCACTCATAGGCGATGCCGTTAGGCAAGGTGTCGCTGAGCACCTGCTCAATGGCCAACTTCGCTTGATCTGAGCTGTAACCCGGTGCCGGACTGCCGTTTAGCTCGGCACTGGGGTAGCCGTTGTAGTGCATGACACGATCAGGGCCGGTGGTAGGCGTGACCTTTAATACCGAGCCTAGAGGCACCATGTCGCCACTGCGATTACGCACTTTAAGCTGGGCGATTTGCTCGCGTTGCTGGCGATAATCAGCATCGGCTTGGGCTGTCACCTGATAGGTGCGACCAAAGACATTAAAGTCATTCACATACAGTGAGCCCAAATACACTTGCAGCGCATCAAACACCTCATTGAGCGGGATCCCCTGCAGCAGTGCTTGCTCGCGGTCGATATCAATGTTCATTTGCGGCACTTGAATCCTGAAGCTGGAGTATAACCCCGTTAACTCCGGTTGCTGACGCGCCTCGGCGATGACTTTTTGCAGCGCGGAAAAGAGCGCCTCAAAGCCTTTATTTGCTCTGTCTTCAAGCTGCAACTTAAAGCCACCTGTGGTGCCAAGGCCTTGAATGGGCGGCGGTGGAAACACTGCAACATAGGCTTCATCAATAGCCGCAAAACGCTGGTTAAGCTGGGCTGCGATAGCGTGTGCCGACATGCTCGGATCACTGCGCTTATCAAAGTCATCAAGGGGCGTGAACACAATGCCGCTGTTGGTGCTATTGGTAAACCCGTTCACCGATAACCCAGGGAAAGACACGGTATTAGCCACACCGGGAACTTGCAGCGCAATTTTCTCCATTTGCTGCACCACTTTGTGGGTACGCTCTAAACTGGCCGCGTCGGGCAATTGCGCCACCGCAACCAAATATTGCTTATCTTGCGCCGGAATAAACCCACCCGGGACTTGCTGAAATAACCCCACGGTGGAGCCCACTAATACCACGTACACGGCACCGACGACCACACTCATGCGCAATAGCTTTTTAACCAGTCGCTCATAGCCGTTGGCGCCTTTGTCAAAGAGGCGATTAAAAGGTTTAAATAGCCAAGTTCCAAATAACCGCTCCAACAGCTGTGTTAGCTTGTCAGGCTTGGCATCATGGGGCTTAAGCAATAAAGCAGACAACGCTGGCGATAAGGTTAAGGAGTTAAACGCCGAGATAAGCGTGGAGATAGTAATGGTTAACGCGAACTGCTTATAAAACTGACCCGATAGCCCGGTGATAAACGCCGTGGGAATAAACACCGCACATAACACCAAGGCAATGGCGATAATGGGCCCGGTCACTTCGGTCATGGCAATGCGCGTGGCCGCCAATGGGCTATGGCCATTTTCAATATTACGCTCGACATTTTCGACCACCACAATGGCATCATCAACAACAATGCCGATGGCCAGTACCAGCCCAAATAACGACAAGGTGTTAATCGATACACCGAGCCACTGCATCACCGCGAAAGTACCAATGAGCGAGACCGGCACCGCAATAAGCGGAATAATGGATGCACGCCAGGTTTGCAGGAATAAGATCACCACCACTACAACCAGTAGAATCGCCTCCAGCAAGGTTTTGATCACCGCATCAATCGAGCCGCGCACAAACACGGTAGGGTCGTAGGCAATATCGTATTCTACGCCAGCAGGAAAGTCTTGTGACAGGCGCGCCATGGTTGCACGAACATTATCAGAAAGTTCAATGGCGTTCGAACCCGGACGCTGGAAAATCGGAATGGCTAACGCCGGTTGCCCGTCTAGCATCGCCCGCAGGGCGTAGTTGTCTTGCCCTAACTCGATACGAGCGACATCGGCTAAGCGGGTAATTGCGCCGTTGTCATCAACACGCACCACCACCTGCTCAAACTCGTCAACGCTGGATAATCGCCCTTTGACGTTTAGCAACACTTGAAACTGACTGCTCGTTGGTGAAGGCTGCGCGCCCAGGCTACCCGCTGCGACTTGCTGGTTTTGCTCACGCAGCGCCGCAACCACATCCATAGCCGTTAGCTGACGCTCGGCCAGCGCACTGGGGTTGAGCCACACGCGCATAGCGTATTTACCACCACCAAACATCTGCACATCGCCAACACTGCTCAGGCGTGCCAACTCATCCTTGATATACAAATCGGCATAGTTCGACATGTACGAGGTATCGTGGGTCTTTTCAGGAGAATAGAGGTGAACCACCATAGCCAAATTCGGCGAGGACTTTTGGGCCACCACGCCTAAGCGCTGCACTTCTTGCGGCAATCGCGGCAAGGCGCTATTCACTCGGTTTTGGACCTGCACCTGAGCGCGATCCAGATCTGTTCCCAAGGCAAAGGTCACCGTCAGGGTGAGGCGGCCATCACTGGTGGCTTGAGAAGACATGTACAACATGTTCTCAAGGCCGTTTATTTCCTGCTCTAACGGCGTGGCAACGGTCTCAGCGATCACCTTAGGGTTAGCGCCGGGGTATGTGGCATTGACCACCACCGTAGGCGGCACTACCTCAGGGTATTCACTGACCGGTAGCTGAAATAATGAAATAGCCCCGGTGATCACAAACACCAAAGACAACATGGCCGCAAAAATCGGCCGGTTTATAAAAAAGTGTGAAAAATTCATACGCTCCCCTAACGCGCTGCGCTTAATGCATTATCAGCGCCCTGCGCCGGTGCCATAACAAAGCGCGTATCGCTAAAGTTAAGCGGGATTTCGTTCACCGACACCGTCATACCAGGGCCAACACGCGCAGGACCATTGGCAACCACCAATTCACCCGGCTCCAGTCCTGATTGGATAGCACGAAACTCACCATAACGCTCACCGAGCTGCACTCGGCGGTATTGCAAGGTGTTATCGCCATCAACGGTCAGCACAAAACGGTTTTTCAAATCGGTGCCGATGGCGCGCTCCGGAACAATGGCTGTTGGGCTGGCCCCTTGTGCCGCTAAATTAATGCGCGCAAAAGCACCAGGCTTTAACTGATGAGCGACAGCGTCAAATACCGCACGGATGCGCAAGGTTCCGGTTCTGGCATTAATTTCATTGTCGATAAAATCAATGCGCCCGGTGATAGCCTCGCCCTCTGCACTTTTACGCAAGTTTTGTAGAATAACGCGCGCCTGAGATTGCGCGTTAATACCGGCAAAATCTTGATACCAAGTGCGCTCGTCAACATTAAAGTAAGCATAAACACGGTCGTTAGAGACAATACGCGTTAACACATCTTGCCCTGCGGTGATGTGGTTGCCGGCTGTGATTTCGGCGCGGGAGATAACGCCATTAATCGGCGAGCGTATGGTCGCAAACGCTAAATCGAGCTCGGCGGCTTGCAGCTCAGCTTTAAGGGCACTGCGCTCGGCTTGACGCTGCTTTAAAATAGCATCGCGTTGTCCTGCTTGCTCGGTGGACATGGCATTTTTTGCCAGTAGACGCTGCGCCCGCTGCGCCTCACGCTCGGCCTGTGCCAATGCTGCTGAATTGCTGATCAATTGCGCTTTTAAACGGTCCACTTGGGCGGCAAAAGGACGTGGGTCAATTTGAAATAACGGCTGACCTTTTTGTACCTGCTCACCCTCACTAAAAAAGGTTTGCGTAATTTGCCCAGACACCCGGCTTTTCAGCGCCACTTTGCTCGGCGCCTCCAACCGAGTGGTGAAACTGTGCCAACGCTGCGCGGGTTGCATTTGCACGCTGGCCACATCGATGGTCATCATTGGCCCCTGAGGGGTTGCTTGCTGGCTGGCTTGCTCCGAGCAGCCTGCTAGTATCAAGGCAGCACTTAATAGTACCGCTGTTGTTTGCGCCAATCGCATAGTTTATCTCCTTGTTCGAAAGTACTGTCGATCCTAAGGAAAGCGATTGATGATAAAAATAGTGGTTTTATAAAAACATTAATGCCAGAATGGCACCAATAAATCATCGCACTGTCATGCAGGCCGCACTATGGATACCACAAGCCGTTTAATTATGCTGCTCGAAGTGGTTGAGCAAGGCTCTTTTTCTAAAGCCGCAGAGATGCGCAATATCGATCGCTCGGTGATCTCAAAGCAAATTAGTAAGCTCGAAGATGAACTCGGTGTGCGATTGCTCAATAGAACCACTCGTTCATTTTCGCTTACGGCAGCGGGCGCAGAAATGGTGAAAAAAGCCAAAGAACTGCGCTTGCTGCTCAATGACACCGTGCAATTGGCGGAAAACTACCACCAAGAGCCACGCGGTTTGCTGCGTATCACTACCTCCACTATTTTGGGCCGGCGCTACATACAGCCGGTGATCAATGATTTTCAAAAGCGCTTTCCCCAGGTGAGCATTGATATGCGTTTGGACGATCGCTTAGTGGATATGGTTTCTGAAGGCTTTGACTTGGCCTTTCGCGTAGGTGAGCCCCGCGATTCATCTTTGATTGCACGAAAGCTGGCTCGTAACCGCGTGCTACTGCTGGCTACTCCGCAGTTTGTCAATGCCTATGGCGAGCCGCAAAGTATGGAGGAGTTGGGTAAACTGCCTGCGGCCACTTATCATAGTGCGCACAAGCGCGTCGATACTATTAGCTACATCAATGATCAGGGTGAGCAGTGTGAACAAGGGATCAATGCGGTCTACAGCGCCAATGATGGCGAGGTATTGCTGGATAAAGTGCTCTCGCATACGGCCTACGTGTTAGCGCCTGCTTTTTTAATTAACGACGAGATTAAGAGCGGTAAATTAGTGCCGTTGCTGCCCCATATTACTCTACCCGATTACAGTGCCATGTACGCCTTGTACCCACACCGTGATTTACCGGTGCGAACACGGCTTTTCCTTGATGCTGTGCGCCATTACATTGGTGAAGGGGTGCCACGTTGGGAGCGTAATATTCCCGGCTTAGATAACTTGTATCAGGGCCGTTAACGCCCGTGTAATGCATCGGTAATTTGCGTAAAGCCAACTGGTTTACCGATAAAGCTGTCCATTCCCGCCTCCAAGCAACGCTTTTTATCAAGCTCGGAAGTATTGGCTGTGAGCGCAATAATATGGGGCTGCTTTATATCTGCGTTACCGCGTATTTGTGCCGTGGCGCCAAAGCCATCTAGCACCGGCATCACGCAGTCCATAAAAACCACGTCATAACCGTCCTGTGTGTTACCCACCAACTCCACCGCTTGCTCGCCATGCTCGGCAAAATCGGCATTTAATCCCAGTTTACCTAACAACGCTTTCATTACTACGCGGTTCATCTGGTTATCATCAACCACTAAGATGCGTAAATCAGGGTTGATCCCTTGGGTATCAGGCAGGCTTCGCAGCTGCGTGGCAATCGGCTCGCCCTTCGCAAGCTTGATAGTAAAGGCGAACTGACTGCCCTGGTCGGGCTCACTCTCAACCTCAACATGGCCACCCATTAACCGGCACAGCTCATAGACAATCGACAAACCCAGACCGGTGCCGCCAAATTCACGGGCTATATGCGAACCACCTTGGGTGAAAGGCGTAAACAATGCCTTTTGTACTTGTTCATTCATGCCCACACCGGTATCTACAACCTGGGCCTGCAAGGTGTAACCTGTATTACTTTCAACAAGTTGGGCACTTAAGGTAATGCTGCCTTGATGGGTAAACTTGAGGGCATTACTGAGCAAGTTGGTGAGGATTTGTTTGATTCTCATGCCATCGGCTTTTACCCAAGCTTCGTTACTGACATCGAATTGATGGTTCAGGGTAATGCCTTTTTGCGCGCACAAAGGTTGATAGACAGAGATCACATCATTAAGTAATAGCCCGACATTCAGGTCTTGATGCTCTAAGTGCATCTGCCCTGCATCTATCTTCGAATAATCAAGTACATCATTGACCAAGCGTACTAAGGTATCAGCACCACTGAGCGCGAGCTCAACACGCTGTGAGATCACCTGTAAATCTTCCTCTCCTTGCATCGCTAGCAACATGCCGTTAATGCCATTGATGGGGGTTCGCAGTTCATGACTGATTTTTGCTAAAAAGGCACTGCGGGTACTCAATAGGTGCTCGGCTTGCTCACGTTGCTGCGCGAGGGCTAGACGTGTGTTGACAATATCCGTGATATCTTGAATTGCACCATTTATACGCACGCATTGACCCTGTTCACACTCTGGTTTGCCCTTTATCGCCACCCATTTTTGTTGACCATCTCGGGCAGTCAATGCAACCTCACAGCTCCAGGGTTGGTGCTCAGCAATTGCATGATTGATGTGCTGTTCAATTTTGTCCCGCTCAGTTGGCACGTAGAATGATAGCGCTTCACTTAAGGTCGGTTGAAAATCATCAGTGACACCATGAATGACTTTGGTTTGTTTTGACCAATATAAGCTATCGCGCACTAAGTCGACCTCCCAGGCACCGATTAGCGCCAGCTCACTCATGGCTTTAAGGGATTGATGTTGCAGTCTAAGTGCTTGAATGTCTTGATACCTGGCTATCTCAATACCTATCCACTGCCCGAGTAAGGTCACGTAATCGAGCTGCTCACGAGTAAACGCTTGATGGTGAATATTTGGCGAGGAAAAGTTGATGGTGCCATAGACTCGACCCGCCACCTCAATAGGTGCACCAATGTAACTTTCCAATTGGAAGTTGATGTAACAAGGGTGGGTTGCGATATCGCTATTTCCTGCGTGCTCAAACGCCAAAGCGGACTTGGCATGCAGTGTATGCGTGCAGTAGGTTTCACCGAGGTTAAAATGTGTTCCTACAGCTAATGAATCATCAGGGGTAATAACATGCTCAACAATGTAGTCTTTACCATCAATTCGGCTGACAATAGCGATATCCAGAGCAAATTCATCAAGGCCAAAGCGCATTAAACGATGCACTTTTTCAAAGAAGCTGAGCTGTTGATCTGAGGTGATCTGATGTAGTCGAGCCAGTGTGCTCACGCAAATCCTTAGCAGCATTAAGCGAAAAAATAGCGGAGTATCCCCGCTGGGTACTCACTCTAGTATCACCAATAACAGCCGAATTATCTACCTCAGTGTAAAAATTCAGCCTTTGTTCGCAGCTAGACATAAAAAAACGCTCAAACCACGAATAAGTAAACTTAATTTATTTACCGGACCCCAAAATAAGCTTCAACTAAAAATAATTAATAATTATAGAGATAAAAAATAAAACCCAGTAATTCATAACTTTTCATAGTGATTCAAGACTCAAAATGCGTACTCGACCTAGGTTGATGGCAGACAAATGATAACGCTGTCATTTGTCGTGTTTGTAGCAGTCAAATAATAACTAAATGCGCTCCTTCGGGCAGTGTGCCGCCACAGGCCGAGCACAAGGGAGCACAACAACACCAAGGGGAAAGTTTATGAGTCATCAACTCACACCCGTCGCTTGGGCCATTGGCCTTGCTTGCATTGCGGGGTCGTTTAGCAAACCGGTGCAAGCGCAACAGCCGCAGGCCACCAGCAGCGATATGGAAGTGATTCAAGTGCGTGGTATTCGTTCCAGCGTAGTGCGTTCGATGAATACCAAACGCTATGCCAATGCGGTCGTCGATGCCGTTACCGCAGAAGATATTGGCAAATTTCCGGACCAAAATGTTGCCGAGTCGCTGCAGCGTATTACTGGCGTATCCATCACTCGCAGTTACGGTGAGGGCGAGCGTGTCAGTATTCGCGGTACACCAGAAAGCCAAAACCGGACGTTGCTCAACGGCCAAGCGGTGGGCTCCGCCGATTGGTGGACCAACTCAGCACCCAGTCGTGGCTTTAATTACACCATGCTGCCCTCAGAGATTGTTTCTGGGCTGGAAGTGTATAAATCACCAGAAGCCGACCTAGATGAAGGCTCTATTGGCGGCACCGTGATCGTGAAAACACGTAAACCATTGGACTTGCCCGCCCACAAGATTGCCGGCTCGGCATTAGCGCAATACAGCGAGGTATCCGGTGAGACCGATCCGCAGCTATCGGTAATGTACAACTATAAAAATGAGCAAGAGAATTTCGGTGCGCTATTGTCGTTAATTCGCCAAGAGCGCAACCTTCGACGCGATGGTATCGAAGCTTGGAGTTGGATAGACAGAAACATTACCACCACAGCGGGCGATACCTATAGCAATGTCTACAGCCCAGGAGGCGGCGGCTCAGCGATGTTCACCCAGGAACGCGTGCGCACGGGTTACACACTGGCATTGCAATATCGTCCCACCGATGAGCTCGACATCAGTTTCAACGCTTTAGATTTTACCTTAGATGCCGACAACACCAACCAAAACTTCCTTTGGTTACCCGGATACGGTGGCTCTAACTACCTTGATGCTGAAGTCATCGACCACCCCGTTGTTGGCGATATGCTGGTCGCTGGGACCTTAGGGTTATCTCCTGATGGCAATAATATCTTGGATGAAACTAAGGTACGTAACTCGCAAATAGATACGCTTTCTTATGACTTAAAAGTGGTGCACCAAGGTGTACTTTGGAAAAGCAGTGTACACCTTGGCTATACCGAAGGCAGCGGCGGTAGCCAAGCTGACCGCAGTGTCGGCTGGGAGGGTAACTATCAGCATAGTTTCGATACCAGTCTGGTTGAGGATGTACGCACTGAATATGGCGCCGATCCAGCGGATGGTCGTAATTGGGACTTAGGTTTTTTACGCTATGACAGCAATGATGCCAAAGATGACGAAAGCTACATTCAATTCGATTTTGAACGCCCTATTGATGTAGCGGTATTTAGCGCTATTAAACTAGGTGTAAAGTATCGCGACCATACGCGCTTTAATACGAAACACACCACCGATGCGCGTACCGATCTGGGTTGGAACCTTGGCGACTATGCCAACACCATGCCCAGTGACTATCTTGACGGTTTAGGCAGTCCCGGCACGCTCACTAATTATGCCATTACTGACTCTGACAGAGTCCGTCGCGAGGGCGATGCCCTAGACTGGCAATACCGTGTCCTAAAAGCCAGTACTTTTGAGATAAGCGAGAAAATAACCGCAGGCTATGTCAAAGCCACGATTGATGTCGAAGGTATGCGCGGCAACTTGGGAGTACGCTTGGTTCAAACACAGCAAGACTCGGGCGCCTACGCGGGTGCCGAAGGCGCACAGGTGTGGACACAACAAGATAAAGACTATTTCGATATTCTCCCAAGTATCAACTTGGCTATCGACCTGAATGACGACTTGTTGATGCGCTTTAGTGCAGCGCGAGTGATGTCGCGCCCGGATTACGCAGACTTGAGCTCGGCCACCTCCTATAACAAGGAAACCCAGACCGGAACCGGAGGGAATCCTGACCTCGACCCTTATCGCGCTGATCAGTTTGATACTGGCTTAGAGTGGTACTTCAATGAAGCAGGGCTACTATCTGGCGTGTTCTTTTACAAAGACATTCAATCGTTTATTGATAGCACACCCAACTTTGAGGTACATGAAGGAGTTGAAATATTAATTAGCCGCCCCGTTAATGGTCGTGCTGGGCGCATTCAAGGCTTAGAACTTGGCTACCAGCAAGAGTTGTATCAAGGTTTTGGCATCGGTGCCAACTACACCTATGTCGACGGTGAGGCGAAAAATGATGAGGGTGACGATGTTACCATTCCTGGTAACTCAAAACACACCATCAACCTCAGCGCATACTACGAGAGTGCGCGCTTTAGTGGCCGTATTTCATATAACTATCGCACCGGTTACGACACCGGCCGAGATTGGCCCGGGTACATCGATGATTATGGTCAAATTGACGCCAATCTGACCTACAACATTAATGATAACGTCGCGGTGGTGTTAGAAGCCATTAACCTCACCGATGAGCATACGTTCAGCTATCAGGAGGAGGATGTAAAACAAGCCCTGACCTCGGTCTATGCCGATGGCCGACGATTTACCGCCGGCGTACGCTTTAACTTTTAGCCCCTTCCCCTCAATATCAACTCTGCCACTTATCGTTGGTATTGAGGGTGTTAGCAGCCATGCGCGGCTAGCACAGGCCCGCCAAGGAGGCCATCTCCACGACCATAGGCAACGGGCCTTTATCCCCTAATGGGGAAGCTAATAGCCCTTTGGCAAGGTGCCAATGATTATATGCTGTTAGCTTTTTTTTCACTTAGTTTGTACAATTGAGTCGTTTTAAATCGCCAGAAGAAGCGCTTTGTTGCTGATATTAAAAGGCTTTGCTTATATTGCGCCGTACTAACCTCGCCTCAACGACCTTTGTTATATTGTTGGTATCGCTCAGTTATGCGCTGCCGGTACGTGGCGATCTTGCTAGTGCCACCAAAGCCTACCAAGCGCAACAATACACTGAGGCGTATCAGCAATTTAAAACCCTAGCGACGCTGGGTAATGTCGATGCACTCTATAATTTAGCAGTGATGAATTTACACGGCCAAGGCCGTGAGCAAAACCTTAACAAAGCCTTTAGTTACTTTGTGTTAGCCGGTGATTATGGCTTGTCTGCAGCCGATAACCATGCCCGCCTCATTGCGCAACAATTAGAGCATAACCCCGAGCACAGCGAGATCTTCACGCAGTTGGCGCATCAATTCGATATTAGGGAGCATAACCGTCGCTTGGGGTTCGAAAACAGTGACCTTGGCAATACCTCCACGCTCAGTACGACCTATCAAGTACAACCTAACTACCCCAGCCATGCGATTGAAAAAGGCATAGAGGGCTGGGTTTGGGCCGAGTTCGATATTGACGCCAGTGGCGCGGTAAAAAATACCGTGGTTATTGATGCCTACCCACCCCATGTGTTTGAAGAAAGCGTCCTTGCGGCGCTAAAGCGCTGGCGTTATGTCCCGCCCGAAAGCCAAAATGCCCGTCGCGGGCGTTCCTTGCTGTATCACTTCAATACTCATAAAGGTGAGCGCTATCGACAAAGTTTCACTAGCCAACAACGCCTTTATGCAGAAGAGATCAGTGCGCTTGTCGAGGCGGCAGAGCAAGGACAAAGCGACATTCAGTACCGCATTGCCACTTGGCTCAGCTCTGAGCAGTACAATGTCAGTCAATTACTTAAAGCGCACTGGCCAGATAACGATGCCAACATCACCTTATTGCGCGCCAGCGCGCAAAATAACAACGCTAAAGCGCAGTACCGCTTAGCAAAAAAATTGCTTAACAACAGTGATCCACGCACTCGCCAGATTGGCCTAAATTGGCTCCGTGTGGCCGCCAACAATCAACTGAGCGCTGCGCAATGGACCTTGAGCTTACACACCACCAACTCCGAGCGCAAAATGTGGCTCAAACGCAGCGCCAAGCAAGGTCATTTACGCGCTCAGATTGACTTGGTGCAGCTACTACTTGAGGAGCCAAAAAGCGCTGAGCAAGACATAACTTTTTGGCTGAACCAAGCACAACAACAGGACAACACGCACCCTGACTTATTGTGGGCTCAGGCCCTATTTAATAAGCATCGCGGCCGACCCTATCAGCAGCTTATGTCGCAAGCCCGACAACAAGCACAGTCACGAGGCTGGTCTGAGGCTGCATATCAAGATTAAAGGGTATTGATGACGATATCGTACTCAAAGTCAGTAACTTGGTTGTACACTAAACGCGAGCCATCGCTGGATGTCGCCAAAGACAACGATACATCGGCGCCGTAACCATAAAAACCAAGCTCGCCAATATACGTATTCTGCCTTGGATTGTGTGTGTAACGATACAAACTCAGCTGATGCCCTTGGCGAATCACATAATAAATGCCCCCATTGAATATCGCCGGTCGATAGATACGCATTGAATCAGCAATCATATCGCTGGGGATAAAGGCGCTAATACGTGCTTGCCACACTGCTAAAGGCTCATTTTGCGGCGCTAGCTTATCGCTGCTAGGGGACGCCACCCGAGAGTCTAAATCATATTGCCATACCTTCCATGGCACGTTTTCATCATCGCGGATATGATACTGGATGTGCTTATCATTGGCGCTAAACTGCGCCATCTTCAGGCCATATTGGGGATCCACTATCTGCACCAGCGTGCGCGAGAACACATGCAGTAAATACAGGCTATTATCAACATTGTGTATCAATAAGTAGTCGCCATCGTGGGAGTAACGCATAGATTTAATGCGGGTATTAGCAGGGAATGAAGCTAATAAGCTTGGTGAGCTTTGCTGCTGGCGCTTTGCCAAATTTCAACGGGCAGGTTCCTAGGATCGCCTGCTTTGGCATATGAGGCGTAAGCCAGCTGCTCGCCATTGGCTGACAAAGTGGGGATCACATCGAGGCGTGTTGATGAACTTAACTGGGCTGAATGAAGCGTCCCTGGAGAGCGCCACGTGGCGGCAAAAAGGTTGACTCCAAAACTCCCCTCATTATGCACCACTCGCGTGCCCGCTTCGCTATGACTTACACTCAAATCCTGACCTAACGCAGCGGTGTCGCCAAAGCTTTGCTTCCCACCATCTAAGGTAACCAGGTGCAGCTTTTGCGCACCCACCCAAAGCCCATTTTCAGACCAGGTAAGACTTTGAATGGGGTGAGTGGAGGTAAACAACTGTTGTTGTGAGCCGCTATCGATATGTCGCACCCAAACCTGAAACTGATTTCGTTCGCTGACCACATACGCCAACTGATTATCCTGGCTTAACGCCGCCACTATGCTAGGCAGCTGAGCAATAACTTGGCGCTGGGTTAAGTGCGCTCGGGCCTGCAATTGCAAGCGATACGTCACCAGAGCAATCTCACCTTGGTGCCATTCAAATAGCCATACCGTGTCGGCACTGGGCCAAAACACCGGGCTGCCTCCCACTCGTTGCTGACAGTGCCCTAAACTGATGTCTTTTGCTAGACGCCAAAGCTCAACGGGCTGCGATGTCGGCAAAAGACGTAAGTCACAGCCAAATGCATCAAGGCGCTCATACAGCAGCCAGTGACCGTCTTTGGAAAAGGCCAACGCCTGTTCACTATACCCTGAAGTGCGAATGCTGTGGTGGGCATGGCTGTGGGTGTCGTAAATCATTAAATCAAAATGTCGGCGGTTTTCAGCACGTTGCGAATAGGCTAGATAACGGCCATGATGTGAAAGCGTTAAATGGGTCTCGCCACCGGGAGCTGAGGAAGCCCGGTATTGTTCACTAAAGTGCTGCACTGAAGAGCCTTTCGGCCACACCCACATTAGGATAACAAGGGCCAGTGTCAGTGCTGCCATCCCGAGCCAAGGCAACCGCTTATTAAACGCAGAACGCTGAATAGTTACAGGCGTAACCTCAGCAATAAGTTGATAGCCAATGCGCGGGACGGTTCTAATAAATCGAGGTTGCCCCTTATCATCGGCTAACTTTTTGCGCAGCTGGGTGACCAATTGGCTCAACGAGTTATCGCTCACCACCACATCGCCCCATACCGCATTGAGAATATGCTCGCGACTCACGGCCTCGCCCGGACGCTCGGCAAGTACCCGCAACAGCGCACATTGCTTTGCCTCCAAAGGATACCAACGACCCTGGCGACGCACGCGCATGGCCGCAAAGTCGACAAGGATATCGCCGATATAACATGATTGATTTGCCACAGCCGGGTTATTCAAAATGTTCGCAAGGTTAAAAAGTGGTTAATGATTGCCAAGCACGATATGATACCTCAACTTTGCGCTTTTATTAGTCGCTTAGCTTGATTTTACTGAGCATGGTGAGGTTGAAGATGCGTGCCCTAACACCCAGTCGTCGTTATTTATCTTTCGCTAGATTAACATTTTATTTCATCTTAAGCGTCCCTTTTTTGGCATATGCCGAGCAACAAGCCCAGCCTTCGCGCACTAAGGTGAGCATCAAAGGCTTAGAAACCATTGAAATTCGGGGCTTTCGTGACAGCGCTGTCAAATCACTCAGTGAAAAACGGCACCACGATGGTGTCAGCGAAGTGATCAATGCAGAAGACATCGGCCAGTTTCCAGATAAAAATGTCGCCGAGGCCCTGCAACGATTAACCGGCATTTCCTTGTTTAGAGCGCAAGGAGAAGGTGAGCGTATCGGTGTGCGCGGCACCACCGCTGAACAAAACCGCACTTATTTAAACGGCCAATATCTAGCAAGTAGCGATTGGTGGATCTCCAGCTTACCTAGTCGCGGCTTCAACTTTACCCTGTTACCAAGCGAAATTGTCCACTCGGTGAGTGTATTAAAAACCCCACAAGCTAAGCATGACGAGGGCTCTTTAGGCGGGGCCATTAATATCACCACCCCTTCACCCCTTGATAACTATGGGCCAAGGACCGTGCTCGCCGCGCAGCTGCAATATAACGATCTTAGCCGCGCCTTCGACCCTCAATTTACGCTCCATAGTGAATGGCAAAATTCCGCTCATACCTTGGGCGTCATCGTGAGTTATACCCATAATCAACGCAGTGTGCGTCGCGATGGACTGGAGTCTTGGGGCTGGGATGACCGCCATTTCAGCCAGCAAGGCACACGCTTATACCCCTTGCTTGAAGAGCAAAACCCGGCTCAAAGCATCCAGCTTTGGTCACCCGGGGGCGGTGGCTCAGCGGTATTTCAGCAACAGCGGGAGCTAAATACCTTGATGATTGCCGCGCAGTACGTACCCAATCCGCGTTGGCGATTTGCCTTGACCTCCTTGTACTCGCATTTGGATGCTGACAACACCAATCAGAATTTTCTTTGGCAACCCAGTAATGTGTATGCTCGCGGTGGCCATCTCAGTGATTATCATGTTATCGATAATGTGCTCGCCTACGGCGCATACACCCAAGTGCCTGCAGATAACCCCAGCTCGCAACCGTTTAACACTGCGATGGAAGCTATATGGAGAGATTCTGCCATCGCCACCACCAGTAATACCCTCACAGCCACCTGGCAGCGAGGGTTATGGCAAGCTCAATACCAACTCGGCATGAGTCGAGGCAGTGGTGGCACACGAGAAGACCACACCACACAGTTTTCGGCAAATACCGCATTTCGTGTCGACACTCGCCAGCGACAAAACATCATCGCTGAATATGAGGTAGCGGCCACCGATGCACAGCAGTGGTTACTCAGTGACATTCGCAATGACGCTCAGGATGCCGAAGACGAACAGTGGTATACCCAACTTGACATCACTCGCGCGGTGGATCATAGCGTTATTAATAAACTAGAGCTGGGTATCAAAGCCCGCGACCACCAACGAAGCTTCGCTCGCCGGCGCTCTATTGGCGGCGATTACACTGGTTTAGCCGGAGATTTAAGCTGGCGTCTAAGTCAATTTTCAGCGCCCTTCCCTGAGCGCTATTTACGCCATATTGGCAGCAGCGATACTTTGAAACGTTACGCCTATGCCGATACCCAAGCGCTGGCAAAGCAATATCGTAGTATTGACTTTCAGCAGTACGAAGAGCGACCCAGCCGCTTTGAAATTAACGAGCGTTCATTGGCCGGTTATACCCAGATTCAGGTAGGGGCTGACACCTGGCAAGGGAACCTGGGGGTGCGCTTGGTGGCCACCGAGCAGCAAGCCGAAGCCTATGCCGGCCCAGCCCACTCGGGCGGAACCCAGTCAGGCCGAACCCATTCGGGCGGAACCCATTCAGTGGCAAACGCCAGTACTGTGCAACTCGGGCAATGGCAACAAAGCCGACGCCGCTACTGGGATTTTTTACCTAGCTTAAACCTCAGTAGCCACTTAAGTGACAACTTACTGCTACGCCTTGGTGCGGCGCGGGTGATGTCTCGTCCGCAGTATCATCACCTTATGCCCTCAACCAACTACAACGTCACCCAAGCGCAAGGCCAAGGCGGCAATCCACAGTTGGACCCTTATCGCGCCAACCAATTTGATGCCGCCTTAGAGTGGTATTTTAATGATATAGGTTTGCTCTCTGGCACCGTGTTTATGAAGGACATTGCTTCGTTTATTGAATTCGAGCGCCGACAGGAGGAGCATGAGGGCATTTTGATGACCATAGATAGGCCCACCAACGGTGCGGGCGGCACCATAACCGGTGCAGAACTCGCATTACAGCATGAGTTTTGGTACGGCTTTGGGGTGCTGGCCAATTACACTTATGTACAAGGCTCTCGTGAAGCTCACTCTGCGGGGACACTCAATGCCATCCCCGGGACGTCAAAGCATTCGGTGAATTTTTCTGTTTATTATCAACAGCCATTGTTTGATGTTCGCTTGGCTTACAACTACCGGACCCGCTATGCCACCGGCGTAGGCGAAACCTTCATGGATAACTATGGCCAACTTGACGCCAGCGTTCGCGTCAACCTAACCGAGCAATTACAACTGAACCTAGATGTAATCAATCTCAATAATGAAATCACCTACCTGTATGAGCGTAGTCACTTGGCGCCCACTGGCATTTACGAAAATGGTCGGCGTTTTTACACGGGCCTGCGCTACACATTTTAAAGGCAAAATGTAACTTTCTGTCAACTTGGGTAATAGTATGTAAAACACGGAATTATTAGTCGTTTAGTGCGTCTTAGAGATAACTAATAAAGAGAGTGCGCAATCGTACTCGCTAATGTTTTTAGCCATTGCATAGATAGTAAACCCAATCCCAACCTTAGGGGCTCCAGCATGGGGCCCTTTTATCGCAGCCAGTGTGACCTTGAGCGCAAACACTGGCTTTCACTTGTTGCTTTTGTACAATAGCCAAAGCTAATAACAAGTGAAGGACTAACATGAAACTACTGACAACAGCGTTAGCGCTGGCAACAGCCATGGGCACCAGCCTATCGGCCCAGGCCAGTGATACCATTACCGTTGAAGATATTCCGAAAATTAAAAGTGTGATCCAAACCGCCATCAGTCCAGATGGCGAGCAGGTTGCCTTTACGCGCTCTTTACCACGCGAGCTGTACGTTGATAAAAATGGCTACAACTACAGTGAACTCTATGTGGTTGATGACGAAGGCGTAGAGCGCCCTTTTATCACCGGCAAGGTAAATATTAAAAGCATTAGCTGGTCAGCAGACGGTCAAGACATCTATTTCCTCGCCAAACTAGGCGAAGACAAACACACCGCCTTGTACCACATTCCGGTAGACGGTGGTCAAGCTCAGCAAGTGTTTGCCCTGAAAGGCCGCTCAATCTCCAGCTACGAGCTTAGCCCAACAGGTAAGCAAGTCGCAATCCTGGCCATGCCAAGCAAAGATAAGTCGGAAAAAGAGCTAAAGAAATTAGGCTTTATGGCTGAGGTGTATGAGCAAGGGCTGAAAAACAAGCAACTGCATTTAATTGATCTAGCCAAAGCTGACAAGCCGCTAGACCCTGAAGCAATCGACATTGATGGCTATGTTAGCGACATGAACTATGCTGACGATGGCAGCAAATTATTAGTCAAAACTCAGCCGACGGCATTGATTGATGATAAATACATGAAGTCGCAGTGGCACTTGTTTGATGTCCAAAGCAAGGCCGTTACGCTGTCGTTTAAAACGGAAGGGAAATTAGGCGATGCCGAACTTTCTCATGATGGTCGTTATGTAGCTATTTTAGGCGCCGAAGATAAACACGACCCCGCCACCGGCCGTTTATATTTAGCCGATACGCAAAGTGGCGAGATTAAGGAGTGGTTACCTGATTTTATGGGCCACATTGCCGATATTGAATGGGCCAACACCGAAAACACCCTTAACTTTATTGCCGCTGTAAGCCCTGAAACCTTTGTTGGGCAAATTGAGGTAGGCGATGAGGACTATGACACCTTGATTGAGCAAGGCGAATTTATTGCCAGTCGTTTGAGCGTGTCTGACTCGGATAAAACTATCGCGCTACGCGCAAACACCGCCAAGCACCCGAACGAAGTATTTATGATCCGTGGTGATGAGGCAACGCGCCTGAGCGATTCAAACCCATGGCTCAACGATAAGCGTTTTGCCAAACAGCAAGCGCTTAGCTTTGAAGCGCGCGATGGTGTAGAGATTGGCGGCGTCTTGGTATATCCATTGGATTATCAAGAAGGTCAGCGTTACCCACTGATCATGGCCGTGCATGGCGGTCCAGAAAGTCACGACAAGAACGGCTGGGTAACCAGTTATTCTGATCCGGGACAAATGGGCGCGGCGCGCGGGTATGCGGTCTTTTACCCGAACTATCGCGGCTCTACAGGTAAAGGCGTTGCATACTCTAAGCTGGGCCAAAATGACTACGCTGGCAAAGAGTTCGACGATCTTGTCGATATGAAGCAATACTTGGTAAAAATGGGCTTAGTCGATAGCGACCGTGTTGGTATTACCGGCGGCTCTTACGGTGGTTATGCATCAGCCTGGGGCGCCACTAAGTTAACCGAGCATTTCGCAGCCAGTGTGATGTTCGTTGGCGTGACCAACCAGCTTTCTAAGTTCGGTACTACCGACATTTCCAACGAAATGTACTTAGTACATGCACGCTCTTACCCATGGGAAAAATGGCAGTGGTATTTAGAACGTAGCCCAATTTACTGGGCGGGTCAGTCAAAAACACCGCTATTGATTATGCATGGTAAAGACGATCCCCGTGTACACCCAGCGCAATCAATGGAGCTATATCGCTACATGAAGGTGCAAGGCAAAGACGTTCGTTTAGTGTACTACCCAGGTGAAGGTCATGGTAACCGCCGTGTCGCTGCGCAGTATGACTACAGCCTGCGCTTAATGCGCTGGATGGATAATTACCTGATGGAAGGCAACAAAGACATGCCTGATTACAAAATTGACCACGCCAGTAAATTAAAAGCAGTTAAAGACGCCAACAAAGCGGACTAAGCTGTACTCCTTGAGAAGCCTGCATCACGCAGGCTTTTTCATCTTAACAATTAACGTTCTGTTGTATGACTTCCGCCCGCGTGCCTAAATGGCGACTTAATGTGGTGAATTTTCCATTTTTACTTGTAAAAGCTACATTGCCTCACTTCTTTAAAATAAAAAACATTTACTAATCATGCACTTGAAATATGGCATTTGACTTGCTCTGTGTAGTTGGTAGCAAAGTAAAAAGGAGACACTATGACCATATTTGAAGCACTACGTCATGACCATGACACCCAACGTAAGCTCATTGATAAATTGATCGAGACCAGCGGTGACACTAAAACACGCCATGGCCTGTTGGAAAAACTCAAACATGAGCTGCAAGAGCATGCCAAATTTGAAGAGCGTTACTTCTATGACCCACTTATTTTTAAAGACCTAACTCAAGAAAAAGCGCGTCACAGCATTGCCGAACATCATGATATTGACGAACTGATCGAAGAGCTTGAAAGCACAGATATGAGCTCACCTGCTTGGCTGGCAACGGCGAAAAAGTTACACCACAAAGTGCACCATCACCTGGATGAAGAAGAACAAGAGGTATTTCAATTAGCTGGGCGTGCCTTAAGTGATAAACAAAAACACGATTTGGCGCAAAAATACGATGCGAATATGCACTAAGCCGTAACAGTGATGACGCCGCTGCATCTAGACAACTAGGTGCAGCCCTATCCAAGCTAGGCGATAAACTCACTTACCCTTGCTATACATCCACCATTGAGAAGTGATGGCTGGCGATGTTAAAACCCTCACGCAGATAGAATCGATGTGCCGCAAAGCGTTGAACGCCCGAGTCTAAGTGAATTTGCTCACATTTATTAGCCCGCGCGTAAGTTTTAAACCAATCCAGTAAAAATTGACCTACACCACGCGAGCGATGCTTCGCATTAGTCACCAAATCCTCAATATAGATATGTTTACCCCAAGCCAGTTTTTCACCAATACTGAACCCTGCCACCGCAAGCACTCCTTGTGAGGATTTCACATACACAAGCTGGTAATGATGTAGTTGTTGCTTGTCAATTTGCGCAGATAAAGCATCGAGAGAATACTGCGGGCGAAGCTGTAATAACACTTCCAGCACCGCTTTATAATCAGCATCCTTTTCAAGAAATTTAACTTCCATGATGTCTTCCTTATTTCAGCGAGATTTTAAGTTGTGCATAGAAAATTTTGATAATAGTGACTATCGCCTGTGTGCACCGAGCACTTATTTGGACACCGGCGCTGTATACACATTAGCGGTTTATCAAACCGTACAACACCAAAGCGAGTCCACCGGCGCTTTGCAACGCGATTATGAGCCAATACAACACAGGAAAGCGAGCTTTGGATACGTCAAACCACACCCACCAATCGAGGAGCAATACGGTGTCAGTTTCCTCCTTGCGATAGTCCCAATAAGTAATCGCGAGCACGACCAACCCCAGAAATATTAAAAAATACACGTCAAAATCCTTTAAGCCGACTAGAAACTCAATACCGAGCGCTCAGGTGTGGTTGCTTGATCCTAAAATGCCCCACCTTCATGCCATTGATAGCAAATTTAGCCAAACGGTTCTAGCTTTAATAATTTAAACGCGGTAGCGATGACACAAAGCTAATCTAGACGAAGGATTCAATAGCGATGAGGAAATACGCCCCAGTTTATTAACCTACCAATGAGTTTCTATTTTGGTGGCAAGTGATGACTATTTCTGATATTAATCTTGTATATTAGAAAGACGTATCTTTTAAATTGAGTCGCGAACCTAACTCGACCACAGCAGTTTGAAACTACGGTTAAAGAGTCACGAGTGTCTAAATTTCTTACACCACCGAAAGATCCAGCTTACCACTTAGAGATTCCGCAACCATGATAATCTGTAGACACGCCCACCCCCGTAATCGCATATACTCATTACTTGTCACACTAGTCCTTGGGGTATTCAGCGTCGGATGCGCCGCCAACGAATGCGTTTACGAGCAAAAAGAGAACCAAAAACAACTGTATGCAGCTAATCCAGCTATTAGCGTTCAGCAATGGCAGGAGTCGAGCAACGAAGTAAAAGGGGTGTTGGCTAATGGCAATTTATTTTCAGTGAAGCATTGGTCATGTGAGCATTATGGCAAACAGGCATTGATGGTTCTTGGCCCGCATATGGACACCGCTGCAAATCAATTGAATGCTTCTGTGTTACAGCTTGCAAAACTTGCTCTTGATGAGCACGAGTTAAAACTGCTCACGCAATCGCTGCAAAACAGTAAACTGCGTCTCGCTGATGCGCCACTTCAGCATAATATCGTCAGTAATGAATTTGATGAGTTTTACGTTCAAATCGCTATCACCGACAGCCTCATCATCATTGAGATTAAGCTATATCACAGTTAAGTTTCCTTTTTTGTGCAGCAAATGAACTGGTGCGGAGCACTCAAAGCCTCTTCGCTGTATCACCCCTTTATAACTCACTTTCTATCTAAGTAAGCTCCGCTGCAAAGCGCGCACTTCAGGCCTAAGCTTGCCTTCACTGAATATACTGATTACTCTAAACGCAGCGATTTTAACTGGGTGATTTAGCCTATGCAGCTTTGCATGTACATTATTGACGCCTTCACTCGAGAACAGTTTGGCGGGAACTCTGCGGCGGTGGTGGTACTTGATTCACCATTACCCGGTGCGCTCATGCAACAAATTGCCAGTGAAAACAACCTCTCGGAAACCGCATTTATCATTGCTAACCCAAGTGGTGGCTATGCCATACGCTGGTTTTCACCGCTGATGGAAATTGACTTTTGCGGTCATGCAACTTTAGCCTCGGCTTTCGTGCTATTTGAATACTTTCAGTGTCATCAGACCATACGCTTTACCACTCAGCAGGTCGGTGATTTAACAGTATGGCGCCACCATGATGGTTGTATTGAGATGCGCTTTCCCAACCTTGCTCCTACAGCAGTAGAGGCTCCTGCGGCGTTGTTGGCAGGTTTATCACGCCCTCCGAAGCAGGTGTTGGCCAACGCGCAGGCCTATTTTGCGATATATGACGATGAACACGACGTGCTCTCATTGCAAAGTAACAGTGAGCAGTTAAAAACCTTGTCACCACGAGATGTGGTGGTGAGCGCCAAAGGCAGTGATTGCGACTTTGTCAGCCGCTATTTTTGGCCCGCTAACGGCGGTGATGAAGACCCTGTGACCGGCTCTATCCATGCTGGACTCACTCCCTATTGGGCAGAGCAACTAGGTAAAACCAAGTTTCACGCAAAGCAAAAATCCATCCGTGGCGGTGAGTTATTTTGTTCATTAGATGCAGAGCATGTTTTGGTCAGTGGCTACGCTGTGCTTTACGCGCAAAGCACCCTGCATATAGCCACAGCTGCAAGCTGACGGTGGCCAACAATCGCTTATTTGGTAAGTAATACCCTATGGTGTTAAGACGTATCAAAGTCGCGCGCTGGCGCGCAAACAAACATATACAGCGGCAACAGAGCCAGTGGCAGCCGCATAAAATGCGCCTATTAAAACGTTGCCAGACGATTTGGTTTAACCTTGGCAGCGCACAAAAGCTCTACCTGCTTGCCATTCTCTGCTTAGTGGTGCTGCAATCAGGCTGGCTGGCCACTGTCATCACTATTATTGCTTTAGTGGTAGAGTTTTGGCCTAAGTTTAACCAGCTGTGGCACTCACTGGCAGGTAAAGCTCTGATTTTAGTGTTCTATGCCACCATCGCAAACTTTGTGCTCGCCAGTGCCAGTGGCATTGTCAATGAAGTCACTGGAGTGTCGGCCAGCCACTTCAACTACACCCATAACTTTGCCACGTTGTTGTATCTGCCCCCTTGGGCGCTGGGGATCACCTTATGTACCTTGTTGTTGTTACAGCTTTTTCTACCATTTTATATTGTCGCACTGCTGCTTATTAAACCCTTTGGCTCGCAACGCATTAAATTTATCAGTCAGAGCTATTCGCCATTAATGACCGCGTTGGTGCGGTTCTTTCTCGCCAGTGTGGTGATTGTTAATATCATTTCCTTCGTTGATGACAAACCTGCTGAGGCTGTGCTCGATGATATCACCGCTAGCTTTAGCGAGGGTAAAGCCTTAGTCGATGAGTCGCCTGCTCGTCAAGAGCAAGCGGTGCAGCAACTGAGCGAGAAAATCCAACAAGATTTACCCACCCAACACTCGGGCGCAAAACAATCCGACAACAGCGCCGAAGTGCAGGTTGAGGGAGACACCGAGGCAGCAAAAAACATCCAGCAGTTTTTACACACTAAGGGCTATTTTGAGCGTAGCAAGCGCCTTATTGCCATGTTCGCATACAGCTACGAAGCCGATAGTTTCTCCCGCTGCAAAAAAGCGAACAGCGTCAAAGCGGTGGAGCTTAACGACTACGAAATCGTCGAAATTGCGCCGGATGATAGTATGCCCTATGGCTACCGCTTTCGCGTCAGAGCCTGTCAGTCACCTGGGATATCTCCGCCCTAGTAGGGACGAGTTGAAAACCTTAGGTTTTAGTCAGCACGGTTTATTACCGCAATGCAGGGTTATTGATGACCATTGCGCTGACTCAGCGCTTTATAGCCTACTTACTGAGGAGGTTTTAGTGTATGAGCACTCATCAGGATAAAGGTAAACGCGCTTTTGTCATTGCTGCGCTGTTAAGCTTTCTTGGAGCACTGGCGCATTTACTGACCATTTTCGCAGGAGCGCACTGGTATCATACCACGGGAGCCGGTAAGGCGATGGCGGTCGCAGTGCCAGTGCTAAGCGATTACTGCTTGTAGGTGACGTGCAGGGGGATATCAATAAACCTCGCGAGGTCTTCTCCGTCGCGTTCCAAACGTTTTTTAAACCCTTTAGGAGCGAGGTTGAAACGATCGCCGTTAGTTAGTTGTAAAAAAAGCCGCGCATCATGACGGTCTAGCATCCGTTCATCCACAACAACCGCCTCGATATCACCAAATTGAATATGTTTCGTTTTTATTGGAAACAGCATCTTCGCGCGTATAGTCACGGCCTGTTTACGCTTATCAACCCACACCGCATAACTGCCAAACAACCCGATAAGGCCAAGTGTAGTGACCGATGCCCAGACAAACAGTGGCATATCACCACGGGCCACTGAGAACAAATTCGCCGCGCCAATCAAGGAAATAAATACACCAATAAACCGAGCAACGAAGATTTTACTGCTTTTGTTTAGCACCGCTAATTCATTAGAAATTTGCTTAAAAGACACGATGTAACTCCTTGGCAATAAGGCCGACCACTAGCAAAAAAACAAATGGCCCGAAAATAAACTTAGCGAGCGCAGTTTTATCCCAAAAATACAGTTCTCGGCCAACGCGAGGGGGTGTATCAGTAGTCTGGTTTTGCACGGTTTCCGCTTGCACTTCACTTTTGTCAGTGCCGAAAGAAACCGTTTGCTCCGTAGCCGTAACACTCTCTTTCACGCTCAGTTGGCAGCCGAAGTGCTGCGCAAGAAAGCTGGCCGCCGCTTGGGTGTCAGCAAGTGTCCCTAGCGTATATCTTTGCCCACATAACGCAAACTGATAGTGCGTGACCATGCTAGGGATGGGTTGCACCACAATTTTAACGTTTGCCAAATGACCCATAGGCATGGGAGTGCCTGCTCTGCCCGCGAAACGTGACTCTATATATGCTTGACCTTTCGCTGCATCGAGCACCAAATACTGGCTCTTAAGCCAACAAAAAAGGCAAGGGATCAATAAAATAGGTGCCACCACCGCATAAAACAGTGAATCATCAAAAACCGCGACCACGGCCGCTGATATTGAGAAAAACAGCAACAAAAAACGAAAGGTCACAATTACATGGTGCGTTTTTGTTTGCAGCGCGACACGCTCAGGTAAGAGATCCGCTTTAATATGATGACGCGCACCTTTGGATAGTTGGCTATACTGCATTTGCTTATTACTTCCTTGTTTACTCACTGTATTACTTTAAACGCTCTGCATCTTTGATTGAAGCCTTTTTATCATAAAAAGGCCTGCTTGATATCACTGTGGTTGGGTTGCTCTTTTAACGCATAGCTAGCAATCCACCCAATCAGTGAACAGTGAGCATAAGCGCAATCACCAGCACGTGAGTGGCAGCGAAAAGAGCGGTTCAGCTGTTATACCCCTTTGTTTTCGTTTACAATTAACATAATGTAAACACTCGGTCATGAATTAATAAGGATATCGCCCTATGGAAATGGCAGATTTAACATGGATACACTTTCTCGCCATCGTCGGTGCGGTGATTACCATGCTTTCAGGCATAGCACTGACATTTTATCGCCTGCATGTACTCAATGCCGACTTTGGTCCTAACTCTATAAAAGCACTGGGAGTGATGGTGTTTTTACCGTCGCTGCTGATCCTTGCCGTGCTCACCGACTTCGGCAGTGAAACCTTAGCGGCATTACTCGGTACCGTGGCAGGTTATGTGTTATCGGGCTCAGAGTCCAAGCCCGAACAAGGTCCTCACCAGTAAGTTCTAAAAATAGTAGCAGTGCCCTGTGCGCTGCTATCTCCTTTACCTCTAGTTACCTCGCCGATCACGCTGACACAACGTGAATTTTTATCACTTTCTCCCGAACGAAGCGTCTCGCTTGGGCCCTTACTCGCTTGCACCTGGCAGGTAGTCACCCCTTTAAATAGCCGGATTTACTTTAGAGCGGATGCATTATTCGAGTATGAATAATAGACATGTAACAAAAATGTAAGTTAAATTAATCCTTTTTTATTATTGCCAGTGATAACCATTATCATTACGATCCCGTTTCTAATCTTTGTACCTTAAATGGAGTAGCGTCGTGAATCAATTAGCCCCTGTGCTTGATAGCCAATCAGCTAGCAATAGTCATAGTGACCCAAGTCACCCCTATATTTTTAACGAGAGTAACCTGCTGCATTACGAGATGGCTTCTATGCAAACCATGTCGTTAATCCATCAGGCCATACGCCGTGCTAAAAAGGTTCATTCAGGTGTTAACCACCAGCAGCTTAGCCAATTGGTTGCCGATATAGATTTAAGTCAGCCATTACATAGCGTGGATAAAGCACTGGATGAAATAAAAGCACTGTACTTAGATCATGCAGTCTATTTTCACCACCCTAAGTACGTGGCGCATTTGAATTGCCCCGTCGCCTACCCTGCGGTGATAGCCGAGCAATTGCTCAGTGCCATTAATTCTTCGTTAGATACCTGGGACCAAAGCGCTGGCGGTACCTTAATAGAGCAAAAGCTAATTGACTGGAGTGTGCAAAGAATAGGCTTTGATAGTCACGCTGATGGTATCTTCACCAGCGGCGGCAGTCAGTCCAACCTCATGGCATTATTACTGGCGCGAGACGATGCGGCCAAGCGTTTGCATGGCCATGTCATACGTGATCATGGCCTGCCAGCACAAGCCAAGCACTACCGTATTTTCTGCTCAGAAGTAAGCCACTTTAGCATTCAAAAATCGGCAGCCCTATTGGGACTTGGGTATAACGCAGTGGTACCAGTGAGTGTTGATAAGCACTTTAAAATGGACTTAGATGCGCTCAATGCGGCCATGTGCCAAGCCCGAGCACAAGGTGACATTCCCATTGCCGTCATCGCCACGGCAGGGACCACCGATTTTGGCTCAATCGACCCATTAGCGAGCATCGCTGAGCGCTGTCAAAAGCAGCAGGTATGGATGCATGTCGATGCCGCCTATGGCTGTGGCCTGCTCGCCACCGATGATTACACCCATTTACTTAGCGGCATTGAGCATGCCGACTCGGTCACCCTAGATTACCATAAGTCTTTCTTGCAACCGGTGAGCAGCAGCGCATTTATCGTCGCCGATAAACAGCAATTCCAACATTTAACCCATCACGCTGATTACTTAAACCCGTTCAGTGATTGTCCGCAAGCAGCACCTAATTTAGTGGATAAAAGCCTGCAAACCACTCGCCGTTTTGACGCTCTGAAGCTGTGGTTGACGCTACGCATTATGGGCAGTGAACAGGTTGGCCGCGTGTTTTCAAGTGTGATGGCTTTGGCGCGCAGTAGCTTTGTGACGTTAAAACAAGATCAGGAATTTGAACTCGTTCACGAGCCAGAATTAAGCACACTGGTGTTCCGTTTTATTGACCCCCAACTCGATGACGAGCAGCTCAATACACTGAATTATCAGATTAAAGACGAGTTATTCAAACAGGGTGAGTGTGCCATCGCACGCACCAAATTTAGGGGTATTAATTACCTCAAATTCACTCTACTCAACCCCAACACCGCCATTGAGGACATTAAGACCATTGCCGCCGAAATTAAAGCATGCGCCTACACCCTCAAAGCGCGCTTATTCGAAAAGGAGACAAACTATGAATAAGGTGTATGACTTCATCGCTATTGGCCTCGGCCCTTTTAACCTCAGCCTAGCCTGCTTAAGCGACCCAATTGAGCAATTGGATGCCTTATTTCTTGAGCAGCGCCAGTGCTTTGATTGGCACCCAGGGTTAATGCTCGACGGCGTCACCTTGCAAACTCCTTTTATGTCGGATTTGGTGACTTTGGCGGACCCCACCAGCCGCTTTAGCTTTCTAAATTATGCCAAGCAGCAGGGGAAATTATACCAATTCTATATTCGGGAAAGCTTTTTTTTACTGCGTGAACAATATAACCAATATTGCCAGTGGGCAGCGAGTGAGTTACCCAGTGTGCGCTTTGGCCACTGCGTTCGCCGTGTCGAATTTGATAATAGCCAAGATTGCTACCAGTTAACCGTTGATACGCCAGAAGGTGAAAAGCGCTTTTTTTGTCGCCATCTCGTACTCGGCACCGGTCCTTCGCCGTACTACCCACCTGCTGTGCAGCCCGATGCAGCCAATGTCTGTCATGCCACTGAATATCTGTATCGTCGCGATGCCCTCAACCAAAGCAAGAGTATTACCGTGGTGGGCTCAGGGCAAAGTGCCGCAGAAATATTCTATGACTTATTATGTGATATAAAACAGCAAAACTACCACCTGCAATGGGTCACCCGCGCTCCGCGCTTTTTCCCCTTGGAGTACACTAAATTAACCTTGGAGATGACCTCTCCTGAGTACGTCGATTACTTTTACCAATTAGACGACGCCACTAAAGAGCAACTGCTTGCCAATCAGCGTAACCTCTACAAGGGCATAAACAGTGAGCTGATAAACCAAATTTACGACAAGCTTTATGAGCTTGATGTTCAAGGTATTCAGCGGGCGCGGTTATTTACTAACAGCGAACTCCTTAAACACCAAGGAGAGAGCCTGCAATTCAAACATTTAGAGCAGCAACGTAGCTTCACCTTGCACAGCGAGCAAACGGTCATGGCCACCGGCTTTAATTATCAGTTACCCGATTTTCTCAGCGGCCTAATGGATGAGCTCTGTTGGCGCGACGATGGTCGTTTCGCCGTTAATCGCAACTACAGTATCGATAAACGCCAACGCGTATTCGTACAAAATGCTGAGCTCCATACCCATGGTTTTGTCACCCCAGATTTAGGGATGGCCTGTTATCGTAACAGCTGCATCCTTCGTGGCATTCTCAAGCGCGAGCCCTACAAGATTGAACAGCGTATCGCTTTTCAAGAGTTTGGCGTCCCAGCCAGTGTTCAGCAACCACAAAAGAGTCCAGTATGAAGCAACAAGCGCTGAAATCGACGCTTATACTGCTTACGGTGATCTCAGTGGTGTGCGACACCATGATTCTGCCGTTTTATCCGCAGTTTTTTGCCACTGAGTTCAACGTCAGCTCCAGCTTGCACGTAGGCAGCTACCTTGCCACTTGCTGTATCACCGTGATGTGCGCCTTCCCGCTCTGGGCTAAGGTGGCACGTCGCGTTCATGAACTGCACTTGTGGGTGGTGACCCAGATCATTGCCGGAGGATTAGGAGTGGCGTGTTATTTTGCCACCGATCTCCTCGCATTCTGGCTACTTTCGCAAACGATGTTGGTGTTTAAGGCTAGCTATTTACTTATCTACCCCTTTGTTCTCAGCCTTGAAGAGAAGGAAAAGCACCTAGGCATCGTCGGCCTGTTCAGTGTGCTGATGCATTTCGGTGGCATTGGCGGGGCGTTACTGGGTGGTCTGGTCTTACACAGCTTTGACCCTCGGGCGCTGTATCTCATTATGGCGGCTGGCGATGCTGTACAAGTGCTGCTGTGCCTGTACTTAATTCGTGTTTTAGCGGTCACTTGGCATCAACGAGCGCTTGGTGAAAGTACCACTGAGCGGGCACGCATCCCCCGGTTTGTGCTCGTCCTTGGGCTGGTATCCATGGGAGTCTACTTCAGTGCTTTTTTAGCGCGTCCGTTTTTCACTCTCTTTTGGCAGCAACTAAGCGGGTTCAATAACGATATCCTCGCCGGCTTTATTTTCGCCATCCCGGCTTGGGTGGCGCTGGTATGCCTGTACCGTAATCATCGTCGCCCGCGCTCACAAGCGCACCATGGCAAAGACATCGCCTGGGCTATGCTGCTTGCCAGCATCGGGTTACTACTGCATGGCGCACAGGCATGGCCGGTGATGATCTTTGGCCGAGTGCTACTCGGTATCGGCTTATTTGTGGTCACGGTACGCCTTGAGGTGGTGCTTTTTGCCCTGAGCGAGCCTCGCTTTTATGGCAGCGACTTTGCCAAGGTGCACTTTATGCAAAACATAGGGCTGATCAGCGCCTCGTTTCTCGTCGGTTCGCTTGTGAGTGACGGCAATTACACACTGCCCTTTTTCGTTGCCAGTGCCGGCTTTGTGCTCACGTTGATGGTGTTTTATGGGCTTTATATGCGCCCGGAAGCACAGCAATTTAATCGCATTTCGCAAACCAGCACACCCAGTCATTAATAAGGAAACAATCATGAATACTCACCGTCTAACTGCCGTCGACTTTGTTCGCGGGTTTAGTGTACTCATCATGGTCTGCGTACATACGCTGTGGATGTACGGTTCCAGTTATACCCAGGGGCAATCGTTACTAGGGGAGATTATCCATTTACTTGGCAAAGGCACCGCTGCGTTCCTTATTGCTATGGGGATTTCCTTATTGCTTTCTCGGCATCATAGTCCGCGAGCCTTGGCAAAACGGGGCGTAACTATACTCGCGCTGGGCTATGGTATGAATGCACTGAAGTTTGTGCTCCCCATCGCCCTTGGGGTATTACCTGAGAGCTTTATCAATGCGTATGGCTGGCAATCGCCGTTACAACTCCCGCACTACCTGTACTTGCTTGGCACCGGCGACATTCTGCAAATGGCTGGGCTCTCGCTACTGTTGTTAAGTCTTGTGGTGCACCCAAAGCGCAGCCCATGGCTTTATATTGCCTTAGCCTTGCTGGTTGCTTTTGTGACGCCGCTGATACGCGGCTGGCAAATCGGTATGACTGGGCTGGATTACCTGGGTGACCTTTTTGTCGGCGCGCAGTTTAACGTCTACTTCCCGGTATTTCCTTGGCTGGCGTGTGTGCTTTTTGGTCTTGCACTATCAGCGCGGCTACGCCAAGGCCGCCCTCTTGAGCGCAGCGCCCTACATCTTGGTCTGCCGTTGCTAATCGTCGGCGGCGCGCTGTGCCTATGGGATAAAGACACTCATTTTAATGACTTTTTCCATCTTGGCCCCGGTGGTGCCTTGTATTTAAGCGGACTGAATTTAGTCGCACTCGCGGCTATCGACAAGCTGTTGCGCTTGAGCCAAAACTGGCCTGTGCAACAACGGATTATGACGGTGCTGAGCTACTGCTCCCGCCATGTAACCAGCTTGTACATTACGCAATGGGTACTGGTGTGTTGGGGCATGGCGTGGGTTGGCTTTAAAACCCTCTCGCCTTGGCAATGCGCCGCGGTGATGCCGGTGATGTTACTGCTCACTTTCGCGATTCATCGTCTTTTATTTGTACGTCAGAGGCAGCCTGCCACCACGCAGCCCCACACTCATAAAGTTATTGACTGAACTACTTTATCAACCAGATTGAGAACGAATTATGACGAAAAATACTGTATACACGCACTCTCATCCACTGTTAGGCACGCTTACCTTTCGTGCTCTGGATCTTGAACACGACCTACCCCTGTTGGTGCAATGGTTGCATCATCCGCAAGCCCATTTTTGGGGCGCAACGCAGCAATCTGCCGAAGAAATTAATGACTCCTATCAAGCACTCAATAACGACCCAGCGCAGCATGCTTTTATCGTCGAAATCAACGATAAACCCAGCGCGCTTATCGAGGTATATCAACCGCAGTTACTAAACCTTGAGCAGCACTTAAATCTACAAAGCGGTGACTTGGGCATGCATTTGCTTTTGGCACCGGCGCACTTGCCCGTGCACGGCTTTAGTCTGGGGGTGATGACGTCGGTCTTACACTTTATGTTTACTGAGCTTGATTGCGAGCGCGTGGTGGTTGAGCCGGATGCCGGTAACCACAAAATTCATACCCTTAATTTAAAAGCGGGGTTCAGCCATCACAAGGTGATCCAGCTAGGTGATAAAACGGCGCTGCTAGGCACTTTAACGCGCGCGCATTTTAATTATCTCAAGCAGTTGCCTGAACGCTTTGATAGCTCAAGGCAAAGCCCAGAAAAACAGCGCATAACACCGAGCCTGAGTGGCCGACACTTGGATGATGAGTCATGGCAATACGCCAATCGTTTGCTGATCGCGAAAATGCTGAGCGAATTTTACCATGAGCGCATCTTCACCTACGACCAAGATGCAGCGGGTTATGTGCTCAGCACCCTCGGCGGACACAGTTATCACTTCCAAGCCCACGCCATGGCGCTCAACCATTTGCAGGTTGACCCGCAAAGCATTACCAAAGTGCACCTTGGACAACACCGGGCCCTAGACGCCATCGCCTTTGTGCTAGAGTGCAATGATAAATTAGGTATTGCCCAAGCCATGCTGGGTACCTATTTGGAGGAGCTTGCCAGTACCCTCAGTGGCTTCGCATTTAAGTATCGCAATAACAGCCTCAGCAGTGCCCAACTAGCACAGGCTGATTTTCAGGTGATTGAAACACAGATGACTCAAGGCCACCCCAGCTTTATCGCCAATAATGGCCGCATCGGCTTTAATGCTCAGGACTTTCATCAGTACACGCCTGAGGCGGCCAGCGCATTTAATATTGTTTGGCTTGCATGTCATAAACACTACACTACCTTTAAGAGCACCGCCGATTATAGCTATGAAGTCTTAATAGCGCAGGAGCTCGATATCGCCGAGCGACAACGCTTCGATGCCCAGCTAGGCGAGCAAGGGCTAAACCCTGACGACTATTACTTATTCCCCATGCACCCATGGCAGTGGTTCAATAAACTGGTGCATGTTTACAGCTACCACGTAGCGCAAAAACAAATAGTATGCTTGGGCTACAGCCAAGATAAATACTTACCACAACAATCCATTCGCACCCTGTATAACATCACAAAACCGCATAAATGCTATGTGAAAACAGCCTTATCGATTCTCAATATGGGCTTTATGCGCGGTCTTTCCAGCGCGTATATGAAAGTAACCCCTGCCATCAACCAATGGTTATTTGATTTAGTTGCCGGTGATGATTATCTGCGCCAGTGCGGCTTTATACCGCTTCGAGAGGTGGCAACTCTGGGCTTTGACGAGCAGTATTACACCCACCCGGCGCTCGGTGATAACCCCTATAAAAAAATGATGGCGGCACTGTGGCGAGAAAATCCACGCCATTATATGGATGACGACGAAAGCTTAGCGACCATGGCTAGCTTACTGCATATTGACACCCAAGGTCAGAGCTTTATCGGCGCCAAGATTGCAGCGTCTGGGCTCTCGCCACAGCGCTGGTTAGCGCATTACCTGCAGGCCTATATGACGCCTCTGTTGCACTGCTTTTATCAATACGATCTGGTGTTTATGCCCCACGGCGAAAACCTGATTTTACGCTTTAAAGATCATATCCCCGTCGGGGTGTTCATTAAGGATATCGGTGAAGAGATTGCACTATTGAATAGTGACATGGCCATCGCCGACGAAATCAGCCGGATCAAGATTGAGGTACCTGAAGAGGTGGCGGTTCTGTCTATTCTTACCGATGTGTTTGACTGCTTCTTCCGTTATTTGGCGGCGATTATGGTCGATGCCGAGTTGATTAGCGAAACAACATTTTGGCGCTGCGTGGCAAAGAGCATTCATGCTTACCAACAGGCTCACCCCGAGCTGCAAGACAAGTTTGCCAAACATGATTTATTTGCGCCCTCGTTCCCGCTGTCTTGCTTAAACCGCTTACAACTGCGCAATAACCAACAGATGGTGGATATCGCCGACCCCGCCAGCAGCATGCAATATGCCGGTGACTTGCGCAATCCGCTTGCCGATTATGCCGATGTCAGCGAACGTGCATAACAAAGCCATTGAGCAGCAATTACGCCAACAGTGCTCGCTGTTGGCGTTTGCCGAGCCGCGCCCGGGTGACATCTGGTTTGCGAATAACCACCTTGAGCGGCAGCCGTGGCAGGCGTTGTTGAGCCGGCTAAACGCTCGCGCCGAGAAGCTGAGCTCAGCGTATATCAGCGTTAATAGCTTTTTGCAGCTTAGCTGGCAACCGCTTTACCTGAGTGTTGCCTGTGTCGAAGGGTTGCACTGCGTACCTCAATTAGGCGTAATGCAACAGCAGCTGCACGCCAGTGGCAGTATTTATGGTCTCAGCGCAGTGACCTATCAATATGTTGATAAGTGCATAGATAAGCAAGTATTAAGAAAGCAGTGCCATGCTCAGCTGTTAACACTAAGCCAAGGTTGGCAACAGCACATCGCAGGGTATGCGGGGTTAAGTCCAGGGTTAGCCCAACGACTGTTAAGTGACACGTTAACTTCGGCACTGCTACATGCTGGCGGGTACGGCAATGAAGCGTACCTGCACCAAGCGCATCAAGGTTGGCAACAGCTTTTTTATCCGCGCTTTCGGCAAACCATTCACTACTCACAGGGTCAATATCACAGCTCACGTATGACGTGTTGCCTTCACTATCAACTCAAGGCACAAGAGGCTTGTCAGAACTGCCCTATCAAGTGCAAAGCACAGCAAAGCGCATAAAAAAAGCCCCTAGATAGGGGCTTTAGCAGGGTAGAATAATATTAGAAAGTAACGTTCACGTTAGCGAAGAAACGACGACCTACGACATCGTAAATTGCCTCATCACCGCCGCTTGCTTGAATGTAAGCCGGTGGTAACTTATCAGTTAGGTTACGTAGACCCAAATCAACGCGGGTGTTATCTGTTAGCTGATAACGCGCTGATAGATCATGTGTGATCATGCTGCCAACATAAGATGGTGAGATATCTTCCTCAATGTCTCCCTCAGGTGACACATCGAAGCGAGCCGAACGGTCGGTGTAACGAGTTGTCCACGTCAGGTTCAAATCCTGCCAGCTATACTGGACAGTGAAGCGACCTTGCCATTGTGGATCACCTACTTCGCCGTCCTCTACGTCCACGGTATCAGGACGATTTTGGAATTCGAACTCTTCAAGTTCAAGTAAGTGGTTAACAAACAAGTTAAAGGTTAGCTCACCATCTACATCAAAAGCAGCAAGGTCGGTGCGGTAATCGAAGTCTGCCTCGATACCACTGGTTTTAATTGCTGCGGCATTTAAATAGCCCGAACGGATAAGTTCAATGTCGTTGGTTTCAGGGTTACGGTCAACCTGAGCACAGAAGTTACTATCTGGTGCGCCTGCTGCATCAACACAGTTTTCTGCCACCGTCTCTGCTGAGATAAATTGAATTGCATCTTCAATCTCGATGTCGTAGTAGTCGACCGTCATTGAGAAGTTATCAGCAAAGCTTGGTGTCCAAACGATACCTGTGGTTAGAGACGTTGATTGCTCTGGTTTCAAATCAATGTTACCACCACTTAGAATATCAACACTCACTGCGTCCTGCGATACAAAGCCATCAGGAATGCCTAATGCAGCACAGTTCGCGGCACGATTCGGGTTATCGTTAATGTTCGCTGCATCACAAGGGTCTGAGATATTTTGGAAACCAGGAGAAACTGGGTCAAAGGCCTCGGTGATGTTTGGCGCACGTTCTGCTTCGCCATACGTACCGCGAATGCGAAGATCATCAATTGGTTGATACAGTAGACCTACTTTCCAAGAACCGCTTGAACCCGTGTGCGAGTAATCAGCTGAGCGATATGCTGCATCTAATGTCAGCTCTTTCGCGAAAGATAGACCCGAAAGAAGTGGTAAGCTTACTTCAATAAACCCTTCGGTAACATCGTACTCACCGTATGCATCAGGTGTGGCAGCGGTGGTAAGGAAACCAGCCTTAGCAAATTCATCGGTAATTGTCTGCGATGTCTCCTCACGGTATTCGAAGCCAGTTGCGATACCGATTGGCCCACCTTGCAACTCGAAGAACTCTGCAGAGTCAAAAGAGATGTATCCACCAATCACTTCTTGGGTAATCTTATCAGTACGTGTTACATCAGCACTCACCCAGTCTTTTGCAGCTTGCGACGCTTGGTTGAAGCCAAATGGGTTGTAAGGAGCACAAGCACCACCATTTACACTTGCAGGGTCGCTGTAGTCATCACCTTGCGCCGATGCCACTTGGCTGCGACAGGCTGCTTCGCCAGTAGCCGGATCAATGACTGAATCAAGCGCGGCAACGAAGTTATCTGGAATAAGATCGTTTAAGGTATTACGCACATTGTCGGTGCGCCCGAATACATAGTAAGTGTCGTATGAGAAATCAGTTTCACTTAAAGTGAATAGACCTTCGAAGCCACCAACAAAACGGAAAAGCTCTCGCTTATTCGACGCGCTACGGTTACCAAGCTCACCAAAGAATTTTGAAAAGCCAATTGTTTCATACCCTTGAGAAAGAAGGTCTTGACGTAAGGTTTCGTCTAAATAAGGGTTATCTTGAACATTTACAGACACGTTACCGAAGCGGAAAGAGGGCTGGAATTGCTGTTTGATATCAGAGCGAACAAATTTAAAGTCACTGTAGAAGGCATGATTATCAGTGAAATCAAAGCTAAATGATGAAGCTACGGTTGTTTTATCTAAATCAGGATAAACATTCTCATAATCTTGTGTCTTGAAGCAGTATTGACACCCATCAGGGAAGCTACCAAATGCACCGTTTGAAGAGTACACACGTTCAGGCATTTGTACCGGTACGCCATTCTCGTCGAAAGTCCAGTTAACATCTGCAGAAATAACACCATGCTCACTAATAAGCTCTGACATTACGTTAGGCACTGTTAAACGGTCAGGGATGCCGTCTGTCTCTCCGGTATCTTCTGGGTTAGCAACGCTACCATAATGCTGGACTTGGCGAATATCATTTGCCATTACTTCAGCGATACGGTCCTTACCTGCGAAAAAGGTAACGTTACCACGGCCGTCAAACACTTCAGCACCACCAGTAACACTGAAAGAGTGGTTTTTAGTACCCACACCCTCAGTAGAGTTACCTACGGAACCATTAAATTCAAAGCCTTCATAATCGTCACGAAGGATGATGTTTACAACGCCAGAGACGGCGTCTGAACCATAAATCGCAGAAGCACCACCGGTGATCACTTCCACACGCTCGATCAGTGCTGAAGGGATAGTGTTAAGGTCCACCTGTGCACTACCTGGCGCACCTGCCACGTGGCGCTTGCCATTTACTAACACCAACGTCCGTGAAGCGCCCAAACGACGCAAGTCCGCAGACGTAACACCCGCAAATTCGTTACTATCATTGTTACCAATGAGCGTGTCTGTCGAACCAATTGCAGGTAGCTCTGCAAGTACACTACCTAAATCTGGCACACCTGCTTGAGCGATATCTTTAGCGCCAATCGTAACAATAGGTGCTGGTTGAGAAAGCTTAGGCTTAACAATTCGAGACCCCGTAACTTGGATTTTTTCTACTTCTTGTACGCGATCAGAGTCTGCTGCAAATGATGCATTTGTGTGAGCGACTGCGCCAATGACTACGGCCGATTTGACCGCCAGCGCAAGCTTGCTAAATGAAGTCATAATTATTCCCTGTAAACTGAAAGTTGTTTATTTTTCTAAGAATGAAACCCATATAAAGGACTGGGTTCAGGAACAATTAGTATCACAAAAAAAAACAATTGGAAGCCTAAAGAGACAAATTTTTAACTTAAATAACAACGAGTTGTAACAACAAAGATGCAAACTAGTGTAATTTATTTTAAATTTATGTTTAGTTTTTTAACCTTTAATATTGTGCCATTGTCATTTAAGGGACATAAAGAAGGCTCAACTTATCGAAAACACTCCCAATAAATAGGTGCGGCGGAATTTCCACTGCTAAGGACAGCACACACAAACAAGCAACAATTGCAATTAATGAAACAAAAAATCAAAGGGCAACATAAAATGCGCTATTAACAAAAAACTCTAATGCTGATTGTTAAAAGGAGTGATTATAATAGCGAGGCTCCCTAAACATTCTTCAAGGACTCCCAGCACAGCTTGCACCATGATTTTAATCGAGGCTTTCACTGACCTATGAGCTCTTTGTCTTGAATGCTATTTAAACAACATGCTCCAGCTCAATTTGCAGCTGTCCACTTGTGGCTTGGGATCAGGTAACAACAAAACAGGGAAAAACAAAAGAATAAGAATAGAAAGGTGACTTGTAAAAACCGTTTAAATGTAAAAGATAAAAACTGACTCCACCTTTATCAAGCGTTAAATGAAAGGTGATGATAGAAAAAGGCTCCTAGATTGAAATCTAGGAGCCAAGTTTTTTATCAATTTACATTAGAACTTATAGTTAAAGCCCACAGTTAAAGTGCGACCGTCTAGATCGTAGAACTCACCATCATCATACAGTACAGGGTTACGAGGTGGAGTGCGATCGAATACATTTAACACACCACCACGCACTTCTAGATTGTCCAACACTTGATAACGCGCCGTTAGATCCCACTCTGTGTAAGAAGGTACATCGTTATAGTCGTTATCTTCTGATGTCCACTCTCTATCAAGCACCGTGGCGTGACGATAGTTTGCCGCAAGGGCAACGGTTAGATCTTCCCAGTAGTAGTTAGTCATGAAACGAGCTTTCCAGCGAGGACGATGATATTCGCCTTGGTAACTACGCTCATCTTCAGCTTTACCAGTGTTGTTTTGAGTACGCTCGTCCAAGTAGGTAGATACTAATCGGAAGTTAAACTGACCAAAACTTGTATCTAAGCCATAGTTAATTTCAACATCGGTACCAGCGATAAAGCTCGTTGCCGCATTAACTGGCTTTTGATAGAAGTTATCGATTTCTAGGGTTTCTGGGTTACGCTCAATCAAATCGCAGTAAGGATTATCTAAGCTTTCAAACTCATAACAACCATTAACCACAGTAAGCGCTTCTGGTGATACGATCATTTCTTCGATATCGAATTCCCAGTAGTCCACTGTAATAGATAGATCTTCAACAAATTCAGGAGTATATATAAAGCCAATAGTCCAGTCGTTTGCTGTTTCGTTATCTAATTCGGTGTTACCTACGACAAAGCCTGGGTGGTTAGTTGACTTCCATAGGTTAGATGGAGCCCAACCCTCAGGGATCCCCGCTGCACGGCAGTTACGTTCAATGTTCTCGCGATATTCACCGGCGTTGTCAATTTCACCCTGTTCACAAGGGTCGTCAAAAGATGCGAATGTCTGCGCGGCAGGTTGATAAAGCTCAGAAATACTCGGTGCGCGAACAGATTTTGAACGGTTAATACGAAAACGCAGTTCATCGTTCAGTACATAGTTAAAACCAACCTTCCACGCGTTATCAGTCCCTGTTGAAGAGTAATCCATGTAGCGGTAAGCCAATTCAAAATACACTTCATCAGCAAAGAATGTATCAACAACAACAGGAACCGAGAATTCGGCCGCAAGCTCTGTTACGTCAAACTCACCTTTAAGCGCATCTGATTGGTTGTTGAAAATAAGCCCCTCGCGCATTGCAGGATCAGGCAAAGTAGATGATTTTTCTTCGCGATACTCGGCCGAGAAAGCCGCAGCAAGTGGGCCTGCAGGAAGTTCAAACATGTAGCCAGAAACCGTACCCGCAATCACAGTTTGGTCAATTGAGGCTCTGCGTGTAGCATCGGTTCCAACATAATCTAACGCTTCTTGTGACGCTAAGCCTTTACCCCAAATATTCAATGGAGAACAGCCTGCTTTGGCACCGATCACTTCACCGTCTGCATTACGCTCAGCACACACAATATTGCCATCAATTTCTACTGCATCAATAGCGTCTCTAAAGCGTTGTTCGAATAGCTCACCATACCAAGTCGTGTCTGACTGAACATGGCCTTTGGTAATATATGCGTCATAGCTCCAATCGTCATTGATGATGCCTTCAAAGCTTAGCGCACCACGAATAAGGCTACGTTTCTGGTCGTACTGACGGTGACCGAACAAATCAGCTAGGTAGTAAGCATTGAACGTGTCCATACCTTGATCAGCAAAAAACTGCTTTGTTTGGTCATCGAAAAATGCATTATCTGTACTATTGCCACCTAGGTAGAAGAAAGCTGGCGATGACTCACCATATGCTGACGTATTTGAATATGTCATTTCAAACGCCATAGAGTGATCTTCAGCCAAATCGTAATTTACATTGATGGACGCATTTAGACGTTCCAGTGGCGTACGAACATACTTGTGCTCTAGGAAGCTATAGCCATCACCTTCGCCAGTATAATATTGAGTATTACGGCTACCTGGTGTTGAGCTTGCGGGAAGAAAACCTTCCGCTGCGAACGGACGGATTGAGCCATCATCGCCAAAGGCGTAGTGGCCACCATCGTTAGCAAAGAAGTCACCATTCTTACTGTAGATAAATAATGATGTAGAACCTTCACGATCTAAAGTAGTACGCCCTGGAATGCCATCTTCGTTATCGACATTATCTGGGTGATCTAAGCTGATTACACCATTACGAATGAAATCACGCTGGTCACCTCGTAATTGTTCGTTTTTGGTGTAAGTAATGTTAGCAATAAAGCTACTATTCTCACCTTCGTCACCGAAAGTAAGTGATGTGTAATATGATTCGCCGCCGTCTTGCGTAGGTTGAGAAGTAGAGGCGTCGATTTCCAATCCATCGAATGACTTTTTAGTAATAATGTTTACAACACCCGCGACTGCATCGGAACCATATACTGCAGAAGCACCACCTGTTGAAATCTCAACACGGGCTATCATAGAAGTTGCAATGTTGTTCAAATCAACAGCACTGCTGCCAGGCGCACCGGCAACAAAGCGTCGACCATTAACAAGTACCAATGTACGCTCAGTGCCTAAGCCGCGTAAGTCGGTATTGTTTAAGCCATTTGCAAACACACTGTTGTTAGTTGTTTCTGGGGACAGACCTACTGTTGAGTTAGGCATTTCAGATAAAAGGTCAGCGACATTGGTAATACCAGCGTCAACCAAATTATCACCGCTAATAACCGTAACCGGAGTTGGTGATAGCTCGCCAATACGTTTAATTTTTGAGCCTGTTACTTGAATACGTTCTACTTCTTGGTTTTGGCCGCCCTCTTCCGCTGCCCATGAAGCACCCGTGTGCGCTACTGCGCCTAAAACCACAGCCGATTTTACAGCAATGGCTAACTTGCTAAATGAAGTCATAGTTATCCCTGTTAAAAATGAAGTTCGTTATTTTCATGTGACTATAACCCCTATAAAGGGCCTAGCCTGAAAACATTTTGTAACACAAAGGAATAAAAATAAAAGCTTTTCTAGACAAAAAATTTAACTTAATTAACAGTAGGTTACACTACCATTAATTTACTTTTGTTTTATTTTATTTAATTTTTTGTAAAAAAAATAATAATAAGAATCCAGATTTAAAAATGATTGATTGCAAAAAATATGTACAGAAGAGAATAAAAACGAGCAAAAGCTGGGCTAATGACATCAAACCCAAAAGGCTCAAGTTGCAAATTAGAAAACAATATAAAAACGGATACTCATAGAACAAATTAACATCTACAGAGGTTCGCTACAATTACCTTTAATTGCAAAAAAACACCCTATTGCTATTTTGGGCACAAAAAAAGCCCCTACGAAGGGGCTTTGTTAATTTTAACTTTACCTTAAAAGGTTACATTAACATTTGCGAAGAAGCGGCGACCTACTACATCGTAGATGGCTTCGTTACCACCACTTGCCTGGATATAAGCAGGAGGTAGTTTGTCAGTAAGGTTACGAAGACCCAAGTCTACGCGCATGTTATCTGTTAACTGGTATCGAGCAGATAGATCGTGAGTAACAATACTGCCTACGTATGCAGGAGAAATATCCTCTTCAATATCCCCTTCTGGTGATACATCAAAGCGCGCTGAACGGTCAGTGTAACGTGTCGTCCACGTAAGGTTCAGATCCTGCCAAGTGTACTGAACAGTGAAACGACCTTGCCATTCAGGGTCACCCACTTCACCATTTTCGACATTCACTTTATCAGGACGATTCTGGAACTCGAAATCTTCTAGTTCAATCAAGTGGTTAATGAACAGGTTAAAGGTAAGCTCACCGTCAATATCAAAGTCAGCTAAGTCAGTACGATAGTCAAAGTCGGCGTCAATACCACGTGTAGTGATAGCTGCCGCATTTAGATAACCCGAGCGAACTAGCTCAATGTCGAACGTTTCTGGATCTCGGTCTACTTGGCTACAGAACGCCTCATCGATACCGCCAGCCGCATCAACACAGTTGTCTGCGATACTTTGTGTTGCGATGAATGAAATCGCATCTTCAATCTCAATGTCATAGTAGTCTAAGGTCATTGAGAAGTTTTCAGCAAAGCTTGGGGTCCATACTAAACCACCAGTAAATGAAGTTGACTTCTCTGGTTTAAGGTCCGGATTACCACCACTTAGCGTATCCACACTCACGTTATCGTTAGCTTGGAAGTCAGCTGGAATACCCAGCGCAGCACAGTTTGCACGACGGTTCGGGTTATCATCAATGTTATCCGCATCACATGGATCGGATACGCGACCGAAGCCTGGAGATTGTGGATCGAACGCCTCTGCAATGTTCGGAGCACGCTCTGCTTCGCCGATAGTACCGCGAATACGTAAGTCATCGAAAGGTTGATACATTAGACCGACCTTCCACGAGCTGCTTGAGCCAGTGTGTGAGTAGTCTGCAGTACGATATGCCGCGTCTACTGTCAGTTCTTCAGCGAACGACATACCTGCAAGGATCGGGAAGCTCAATTCGATGAAACCTTCACTTACATCGTACTCACCGTATGAATCCGGTGTTGCCGCTGTGGTTAAGAATCCTGCTTTAGAGAACTCATCAGTAATGGTTTCTGACGTTTCTTCGCGGTATTCGAAACCGGTTGCAATGCCGATTGGACCACCTTGTAGCTCGAATAGTTCTGCACTATCAAACGCAACGTAACCACCAACAACTTCTTGAGTAATTTTGTCAGTACGCGTTACATCAGCACTTACCCAATCTTTAGCAGCTTGTGACGCTTGGTTGAAACCAAATGGATTGTATGGCGCACAGTCACCACCATTCACACTTGCTGGATCAGTATAACCTTCACCTTGCGCAGAAGGCACTTGGCTACGACATGCCACTTCACCTGTAGCAGGGTCAATTACCGCGTCCAGAGCAGCAACAAAATTATCAGGAATAAGATCGTTCAAGGTATTACGAACGTTGTCTGTGCGACCAAACACATAATAAGTGTCATAAGTGAAGTCTGTTTCACTTAACGTGAAGTACCCTTCAAAACCACCTACGAAGCGGAATAGCTCACGCTTGTTAGCAGCGCTACGGTTACCAAGCTCGCCAAAGAATTTCGAGAATGTTGCAACTTCAGTACCTTGAGAAAGCAAGTCTTGACGCAACGTTTCATCTAGGTACGGGTTATCTTGAACATTGATAGCCACGTTACCAAAACGGAATGAAGGCTGGAACTGCTGCTTGATATCTGAGCGAACAAATTTAAAGTCACTGTAGAAAGAGTGGTTGTCACTCAAATCAAAGTTGAAAGTTGAGCCAACAGTTGTTTTGTCTAAATCAGGATAAACATTTTCATAATCTTGAGTCTTAAAGCAATATTGGCATCCATCAGGGAAACTACCAAAAGCAAAGCTATTGGTGAATTCGCGCTCAGGCATAAGCTCTGGCACACCATTATTATCAAATGTCCAAATTGAACCAGCGGCTCCAAATGGGTTGATAACACCGTTCTCACTGATACGCTCTGACATTACATTAGGTACGGTTAGCTGATCTGGAATACCATCTTCTTCGCCAGTATTCTCTGGGTTTTGAATCGTACCATAGTGATTAACTTGACGAATATCATTTGCCATTACTTCACGAATACGATCTTTACCTGCGAAGAAAGTAACGTTGCCGCGGCCATCAAACACTTCTGCACCGCCAACGATGCTGTAAGAGTGGTTTTTAGTACCAACACCTTCTGTAGAATTACCTACAGAACCATTAAACTCGAAACCTTCGAAGTCATCACGAAGGATAACGTTTACAACACCAGAAACTGCGTCAGAACCATAGATAGCTGATGCGCCACCGGTGATAACCTCAACGCGTTCGATTAGCGCCGCAGGAATAGTATTTAAGTCCACCTGAGCACTACCAGGTGCACCGGCAACATGGCGTTTGCCATTTACCAAAGTTAGAGTACGAGCAGCACCTAGGCGACGCAAGTCAGCAGAGGTTACACCAGCTAGTGCGTTGCTGTCGTTGTTACCAATCAGAGTGTCTGTCGAACCTATCGCCGGAAGCTCTGCTAGAACACTACCTAGGTCAGGTACACCTGCTTGAGCGATGTCTTTTGCGCCGATCGTCACGATAGGGGCAGGTTGAGATAGTTTAGGTTTTACAATACGAGAACCTGTAACTTGAATTTTTTCGACTTCTTTGACTCGGTCAGACTCTTCCGCAGCAATCGCGGTGCCCGAAGCAACAGTGCCAAGCAACAAAGAATATTGAATAGCTTTGCTAATTGAAGATTTGTTGAACATTGTTAATTCCCTGAATTTATTGTTATAAAGCGAACCATGACAAGCACTATGTTTAAATCATGTAACTCACAACATACTTTTTACATATAATTCTCAACTTTTACAATAAAAAACAGCACTATTTTCGTGCACCATTAATAATTATGTAAATAAATCTTTACCTGGTTTAATTTTTGTTCTGGTTATGTCAATTTGTATGACTTATTACCTCATCTCGGGTAACTGCAACACATGCATTCACCTAGCGACGACATAGTCGTCAATAAAAAAACCCCAAACTAACTGAGTTCGGGGTTTTATCATTGCGTCAGTGCTTTGCACTGCTGTTTATAGTTACTCGAAAGTCACTGTCACTTCATTCGAACAAATATCGCCTTCTTGACAGATTTGATAGGTGTAAGAAGTTTGGTCTGCGCGGCGTTCAAAGTCACGATAGCCACCGGTATTGGCAGTGCTTTCTAAGAACTCGCCATTACGGTACACATCCACTTGCTCAGCGCTGCTGCCTTGCCATGCCAATTCAACGCGCATAAAGCCTAAGCGTGTTTTATTAGCACGTACCACTTCGAGTTGCACATCATCTGCGCTTAAAGTGACTTCTTGAGTTAAAGTATCACTGTTACCTTCACTGTCGGTCACAGTCAGGCTTACACTGTACGTGCCATAATCCGCGTAGGTATACATAGGGCTAGCATCAGAGCTGCTGGCACCGTCACCAAAATCCCACATCCAGCTAACAATATCGCCGTTCACATCAGAACTTGCATCTGTAAACTGCACGCTTAGGTCATTAACGTCATAGCTAAAGCCTGCCTGCGGCGGCTGCGCCGTTACTTCGCCAATGCCTGTAAGGTTAAGGGTCCAAGCGTTTAATGTCCCCGTGTCAGCACCTACATTATCAGATACGGTTAGCGTCCAATCACCGGTGGCCACTTCACCATTAAAGGCCTCTGAGTTGAAGGTTTCGTTAATGTCATCCGCACTACCGCCACTGCGATTATGGAGCGTAGCTACCGTGCCGGATGGCGAAGTAAGCGTGACAATCAAATCGCCAATCCAAGTGTGGCTGATATCTACGAAGGCATTGGTATCAAACACCGTGACGTCATCTGCAACAGTGATCACTGACGTGATACCTGTTGCGTCATTATCAGGAATGTCCACAGCAGTGGTGTTTTCATAGCTAAACTCAGTTAACCCCTGAGGTAATACGTATAGCTCAACTGACTTTTGCTGTGCTAAATCACCCGAGGTTGCATCAATGGTAAAGCTGTACTCACCCCATTGCGTTTGTGCCGTCGTTGGCACGCTCAGCGTTACCACATCACCTGGCTGTGCAGTGTTGCTCGACAAGCTTGCGCCATCAATGCCTGCAACAAGCGCAAGGTCGATTGTTCCTTGCCACTCGGCCACCGAACTAAAGCTCAGCTCATAGGTCGCAGTGTCACCGGCAACAATCTCTTGATTACGGGGCGCAGCCGACATTCTAAAGCCTGGCTCAGGGTCAGCATCAATCACCGCTTGGTTCACATTTAAACGTGTACCCGCAACGGTCATTCCATCTAAGTCAGCATTCGCATCGCCACTGCTCATTAGCAATTGCTTCACTTCTACTGCACTCAAGCTCGGATTCACCGACAGCACTAACGCTGCAGCGCCTGCAACATGAGGCGTGGCCATTGAGGTGCCAGAGTAGGACGCATAACCGCCCCCCGGCACAGTAGATAGGATAGCGCTGCCTGGAGCACCCATATCAACACTTGTTAAGCCCCATTGTGAGAACCCTGACATCGCATCGGTGTGCGTTGTACTGGCAATAGAAAGCACTGATTCATGCTCATAGCTCGATGGGTAGTGAGGGTTAACATCGTTATCAACCGCGTCATTACCTGCGGCGGCAACGAAAAGAATGTCGGCATTCTCGCTCGCCGTAATGGCATCTGCAAGCGCTTGGCTAAAGCCGCCGCCACCCCAACTGTTGTTGGTAACACGAATGTTGTGACCGTCATTTTTCAGGGCCACGAAATAATCGATACACTCAATCGCATCCGATGTTGAACCCGTGCCTGCTGCACTGAGGAACTTACAACCTGCGATGGATACTTCGTGGTTTACACCGACAACGCCCTCAGCATTATTACCGGATGCGCCGATGGTGCCAGAGACGTGCGAGCCATGACCTTGGTCATCCATAGGGTCACCATCACCAGTGATGGCATTAATACCGTGAACATCATCGATATAGCCGTTGCCATCGTTATCCACACCGTCACCAGCAACTTCACCTGGGTTCACCCACATGTTCATGGCAAGATCAGGGTGTGAGTAATCAACACCAGTATCGATAACACCGACAATTACATCTGCGGAGCCGGTGGTAATATCCCATGCTTCAACAGCATCAATATCTGCATCCTCTGTACCACCAGTTTGCCCAAGGTTATGCAGGCCCCATAACTCATCAAAACGGCTGTCATCAGGCACGCCTAATGCTTTTACTTGGTAATCTGGCTCGGCATATTCCACACCAGGGTGCTTATTAAGAGCCGCCAAGGCTTGTTTGGCGCTGACGCCATCGAGTTTAAAATTGGCAAGACGACCACCAAGCACATGCTTGTAGCGATCATCAACTTCATCAGCATTCAAATCGCTGATTTTTGCTTTGACTAAAGACCGTGCTTGAGCACGCACTGCGGCAGAAGTGCCTTGTTTGAATACCACAAGGATGCTGTCGTCATTGTCAGTGGCAGCTGTATCTTTAATGTGAACGCCCGCGTGAGCGCTTAATGAAAGTACCGGAACGAGCGCTAAAGTCAGCGCAGATAGTTTGGTTTTCATAGATCTATTCCATAGAAGTTGTCTGTGTGGCCCGAAGGTACACAGAAGTAAGTATCTCTTCTCCAAAAGAGCACATACGCAGTCAATGTGTGGCAACCTCTTTGTTGTAGCGACTGTTTTAGGAACACGCAAAGCAAAAATGAACAGAAAGTTAAAAACCACTCTTTTTTGTTAAATTTAATCCAAAAAGGTTGAGTCTCTCATGCTTTTTTTTGATCCCACTTCGAGCAATTTCAACTCATTTTTTCTCATGCTTTTTTGGTAGCAGCCGCTAATCTCCACCATAAAGAGCTACAAAAATAAACACAACACACTGATTTTAATAAACAAATAACCAACCATAAAAATTGCTAATTTATCTGCTTTCAAAGTGAACTTAGAGTGAATACCTCGGTAGGAAAATGAGTATTACTAATATTGATACCTTGCAGCACCAATCCATGCATTGTGCATGCAACTATCAATGACCCAGGAGGGAATATGGCTCGTTGCAATTACTCAACAAAGCATTGGAAGCAAGTTTTTCCCATGCATACTCGTAATTGCAACTTAGTGACGAGTTTTATTTCTCTCCCAACGCTTACCGAACTCTTAGGCTTCTCCGTATTCCAGCGCCCGGCTACTTATTTACAGCTAAGGCAAAGGAATGACGCCATACGCACCAGTGACCGTTGGCTTTTACTACTGCCAACACCTTTTAGGACAACAACGCTGCGCTCGTTCACACGCTTTTTTGATTAACCCAGCTCAGGTCGGCAACCCTGAGATGAGCCTTTTCATTTGTAACGTCGTCGCAGTAATAACAAACAACAAGGAGATAAGCGTGAAGCTTTCTAAATCTATTTTAACCTGCGCCATCGCGATGGCCCTATCAACAGGTGCTTACGCACAAAGCGAAGACAAACCTGGGTCAACATCTGCACTTGCTAACGTAGAACGTGCAGCCGCCGTTGGCAATGAGCTCACAATTTCACAAACATCTGTCCAGGGTTTAGGTAACAGCGCCAGCTCTTTGCAGCAAGGCGACGCCAACCTTACTGAGATCACTACGGTAGGTGATGGTAACCAAACAGATGCCATGCAAATAGGTAACGGCAATGTGGTGTTGGTGACCACACAAGGCGACAACAACCAGCAATCTTACAACCAAGATGGCGAAGCGAATGGCGCATTAAGCGAAGTGACTGGCAGTGACAACCAAATCGCGGTTGAGCAAAATGGCACTGGTTTCTTAGGCATCAACAATGAGGCCATCAACGTGATTGGCGGCGATGCAAACCAAATTAATGTTGTTCAGGGCGATGGCGGACACTGGTTCTACAACCTGGATATGCAGGGCAATGCCAACGTGGTTAATGCACAGCAAGCTGGATTATGGAACGAAGCGCAATTTACGTCGGTTCAAGGTGATGCCAACGACCTGAGCGTAGAGCAGGATGGTTTTTGGAACCAACTATCCGTCACTTCTATTAATGGCAGCATGAACGAATTTGCCAGTGAACAGCTAGGCGATACCAACGTCATCAGCATTGGCGATATTTTCGGAGATGAGAACGAACTCGCTGTTGAGCAGGAAGGCGCGAATAACAGCACTGATATCGTCTCTATCGAGGGCAATGAAAATGCTCTGTCAATTGATCAAGAAGGCAGCGCGAATACTTTTGAGTCGGCTCTATTCTCTGGTGATGGAAACGAGCTAAACGTTATGCAAATGGGTGATAATAACGCGGCATCAGCTGAGGTATTAGGCGATGAGAACGATTTCAGCGCAACCCAAAATGGCAGTGGCAACGAAGTATATCTTGGCGTGCTAGGTAACAACAATGAGTTTGATGCCATGCAAATCGGCAACGATAACGCCACGCATGTTGTTAACTTCAACGGTAATGACAACGACGTAGCAGTTGCCCAATCTGGTGACATGAACACCGCTGTTATTGAATCATCTTACCCAGATCCAAGCATTGCCAGCAACGATAATGATATCGCTATTACTCAAAGTGGCATGGGCAATGAAGCTGTATTGACCATGGGCTCAGTGATGGAAAGCTCAAGCAACCAAGTCGACTTGGTACAAAGTGGTGAGCTCAATGCTATCGACCTCATGGTAGAAGGCAGTGGCCACAGCATTGATATCGCCCAAGAAGGCGGCATGAACATGGTTGCCGGCATGGGACAAGGTGCGTTCGCAGTCGCAGGTGAAGGTAATACTGTGTCTATCAGTCAACTTGGTGAGGGTAACTTGGTTGAAGGCTCGGTTATGGGCACTGGTAACACCGTTGCTGTCACTCAAGTCGGTGACTATAACTCTGCAACTGTTGTACAACAGTAAAGCTCTAATGGGAGGGGTAACCCTCCCTTTCAGCCGATGATGAAGTATTTTCTCAGCATCTTGATTGTGCTCCTTGCCCTGACTCACACGTCAAGCAAAGCACAAGAAGTGGAAATTGACGGCCTCGTACTCGATCGCAGTATTAGCCGCTTTGGCCACCAATTTTACTTTAATTTCTCACAGTTATGGCGCGATCTGCCGGATACCAGCGGCACCAACGTGGTGATCAAAGAAACAGTGCTCCCTCGTGCTGGCACCCGCCTTGAAGTACTCATGAATAATGAATTGGTATACGTCACTTTTATGGGCCGACGTGGTGGGCCACTTAAAGAGCGCGTCGAGAGCGCGATGTTCGCGATTATGGACGCCATGGCGCGCGCCAGATTTAAACAACACTCCCCTGATCTAGCAGCAAGTGGATGGTAAAAATGAAAACAATAATTTATGCACTTTTGCTTTGTGCGTCACTGCCACTGATGGCCACTGAGCTTGTATACAAACCTATTAACCCATCATTTGGCGGAAACCCGTTAAATGCCAATATGTTGCTCTCTAAAGCACAAGCCCAAAATAAGCACCGGGCCCCTATCAGTGAAAAAACCTATGGTGAAAAGTTTCAAGAATCGTTGGAGCGTACGTACCTCAACCGCATGGTTCGTGAAATTACCGATATCGCCTTCGGTGACGATGTTGAAGACAGTATTTTTAACCAAGACTCCATCTTTATGAGTGGCGACTATCAAATCCAGATTATCACCAGCACCCCTGATAGTATCACCGTGCAAATAACCAATACCCTGGATGGCACTGTCACCGTAATCGAAGTACCGAGGTTTGGCTAATGAAACGTATATGTGCATTTTTACTATTGGCTTTGCTTAGCGGCTGTTCCGCTATCACCTCGACTGTGCCCCCAGATGAGCAAATTGCTGAGCAATTGGCGCTCACAGAGACCTTTGCCGAACTGAAAGCGCTACCTAATCCCAGAGGCGCGATTCCCGTCTCAGTTTATTCATTTCGCGACCAAACGGGGCAATATAAGCCGCAAGAGAACGTCAGCTCGTTTTCTACCGCCGTAACCCAAGGTGCGAACTCTATTCTTATGCAAGCGCTGCATGAAACCGACTGGTTTGTGCCCGTGGAGCGTGAAGGATTACAAAATTTGCTTACAGAGCGAAAAATCGTGCGAGCGGCGATGAGTGATAAGGGCGACAATGCCCCAGAGCTGCCACCTTTGACCACCGCCAAAATCATTCTTGAGGGCGGGATCATCAGTTACGACAGTAACGTAAAAACCGGAGGCTTAGGTGCAGAATACTTTGGTATCGGCGCCTCAGAGCTGTACCGTGAGGATGTTATCTCTATTTACATGCGTGCGGTCGATGTGCGCACCGGGCAGGTATTGCTGTCGGTTGCCACCAGCAAAAAAGTACTCTCACAAGAGATGCGTGCTGGCTTTTTCCGCTATGTGAGTTACAAGCGCTTGTTGGAAGCCGAAGCAGGCTTCAGTGATAACGAACCCATGCATATTTGTGTCACGCAAGCGATTGAAAAAGCACTGACGTTACTCATAAAAGACGGCATTAACAAAGGGGTATGGTCGGCGCGAGCCAGTTGATCACCTCTGCACTGACACAATAAAGGCGCCTCGTTTGGCGCCTTTATTTTTGCTCAATGGTAACCTTGCGTTCAATAGCATGCTGAGCAGGTTATTGACGCTGTTCCATGACGCGAGATGCCACCGGAATATAGCGCTGTGCCCAATTGGCCAATTCAATACGATTACGCGAGTTGGTCTTACGAAAAGCACTGTATATATGCGTTTTCACTGTGTGGTTACTGATGTTCAAAGCGCAGGCGATATCATCATTTTTAGCCCCCTTAGCCAACAATGAAATCACCGACTTTTCCCGTGCGGTTAACACACTTAAGTCGATATCGCTGTGGCGTTGCGCCGATAGTGCATCAGTGGCGGGGAGCTGTTGAATTAGATCGCCAAAGGCATTGGAGATAGCCTTGCGGCAAAACCATAGCTCGCCGCCGAGGACGCGGCGCACGCCTTTAAACATATGCTCAGGACTGTCATCGTTGTAAAGCGCGCCTTTGAGATTCGCCAGCAGCGCTGTGCGTTCGTTGAGCGCGTGACGCTGAGCGTTAAACACCGCAACACTGTGCTGGCGCGCTAACTGAATGATCTCCTCGCTGAGCATTTCTTGGCAATCACAATACGCAGCATCCACTAAAAATAGTGCAATGTGTTCGCGCTCACCCACCTCAGGCAGGCGGGTATCGACCTTAACGGTTGTTGCGAGCGTTTCCAATACTTTGAGTAACAACAAGAAATCGTCGCTTTGAGTATTTGCATTATCTTTTGTTAAGACAAACAACTGCTTGTTATTCATTACTTCTTCCTCTGAAGCACCCAAACACTGGGGGGAGCATTGAGTGTACCTATTTAAGCTTTACTATCAAGACTAACCCCGCACAAAATAAACATCTTGTTTACATAACAACAATAGAGCTAAGCCTCTAACAACGCCTTTATTGCATCATAAGAGTGCAAAAATGCACTCTGTGAACTAATAAATTTAATGGCATTTAGAGATAGTAACCACTTGCAGACATTCATTTTATATTCAGCTAATTTTGCGCTTGAACGAATAATTGCAAAATAATCACTAATTTATCTAATAAGGCCTGCTTGAGTGTTCAACAAGGCATACAACTTGCGCCACCACATTTGTCTTTTAGGGTATTGCACGGCCACAGATTCAGGGTCTGCAGCGCCAGCATGATAGTGAGTGACAAATTGCATCCCTAGGTAGGTGGCAGTATGGATGAAAGGGTCCACAAACGCTTGCGGCGCCCGCTCGGTATAACTAGTGGAGAGCAAGGATGCTTGCTTAGTGCGCAGTTGTCGTAACTGGCTACGCAATTGGGGCTGATCCATGTATTCCGTGAGTCTATCAAAAAACGCCTTCATCTGCGGTGTGGTGCTATACCAATAGACGGGCGATGCAAATACCCAATGGTCAAACTCCAGTAATCGCGTGATTAACGCGCGGAAATCATCGCTTTGTTCGCGAATATCATACCGATACGGATTAATCTGATAGGCGTCTAAATCAATGAATTGCGCACCTAGGTGTCGCGCGAGAGTGTCGGCAGCTTGGCGGGTGTTACCTTGGCTTCTAGCACTTGAAAAAATAATAACATGTTGGTTCATAATTGCTTTCCTGCATTTGTATGTTTAACCTAAGGCTAAAAGCTCAAGTTAAGTTTAGGTCAACAACAAAATGACATTGGAAGCAAATTTATCTGTCGGCACTGTCGCCAAACGTGCTGGGGTCGCCGTATCGGCGCTGCATTTTTACGAGAAAAAAGGACTTATTCGCAGTTGGCGAAACCAAGGAAATCAACGCCGCTACAAGCGAGATGTACTAAGGCGCATTGCGGTTATCAAGGCCGCACAAAAAATGGGGATCACCCTAGAGGAGGTAAAAGAAACACTCAGTACCCTGCCCGAAAAACGCACCCCAAATAAAGAAGACTGGGCCAACATGTCACGCCAATGGCAGCGCCAACTCGATGAAAAAATTGCCTACATGCAACGAGTACGCGCCTATGTTGATGGCTGTATTGGATGCGGCTGCCTGTCAATGCAACGCTGCCCTATTTATAACCCTGAAGATAAGCTCGCCAATGTCGATGGTGGAGCCGTGTTATTGGATCACCCTGAGCTGGGAGACTAGCGCCAACAAGACACAGGCTGTTTATTATCGAGCGCAGACAATCACTCAGTGAGCTATGAGGGGAGTCACTTTGGGCCGCCGCAGATGTTAAATTTCTGTGGTTAAATGTATAAATTCACTTGTTTATTGCATAGAGTAACGTCTTACTCTTTCAAATTTGGATATGAACTGGTAGCGTACGCGCCTTTTTTTAACCTCGACAGGTGATATATGAAGTTAGGACCTGGACTACTGGTTGCCGCCGCCTTCATTGGCCCAGGCACCATTACCACCGCCAGCGTAGCCGGTGCAAACTTTGGCTTTGCTTTGCTATGGGCCTTGGTGTTTTCAGTGCTGGCAACTATTTTATTGCAATCACTGGCCGCGCGTTTAGGCGTGGTCACCGGCCTAGATTTAGCCCAAGCACTGCGCGCGCATATTGAAACCCCTGTGTTTCGTTGGCTTGCCGCATTTTTGGTGATCAGTGCCATTGGCATTGGCAGTGCCGCCTATGAGGCAGGTAACCTCAGCGGTGCCAGTCTCGGTTTACAAGGGCTATTTCCCTCCGCTTCAGCGCAGCTGTGGACGCCCTTGATTGCTATTATCAGCGCCGCACTGTTATACAGCGGCAAATATAAGTTGATAGAGGGCGCACTGATCTTTTTAGTGTTGCTGATGAGTTTAGTTTTTTTAGCGACTCTGGTCATCGCCAGCCCCGATCTCAGTGCCATGTTTGCAGGTTTTAAGCCTAGCTTCCCTGAAGGATCACTGACCACCGTATTGGCGTTAATTGGCACCACCATCGTACCGTATAACTTATTTCTTCACTCTGGGGTGGTCGCACGGGCCAGCCAAGGTGAGCAAGATAAACAACAGGCCATTCGCAGTAGCAACTGGGATACCGGTTTATCAATTGGTCTTGGGGGATTGATCACCTTAGCTATCGTGTCCACCGCAAGCGTAGCCTTTTTTGGTCAGGGCAATAGTCAGCTCAGTGCCGCCAACCTGGCCTCGCAATTAACGCCTTTACTGGGTGACAGCGCCCATTACTTTTTTGCACTCGGACTGTTCGCCGCTGGGTTAACCAGCGCCATAACGGCGCCTCTGGCGGGTGCCTACGCGGTGTGTGGCATGCTCGGGTTACAAGGAGATACCAACAGCCCTCGCTTCAAGCAAGTGGCGTTGGTGATATTAGTGTTTGGTGCTGTTGTGGCCAGTCTTGGTTTAGACCCAGTGGCGGTGATTATTTTCGCGCAAGCCACCAATGCACTGTTATTACCCATTATCTGCATTTACCTGCTGTGGCTAATGAATCAAAATAAGGTCATGGGCAGATTTAAAAACTCACTGCTGATTAATGTGCTGGCGATGCCGCTGCTGATACTGATCATTACGTTGAGCGGATACAAACTGCTTACGCTCATATAATGCCTATTAAGTGAGCGCAAGGCGCTTGCCTCTGTGCTCACTTTCCCCTACCATCTCGGCTCATTTTACCAAGGAGTCGGTTATGGCAACATCCCCACCACAGGACAAAAAAATCCCCAAAGTGCTGCAACAAGTCGACAACAAAGAGCTACGCAGTACCGGTTTTTGGCTCAACCAAGTATTTTTGGTGCTATCCACCATTTTTGGTGTCTACCTCGCCGCACAAAGCGGTTTAGAGCAGGCAATTAAATTCGATACCTACTCTAAAATGGAAGATAACTACTATCTACGCACGTCTCTGTACGATGAGTTGCTCGACAACCAACGTAAAATTCAAGCGTATGCCGAGCTACTGGCTAAGAGCCCGCCTACATCTGAGCTTGAGTTCAATAAGCCCACTTTAGATAAATATGTGTGGCACACCATGCAATACTCACCCACGACTTTGGAAACCCCAAGTGCCATTCTCTCCGCTGCGCGGCGTTTTTATAGTCAAAGTGAGTTTTATATTGAACGCGCGCTAAAGCGCAAGGTGTCAGCGCGTCACGCCAGTGAGAAGCTAGGCAAACTTGCAACCGACCTAGAGCAAAATACGCTCCCCTATTTAAAGCGCAGTGCCCAGGCACTGAAACAAGAATTAGCTGATAACGACGTGCAAATTGGCAGTCTCAAGGAGTTAGAGCATGAATAAACGCTGTCCCCATTGTGTTGATGAATACCTAGAAGTGACCGAGTATCAAGGTGAAGAAATTGATGTGTGTTTAGAATGTGGTGGCCTTTGGTTTGAAAAAAATGAAGTCAATCGCATGTTGAACGAGGTCAACGACGGTCCTGTGGGTGAGAAATATGAACACAATTTTGGTGAACATTTAGGTATATCTGAGCGCGACTGCCCCGATTGCTCAACATTGATGGAGCGCTACCACTTATTAGAGCACTACCACAGCGAAATCGATGTATGCCGTCATTGCGATGGCAGCTGGATCGAAAAAGAGCAGTTAGAAAGTGTCGAAAATAGCCCACAGCTAAAAGCGGCACTTGGCGAGCTCAACCAGAAGGTGTCATGGAAAACCTACTTATTTCAATTTCTAACGCAAATGCCAGTAGAGTACAACATCAAACCACATCGTACCCCGTGGGTAACTCGCGCTTTGGTGGCGTTGAACGTGTTGATATTTGCCGCTTACTTTTTTGTTCCCAGCCATTTTGAGTTCGTACTTGAATATTTTGCCATGCGCCCAGTGGATGTGCTCGCCGGGGAAGAGCCTTGGACCTTGCTCACCTGTGTGTTTTTACACGGCTCTATTATGCACCTGGTAGGCAATATGTACTTTTTATACATCATTGGCGATAACCTCGAAGATGCACTTGGCCACTGGCGCTTCTTAGGCTACTACCTGCTTTGCGGGGTGCTCGCCTCCGTTGCCAGCCTCATGCTCTCAAGTAATGGTGCAATTCCCAGTGTCGGTGCCAGTGGTGCCATTGCTGGTTTATTTGGCATGTATTTAATGTGGTTCCGCTACGCCAGCTTGACCTTTATGTTCATTATTTACCAGAAGAAGCTCTCTGCTATGTGGTTCTTCATTATTTGGCTGGGCATTAACTTATTCGGTTTATTTAGCCTGCCCGATGGTGTTGATTATGGCGCACATATTGGCGGCTTTATCGTCGGTCTACTCATTGGCTATGCGCTTAAAACCAAAGTAATGAGCGACAGGCCTATGATTGCACTACTAAATAAGCCAGCCGCCCAGCTTAAACGCTAATACCGGGTTTCACCAGGTGAGTAGCGTGCATATATGCCTTGCTGCTCACCATCACCTACCTCTTATTCATGATGGCGGCGCTCGATGGCCTCTAACTCGCTTTGCGGTTCGCTAGGCGCACTGGATTGCATGGGCGCAACTAAATCACACTCAGTAATAGTGTCAGACAGTTTCTTACACTCTTTATTGCTTTTACTCGGCGTTGGTTTTTGCAATGCACCGAGGACCGCCGAGTCAATCGCCAAGCCAAGTTTAGCGAAGCTAAAGCCGTCATTATCTGTTGGCGTGTAACTGGATTTACCCGGGTCGCCTTGGGTGCTGGCGGTATAGTGCTTTTCTGCGCGCTGCTGCATATTTGGCTGCGCATAGCCATCGACTAAAATGCCCACCACCGTACAACCATTTAAAATACTCAGTGCGGTCAGTGCGATAAATAATTTAAGCATGCTACGTACCCTTTCATGCCTTCGTGTGCTCGTTCTATCACTTTAACGGTAAACATTAACGCAAACTGTAAGAAAATGTACCCCTTATTTTTTGCACCTTGGCGGCGGTGGATTAAGCTTAAAGCTATGCACACATTATATGCTGTAAGCGCCATTGTACTGCTCATGATGCAGTTGTGGTCATCATCAAGCTGGGGCTCACCGGCACCACTGCGAATTTGCTTTGAAAGGTGGTGGCCCTACAGCTATGTCGACGAATCGATGCAAGCAAAAGGCATTGAAGTGGATTTAATTCGCTATGCACTGTCACACTCAGGCACTGACGTCATCTTTACTGAGCTGCCCTACAAACGCTGTGTTGAAGCCGTTAGCCAAGGTAAGCTTGATTTCACCTTGCATGTGGATGAAACCGATGGCTTGGCAATGCTCGACCAATCGTTCGTTAACTGGGAGCTGACGTTAGCGGTGGCCATCAATCGCCAAGAGAGCTTTTACCAGCGGGCTGTGCAGCGCTCCCCCATTATTCTCATTGCTGAGGAGTACCCATACCCTGATGAAGTCTATAGTGCACTAAAAGCACTCAATGCTGATATTGTTACTCGCTCCTACTACGAGTCAACAGATGCGCAAGCTAAATCATTTTTCGCAACCCTGAGCGATAGTCGCGTCGATGCCATTGTGGTGGATAGAACCTGGGCTGCGAAAATTATTCACGATTTCGATTTGCCCGTTGCGCTTTTACACAACCTGCATATTGAGCCTCAATACATCGGCTACCATCCTAATAACGAAAAAAAGGCGTTGCGCTTGCAACACCTTTTGTCATCTATTCCTGAGAGCGTCAAAAAAGAAATTGAACGCCGCTATCAGCAACCCTAGGCTGGTTTTGTTAGCCTGTTATTGCACAGAAATATTCAAGGTTACACCGGAGTAATTGCTGTAAGCACGAAGACCTACATGCCAAGTGCCAGCTGCTGCGGCCTCTGAACACGACTCGTTATTGCCTGAACGAAACGGGCGACAATCATAGCTAGAGGTCGTTGGCTGCGCGCCTTGACGAACATACAAATCGACATCACCGCTGCCACCGGAGGTACTTACATCAACCGTGCTCGCGCCCGCAGGCACATCAACAGTAAAATATTGCCACTGACCTTGGCTGCCTGAGAGGTTTGACTCAGTGATCTCAATCGGTAAATCGCTGCCACTTTGCTCATAGCTTGCCACTAAGGTTGCGCCACTATAGGCGTTGTAACCATGCACCATAATTGAGTAAGTGCCTGCGCGCGTATCTGTACAGCTCTCGTTATTCCCGTTTTCATAAGGGCGGCAATCATAGTTATTCTGCGATGCCGTTGCGCCGTATTTTACATACAAGTCTAAGTCACCTGAGCCACCTGAGCTGGTAATGCTGATATTGCTGGCACCGGCTGGTACTTCAAAGGTGTATAGCGTTTCACTGCCATTAGCACCGCTGATGCTAATAGGCTGACCATTTTCAAGCTCATTTGGAGGCGGTGGTGGTGTGCCGCCACTGCGGAAATTAGCAATCGTTGGACTGGTAATATTCAAAACACGCGTGTTGTCGCTGCGCGTGGTTGTGCCCATCGCCGTGCCGTTGTAGCTCTTGTTTGGATTTGACCAATAATTGATACGAGTACAACCACTGTTACAGTTATACGCCATCACCGTACGCCATTGCGAGCTTGGGTCTTGGTAGCCGTGACCGTAGGCATAAGGCGAATTAGTGGGATCGTTTTCAGGGTTGTGACGCGCCGCTTGGAGGTGGCCAATTTCATGACCGAAAGAGTAATAGCCGGTAGCACAATCATAATCAACCATGGCAAAAGCACTGCTGGCGCTGGCACCAATGGCATCAGCTTGACCACAATAGCCATTTACATCGTTCACTAATACCACCACATCGGCACCATACTGGTCACGCAAACCGTGCACCTCATCCATGTAGCCATCGTTGGTCCCGGCCAAACGGTTTAAATCGGTGCCTGAGCTACTCGCTTCGGTGTAGTTGACCTGTGCTTTATGGGCAAGACTGACGGTGGCATTCACACCTGAATTTTGATAACCCTGATTGGTTTCATTGATAGCAAGGTCTATCAAGGCATCAATGTCGCCAGAGAGCTGAGCAGCCTTGGCAGTGTAAACCACCAGTAGGTCGATTTGCGTATCGGCAACGGCCTGCGGTTGCGCGAAAATACTAGGGTTATTATTGACGCTAACCTGCTTTGCAAGTGGGCCTTCAGGCATAACGTGTCCTGGTTGGTGCTCTGGTGGCATTTGCTCAGGCTTGAGTGTACGCAGCTGATGACCATGAGCGCCAACAGGCTTAAGCTTTAGCACGTCACCGTTGGTTTTAACCGTACCAGAGATGCCTTTTGCAGTTTGCACTAATGTGACCGAGTCACCATTGTCATTTTCACCTTGCCAAATAAGGTTACCGCTGGCGCTAAGGCTAGCGTTTTTGCGGGTAAAGTGTACCTGCGCACCATCAACAGGCAAAGACAAGGAGGCAGTATTGCTGGTTAATTGGAACTGCGCGCCACTGAGCTGTGACATATTTGCTTGTGCAGCGTTAACGCTGTTAGCCATTTGCTGCGATGACACTTCAAACAGTGGACCTTGAGCAAATACAGCGGTACTGCTAAGCAGCGCGCTGGCGATAAGGGTGGGTTTAAACATGGGATATCCTAGTTGTTTCTTTTATGGGAAACAGCAAAATAAAACAACACCAATCTGTTTTCAATTATTTTACATTTAAACCACCAAAACTTTGTAAACGCTTGTAAATATGAGATATTAAAGAATCAAAAGCAACAAACAAAAAGAACCAACTATTAACCCAAGGTTAATAATTAGCAAAAATGATCTCTTTGTTCTTTTTTCTTGAGCTTATCGAGGCTGTGTCTCAAGCTTACCTAAAGCCATACTCCACCATTAAGGAATTACTATGAAACCTTTGTTAGCAGCGCTCGTGCTGCTATTACCGACTCTCGCGCTTGCAAAGAGCTCATTGTCACCTCAATTGAGTGTTTTCGAACCCTACTTAGGCACTTGGCAGGCACAGTTTCAACCCGCTCCCACTCAAGAGCAGGTCACAGATGTAAGCCAATGGCAGCGTGCCCTCAATGGCACTGCTATTCGCACTTTACACAGCATCAATGACGGCGATTATGGTGGTGAATCACTGATTTTTTGGGACCAAAGTAGGCAAAAACTGGTGTTTTATTATTTCACTACCGCCTCTTTTTACACTCAAGGCTGGCTTGAAGTGGGCGATGACGGCAGCTTCACCGCTTATGAGGAAGTAACCGGCAGTGCTCAAGGGATCACCCAAGTAAAGTCCACGAGCCAATTCGTGGATGGCAAAATAGTAGTCAGTACACAATACTTACAAAACGAGCAATGGACATCACCGCAAATCCGCACCTACACTCGCTCAGATAAAGCGGTCGTTTTTAAGTAGATTTTCACAAAGAGGTATTCATGTTTCGTAAGCTTCTAAGAGCTTTGTTGCCATCGTTTGTGCCCGCTGAGGTTGACGCTAATTATGCGTTTTTTGATAAAACACCGGAAAATGAGCCCTTACCGTTCGCCGATAAAGCCCCTGTCGACGACCAAGCAATGCCTTACGAAAACGACTTAGAGGGCGCCTATCTCGATTACTTATTTGGTTGTGATGCTCGGCCAATGCAGCAGAGCGACAGCCTCAGTCACTTCATTTACCATCAACTGAGCCTGTTAATGCATGAACCTGAGCAGCTGCTGTCACATCTACCCGTTATGCCGGCCTCCATCAGTCAGGTGCTTAAAGAGCTGGATAACCCTGATTTCGACGTGCAGCGATTACTCGCTGTGGTAGAGCGGGAGCCTGCGATGGCAGCGGATCTTATCAAGCTAGCGAACAGCCCTCGTTACCGCCGCCGCGAACAAGAAATCACCGAGCTTAAAGCCGCTTTTATGAGTATGGGGGCCAATGGCCTGCTTGAGGGCGTGGTGCAATCTTATATTAAGCGCTTTACGCCGCGCCCGAGTATTTATTACCGCCAGTTTGGCGAAAAAATATGGCAGCACGCGTTGCAAACGGCTGACTTTGCCAAGTTAGCAGCTGCCGATAGCGAAACCGACCCTGGCGCCGCATATTTTACCGCACTGCTTTACAACCTCGGCACCATGATTATTTTTGAGCTTATGATAGAGGCCTTTAATGTTGTTGACCCCGACGTCACTCCTAGCAGCGCAGCCTTTAAACGCCTAATTAGAGAATACAGTCACGATTTAACCTTAACCTTGGCAAATTATTGGCAGTTGCCGCAACTGATTGTAAAAGGGTTGCACCACAGTAGGTTGCACCGCATTAGGTTGGAGCACAGTCGGGCTCAACTCTCGCCTTTAGCGCAATTGTGTGAGCAAGCGGACATAGCCAGTAAACTGTGTTGCTTACAAAACCAGCAGCAGGCGAAGCAGCTCAGCGACCACCTCACCCACCCTGTACTTAAACAGCGAGTCGACACCCATTTATCGGGTGTTTGAACTGGGCAACAAACACTTAGTTGGGCTGCGCTATCATAATCGATTTAACATTAACGAATTCACGCATGCCAAAGCCGCCGTGCTCGCGACCATAACCGCTGTCTTTAACGCCGCCAAAAGGCAGGTTAGGCTGTGCTAACGAATAGCCGTTAATGTTGACCATACCGGTATCGAACTCGGTTTTTGCCAATGCCACGGCTTTTTCTGTGTCCTCACTGAAAATACCACCACCTAAGCCATAACGCGAGTCGTTGGCCAGTTGCATGGCATGTTCATCGTCGTTGGCACGAATGAACGACGCCACCGGGCCAAATAACTCATCATCGTAGGCGGGCATGCCCGATTTAACGTCTTCCAATACGGTGATCGGGTAGAAGAACCCCTCACCTTGTGGCACATCACCACCGAGAATACACTTTGCACCGGCTTCAATGGATTGCTGCACTTGCTGGTGCAATTGGTCGCGCAAGTCATCTCGCGCCATCGGCCCAAGATCGGTGCTGGACTCTTTTGGGTCGCCCATTCTCAGCTCTTTGGCCGCTTTAACAAAAGCATCGCGAAATTCATCGTACACCGCGTCAGCGATAATGAAACGTTTGGCGGCAACACAAGTTTCACCGTTGTTGACCACACGGCCTTGAATACAACACGACACCGCATGCGCAATATCAGCATCGCTGAGCACCACAAATGCGTCGTTACTGCCAAGCTCTAGTACTGACTTTTTCGATACCGACGCGGCCTGCTCCGCCACTTTCTTACCGGTTTCATCACTGCCCGTAAAGGTTACACCGCGTACTTTATCGTGCGCAATAAGTTTACTGGCGGTAGCGCCATCGATAAGCAGTGATTGATAACAGCCCTCAGGGAACCCTGCTTCAAGAAACAGCGCTTCAATTTTCTTCGACATACCAAACACATTGCTGGCATGCTTCAACACCGTAGTATTGCCCGCCATAATATTCGAGACGCTATAACGGATCACTTGATACAGTGGGAAGTTCCAGGGCTGGATCCCTAAAATCACACCTATGGGCTGATAAGTCACCAAGGCGTGCCCATCTTCAAAGAAACGGTGTTCATCTTCTAATTCTTTGGCACCATGCTTGGCGGTGTAGCGGCAAATTTGCGCGCACAACGCCACTTCTTGTTTACCTTGGTCGGTGACTTTACCCATTTCCTCGGTCATTAAGGTCACCAACGCGCTCTCATTTTGTTCGATCAGGTCGGCGAGTTTGTTCAGTTTCTCAGCGCGCTCTGAAAAAGACGTTTTGCGCCATTGGCCAAACGCGTCATGGGCAGCATCGACTGCCTGCTCTGCTTGAAACTGTGATAATAAGGTGTACTCAGCTAATGGGTTACCATTACTTGGATTTACGGTTGTTACCGTCTTTGCCATAACCTTCTCCTTTAAATTTAATCGTCGAGCTTATGGGAGCAAAAACAGCACCAACTATTTAAGCCTTTAAAAATCAACAAATTAAGCTGAAGCAGTAAAAATAAATGGCTCTGTACCAGCAAGCACTACACACACTCAGTGAAGATTTTTCAAAAGCGCGCTTAAGCAATGCTGAGCCTATCTTTTGTTGCACTAAAAATAGGGTCAGATAAAATAGCCTCAAAACAAAGGAGTGTAAGATGTTAAAAAAATCTCTCAATATCGGCCTATTGGCTTTACTAGGCTCACCTTGGATGAGTGCCGCCGCACCCACACCTGATTTCGATGCCGCCTATGACGCCTTTGAGCAAGCACTGCACACTGGCGAGAATGTGCAGCAACATGCACAAACCGCCTATGAGGTTGGCCTGAACACCTTTGGTGAAACATCGCCAGCTGTTGCTAAGTTAGCCATTAACTACGCCAACGCGATGGCCCCTTCACACACTAATGCGCAGCAACGCGCGACCCTTTATAAACAGGCGTTGACGATATTAGAGCAGCAGCCTAACTCAGACCCGCTAAGCCTTATCGACCCGTTAATGGGCATCGCCAAAAGCGCGGATAAGGCACACACCGTTGAGAAGGCCATCGAACGTGCGATAGATATTGCAAAGCAGCAACAAAAAGCTAAATTGGTCGCCGATTTAAAAGTAGACGGTGCCGAAATTTACTTTCGCCGCTTGGACTTTGATAAAGGCCGTGCGGCGGTAGTCTACCTCAATGAAGCCGAAGCATACTATCAAGCGCATATCGCCGATGACACGGTCGAAATGATTAATGTCACCATGCTGTTAGGTGCGGTAGACAAAGCCCGAGGGCGTCGACATACGGCCATTGAACGTTTTAACAAAGTGGTCAATATTTTTGATGATAACTTTAGTTTTGACCACCCTGCTGAGCTACAAGCTCACTCGCAGCTCGTCGCGCTGTATGAGCAAGGAGGTGAATCCGAGCAAGCCACTAAGCATTGTGTTGCCATCGCAAAAATGCGTCCGTGGACGAAGAATCAAGAGCAAACCCCATTGTATCGCACTCCTCCGCGCTACCCCGCTATCGCCGTGCGCCAACGCCGCGAAGGCTGGGTACAAATGGAGTTCACCGTGAACGAGAGCGGCTTCGTTGAAGATGTCAGTGTATTGGACTCCGATGGCAGTGCGGCATTTGAAAGAGCGGCTGTTAATGCCGTAAAACAATGGCGATACGCACCAAAGTTTGAAAATAATCAAGCTGTTAAAGCAAAAACCTCGGTCCAGCTTGATTTCAAAATAGGCTAATCACTCGGCCCTTGGAACATCAGGGCCTCCTACTTTTTACTTAATTTAGAAACAAATGTTAATTTGGTGTTTATTTTTTGTTTGTTCTCTTATAGGGTAATTCCACTGCCTTAATCAAAAAAGGCAATATCGATGGCTTACAGGAGTATAAGCAGTTGTAGAGCCCGTGGAATGATTCAAATGGAGAGAACAATGAAAACACTTATTGCATCAGCCGCTCTACTGATTGGTGGACTATTTAGCGCACAAGCAAGCGCCGACAGCATGGAATGTTATGTCGACACTCAGGCATACGATCAATTTACACCTAACCGTTGTTTCGCACTGGTTTATGGTGCGACAACAAGCACCGCAGTTTTTCGCGTGGTAGGGAACGGTTCACAAATCGACAGTGTTATTTGGTCTAATGCGGCCTCATCGTGCGGCACCTCGGGCACGTCGTGCTCTTTTGAAATTCGTGCTTTCCGCCCATATACAGCCGAAGCAACCATTCTTTACAGTAACGGCTCGTGGAGCAAAGTTTCAGCTACGGCGTCATTTGAAGACGGCCGATAGTTAACAGCAACCGTCACACGGTTGCAGGTACCTCGTTCATTGAATGGACACTTCGTGAATGTGCAAAAGCCGACTCGTTCGGCTTTTTTTTATGGTTCACACAGCAAAAAACGCTGTCAGTTGACACCCACTGCGTTTATGATGATGTGCTTGGGGTTAGGTGTTTTTTAGCTGCTGCTCTATTAGGTAAGCAACCACCTCATCCAGGCTTTGTTTTTTTAAGCGCTTAGCAATGTTTTTATCTTGATTATCGGTTGGCTCACCGGCTACAGGCTCGTATGCTCCTGCCTTTAATACCCCGGCACCGACGTCATATTCATCTCGCCAGGTGCACGCAAACGCTTTAGCATTCAGCGCTGTGGCAAGAGCGCCCATGGCTACTAGCTGCTCATTAGGCTCAGGCATGTTTAAAAAATCATACTGAATTTGCAGGCCTTGAGATATTTTCTCGTACGGCATTGATAACTCTTCACACAATGCAAATAATGTCTGCTCGTGTTCTGGCACCTCGTCCTCAAAATCAGGGCGTGTTTCAAAGTCGATATAAAAACAAAACCGTGCTAAGTCCGCTTCATTAGCGAAGCTTGCAACAACCACTACGACATTTTCCATTAGTCAGCCCCCTCCTTGGCGGCTTTAATATAGGGGGCAAGTAAAGCATGCACTGAATCAGGCAAGTCTGCTTCATTGAATAAACGAGTAAACTCTTGCGCTGTTTCCACAACACATTTCGGATATTTGTCCGGACAATCAGTGAACTTATCAAGATAAGTAAACAGGCTCACTAAATTCCTCTTCATCAGTTTTGACTTAAATTCTGAATGCTTTATATATTTTAGCGCACTAATACAATAAGAAAGGCGATACCTATAAATATAGTTCGGGTTTGGAGCAGCCATATATTTATCGAAAAATAACGTCAGCCTATTAATAGCTAGAGCAAATTCTTCACTGCATTCCTCACTAAGCCTCTCCAAATCTTCATGTTTTACACAAGACTTATACCAAGATTCCTCTTCTACCGAATGAGGTAATAATAGCTCGGCTAATAATTGCTCTTTACCTTGAAAAAAACTGGTTTCATTACCATCCATGGCGCTTTTATGAGCTTCAAAATCATTATCGCAAAGTTCTAATACACGGTTAGCCCCAGTGTCATATTGCATAATGGAACCATCTTGATATTGGACGGTTGACCTAAAATTATGCAATTCTCTAATAATAGATTCTTTATCGAATGATGGGTATAGCCATATAGCAACCATACCCATATAGGATATTTTTCGTTGAATATCCCCATCGTTATCCACCGTTCTCAGGGGTTCTTTATCTGGCCCGTAAAGGAAATACTCTTTTATTAACTTAATATCTTGCGGCGAATAAAAACCCATTTCCTTTAGTGACTTTTTCACTTCTTTCCACTGTGCTTTACGCTTTGTAAGCCATTCTTTATCGTCTGGGTACCAACTCATAATCTTCCTTGTTTTTTAATTATATTTTTGCGGAAATAACAATGGATCGAGCGTAAGTCATTGACCTAGCACATATTGCTGGCTGAGAAGGGGTCATTCCATTGAGTGACAGCTCACTTAGCTGTCTTCCCTTTGCATGTTAATACGCGATAAACATATCGCAAAGAGCAATAAAAACAAAGAGCCTGCTCTTATCAAGCGGTGTAGAAAAAATCGCCATCACTTTCCACTAAGTCATAAAACTGTCATTTAACTGCGGCATAATTGTGCGCAAATTATCAATATTAAGCAGGATATGGCGCAGTATCGCTCCCCTCTCGCTGTGTTCGCATTGCGATGCGAAGGGTTATTATCAGATTTCGAAACTTTGGCTGCCCGGCCAACCACTCTGGGCGGTGTGGGTGTGCCTGTGCAATTGCTGTGTCGATTGCCCAGCAGTGCGCAGCAAGGCGATGCGCTGCAGGCCAGTATCACCTTTGCACAGCAACGTGATGCCCAACTTTTGGCGCATCAGTCATTGCATTACAAAGATATCGACAGCGGTATGGTGGCATTAACCCTCTGCGCGCATAGCACGATGCAGGGTGAGTGTGAGTATGAACATGCACAGTTGCAACTTACGCTGCATGGCCTGCACAACACCGTAAAAGAAAGCGCGCAATACACCGTGCATATTCATCCGCAAGCGCAGTTAAGCTCGCCACCAATGGTGAATTGCACCGGCCTGCGCCAACGCCTCGGCCAGTATTGTCAACGCCTATGGCGCAGCACGGCGTCAGTCGGGAAAGCTTAATTTACCCATAGAGATTTGCGGCATCCCCTCTATGGCCGCTGCTTTCGCTGGCTGACCGACAAGGGTTTCATTGGCGAGTAAGGCAAACAACACCGCCTCTTTGGCGTCGGGGTTCATGCCCAGCTGTGTCAGGGAATCTAGCTGCACCTGTTCACCGCTGAAATAGGCAATGCGCGCCATTAGCAAAGGGTTGTGCACACCGCCACCACTGGCATAGACATGCAGTGGGCCGTGGGATTTCGCCAACCGTGCTAACTGCGTTCCTACTTGATAAGCCGCAAACTCACATAAGGTTGCCAGCACATCTTCATGAGCTAGGTGCGTTTCTCCGAGTGCAGCTTGGCACTGTGCTAAATAGGCAAGGTTAAACACTTCCGGCCCTGTGGTTTTGGGCATGGCGACGTGCAAAAAAGGGTGCTTTGAGAGCTTCGCTAAAAGAGGCTCATGCACCTGCCCCTGCCGCGCCAGGGTGCTATTTTCATCGAATTGTCGTGGCGCAAAGTAGCGCTGCACATAGGCATCGAGCATGGTATTGCCAGGGCCAAGATCAGCACATAGCGTGTCGCTCAGCTCCCCGGCCTTGGGCAGCAAAGTAATATTGGCAATGCCTCCTAAATTTAACAACACCCGATGCTCATCGGTGCTAGCAAAGTATAGGTAATCGCCATACGCGGCCAAAGGCGCGCCTTCGCCGCCTGCGGCGATATGCTTTTGGCGAAAATCACTGATAGTCAAAATACCGCTGGTGCAGGCAACATGGCAGCCATCGCCAATTTGTAAGGTGGCATTAGGGTAACCATCCAAACCATGCTGAGCTTTAGGGCAGTGGTACACGGTTTGCCCGTGACTGGCAATGGCATCGACCTCATCCGCATTGACCTGCCACTGTGCTAAACATTGCTTGACCAACTGGCCGTGCAAGCGCCCCACCCACGCATTTAATAAGGTGAGGTGTTGTAAATCGATATCGCGCTTGGCGAACACTTGACGCAGCCGCTGCGAATACTCTTTCGGGTAGGCACAGGTGGTGAAGTGCTCAACCTCAATACGGGTATCACGACCCGCTCCGCTGACCCGGCACAATGCCACATCCAACCCATCCATTGATGTGCCACTCATCAGGCCGACAATCGTACGCTGCGGCTTGGCACTGAGCTCATATAGGGCATGAATGTGTGGATGCATAGGGGCTCCATGGAATAATTTATGAAAACAAAATAGCCTGTTTATTATCATCATTCAATCTTTACGCTGCGGATGACATTGCCGCGCGATAGGCGTAAGCTATGAATCGGAAATCCTCAAAAACAAGCGGTTAGCCCCTGGGTTAATGATACCCAAGTGCATTTAAGCGGTACTGGGCGTGCATTTGGGTATGCAATTTTTGAGGAATAAACCATGAACCAAGACTCTGTGGAGCGTATAATTGTTATTGGCGGTGGTGCTGGCGGACTCGAGCTGGCAACCGGTCTAGGAAAGTCTCTAGGCAAAAAAGGCCGCGCTGAAATTGTACTCATTGATAGAAATCGCACCCATATATGGAAGCCGCTGCTGCACGAAGTCGCGACGGGCTCTCTTGACGCCAGTTTAGATGGCGTGGTGTACTCCGCCCATGCCGCCAAGCACCATTTTCAATTCCAGCTTGGCACCTTCTGCGGCCTAGACCGCGATAGTAAACACATTACCTTAGCCCCGCTTCGCGACGAGCGCGGCAACGCTATTCTCCCCGAGCGTACTCTCAGCTACGACAAGCTGGTAATTGCCATTGGCAGTGTCAGTAACGATTTTAATACCCCTGGGGCGCAAGAGCATTGCTTCTTTTTGGACTCGGTCAAAGGCGCGGAGCACTTTCAACATACCTTATTAGACAGTTTTACCCGTTTACAGCAAGGCGAAAGCGATAAAAGTGCGCTTAATGTGGCGATTATCGGCGCTGGCGCAACCGGTGTAGAACTCTCCGCCGAGCTTTACCATGTTACCAACTTGCTCAAAGCCTATGGTCTTAATAAAGTCTCCAAAGAACGTTTAAAAATTCATTTATTGGAAGCAAGCCCACGCATCTTACCGGCTCTGCCAGATAAAATCGCAATTAAAGCCAGCAAAGAGCTGCAAAAAATTGGCGTACAGTTGCACCTTGGACAAATGGTAAAAGGCATCGACGAACACGGTATTGATGTCGGCGATGAACGTTTGGATTGCGATATAAAGGTATGGGCCGCCGGTGTAAAAGCGCCCGACTTCTTACGCGACTTAAATACTTTTGAGCTTAATAAAAACAACCAAATTTTGGTTAATCAGTACTTACAGGTGCGCGGCGATGACACGCTTTTTGTGATTGGCGATAGTTGCGCCTTTGAGCAGCCAGATGGCAGTTTTGTGCCGCCGCGAGCACAGTCTGCGCACCAAATGGCCAGCAATGTACTTGCTAATATTAAACGTCAATATAAAGGTCAGGCGCTGCGTCCATTTCACTATAAAGACCATGGTTCACTGGTCAATTTAGCGCGCTTTAGCGCGGTCGGGAACCTCATGGGTAATTTAAATAGCAATGTGTTTATCGAAGGTAAACTGGCGAGATGGATGTACATGAGCTTGTATCGCATGCATCAACAAGCAGTGCATGGCACATTAAAAATGATGGCCTTATGGATAAGTGAAAAAATAACGCGAGTGGTACGACCGAAGATGAAGTTGCACTGAGGCATCAAGTTTAGGGGTGCGCGGCACCAAGCTGGTTTTGCAATAACACCGTGATAGCCTGTTGCTGCGCTTCAATGGCTTGGTTGAGCTCGCGCATAAAGCCTGTGTTACTCAGCTGATGGCTAATCAGAAAATGAATGGGTTGTGCCGAGACTACCTTGGGGTGCAGCATCAGTTGCGCGCCGCCATACTCGCTCAATAGATGCTTGGCGACTTGCTCATCCTCTATGGTGACATCAGCACGGCCCGCTTTAAGCATTAAGTAACGCTTCACCGGCTCACTCACGGTTTGAATTTGCTGTTGATAACGGCTTTGTTGCACCAGCGTTTCCACTTCTTCACCATAATAAGCGCCAGGCGTATACACCAGCGTTAGGCCACTTTGCAGCATAGCCTGTAAATCGGCCAAAGCAGATGCTTGCACTCGCTCGCTCACAACCAAACGCACGATTTCTTGCCGATAAGGTGCGCTAAATTGGCCGATATCTTGGCGATAAGCGGCGAAACTCACCCCACTAAGCAAGTCAATTCGCCCAGCGCGCAGCTCGTTCATAGACCGCCCGGCACTGGGCAAACGCACGTAGTCAAAACAACGACCCATACTTTCAAGCAATAAAGTAATGATGGTCATATCTAAGCCGCTGATATGGTCATTCTCAATCGAAATATAAGGTGGCCACTCGCTGTTTACGCCAACTCGAATAGGATTTGTGCACTGGCCAAACGCGGTGCTAGAGAAAAGTAAAATAATAAGCAGAAATTTGCCCACGCACATCTCTGTGGAAACAACCTTAAGTATCCTTGAGTATGGTGGCGAACATGAAAAAGGGCAACTTTCGTTGCCCTTGGTCTCTCAAGTAGGAATCTTATTTATAGCTGGTTCCACACAGCGGCAACGCCAGGCTCTTCACCTTTTGTCCACCACTTAGCTTCAAAACGTGCACCGTTATAAGACACAACATCACCGGTGTTGTAGATAGACGAGGCACTCCAAACTAGGTCGCCGTTACCGTCTGTGGGTGCTGATACTGGCTCCCAAGGACCACCCAAGTCAGGTTGGTCGCCTTGAGTCCACCATTTAGCACGGTACTCAACACCGCCATAGATCACGGTATCACCACCGGTATACACAGCTTGTGCATCCCAGGTGTCACCCGGAGTGGTCGCGCCTGAATCGGTCACCGTAACAACAAAGCTCTGGCTGCTGCTGGCTTGGCCATCACTGACTGTCACCGTGACGGTATAGCTAGTATCCGCATCCACAGGGTCCGCACTCAGTGTCGCACTGGCACCGCTACCAGAAAGCGTCAACCCGGCTGGTACGTCCCAGCTGTAGGTTAAAGCGTCATTGTCAGCATCGCTGGCAACCACGTTAACGGCTAGGCTTGCGCCCTCTTCCATACTGGCATCAGCGATAGCATCAACCACAGGTGCTGTGTTGCTGCCGCTGCCATCCGCTACAACATTAACACTAACCACTTTACTGACCGTGTCTTTGCCATCAGAAACCGAAACAGTCGCACTGTACTGCGTGTCTTGGCTTACTTGCGGCGCATTGATCACTAAGGTCGCTGAGTTTGCACCGCTCACACTGAGCGCGCTATCAGCCTGCCAGCTAAAGCTGAGAGGGTCATTATCACCATCAGTGGCTGAGGCAGTAACTGACACTGAGCCACCACTTTGTACTGTGACACTGCTGTCTACACTGAGCACAGGGCGTTGGTTAGCCGGCGGTACATCACCTAAACCTTCATGCATAGCATTAAGAATATCGCCATTATCGGCATCAATTTCCCATGCGAACAAACCACCGAGGTTATGCTGTTGCACGTATTGACCTTTGGCCATGACTGTTTGCGGGGTGTCTAAAGTGATCAGCTTACCGCTGCTGCGGTTCCACACATAAGCCGCTTGTGCTTGCGCATCATAACCCGCTTCAAAACCATTAATACCTTGGAAGTTAGCACCGAGCATATTGGCTTTTACGCCTTTATAATCAATGACTCCATCTTCCCATACACCTTGTGCTGTGGTGCCTTTAAGCGGCCCATTACCAGATGCGGTCATCGGGTTGCCTGCAGTACTCGCGTTTTCAGGATACACGCCTTCCCAACCACGACCATACATAGCCACACCCGCCACTATTTTTTGCGATGGCACGTTTTGCGCTAGCAACAGCTGAATGGCGTTATCCATGGTGTAAGCCGGGCCTTTATAAGGCTGGCCGTTTTCATCAGTGCCGGAGCCGTCACATTGACCCGGGCGGAAGTGTTCGCCACAATAAACGGCTGTTTGGTGTCCGGTCACATTGCTCCAAGCCCCATAGAAGTCATAGGTCATGGCAAAGATGTAATCCATGTACTGCGCTGCGGTAGCATAGTCAACATCTTCAATCTTGTCGTAACCAGCACCGATGGCTGAAGTCAGCTCATACTGGCGGCCTGTTTCCGCTTCCAGCTCATCGAGCATGACGCGTAACTCACGCATCAACGCAATGTAAGTAGCGCCATCGGTGGTTGGGTCGCCAAGGTTCGGGTTAGCACCATCGCCCCCTGGGAATTCCCAATCAATATCAACCCCGTCATAGAACTTCCATGTTTTAAGGAACTCTTTCATCGACGCTACGAAGGTATCGCGGTTGGCTTTATCGGTAAAATAGTAGAACGGATCAGAGAGTGTCCATCCCCCCACTGAAGGCACGATTTTCAGATCTGGATAACGCTGCTTCAGCGCCATTAACTGTGCATAAGTACCACGAATAGGGTCATCTGCACTGACACCCGGTAGGGCTTTTTGCACTGCCGCCCACGGATCGTGAATAACCACTTCAAAGTCTTGTGAACCCTGACAAGCGGTATCAAGCGCACGCTTTGGCCCGCCAGTCAGTGAGTCATTCGGGCCACAAATCGGAATAAAGCCGTATAAAATGTGGCTAAGGTTTTGTGCTGGCATGTTAGTGACATCATAGTCACGACCATAAATGCCCCACTCTACAAAGTAGGCCCCTGTAACCATGCCTTGCTTTAAGCCATAGTCTTTGTTGTTAGGATCATAATCCATCGGTAACGGTGCTAGATGCGCGCCATCGGTATCGGCAATGACGATGGGCTTGCCATCACTGCGCGCACACACGGTGCCTTCACACAATTCAACATACAAGGTATGACGGCCAGCCTTGTCATACGGGAAAGTGATCACGCCACTTTTAGTGCCCGCAGGCAGAGCGCCAGAGTTTACAACTTGGTCATCAAAATACACTTTATAGTTGTCACCGCCATCACCACTCCAGGCATTCCACTCGATGTTGATGTTGACTTGGTCTTGGCGACGTACCAAGGATTTATAGCCACCTGTGCCTTCTAAATCTACTTCAACAAAGGAGTACTCTTGTGGCTCCCAGTTTAAGCTCGGTGTCGAAGGCGCGGCAACGGCGACACCCGATGCCATGGCCAGCGTAATCGCTGCGGTTAATTGAGTTAATTTCATATCTTTCTCTTCTTGTTGTCTTATTAAAGGCTAAGCACGACGCATAGGTACTTGCCCGACTAGCGGCAATTTAGGCGCCTCCGTGTGTCCATCATCGCCATTGTTTACTGCTTAAAGTGCTTGCCAAACGGAGGCCTGACCCGGGATATCCCCTTGAGTCCACCACTTAGCTTGGTATTGTTGCCCTTGATAGAGCACCGTCGCGCCACTTTCATAAGCGCGCTGACTATCCCATTGTGCGCTGCCAGCATCTTTACTCAGCGTTTGCCATGCCGAGGATTGATCAGGTTGTTCACCTTGATTCCACCACTTCGCCTCATAGTCGCTGGCGTTGTAGCTCACCTTGTCGCCCGCTACATAAGTAGCACTGGCCTGCCACGCAGGGTAACTTGGGTCAGGGTTAGTGCTGGTATCGGTAACGGTGACAACAAAGCTTTGGCTGGTACTGAGTTCACCATCTGAGACAGTGACTGTAATGGTGTACGGGGTATCGGTATCGACATTGGCAGCGGTGATCGTTAGGTTGGCACCCTCACTGCTCATAGTCAGTGGTGCTGGCACATCCCAGCTATAATTCAGAGTACTTTGCTCATCGTCAAAAGCATGCACATGAACGACACTGGATTGTCCTTCAGCCAAGGTAATGTCATCAGGCTTAACCACAGTGGGCGCACTATTACCTGGTGCTTGTTGCACACTTAAGCTATAGCTGTAGTTGGCATTGGTGGTGTATACCTGATTTACCAGCGGGTCGCCGCTTTGATAGACCACTTGACCTTGCTGGTCTTGCAAACCAATTTGCATATATTGGCTGTAGTCGAGATTAAGCATAACCGCGAGGTCTTGCTGCCAGCTTGCTTGGTTATCGGCGCTGACGGCAAACATTTGGTTAACTAGCTCTTGACCGCTCTCGTCAAATAGCCGCACCCAAATAGAATCACCCACCGCCGGTGTTTGACCTTGTTGCAAGTAGTAACCAATGCTTTGCCACTGGCTGGGATCACTAGGCCCGCCATCACGCACTATGGTGATGTCACTACAGTTGTAAAACCCCTCTCCAGCTGCGTCATCACGCTGCCAGCGTGTGTACAAGATGGCATCACCTTGGCGCTCAGCGGGAATAGCGACATTCATTTCATAGTAGCGATGACCCTCAGCGTCCTTGATAAAGTCGATATTGCCCACTTCTTGCACCAGCTCTAGATCGCTCCAGGCAAGTGTTTGCGTGGCGCCATCAAACCCGGGTTTGCTTAGGTAAAACTTCCAAAAGCTGGGGTTATGTGGAGTGGTCGCACGAAAGCGCACCTTAATCTCGCCATTAGCATTGGGGGTCACGTCACTGCGTTGCCAATGCGCTGAAGGTAAATTCATACCGCGCTTGTTGGTGTCTCCAGCGGCGCACAAGGTGCCATCGGGAACGCTGGCCTCAACCGCTGCTTGGTTGTAGTAATCAGCGGTGTTAACGGCAAATTCATGTTCTTGAATAAACTGAAAGTGCCCTGATTCCAAATAGGCTGCGCGACACGCCAAGTTAGGAATGTTGGAACCATCTTCTGGCCACCAATAACCGCCCTGAGCCTGACAAATAGCTTGGCGGGCCTTCGGGCTATCCATATAACCATGGGCATAAGCTTGGCTGGCGCTGAGCGCAGCACCAACGGCTAGCGCTGACACAGCCAGTGATAATAATTTCGCTTGTGGTGTTCTCATATCAATGTCCTCGTTGACAAAAGAGACCCGAGGCAGCCCTTGCAGGGAGGGCATGGGGCCGCCTCAAGTCTAAGATGGCGAGTTACAGGCTACAGACCTGATCCCAATCGGCGCTGCTACCCGGCTCAGCAGATGTCCACCACTTCGCCTTATAGACAGCATTACCGTTGACCATTAAGTCGCCACCCGCAGCATGGCTAGGGTTGCCGGCGTAGTCACTTTGTGGCCAGTTAGGATAAACGGGGATATCGGCAATCGCGGTGCCTTCACACGTACCATCGCCGCTGCCATTGCCACCGCCAGTGTCGCCGCCGCCTGTTCCAGGCTGGGCATCAGGAAGGTGCGGGTATTGCGATTTAAAGGCATAGGTTTTGCCATTTTTCTCGATAGTAAAGTTTGCAGGACCGGTAATAGGCATGTAATACATTACCTGCGCATTCACCGTGTCACCTGGAGCAAAGGCTTTCTCTTGTCCGCCCCATTCGTTTGTCAACGTGATTGAGAAACGGTGGAACTCATTCTCAAAACCACCGATATTGTTACCTGCTGCATTCGAGCCATTGACGTCGACCGCCATGCCCAATTTCTCTTGTGCGTTCCAGTTAGACTTGAAAATGGCAGAGGTCGCCACTGGCACATCGAAAGAAATCTTGGCACCACTTAAATCAATGTTTGAGTTGTTAGTGAAAGCAAAGGTTGGAGCAATCGGGTAGTTGTCATCACCGACTGGGAAGTCCTTGGCTTCAAAGCTCACATCAACCGCTTCTGTTGGCACTACAAAATTAGTATTGCCTTGGTCAATGCTGTACGGCACGCCGCTTTGATTAAACTGATTATAAGCAAGGGTAGTGAGCGTTGAGCCCATGAAGTACTCGCCCTTGGCCTGGTCATAATCATAGTCACCCGCCAATTCCCAGAACATAATGCCACCAATGCCTTGGTCGATAACGTATTGCACTTTAGTGGCCATTGATTCCTCGTCTTCCATAGACAAGAACACATTCTTATCGGCATTCCATAACCATGGCGCAACGGCCACGTTGTCATAATGACGCGTGTAGGTGCCAATCAGCTGATCGTCTGGATCGGTTTGTGGCGTTAGGCCATAGGTTGCGCCATAGCTTGGGTAAATGCCGTTTTCTAAGTTCTTGGCATGCCAAAGAGGGTTAGAGCCTGCTGGCATTTCTTCGCCATTGGCATCTTTATCGTGCCAAAGGTTATCAATGCCAATGGCACCGTTACCGCATTTGTTTTGCTCGCCAACGCCCGTGCCTGCTGGACACTCGCTTTGGTTCGGCAGCGCCGCCTGGCCCCACAATCCATTGGTGCCACCTTGTACGTCTTTAAAACCACGGGTGTAATAAGGAATACCAATATTGATACGCCCTGCCGCTAGCGCGCCACGGAAATAGCGTACCGCCCAATCGGTGTTCAAATAGCCAATGCCTTCGAACTCCTTGGTGCTGTATACATTCCATTGCGCCAACTCCGAGTCTTCACCGGTGTCGTACAATGCCGCATTGTGCCCGACATGAGAGTTCCACGCGCCGTGCAAGTCGTAAGACATAATGTTGACATAATCGAGGTATTTAGTGACCTGGAAGGTCTCCATACCCCGCAGTAGGTAGCCCGATGACGGTGAAGCAATCGTGAGCATATAGTGCTGACCATCTTGTTCACCCGCTTTATCAAGCTCTTCACGTAGCACCTTCATCAATTCTTTGTAAGATGCATTGAGACTAGCGCGCAAAGGGTTGGAGATAGCAAAGTCATCTGGGTGACCAGAGTCCTTCATTGACGATGGGTATTCGTAGTCAATATCCACACCATCGAAATCGTAGGTACGAATAAATTCAACCGCACTTTGTGCGAACGCGGCAATACCTGCGTGATTAATTGAGCCATCAGCATTGGTGGTCATGGTGTAGAAGCCACCGCTATTGACGCGATTGCCATTTTCGTCAAAATAGCCGCCAGTTTCAGCCCAGCCACCAACAGAGATCAGCGTCTTCACGTCTGGGTATTGTTTCTTGTACTTATTAAGTAGGTTGAAGTGACCTTTGTACGGCAGGCTTGGGTCCATTTCAGCGCCCGGTTCACCTGGCCATTCCATGTTGGTTGCTGGGTTGCCTGGGGCACTGGGGTTACCAATGGACAACTTATTGTTGGCATCAACGTGTGCGAAGGCATAGTTAATATGGGTAATTTTATCCCATGGAATATCGTCAACTAAATAACTAGGTTGCTCATTGGCGCCATTACGCCAACTGGTAAAGTAACCAATGATACGACGTGGGTGATCTGGGCCCATTAGCTCACGGCCGTCTTGATCATAAATAGTACAATACGGCGTGTTCACTCCCGGCGTTTGGTATAAACCTGCTGGGCGACAAGCGTCAACGCCAGTTCCTGGCTCAGACACATCTACCACATTGATCACTTGAGTGGCCGTCCCCGTGGCCCCTTGATCGTCAGTCACATTGAGTACGAATTCAAATTGCCCCGTTGCTGGAGCCTGCCAAGTGTAAGCTTCACTGGCGTTTGCTGAACTCAGCACTTGGGTGCCATTCTCACTGAATGTCAGCGCGGTGATTTGGCCATCGCTGTCTGCGCCGCTGAGGGTAAAGTTCAAGCTATCTCCCACCATCACTTGCGTGGGCAGATTAGCAATTTGAATGCTTGCGCTTGGTGCTTCATTCACGGGGGTGCCGCCGCTTACGCTAACAGCATTAGCAAGAGCTGTAGATAGCGCGCCCTGATCGTCTGTAGCCACAGCGCTTATGGTCGCGTCGCCGGCTACAGCTTGCCACGTAGTGCTAAAGGGCGCGGTGGCATCAATCGCGATAGATTGATTATTAACGAAGAATTCTACCTGGCTAACTTGACCATCACTATCACTGGCTGATGCCTCGATGATAACGCTGTCATTTTCAGCAAATTGACTGCCTGCAGCGGGGCTCAACGAGGTGACCTCTGGCGCCTGGTTGACAGCGCTGTCACAAACACCCAAAAGAGTCCAGTCTTGCCATTGTCCAGAATTCTCCACAGGGTTCGTTTGCGTCCACCAGTTCGCCTCATAGGCACTGTTTTGGGCCTGGACTTGGCTTCCGCCAACGTAAGCGTCACCACTTTGCCATTGGGCTAAATTGCTGCAATCAACAGCAAAAGCACTGGCGCTGCTCATACCTAAGCTGGCAAAACACATCGCCAGGGCGCTGCGTTTAAAGCCGCTTTCGCGCATACTTTGTTTACTCATTTTGTTCTCCACGACGTAAGGTTTGTTGCGTTATTTTTATAACAATATATTTACAATGCTTTTAAAACTTATCACACCTATCCGGCTCTTCAAGCAATAGTCGACCACTTTTTAGACGTTTTAGTTCTAGAAGAACCGTTTGTTTATTCGAATAAATTGCTAAAAACTGGGGTAAGCATGCCACTTTATTCATTCAGTTTTTTGTAAGTTTGTACCTCAAAGCCGCGTGGAGTCTAGCAATCACAAAATGAACAAAAGATTAACCTTTGGTAAACAATTAGAGTTATATTGGGTACATATTTATTTCGTCTAGTTTATAACCAAAACAGTTTTTTAATAGCTTTGATGATAGAAAATGCAAAGAGTTATGCTATTTAGAAATATGACATTAACGTCAACGTTAATATCCCTGCACATGTTGGTGGTTTTTACTTGCCGTTCACAAGCACTGGGAAAAGGGTTGACGGGGGAGTTAAGAGTGACACGTGTGCAAGCAGGTTCACCGCCATAAGCGTTACTCAGGCGGTGATAGGCCTAGTCAGCACGCTCAGCGCGCTGACAGTTTAGGTATTAATCATGTGAGCGAGAGAAGCGCACCACCAGCTCACAGAGTTCATCTGATACAGTTGTTAAGCGAGTAATAGCTTGTTGCGCTTAATCCGAGCTTTGCTGACTATCATCAGCCAGGCCGGCAATACTGACCACTTGCTGGTTAATATCCTCAGCCACATGAGCCTGCTCTTCAACAGCCGCAGCCATTTGATTCGCCATGTCGTTAATATTGGCCACCGCCTGAGCAATACCACTGAGTTTTTCGGTGCTTAGTTGCACTTCATCAAGGCCTTGTTGCGACTCTTTACGCCCTTGCTCAGCAATAGTGACCGCCTGCTCACTGCGGCTATTGAGCTCGCTAATGATCCCCTGGATCTCCCCGGTCGATTTCTGTGTGCGTTGTGCAAGTTGCCTTACCTCATCAGCTACCACCGCAAAGCCTCGGCCTTGCTCACCAGCACGCGCCGCTTCAATCGCCGCATTGAGTGCCAATAGGTTGGTTTGCTCAGCAATTTGTTCAATCATTTGCGCCGCTTGCGCAATCAAGGCTGACTGCTCTGAGACCCCTTGTACCGAGTCACCTATTTGCTGCACCGTGTGCCCTAAGGTTTCAATAGATTGACGAGTCTTATCTGCCACTGCGGCTCCTTCTGAGGCCAAATCATTGGCCTCGCTGGCTTGCTCAGAGGTCAGCTGTACATTTTGTGATACTTCGCCAATGGTGGCCGTCATTTCGTTCATTGCCGTGGCGACTTGCTCGGTTTGCTGATGCTGAGCGTCTATTTTCTCTCTCGCATCGACCGACATGGAATAGCTGCTGCTGGCATCTGCAGCAACACGGTTCGCGGCATTATCGATACGCGTTAAGATGGTATTTAAATGCGCCCTGTCTGATTTCACCGCTACGCTTAAACGCCCCAAAGGGCCACCATGATCGCAGTAGCTTTGCACCGCGAGTGGGTCGCAGAAGCGATCGCCTATGAGTGTGTCTAGGCGTTTTTTCAAACGCACCCGAGAAAAGGTATTAAATCCGGCAAACACTAATACACTCACTAAGGCCACCGCCTCGGCGGCGACAGTGTTGCCACTTAGGAAGATAATAAAAGCGACTGCGAGGGCAAGACCCAAGGCATAAAATTCAGTATTGTTAGGCAGCGTGAACGTGCTTTTATTGTCTCTGATGCGCGCGTAAAGTGCCTCAGCGCGGGCAACATCCTCACGTTGTGGGCTGGTGCGTACCGATTCATACCCTACCACTTTACCTTGTTCGGTAATGGGCGAAACATGAGCATCAACCCAGTAGTAGTCACCATTCTTACAGCGGTTTTTTACTAGCCCCATCCACGCTTTACCTTGCTTTAGGTAACCCCACATTGTTTTAAACGCCGCAGGTGGCATATCGGGATGGCGGACAATATTGTGAGGTTGGCCAACCAATTCGTCGCGGCTAAAGCCACTGATATCGACAAACGCTTGGTTACAATCAAGGATAGTGCCGTTTAAATCAGTGACGGAAATGAGCTTTTGCTCGGGAGGAAAACGCTTTTCACTAGCGGTGATGGGTTGGTTATTTCTCATTAATGATTCCCTGTTACGACGCCCGTGCCATGCTGCACGTATAAAACTCTATATTAACAAAAACTTATACTTCATAGATAGCATTTGCTTGGCAAAAAAATAGCAGCTGCGATACTAAACAGTGATGGTGTTGTAAGCTGCTGTAATTTATTACTTAGTTCAGTCTAGTTAAGCTCTGCGCGAAATTGCAAAGAATTCGCTGGGTACAGAGCCGTTGTCGGTCAGTTTTGCATAAACAATACATCTTATCGGTAAGTTGTTTACCTTTGTTCACCCTAGGTAAATTATTGCGTAGACGCATTACCCAGGAATGTGACATAATAGCGACAAACTCACCCTAAAGAATTAGTTTCAACAGCAGCAGTTTGTAGCAACCTATTAAAGGGCTTACCCAGCCGCACATCGTCACTTGGTTTAAGTTAATTGGCAGTATTACTATTGACTAAATGTAAATTTGTTTTCACTGTGGTTGTTGCTCTGGTTGTCTCGGGTTTAATAGCGCAGCCTACAAGAGCAGTTGCATCCACCCACTACGAACAGTCAATCGCTTTTTATTACGGCGAAGTTGACTCCGTGCGCGAGCTTATAAGCTATCAGCGGGTTGTGGTGTCACCGGAGCAGCTGTCAAAACGCCAGTTACAGCAATTAAAAAATGCCAATACGCAAGTGTATGCATATCTCAGTGTGGGGGAATACCTAGGCGCAGATACCCGGCTTTTAGACGCCGCAAGCATGGGCCGTAACAGCGCCTGGCAAGCCGAAATTATGGATGCGGCATCACCTGTGTGGCGTCAACATCTGCAACAGCAAACTGAGCGCTATCAGCGTCAAGGATTCAGCGGTGTTTTTCTCGATACCTTAGATAGTTATCAACTTGCACTGCCTCGCGAACAGCATGCCTCGCAACAACAAGCGCTTGTCTCGCTCGTCGATAATATCGCCACATCACTGCCGGTGATGCTCAATCGCGGCTTTGAATTGGTCGACAAGCTGGCCCAGCCGCCGCAAGCGGTGGTCGCCGAATCACTGATGTACGGCTTTGATATAACCAAGAATGACTATACTCGCCAAAGCGATAGCGATATCCAGTGGCTTCGCGCCAAGCTTGAGCACATTGAGGGCTTGGGCATTGAGGCCATTGTGATTGACTACCTGCCAGCGGGTGTAGAAGCCAGAGTCGCGGCAGCAAAAGAAATCGCTGCTTTAGGCTTCACCCCCTATGTCAGCGACGGCTTATTACAGCAGTTTGGGGTCTCTTTGCACTACCCTGTTCGTCGGCGAGTACTGGGGGTCTATGACTCGAGCGTAGTGCTAAAAAAACAGTCTGCGTGTCATAAATATTTAGCCACCTTAATTGAGTATCAAGGCTATGTTCCCCAATGCGTTGATATTCGTGATGGTCGCCTTTCACAACTTGACTTGAATCGGTTCGCCGGCGTCGCGTTTTGGCTCCCCCAAGCCAGTTATCAGCATTTAGATGCTCAACAGCTGCTACTGCGCAGTATTTCTCAGCGGCCAACAGTCATTATCGGTGAGCTTCCCGATGATGAAGCCTTGCTAGCGCGTTTAGGGATACGTGAAAACGGCAGTTACATCGGCGCGCTTGAAAGTAGCGGAGCCAAGCTCACCTACCCCATGCCCCATGCTGCGCCCAAACAATTTCCTCGATATCAGTTAACTGATTCACGCACACCGGCGTTAGTGAGCATTAATGATAGCCAAGGCAATACGGGCGTGGGCGTAGCGCGTATGCCCTGGGGTGGGCTGTTTCTTGAACCTCTGACGGTCCAAGAGTTAATAGGCGATCGCAACCGTTGGCCACTAGAGCCATTTGCGCACCTAATGCCACTGTTTTCTCTTGCTGCTATTCCGGTGCCCGATGTCACCACAGAATCCGGGCTGCGCATCGTTACCGCGCACATCGATGGCGATGGTTTCCCCTCAGTCGCTTGGCTTCCTGGGCGCCCCTATGCTGGCGCATCAATACTCAATAATGTGCTGAAAAAATCGCCCCTCCCCCATACGGTTTCAGTGGTTGAAGCGGAAGTTGCTCCTCATGGCTTATACCCTGACATTGCCAATGAGCTAGAGGAAATAGCGCGGCAAACCTTCGCGCTTGATAACGTTGAAATTGCTTCGCACACCTTTAGCCACCCTTTCTTTTGGGACGACCGTATTGATGCGAAAGAAAAGCTCTATGGTGATTCCTTACCGGTCCCCAATTACACCCTTGATTATGACCGTGAAGTGTTTGGCAGTGTGCGTTATATCAACGAGCATCTAGCCCCTAAACATAAGCAAGTGGAGGTGTTCTTGTGGTCTGGCATGGCCGACCCAACCGCCGATGTCATTGCTAAAACCAGGCAACTCGATTTATACAACGTCAATGGCGGCAACACCTATGTACTCAACGACAACTACTCTATTGCCCAAGTATACCCACACCTAAACTGGTATAAAGACGGCATTCAAGTCTACGCTGCGGTGATGAACGAAAACCTCTACACAGAGCTGTGGACTGAAAACTACCGAGGCTTTGCCCGTGCTAGTGAAACCTTTGAATTACTCGGTGCGCCACGACGCTTAAAGCCTGTGAGCATTTACTACCATATGTATTCCGGGGTTTATCCTGCTTCTTTAGGCGCATTAGATCACCTCTATGATTGGGTAGAGAAGCACGAATTAACACCACTGTACTTAAGCGAATACGCCCACCGTGCGCGCACGCTTTATGAAACTGGGGTGGCTCGCGCCATTGATGATGATAACTGGCATATTACCAGTACCGGCGTAAAATCGTTGCGTATCGCTAGCAATCAACTGCCAGATGGTGACAGTGAAGGCATCGCGGGGGTCACCCCAGGCCCGGATGGCAACTACATCACCTTAGTACAGCCACGCTCAACTTTATCGCTTAGCCAAGGCGATACGGCGGCGTTTTCTAACCGTGCCTATTTAGCTAAAGCCAACGCGGTGATTGAGCACTGGCAATGGCAAGGAGAGAGGTTACGCTTTACGGTGCTGGCTCATCGTGATTTGCAACTAACGTTAGATAATGTCGTTTCATGCCAAGTAAACAAGCTCAGCGACCCCGCGCTTACACTTGATAAAGCAGCTAATCAATGGACAATTCGCAGCTCTAAGCGTGGACGCTACCATGTTGAGCTCCATTGCCCGGGGCAGGGTCAATAACGATGAACCCGCCAGCGCGTATTCACACCAAGGGCGACCCTCGCGGCGACAAGCGTATCGTGTTGATGAGTCGTCGTGCGCTGATCACCCTTGCAACGGTAACGTTGGCGCTGTTGTGGATACTGCAACCCAATCGCGCTCTGCTGATTGACATGCTTGAAGACGCGCAAGACCCCACTGTGGCCATCGCCTTCTTGAACGTGCTTAAAAGCAACCAAGTACCGAGTTTAAAACTGGATTTAACCCTCGCAAAGCAGCATTTCAAGCTCGATCAATATCATCAAAGCTTGGCCCAGCTAACACCGCTAACTAAATTTGCCGACTCCGCTTTACTTGCGCAAGCGCAAACGCTCTACGCCGACAGCCTACTGCGACTGATACAGCGCCAAGACCCAACGGCGCGCAGACAATTAATCGATTATTTAAACGCCCTAGTGCCAGAGCTCAACTCATCACAACGCCAACACTTTGCCAGCTATGCCTTGCAAATAGGCGAGCCTCGCCTTGCTTATCAGTTGCTAAGTCAACAACAAGGTGAACATCAGGCTTTATTGTCTTTAGCGTTGCAGGCGGGGCTTAAAGAGCGGGCTATTTTTCACAGCCAAGCCTTGTACGAGCAACAACCCTCAGATGCGCACTTTGAGCAGTTACTTGGGTTATATAGCGCCCAACAACACTGGCAACAAGGTGAGGCGCTTATTCGCCGCCATCAGCATCAGTGTGACAACACCTGTTTGCAGTTGAGTATTAATTTTTTACGGGCCGCCAACAAGCCAACGTTAGCAGCCCAAATAAGTGCGAGTAAGGCCAAACAAAGTACTGATCCCGCTGATTGGCGCCAGGCCAGTGAACGCTTTGCTGAGGTGGGTGATATTGAACAAGCCGCAGTGTGGCTTGCTAAAGTTTTGAGTGTTGCACCTACTTTAGCCGATAAGCGCCAACTTCATGATTACTATCTTTGGCTGGGCGATACCGCCAGTGCGCTGGTACTTGCAAAGCAAATTATTGCCACGCAACCTGACAAAGCCCTTCTGTGGCAAGGTGTCAGTGAAGCTTTAGCAGAGAGTGACCTATTTGCTTTGAGCGACTTTTACTATCAGCTAGCACTCAAAGACGAGCTCGATGATAGCACCCTTAAACAATGGGTCGACTTCAGTGACAAAGCCCTAGGCGCACAAACGACCCTCACGCATTTGCAAACGCTGCATCAGCGCTTTCCAGCTCGAGAGTTTTATTGGTTCCAACTCGCGCGTTTTTATAATTTTGTCGGCGCACCAAAGCAAGCCACGGCCTTGTGGGCAACTTTGCCGCTTGAGCCGACATACGACTACATCAACTTGAATTACTTTGCGCAAAGCTTTGTCGCGATTGGCGAGGTAGATAAGGCACTGATGCTACTTTATCGATACAGCGATGAAGAAGCCTTAGATGTAGAGCAGCTTACCAACTTACAAGAGCTGGCGACCTATATCGCAAACAGGCCATTACAACAGCGTTTTCAGCGTGCTCGTGTGCATCGAGGCGATACCAGTTTGGACCCCTACTTACTGATTGCCACCCACAATAAGCTAGACCAACAAAGCCTAGATACCTTGTGGCTTTATTATGCGCAAACAAAAAGCATTGTGGTGCTCAATCATCTCCTAGAATATGGCCTCAGCGAGCAAAATGCAGCACTGATAAAACGTGCCAGCGACGCCTTAACAGCCGATCACAGTGGCGATAAACGCTTATCCGTGCAGCTATTGCGCGTGCGTTTAGCCATGTATAAAAAACACCATACTCGCGCCAAAGAGCTGCTAAGTACATTACTCACCCAGTACCCGCATAACCCGAACGTGCAACAAAGTGCATTGTGGCTGGCGATAGACAGTCAAGACACCCCATGGCTGCGTGAGTTGTACTGGTATTTAGCACCACACAACCAGCAAACTGCGTCCATGTATCAAGCGTTAGCTTATGCGGCGCAGCAACTGGGCGAATATACTCATGCTGATAGCTGGTATCGCAAGTTAGATAACGCCAAGTTAAGCACCGCCGCTGATAAATTAGCCTGGGCTTCGCTGTTGCAAAACCAAGGTGCTTTAGCGCAGGCTCAACGCTTGCGCGTGCAAGTGCTCACACAATTAAGTGCTGAGCTTCGCGCCCTCCAGGACGGCGAAATTAGCTACGTATCATTGCTGCGCACCTTAGTATCGCCCGCCTATGCCAGCGCACAGCTCAATTGGCATCTGCACCAAGGCAACGGTGGCGCTGATATCAATGCCTTGTTTAGCGACCCAACGCTTGGAGCCTTACAAAAGATAGCCTTGTTACAAGCCCATCAAGTCATCGCTTCCGAGCAGTTCAATGACAGCATTTTATTGTCTTTAGCGCTGGCACAGCGCAACCACTCGCAAGCGCGTACTTTGGCTTACCAATCAACAACACTGACCGCCACTGAGCGGGCCACAGCACTCTCGCTATTAGGTGATAATTTTGCCGCATGGCAACTGGGCCAACAAGCCCTTAATGGTGGTGTCGCCAAACAAGATTTAGCACCATTGCAACGCTTTTTAGCAGCCCAACACGACCGCCATGCTCATGGTGTGCGTTTTGAACATAGTCTGCTTGATACGTGGCAGCTAAGCACAGAGCAGCTTAGCTATTATCGTCCTTTAGGCGATGGTCATATGGCGCTCTCTTATCAACATGATAGCGGCGACCCCGCCTCAACCCTAATCGATCATTACCAAGACCAGAGTGTGAATCTAGATTGGCGGATACGCGCTCGACCGAGTTGGCAAGACCTGCACTTTGGTATTGCCATTAGCGAGCGCGATACCAACACGGTATTTGGTCAGCATGCAAGCGCAACGTGGCAATCAGATAGACGTCTAAGCCACACCTTGAGTGTGCGTCACAGCATGCCCTCGCAGCAAAGTGAAAATCTCTACATGTTCGGCAATGAGGATAGGCTCGCCTATCAACTGAGCTGGCAGCCAACGCGCTACGAGCAAGTAAATATAAATATTTCGCGGGCGCTATTTCATTCCGATTTTGGTGAGCCTATCGGTCAACAATGGCAAAGCAGCGTGCGTCTGAGTGAGCAATTCAACTTTACTCCAAGTTGGCAGGTGTTTGCGCAATATGACCACCAGGAGAATACCTTGGACGAGCGGCCATTACAGCGATTAACAGCACACTTGCAGCGCCCAGAGCCAGTTAGAGCTGTGGATTTTCTAACCCCTAAATACCGACGTTTAGCGTTGGGCCAATCGTTGCTGCGTGGTGAAGTCTCACAGCCTGGACGAAACACCCCAGGTATGCGCTATTGGCTTGATACTGCCGTGGGTTATAACTTTATTGAGCAACGCGTCGATTATTCGGCTAACGTAGGGCTGGGTGTGCAAGCATTTGGCAATGATGAATTTTTCATAAAGGGTGTGTGGCAAAGTGCCGACCAAAATGGCCGTGAGAGCTTAACACTCAACGTGGGATACTTTATCGACTTTTGATGTGAGGATAAAATGATGAAAACAATAATGGCATTGGCTTTGGCCTTCATACTCAGTGGTTGCGCAACGCACTATGCCGGTGAAAGCCCGACGCTCAGCGCCAATCAACAGGTTTATATTATGCCCTTGGCAAATCAGTCAAATATGCCCATGGCGCAGGCTCAGGCCGAGCAACTGCTGGCATCTGCACTTGCTGAGCAAGGGTTGAAGGTAACACTCTACCCCAAGCAACAAGTGGGTGATTTACAGGCGAGCCTTGAGCCTGCCCAGCGTAATCAAGAGGCACAGCGGTGGCTGAGTGAACAACAGCCGGGCTATGTGATGTCTGGTTCAGTACAAGAATGGCAATATAAGTATGGCTTGGATGGTGAGCCAGCTGTGGGGCTGACACTGACCCTTGCAGATAGCAGTGGCAATGAACTTTGGCGTGGTTCCACATCAAAAACAGGATGGGGCCGTGAGTCGCTCTCGCAGGTCGCACTTGAGGCCATCGATACCCTGATTGATGAATTAGACTGGGATTAGTCGCGCTATGCCTCACAGTAAACGTCGTGGCCTCAATGCCGTTATCAGGCGCCTGCTTTTTGGCAGTGACCACCAGCCTATCGCCTGGTTTGAACTGGTCTTTATCACCTTTATTGCCCTGAGCATCTGGGTGTATCAAGCCAGCCTCGCTCATGAACACGCCACTGATTACTTTTATTGGCCGATGTTGGGGCCCCTTGTCATCGCCCTGCGCTACGGGTTTGGTCGCGGAATGATGAGCTTCGTGCTGTTACTTGTGAGTGTCGGTGTGGTCGATAATTTTATCGCCACCGAAGTATCAATTAGCCTATCTGTGTCTGTGGGCACAGCAGTGGTGACCATGTTGGTGGGCGAATTTCGCGATCACTGGCATGATATCAACCAGCGCTTTGAGCTAAACCACCGCTATATGGAACAAAAGCTAAAAAGCTTTACGCAAAATTACCATTTATTGAAGATATCCCACGACCAGCTTGAGCAGCGCGCCGCCGGTAAACAAATGAGCCTACGTACTGGCATTCAACTACTCCAACAAGCGGCCTCCGGCCATGCGGAAAATCGCCTTGCCAACTTGGCCCAAAAGAGCCTCCAAGTATTTGCTGATGTGATTACCATGTATCAAGCAGGCTTATACGAAATACGTGACGGCAAGCTGGTGCCCGGCGCCCTGGCCACCATTGGCAGTGAACACGCCCTTATCGCAGATGATTTAATGCTGCAAGATGTGTACACCTCCAAGGCTGTACTTTCTCCGGCGAACTTTATCGACAGCGATGAGTATAATCTCAATTATCAGTTGGTGATCCCCCTGGTTGATGTCAGCGGCGAGCTACAAGGGGTGGTGCTTGCAGAGAAGGTCAAGTTTGTGTCCCTCACGCAAAGTAATATTGCCCTGATTGCATTACTGGCCGGTTATATTGCCAACTTTATGTCACACCAGTTGTTCGCACCCATTCTCAAACCCGAACAACGCCAACTGTTCCGCCAGTATTTGGAAAACCAACTGTGGTATAAGCGCCATTACGGTGCAGATAGCGCCATGGTGGTGTTTTACGACAACAGTGAAGGGCAACATCTCGATTTAGAACATGTTACCGATTTTCGCCGTGGTGCCGATATTTACTGGTCTTGCGAGCGAGAAGATGGCCGCCAAGCATTGTGCGTGCTGTTACCGATGACCACAGTGATGGAAGCAGAGCAATTTGTGCAGCGGATCCGCAGTATCCTTGCCAATAATGCTCCCATTGCCGAAGGCGATTTAGACGTATTTGGTCCGCTGTTGGTATTTGAGCAATACCAGCAGGTAAATACCTTGCTCGAAGACTTAGGAGCGTTCGATGAAGATTTGGCTGATTCTTCAAACGATTCTCTTTGAGTCGGCAAGCCTTTACCTACTCGGCGAGCAAGACCTTAGCCTGCTCGGCTGGTTAAGTTATGCTGCCAGCCACGGCGCCGCTGCGGGAACCTTCACCTTAGTGTGTTGGCTGGCGCTGCCGCGACGTTATAAACAACCCGTTATCGGTGCTATTACCTTTATTTTTGTCATTGCGTTTAGTATGCCCATGGTCGGTATGCTGGGGTTGGCGACGATTTTTATCGTCGCCTTGTATTTTCCGAAGAAAAAGCAGCCAGCACTATGGGAGCGCTCCGAAAGCTTGGAATTACCTCTGCACCCAGAGCAATTAGAACAAAGCCAATTTGGTGCCGCCGCACTGAAAGATATTTTGTTGTTTAATCCCTCCGATGAGCGTCGCCTGATTGCGGTCAATGCCTGTCGCTTTTTACCAGAGCGCGTGGCGGTGCCACTGCTTAAGTTAGCGCTGACTGATAAGGTCGATGACGTGCGTTTACTTGCCTACGCCGCCATCGAAAAAATAGAATTTGGTATCAACCGCAACATTGACGCATTGAAAAACAAACTAAGCGAAGGCGCACAAGCCTCATTGCACTTTCAAATTGCTGAGCTGTATTGGGAGCTATGCTACCTTGGCATCGCTGAAGGGCCGCTGCGCAATCACTACTTAGAGCAAGCGAAAAGTTACCTACTGCAAGCCGAAGCCCTCACCCCTTCACCGCGCAGTGAGTTACAACTCGGCCGGGTGCTGCTGGAATTACAAGAATATGATTTAGCCACGCAGTATCTAGAAAAAGCGCGTCATCGCGGCCTGTTATTAAAACAAGTGGCGCCCTATTTAGCCGAGGCCGCTTTTGCTCAGGGCGATTACGATCATGCCGCTTTATTAGTCAGTCACCTGCCCACCGAACCCGGTGACGCGCTAAATGAATTAAGGGAGTTTTGGCGTCGTGAAGCGTATTGATGTGTGTTTATTGTTAGAGGGCACGTACCCTTACGTGCGCGGCGGTGTATCAAGCTGGGTGCATCAGCTGATCAGTGGCCTTAGCCACCTTAACTTTTACCTTGTATTTATAGGCGGGAGCCGCTCTTTTTATCAACAGCAACATTACACCTTGCCCGACAATGTGGTCGGCATGGAGACCCATTACTTGATGGATAAAGACGGCTTGCTGGCACCGCGCGCTCGACGCGGGAAAAAATCCGCCTTCAGCCTTTGGCAAAATGTCATCTCACGTTTTAAAAACCCAGAGCAAACCTTAGATGGTGAGCATTTACAAGGCTTGTTGGCTAACTTGGGTAAAAAGCATGGCCTAAGTTATGATGACTTTTTATACAGCGAGCGCTCTTGGGATGTGATTGTTGATTTGTATTTCCAACACGCGCAAAACCAATCGTTTGTGGATTACTTTTGGACCTTTCGCAACATTTACAGCCCCCTATTCACCTTAGTCAAAGTGGCTGAAAACCTGCCCCCTGCGCGGCTATTTCACAGTATTTCGACCGGTTATGCGGGGTTTCTCGGCGCCTTGGCAAAACAAAAACAGCAGGTGCCTTATTTATTAACCGAGCACGGCATTTATACCAAAGAGCGCAAAATCGATCTCACTCAAGCAAGCTGGATCAAAGACCGCCACAGTGCACTGGACACCAGTATCCATAAAAAAATGGAGCAAACACGGCAAACCTGGATAGATTTTTTTGAGCAATTAGGGCGTACCGCCTACGACCAAGCAGATAGCATTGTCGCTTTGTATGAAGGCAATAGACAGCGGCAAATAAAAGACGGCGCACCGGCCGATAAAACCGGGGTAATTGTCAACGGTATCAGTATGGAGCGCTTCAGTGAGGCTTACGCCAAGCGACCGCAACAGGCGCCTAAAGTCGCGGGGTTAATTGGTCGCGTGGTGCCCATTAAGGATATTAAAACGTTTATTCGTGCTATTCGTGTGGCCCTTAATAGCGAACCAGAACTACAAGGGTGGATCATTGGTCCCACCGAGGAAGATCCAAGCTATGTTCGCGAGTGCGAACTGCTGGTTAATAGCTTGGGGCTGCAAGACAACGTGCTGTTCTTGGGCATGCAAAATGTTGCCGAAATTCTTCCCAAACTTGGCGTGTGTATGCTCACCTCCATCAGTGAGGCGCAACCCCTGGTGCTACTTGAAGCCATGGCCGCAGGTATCCCTTGTGTGGCCTCAGAAGTTGGCTCATGCCGCGAAATTCTTGAAGGTATGAACGAACACGACCAACAACTTGGACGCTGTGGCTATGTAACAAATATAGCCGACCCCAACCAAGCCAGTGAGGCCTTGCTGGCGCTATTGGAAGATGACCAGCGCTGGCGACAAATGGGTGATAACGGTTATCGCCGAGTGCAAGCATATTATCAAGAACATACGATGTATGAGCGCTACCAAGCACTGTATGAGGAGCATTTGACATGGCAGGAATAGGCTTTGAGCTACGCCGAATATTAAAGAAAAACACCCTGCTCTCTTACCTCGAAGCATACGGCTTGGCGGCAGTTGTGGGCTCAGGGCCCTGGGTGCTATCCATTTTAGCGCTGATGATCATCGGTATGATAAGCATCGGTCGAGTGTTCCCTAACATTCTGATCATACAGTACCTAGTGCTAGTCACTTACATGATGGCTGGCTCCCTGATCCTCAGTGGTATGTTCCAACTGCTACTCACACGGTTTATCTCCGACCGGCTATTTGAAGGCAAAGATCACAAGGTAACGCCAAATTTATTAGGCTGCATGTTAATTGTTTCGGCGCTTGGCACAGCCATTGGTATTGCGGTACTGGCCAATACATCGTTAGATGCAGCAGTGAAAATGGCGTTGTTATGCGGCTTTGTGGTGCTGTGCAACCTGTGGTTAATCATCGTATTCCTAAGCGGTATGAAGCAGTATTATCGGATTGTCGCCACCTTAGCGATTGGCTACACCCTGATGGTGCTGGCTTCATGGTTACTGCCACCTTACGGTATTTTGGGGCTATTGATGATCTTTGCCGCGTGTCAGGGGCTGATCACCTTTGTTTTACTCTTTTTTATTTTACGCAATTACAGCGCCGGTTCGCTTATCGCCTTTCAGTTTTTAAATCGCAAGCAAGCTTTTTACTCGCTCGCCTTATGTGGGTTGCTTTATAACTTGGGGGTGTGGGTAGATAAGTTTGTATTTTGGCTACACCCCGAGGTGTCTTTTGCCGTTATCGATATGTTCCGCGCCTCATATATTTATGATTTGCCAATTTTTATCGCATACCTCGCCATTATTCCTGGCATGGCGGTGTTTATGCTGCACATGGAGACCGACTTTGCCGCCTCGAACGAGCGGTTTTACCAAACGGTGCGCGAAGGCGGCACCTTGGAGTCGGTGTACTTACTTAAAGACCAAATGGTATTGCACTGCAAAGACAGCTTATATCAAATTTTTAAAGTGCAAGGGATCACCCTCGCATTGCTGCTGTTGTGGAGTGAAGAAATTCTCACACTGCTGAAAATAGACCTCGCGTATCTACACTTGCTGTATGTCGATTTAGTCGGCGTGTCTTTGCAAGTTATTCTAATGGCCATACTCAACGTTATGTTTTATTTAGATAAACGTTATCAGGCCACGGCCCTAGTGACGGTGATGACCCTCGCTAACTTGATGCTCACCGAGCTCTCCATTCAGCTTGGGCCTGAGGTCTATGGCTACGGCTTTGCTTTAGCCATGCTGATCAGCACCGTCTTGGGATTAGTGATGCTAAATCGTCAGTTTAACCGCCTCGAATATGAGACCTTTATGCTGCAACGCTAATAAGTAAAGCGCTCATTGCTCGCGACAGCTAAAGCGATACGCGTCATTCAATGCCGTGGGCAGCACCAAGGTGGAAAAGCCCAGCGGCTCGGTTTGTGCACAGACTCGTTGCAGTTCACCGCTGCCGACCTCAGCCACCGACAAATATTCCACATGAAAAACCGCCTTTTTAGCATCAACAAAAGGGGCTAGGCGTGCACACTCATTAAAGCGAAAGCACGATTCATTAACCGCAAAATCAAAGTAAGGCTCCAAGGTTTGCGCCAGGCCAACATTGTTTTTGAGACCCACATACAAGCCGAGCGAGCGCGCATATTCAGCGATAAACTGGCTGCAATTAATGCTGTTCTCACGAGTGAGTGCAAAGCCGGTGTCATTAATGTGACCATCAACATTATCCGGCTCCACCGCATCACACCCTTTGGCAGCGGCCAAATCCATGCGCGCGCATGATAGCGCGGACATTGCTACTGCGCGTGTCCAACCAACGTTCGTTAGCAAAGTTCGCCAAGGTATTGCCAAGCTCGGAGTCTAAAAACTCGCCGGCATCCTCACGGTAAGATTCATAACTTCCGGCTGAAAAATAACAGATGACGAAGCGCCCTTGCTGTTGGAGGCTGGCAATGGTCTCGGCAGCGGTATTAAACAAATCAATGTCATAAGCGAATACATCGTACTCGCTATTGAGCGCCCCCAATAATTGCCATTGCCATGTACTACCTTGCGGTGGATAGGGCGGCGGCCCTTCAGGCGCTTGTGAGTCGGAACTTGACCCACCGCAGCCCACCAACATACTCATACTTAGCAGCAATGCACTACTTAACCGTCTTATCATTGATGACTCTCTTTTCTCTGCTTAGCAGTCCATTGCGCTGTTATTGTTTATTAATTGTGTGCCTCATGAGCCCATACCTTGAGGCCAAAGCAATTGGTTATCTAAAAGCGGCCATCATTTGGGGCAATGCTACGCTTTCGTATAGGTGTTATATTCCGTATCATTGGGTTTTAGTCAAGTGAAAGAAGCGGATGAATATTCAACAGGTTATTGACGACATTAACGCCGATGTACGTTCACGATTGTCGCAGTTCGAGGGCGCGGTGGCCAGTTATATTCCGGCTTTGGCTGAGGTCGATAGTGAGCAGTTTGCGATGGCGGTGCATACCGTGGATGGGCAAACCTTCAGTACCGGCGATGTGGAAGTGCCTTTTACCATTCAATCGGTCTCCAAAGTACTCACTCTCACTTTAGCATTGCAACGCTATGGCAACTCGTTGTGGCACCGCGTCGGCAAAGAGCCTTCAGGCACCGCGTTTAACTCGCTTACCCAGCTTGAATTTGAACAAGGCATTCCGCGCAACCCGTTTATTAACGCCGGCGCGATTGTTACCTGCGATGCACTTTACTCCCGCTTAAGCGCGCCCACTCACCATATGTTAGAAACGGTGCGTTGGCTCAGCGGTAATCCTCGGGTGTGTATCAACCAAACAGTATCCCGCTCAGAGTTTCAACACCGCCATCGTAACGCTGCCATGGCGCACTTAATGACCTCGTTTGGCAATTTTGAAAATGATGTGGAAGAAGTGCTCAAGGTTTATTTTGGCTTTTGCGCCATCGAAATGAACTGCCAAGAACTGGCGCGCACCTTTGGCTATCTCGCTAATCGTGGTGTCGACATCGCCTCAGGCGAGCGCATTCTGACCAGCAAACAAAACTCGCAATTGAACTCGCTGCTCTTTACCAGTGGCCTTTATGACGCCGCTGGCGATTTTGCATATCGCGTCGGCATGCCCGGTAAATCTGGAGTAGGCGGCGCCATTGTTGCCGTTGTCCCAGGGCAGTTTGCAGTCTCGGTGTGGTCACCCAAACTCAATGCCTTTGGCAACTCCAGCGCCGGTCTTTATGCGCTGGAGCAATTCGCCGACAGACTTTCGCTGCATCTGTTCTAAACCTTAAATTGACTCACTAAATCGCGCAGGTGCTGCGCCCGCGCTAATAAACTTTGCGTTGCGCTTTGCTGCTGCTCGGCATAAGAGTGAATACTGCCAGCACTGTCTGATATTTCATGGGCCGACTGGTTGATGTGCTCAACCACGGTGCCCTGCTCTTCGGTGGCGGCGGCAACCTGATGATTGCCCTGACTGATTTCCTCAAACTTTTGCTGAATCGCGCGCAGCGACGCCACCGCCGTTTGCGTGTGTTCAGTGACTTGGCGGCTACTTTCTGTGCCTCGTGCGATGGCCTCTTGTGATTGCGTCGAAGTGCTTTGCAAGCGCGCCACTTGATCGCGGATCTCCGAGGTAGACTTTTGCGTACGCTGCGCCAGTGAACGCACCTCATCCGCAACCACAGCAAAACCACGCCCTTGCTCACCGGCGCGAGCAGCTTCGATAGCGGCGTTCAGGGCTAATAAATTCGTTTGTTCGGAAATGGCATTGATCACTTCCACCACCGAGTTAATTTCTGCCGCCTGATTAGCAAACTCACCCACGCTGCTATCCACATTATTGAGAATATCGTTGAGCTCTTGCATGGTTTGCGCGGTGAGCGTCATATTGTCGTTGGTGGTGGTCGTTTCACGCACCGCTTCTTCGGTATCACTGGCGGTACGATGGGCAATATCGGATACCTCGGTAATCGTTTGCCCCATTTCGGTGATCGCTGTCGCGACCTGATCCGTCTGTGAGCGCTGGCTTTCTGTGGCGCTGAAGGTTTTATCGGAAAAATCAGCCAGCTCAGCAATGCCCTCGCGCATCGCTTGTTCGGTGACACTGATTTCATCCACCAGCTCTGCGACTTTAGTAATAATGGCGTTAAAGCCCTTGGCCAGATGCCCCAACTCATTATCAACGCTATCATCAAGGCGCGTACTTAAATCACCTCCTTGCCCAGACATGGCAAGGAGGTCATCACCCACGGTGCGAATGCGGCTGCTTAGCCAGTTGGCAAAATACATGGTTAGCACCAAGAACACCACTGCAAGTACCACACTGGCAAGCACCGAAGTCCAAATAACCGAGTTAATCGCACCGGAGATCTCATGCTCTGGCAACACCGCGACCAGCTTCAACTCGGTGCCTTCAATGGGCATCACCGCACCATAGACAGCTTCATCATCGAGCTCAGTTTCATTGAGTACAAAACCGCCGCCATTGCTAGTAAGAGCCGAGCTCATTGGTGCTAACTGGTTAACATCGGCCACCGTTTTGCCAATAAAGCGGCTGTTTTCATGAGCAATAATGCGCTGGGTGTCATCGACCAAAAACAGATACCCTTGCTCGCCGACTTTACGTGAGGTCACCATATTGGCAATTTTCGACACATCATAACCCAGTCCCGCAACCCCTGCGCGCTGGCCATCAATACTCACTAAGGTATTAACGTATAAAGTCAGTTGCCCACCTTGTTCACTGGCATCCAGCGCCAACTGCTGCTGGGCACTGCTGGAAATGAAATCAAAGAACCAGCTATCCCGTGATTCACTGCGCGATACCTGCTTAAACAGCCCGCTCTCGGTGTAATAATTCAGGCTTTCTCGGCTCACCCAAAATACCGATGTAGCACCGGATTTTTGCTGTAAGTCGCGAAAGTAATCAAGCACCAGTCCATGCTGAGCACTCCCTTGCTCGCCATCACGCACCCATTGATGCAACATCGCGTTTTGCGACAGCGTTTTTGAAACCGTAATGGGATACATTAGCTCGGCTCTAATTTCATTCGCTACTCGCCCAACAGTATCTGGTAATAACTGCGTTTCAGTTTGCCGATAATAAAGGCTGGAAAACTGCCCAGTATTAATGAGTGCGGTCACTAACGTAACCACAAACAGGGCGACAAACACAAAACCAATGAAAATGGTTTTGAGGGTGAGGTTCTGCATGGTGTAGCTCCTAAAACATCGGTCTTATTCACTATGGCACAAGATTGTTAAATTGCGATTAAAACGCTGCTAATCGCTTCATTTTAAACACTTTTTGAACCTATATTGGAAAATTAATTGGGTCGCTATTCATTCCCATTATGCTTGGCTAACAGCACCATTGCCTCTTTTAAAGGAACTGCAGGGGAGTAATAATAACCTTGGCTAAAGTGACAACCATACTCACGCAATTGTTGCTGTTGCTGCTGTGTTTCCACGCCTTCGGCAATCACTTCCATATCCAGCTCTGAGGCAATACGAATAACGCTGGCAATCACCACTTGGTGCTTGTGTTCGCTGAGCATTTGCTGGGTAAAGCTCTTATCGATTTTAATATAATCAGCATGTAGGTCGATAAGGTGACTCAATGATGAATACCCTGTACAAAAGTCATCCAAGGCCACCATAACTCCTTTGCTGCGTAATTCATTAAGCACCCCTTCGGCTTGCTTTCGGGCATGAATGGCCACCGATTCGGTCACCTCAATGGTCAAACAGCTGGGCTTTAAATTATAGTCAGCCAAGGTATCGAGCACTGTGTCAACGGGATGCAATACATGGTTAAATTCTGAGGCTGAACGATTCACTGCCATGCTGATGTCGTTGTAGCCTTGACTATGGATCCATGCCAAATCGGCCAGCGCTTTGCGCAGCACAAACTGGCCCAAAATGGCCACAAGGCCAAACTCCTCAGCGATGGCAATAAACTCATCGGGACGGATCACCCCAAGCTCTTCATCGCGCCAGCGTGCTAGGGCTTCAAACTTAACAATACGCCCGCTTTGGTTATCGATAACCGGTTGGTAGGCCACATCTAGGCCATCAAAGCGCAGTAGCTTATGGAGTTTGTCGCGCAGTTTAAGTTTACGCAGGTAAATGGCTTCAATCTCTTGGCTGTGTACGGCAATGCTGTGAGACTGAGCGCGCTTAACACTCAACATGGCATGATTGGCGTTGCGAACGAGCACCGTGGCGCTATCGGTATCGCTATGCATGTGAGCAATGCCAATACTGCAACTTAGTTCAATGCTTAAATCACCCAAGCGTATGGGCTGGTGGATTCGCTCCAACACTTTCTCGGCACAGCGGTGCGCGTGCCCAGGTTTGGCATCGGCAATTAAAATAGTGAATTCGTCACCGCCATAGCGGCTGATCACATCATGATTACGCACACAATTTTGCAGCCGCAACGCCACCGCAATCAGTACCTTATCGCCAATTTCTGGACCATATAAATCGTTGATATCTTTAAAACGATCGAGGTTTAAAAACAGCACTGACGCGTGCTGCTCCTGAGCGCGAAACAACGAAATATGTTGCTCCACTTTCTCTAAGAAACTGCGACGATTTAAAAGCCCAGTTAAGGGTTCTTGACTGGCGTAAAACCGTAGTTGGCGCTCACTTTCTTTCCATTCACTAATGTCACGAAACAAACCAATATAATGGGTAATTTGCCCATTAGCACCACGGTTAACAGTGATCGACAGCTCTTCTGGGTAAATTTCACCATTTTTACGACGATTATAAATCTCGCCTCGCCAATGGCCCATCTGCTCGAGCTGCCGCCACATTTCATGATAGAACTCTGGGCTATGCTGACCTGAGGAAAGCACTGCGGGTGAACGCCCTTTTAGTTCACTTTCACGATAACCGGTATACAACTCAAAGGCAGGGTTAACCCGTAGGATACGGTTATTGTTATCGGTGATCATGATGGCTTCTTTGCTTTGCTCAAACACGATATTACGCAGTGATAGCTCAGCTAACAGCTTATCCTTTCGCGCCAAATCGGCATCATGGCGGGCTTGAGCAGCTACGATAAATGCCAAGTCCTTAAACCACTGCTCATCAACTTGGTCAAACGTTCGCTGTTGTTCAAATAGCGCCACCAAAATACCAATGGGTTGGCGTGATACATCGCGTAGCGTCACACCGATGTAGGCTTCAATCCCCAGCTCCGCAAGCATGGTATCATCGGGAAATAAATCAGCCACATTATCGCCAAAAGCGCACACATCGACGCTCTGTAATGCATCGGCGCACGGAGAGCCAGCCAGAGGATATTGGAAATTTGCGCGTACGGCACCGTCTTGATGGTAGGCCACAGTCTGTACTTCTGTCGCGTTGGCGCATAACTTACCAACAAAGCAATGGGCTGCGCCAAAAGCTTCATCAATCATACTCAGTGCCAGCTCATAGGCTTGCTCGCTGCAGCTACATTGGTAAAGCGCGTTAAAAGACGATGTCATATGATTCTTGTAATTTTGTATACCATTTCATAAGAAGCTTAGCACAGTATCAGGAACAGGCTTTGAGGGAAATTCTGGTTATTGGTTAGCTGGCGAATGTATGATTCAAATCAATAAATTACAAGAGTTTAATTGTTACTTTCCAACAGTTTAACAGCTGTGATCGGCGCGCCAGCTAGCCGGTGGTGAAACTTTGCTCATTGCATCTTGAATTACGTTGCTAAGTTACAAAGTGAAGGATGATCAGCGCCCAGAAGTTGATATACTATCGGCAGTTTCTAAAACGGTAGGTGTGCATGACTAAACAGGCGAATAAACGCAAAAATACTTTACTGAGCATTTGTGTGTTTTGTTGCATTGTGCTGAGCCTAAGCTGGTTGTTTATTAATGACTCGGCGCTACTACTGGTGATCACACTGCTGATGATTTTGCTGTTAGTATGGGGCATTGCGCAGCGCCTATTGTCGCTTTGGGATAAACAGCAACCACGCAAATAACCCTAACCCAGCAACTCCACTTCACAGCGGTTGCGGCCTCGTTGTTTCGCCCGATACAGCGCATTATCAGCGGCTTTGAGTACCGCATCCACCGAGCAACCAGGCTGCCACAAACTCACGCCTAGAGACACCGTCACTTGGGGTACTGGTGTAAAATCATGAGCCTGGATAGTCACTCGCAAGCGCTCTGCCAGCTCTAACGCAATGTCTTTACCTATGCCAGGGAGAATAAGTAGGAACTCTTCGCCGCCACTGCGACACACGCCATCGTATTCTCGACAACTGCTCTGCAATAGCTGCCCTAACCCTTGTATAACGTCATCACCCACATCGTGGCCATAGTTATCATTGACACGCTTAAAGTGGTCAATATCCAAGGTGATCACCGTAAAGGCTTGTTCATCAGCAACCATAGATTGAATAAACACTTCCATATAACGCCGGTTGCCAATGCCGGTAAGCGGATCGGTTAAGCTTGCTTTATTCAGGTCGTTAATACGCTGGTGCTGTTCATTACTGTAAGTTCTCAGTGCGTTGCGTAGTATTTTCGCTTCAAAAAACCAGGTTGGCACATCATCATATTCTTTACTTGAATCGGCCACGCGTTGCGCTAGCTGTCGCAGCGGAGCACTGATTAAATTCGCCAAATACCAAATCACCAACAAGGTGATCACTGTCACCGGTGCAGCTTTGGCAAGCACATTCATAATGGTATTGCCGACACTCTCAACGACTTGGTCGCGCTCAGTCCCCACTAACACCACCCAATTCGCTGTGCGCACAGGTGCATAGCCCACTAACATAGCGCCAACACCTTCGCTGCCACTTTGCATTTGCGCATTAGCAAACGCATGCCACAATGGCGAAGCGGGCGTTATTTTAGCGCCCACGCGCTGGCGTTGAGAATGATAAATAACACTGCCATTTTCACTGAGCACTATAATATTGGCTTTATCGTTGTGAAAATGCTGCCCGAGTAGCCGCGAGAGAATATTGTCGCCATGCAAATAAATAGTGCCAGCAATATAGCCTTGATATTGCTCATCGGCGCTAAAAATGGGGTGTGAGGGGCTCACAATTAAATTACTAGCCGGCGATACAAACGGTTGAGGAATGGTGGGTGCTTGTGCGCGCAAAGATTGTTTGGCACTGTCGCTTTGTAATCTCACACCTTTAACACCTAAGGTTAACGGCGCAGTGCTGGTGATCACGCCTTGCTCGTTCACCACCACCACGGAATTAAAAGACGCGGTTTGCTCTAATAAGCGCAGCGTTTCTTGCTGCTGTGACTTTGGGGTGTTGTTATCGGCTAATTGCGCAGCGCTATAGCGCAACTGCATTTGTAAAGAGTTGAGGAATTGTTCGGTAATATCAGAGAGCTTACTGGCATAAGCCTGATTGGATGCCAGGGTATGGGCCACCATTTGCTGGCCGTGTACTCGGTAGTTAATAATGAACTGATTACCCAAGGTAACCATCACACACAACACTGCAAACCCGAGAATAACTTGGCGTAAGTCAATCACACCAAAACGGGAAAACTTCATATACACAGCCCAACTACAAGCACTACCTACTACTTTATGAGTATAACAATAGCACTAATCATCAAGCTTGTGCTACATCAAATGATCTTCCTACTGCGATGCCCCGTACTGCTCGGTAGAGAATGATGTATCACCTTAGGTGCAATCGTTTAACTACGGTTGTCGAACAACAATGCTATTGCTGACACGGCTGTAACTATGAATCAACCAAGCGCACATTTAGATTTAGCCGAACTCACTGAGCTGGAACTGTTTACCTTATGGCTTTGTCTGCATGCAGACAAAAGCAAAGAACAGGTTTTGGCACAATTACAACCCATGCTTGGCAGCGCTTTTTTATCGCCGCAAACCATGGCGCAGCGTTGGCGTGAGGATGTTTACAGGCAACTTATGCACAAAGGCATGGCCACAGAGCAGCGCCCGGCAAAGCCTGGGTTTGCGGATTATCTATTTTGCCTGTTATCAAAAGTGCCTGATGTAGAAACGCATTATGCCAAAGAGCTGGCGCTATTGGAGTCCATTATTCAGCACCCTGAGAAGTATCAAAACAATCCAACCATCATTCAGCATTGGTTGGAATCCCCTATTCACTGACCTGAAAAAGGCGAAAAATTCATCAACTATTCAGTATGATTGCGAATCGCGCTTTTTGGCTATAGCTAAATGTGGCCACAAGCTTTAGACTACGTGTAGATAACACCTTGTTTACCCATGTTTATAAAATGAGATTCGCGTATTTCGTCTTATTCCTAACCTTGAGCCTTGCGAGCACTCAAAGCAGTGCCCGCGAGTATAACAGTGCCATGTGTATTCTTTTGAAGCAGCAAATGGCGCAGTTTGATCATTCTCGCACGCACCCAAGTTATCGCAGTGCCAAACGAGATTACGATGCCAATTGTAAGAATATAGAAAAGCGCACACCGCAAGCGAAAGCGACCTCAAAGCCCGAAAATGACCAATCTCAGCCTCAGGAAGTAGCCAGTAAACCTAAGAAGGTGCTAAAAGAGCAAAGACCTGAGGCCGAACCAACAGTAACCACCTCTGAGCCGCAGCTTACTATTGTCGAGCAGCGTGCCGCCGAAGAGGCTGCAAAACAAGCGAAGGCAGAGAAAACAAAAGCCACCGCGCCAAAAACAGCTCCGGTGACAGCGAAAAAGGTGGCTCCAGCCCCAGTACAAAGCCAACCCTCAGAGCCCAGTTCACCCTTCGTTGGCTTGATTTTCCCTGCATTAATAGCCTTGGTGCTTATTGCCATGCTAATTACGTTGCTGATTTTTATTCGCAGCAACCGCAGCAGCCAAGGTAAAGCTGTGAAGCCGAAAAAGACAGCGGCTATCAAAGCCATTCCTGTGCCGAAGCTACCTAAGAAACAGGTTAATTACAAAAAGATGTGGCAAAAGGTCACCGGTAAGCAGCCTGACACGCTCGACCCACAAGTTTATAAACGCTTTTCTTCGGTCCCTGTACTGGTGGGTCCAAAAGCCAAATCGTCAGCCATCGAGCAGTTATATATTAGCCCGTACGGCGTGTTTATCGTGGCGCGACCAAACCAAGAAGGCGATATTTTTGGCGGCGAGCACGCTCAAGAATGGACCGCCCGAAACGGCGATGAAGAAATCAAGTTTGATAACCCGATCACCGAGCTCAAGGCTCAGGCTGGCGCGCTAGCTAAAGTACTGGACATACAAGAGCAACAGGTTAACTTACTGGTACTGTTTAGTAACAACGCTTTATTCAAATCTGATTTGCCTGCGTTGGTGATGCAGCGTGAAGACTTGGTAGACTACATTCTTAGCTACAGTGTTGAAAGCTTCGACGCCCAACAATGTTCTAACCTAGTCGACAAGGTGAAGCAATTGCTTGCGCAAGGAAGCAACGCCGCGCTAGGCGCGTCTTCAACCAAGCCGTTAATCGAGACGCCCGTGCAGCCACCAAAATCTGAGCCGCGCACGGAGCCTAAGCCTCAACCAAGCGCTGCACAAGAAGATACACCTCGCCCAGAGGTGCCCGCAGAGAACGTGGCGCCGATGCCCAAACCTGCCGCAGAGCCTCGCCACAGCGATCCGGAAGGAGCAAGCAAGAGCGCAGAAATTCACCCGTTCAAACGCAAAGACGACGCACCCAACTCGGACGATACAGCGCACCCTATTAAGGACTCGGCACCCGCGCCGACTCCCGAACCGACACCTGCAACGGAGCAACAAGAGCAAACTCCAGAGCCGAGCAGTGACAGCAGTAGCAAAGACTGGTCGAATATGAGTGATGAGGAGTTTATGGCGTTTTTAGAGGCCGCCAATAAACGTGCAGGTGGCGAGTCCGACCCAAGTTCCGATGAGCAAGCATCATCTACTTCTGCCATAGAGTCGCCTGCATCAAGCTCGCCGCAGAGCCACGAGGGTTCCTGCCAAGGGGATGACCCATTTGACGACTTTGATCCGTCACAACCCTTGTTAGAGACCCCTGAGCCAGAGCTAGAGCCTGAGCCAGAGCTAGAGCCAGAGCCAGAGCCAGAGCCAGAGCCAGAGCCAGAGCCACCAATTATTGAGCCCCAAAGCACAGCCACACAAGGGCAAACATCATCAAGCGATGAAGAGTTGGCGCTAGATATTGACGATGGTAACAGTCAAAGCCTTGATGACGCGCTTGCGGAGTTAGAATCTGCGCTTTCAGAGCAAGACCAGCAAAGTGAAGAAGCTCTCTCTGATGACTCGGAGCCAGAAAAAACCAGTGCTGAAGACGGAGACGAGAACAAAGACAAAGACAAAGACAAAGACAAAGACAAAAAGTCGAACCCTTTTGCTAATCTTTCGCTAGACCCTGACTTCAAGCCAAGCGAAGAAAAAGTGGATATTGGCGCCGGCCCGCTCGATGACGAGAAACCAAAACGTTAGTGCCTGCGTATTATTCACTGGTGCGCGTGGTATTGAGCGAATGTGCAAAAATAGTCAGGCTACAACGCCGTGTGGTGCCTATACTAAATAATTGTCAGTGACTCACACTGGCGCAGTAAAGTTCCAGTTACGCATCTAGCGTGCGGAGCAAGATAGGGCATAGTCACAACGTTTTTGTTGTGAGGAGAGTGGTAAATGGTTGATTTATTTCAACTTAACTTGGCTTTAACTAACCCAGGTTTAAGCCACATAGAAAAGCTGCAAAAGATAGTTCATACTGCAGCAGAGCATGTTCCCCAAGCCGATGTAGTAAGCCTGTGGGTGGCCAATGAAAACACCTCAAGTATTGTGTGCATCGCTAAATTTGATAAACACACCGGCGCCTATTCTGACGGCGGGGTTATTGGCCAAGATACAGCCCAGGCTTATTTTTCTGCGCTATTCAGCCATGATTTCCTTGCCATTGAGGATGTGCGTCACCACCCGTTTACCAAACACATGGTCGCAGGCTACTTTGAGCCATGTGGCTTTTACTCTTTGCTTGATTACGTGCTGCACGATAACTTCGAGCCAAGAGGGATGCTTTGCTGTGAAAGCCGCACGCAAGTGCCGCAATGGCAGGACCAAGAAAAAGCAGCATTGAAGCGCATTGCCAATATGAGCTCGCTGTTTTTCGATTTGCCCACGTACCAACGTGCCGTGGGCTAGGTTGAGTGCACACTAGTTTCTGAATAAAGAGATACGTTTGCGATATTTTACAACGATGCGCACGCCCTGATGGCTGCACTCACGGCTTTTGCGCTTTGTTTGGAGTACCCACCCCCTCCAGTTACAACTGCTGGGATTTTATGCTTTTGCAAGTGCTCTAAAATCATTTTTTCCCGGGCAGCAACATCTTCAACACTGAGTCCTAATCCCCCCAGCTTATCTTCTGCAAGTACATCTGTCCCCGCCACAATAAATGCCAGCGCATAATCACTGTCGGTAATCTCTAGGGCACTCGACAGCCTTGCTAAATATTCCTCCCCCAAAGTGCCACTGGTTAGAGGAACTGGAAAATCCACTTGTTCCCGCGTGAAACCAGATAAGGGATAAATGTCTTCGTTATAAACATCGAGCAAATGCACATTAGTCTGCTCACGGAAGCTAAACGCGTTCCCGTTTCCATGATGGGCATCAACATCAATAATAAGCACCTTGTCATCAGTGCTTAGTCGACCATTTTTGATTAACTGTTGGTGGGCTATAGCAATATCATTATAAATACAAAAGCCTTGCATAAACTGATAGCTGGCATGATGGAAACCACCGGACAAATTCCACATTACCCCACCCGATTCTAACGCTTGCTCGGCACCGAGAAGTGTTCCGGCTACCGCCAATCGCATAGGCTTAAGTATTTTTTTGTGTAGGTAATTGAAGCTAATAAACGGAATTTTAGGAACTTCTAAAGCACGAAAAACAAACTCTTTATTTCGAACTTTTAATCGCATTAATTCATTCAAGTACTCATCAATCGTCTCCTCCGAAACCATAGAGTTGGGACTTATAACACTTAACCCTAAGTCATTAACCATCGACAAGACCTGAGAGAACTTTTCTCCTTCAAAGGGGTGCAAGTACTGCAATAAGCCTAATCTATAATTGTAGTCTTTATCGTAAATTAACTGCATTTAAGCTACCTTGTCACTTGCAAGCTCGCTAGCATATCGCAGAATTTCATGGGGAGTCCAGATGCCTCGTCCAAGAGTACCCGCCAGTCGTCCATACCCTTGCGCCGAGGGCTTAAATGAAGGCTCTTTGCCACAAGCGACCTTCAAGCAATCCGCTACTAAATGCGAGCAATTGAAACGTGCGAGTTGGTATTGAGGTACTTCTTGCTGGAGTTGCAGAACATATTTAGCTAAAGATTGAGTGTCCACGTTGTGAAGAGTAATGGTATGTGGTTTTCGCCCGCCTTCACTGCGGATGTCCTCATCTATTGCATCCATAAAGTGACCCGGCTGTCTTCGTTTCACCTTCAAGTCCTTTTTCCCAGCCCCTTCTGCTGGCCAAAAACTAACATAGGTTGTACCAAATGAAAGTGAAGCATGGCCCACCATTTCTCCGTGTGGTAACCAAACATGTACCTTTAACATATAAAATCCTTTTTAAATTCCTTTTGAAGGTACAATATTATAGATTGTGGCTCTTGCTATCAATTAGTGCCGCAGGTTAGAAATATAAAACAACATATGTCAATGTGATATCAGAAAGCATACTATAGAAATCAATTGACTACTGAGGCGGACGTATGGATTTTACTACAAAAATAAACACCGCACGCCAAGTGAACCCGCTGAAAACTTTGCATACCAGCTTAGAGAGCGATCGCGGCCGCATCATCAACTCCTCCGGCATACGTCGGTTGCAGCAAAAGACTCAGGTATTTCCATTAGAGCGCAATGCTGCCGTGCGCTCGCGCCTCACCCACTCCCTTGAGGTACAGCAAAACGGCCGCTTTATTGTGCAAAAACTGTTTTCTAAGCTCAATGCACAAGAGCGTGCACACTATGGCCTCACCGACATGGAGCGGCCCTTTGAGACCTTGGTGGAAATGGCTTGTTTGATGCACGATATAGGTAATCCGGCCTTTGGCCATTTTGGTGAGGCCGCCATCAACCACTGGTTTAGCCGCTACCTGCAGCAACGCTTTGGCCCGTTGCCGACGCTTGCGCAAACACACCCGCTAAAGCACGAACTACTGCTTGATTTACAAAGCTTCGAAGGCAACGCACAAGCGATCCGCGCAGTTCACTCGCTGTTAGCGCTGAACTTAAGTTACAGCCAAATAGCGGCCATTCTTAAATACACTCGCCCCGGCACTATGGCGAAAGACGCGCGGCCTGAAGATAAAAGCTACCTTATGAAAAAAGTCGGCTTTTACCACAGCGAGGCCGCGTTCATCGCTCAATTGGGTGATGCCTTAGAAATGGATAATGGCTGTCGTCACCCCGCCAGCTACATTATGGAAGCCGCCGACGACATCGCTTATTGCTTAGCCGATATGGAAGACGCGGTAGAAAAAGGCATACTCTCGGTGGAAAAATTGGTGCACTACTTAGATGACGCTTATCGCCAAAGGCTGGGAGCACTGGATACCGCAGAGCAAGGTTACAGCGACCTGGTGGCCAAAGCCTGCGAGTTTGCCCGACAAAAAGCAGATGAGGCCGAGTTCAACTACAACAACACCTTTTTCATATATCTGCGTGTAAAACTCTTACACCCGTTGGTTGAGCATGCGGCAACGCGCTTTAAAGACAACATAGAGCAGGTGTACGCCGGCACCCTCAACGCCTCATTAATCGAAGATGGCAGCCACCACCAAGCCATTACCGATGCTTTGAAAACAGTCGCTCGTGAACGCGTATTTTGTCATCCCGAAGTTGAAAAGCTCGAGCTACAAGGCTATAAAATCATCTCTGGTCTGCTCGATGAATACCAAGTGCTACTCGATTTAGAGCACGAGCAATTCACCCAAGTACTTAGCCACCATAAAGACTTTTTAATTGCCACACGCATGGTGAAGAAACTCTCGGGGAAATACCTCAACGTTTATGAAAAAGCCGTTGCCGCACTGGATAAAAACGCCGAACACTTTCACCTGTACGAGTTTTACCACCGCTGTCGGCTCATTCAAGACCACATCAGCGGCATGACCGACCAATTCGCCTACGACGAGTACCGTACCTTAAAGGTGGTGGAATAAAAATGAGTGACCGAAAAAACGAACAATGGCTTAGCAGCAAAGAGGCTCAAAAAGCTTTAAAAATCAGTGCCTGTGAGCTAATGCACCGCAGGGAAAGAGGTGAGTTTACATTCGAAAAACGCGGCAACGCCTATTTTTATCGGTTACCTACACGTATATCTCATAAATAGTCTCAGCGTTCACACTGACCTTTAACTTATCCGGGGTTGAAATGGAATTTCATCACTATAAAAGCCTTTTAAAAGACCTAGGAATTGGGAAAAGGTTGCCGACGGCAATCTACCTACATCGCAGTGCTTTGCAAAGCGCATTACCTAACGAATTACTCGCTTTTATCGAACTGACCGCTGACAGTGTCGCTACAGCACACCAGTGGAATGTTATAAAGCTATTTAAGCGTGACTTTAAGTTATCTTTTCTTCACTATCCTGATTTTGATACCTATGCCTACCCTGCTCTAGCGCAGAGCTTAACCATTGATTTGCTTGATGGACATAGCCACTGCACTCAATACCAAGATTCTGATAATCCACCTATATTACATCGTAAAGAGACGTTTGTCGGCGATTTATACCCAAAATATGCGGAGTTCTGCGCTATTACCGAGGAGGGATTAAAAGCAGGTTTATATGAAAACACGCGTCGCATTGGATTTAAAAAACAGTGGCTGAAACTTATTAAAGAAAAAGGCTATCAGTTAGACGAGCAAGGCCGCTTGCATCTTTATCAAGAAGCACATAGCGTAGCGCCTCAAGCCTCTTGCACAATAAATGATATTCAACGGCATTTAACCGCCATTACCAGGGATAGGCTATCAGCTCCCTTTCAAAAGTTAGCGAAGTACGGATACCTTGATGGCGATTACTCTATTTTAGATTACGGTTGTGGCCTAGGTGATGATGCAACCGAGCTTGAAGCGCACGGCTTAAATATAAACGCATGGGATCCAGTACACCGACCCGGAGGCAACAAGGTAAACAGCGATATTGTTAACTTGGGTTTTGTACTAAATGTAATTGAAGATGAAAGCGAGCGCGCAGAAACGCTTAAACAAGCCTTTACCCATGCGCATAAGCTATTGTTGGTTTCGGTTATGCTGGCTAATGAGGCTAAACAGGAGCATTTTAAGCCATACAGAGACGGAGTAATAACGCACCGAAATACCTTTCAAAAGTACTTCAGCCAAGCGCAAATAAGGCATTATATAGAGCAAGTTTTAAACGTTAAGACTACCCCTTTTGGCCAAGGTATTATTGCAGTATTTAAGTGCTCTCAGCTGGAAGAAGCGCACCATTTAGAGTTGCAGTTTAAAAACTATAATTGGCGCCATGTTACCCACAGGCCAAAACCTAAAACGCTACCACAACGTCAACAACAATCCTTGTACGAAAAGCATCAAGAATTGCTCGATAATTTTTGGCACCATTGCCTACACCTTGGGCGTATACCTGCTAACGATGAGTTTGAACAAAGTAATGTATTGCGACGAGCTTTAAGCAGCCACAACAAAGCTTTTTCACTTTTACAAAACTACTATGACCAAACTGAGTTTGCGCAAGCACAAAAAAAGCGTCGTAATGACTTATTGGTCTACCTCGCACTAAGCCAATTTGGCAAGCGTAAGCCAAAAAGCCATATGCCAGCACGTTTATTACGTGATTTAAAAGCCCATTTTACTGGCTATCAGCAGGCTCTTGAGGAGGCAACTGCGTTATTATTTTCTATTTCTTCGCCACAAAATATCGGTGATGCCTGCTATGCAGCTTTCGCACAGCTAGAAATTGGCGAGCTATTTGACAACCACTCTTACATATTACCAAGCCATAAGCTGAATCAGCTACCTGCCATTTTGCGCGTTTACATCGGCTGTGCCGCACAACTTTATGGCGATATCGATGATGTTGATCTAGTAAAAATACATATGCGTTCGGGCAAGGTAACCTTGTTAAAATACGACGATTTTAATAAAAAGTTGCCGCTCCTAACCCAACGTATAAAAGTAAAGCTTGTTGAGCAGGATATTGATTACTTCTTTTATGGAGACGAGTACCCGCTGCAGCCATTGTATTCCAAGCTGCCTTACCTAACACCTAATTCAAAAGAGCATAAAGCGCAGCTGCGCTTCGATGCGAAACTCGCTGATATGTTAAAAGGAGTGCCCAAAGAGCAGTGGCCAGACTGGAATGTGCTGCAAAAAGTATTTGCTTACTGGGGTGTGAAATTACAAGGTTCAAGGTTTGTGAAAATTAAAGATTAAGTGCCCCTATTTTATTTCACGCGAACAACAAAAAAGACTGGAGTTATTACGTAATTACCGTAATAATATTACGTAATTTGCAATAATAGAGTTCATCAACATGAGTGATCTCGATAATAACTACAGTTATAGCTTTCCAGCTGTGCGTGGACAGCAAGCTGGTAAGCCCTTCTATATAGCTACCTGCCCTCTACGATTAATCCCTAGAATCTTTGTTTATGATGAGGAAGAAGTGCCTGTAGAGCTTCGCGCACAACGTACTTTAAATAAAAATCGTATTCCGGAGATGGCCAAATACCTGGTCGATTCACCAAAAGATTATGTTTTTTCGGCTATTACCGCCTCAGTAGGTGCCGAGGTGAGCTTTGTCGCTGCCGACTCCAGCAGTAATTTGGGTATGCTCAAAGTGCCCATGGATGCTCAAATACTAATTAATGATGGTCAACATCGTCGAGCGGCCATCGAAGAGGCGATTAAAGAGCGCCCCGAGCTATGCCAGGATAATATCGCCGTTTTATTCTTTGTTGATGAAGGTTTAAAGCGAAGCCAGCAAATGTTTGCTGATTTAAATAAATATGCAGTAAGACCGAGCGCTTCATTATCCACTCTCTATGATCATCGAGATCAAGCAGCGGAATTAGCACGATACTTGGCCCTCGAATGTGAGCCATTCATCGGCTTCACCGAATTTGAGCGTTCTACAATAGCCTCAAAAAGTAGTAAGTTATTTACACTGAGCGGTATTAAACAAGCTAATAAAGCACTGTTTGGTAAAGGCACCAAAGAAGGGTTTAGTGAAACAGAAAGGAAAGTTGCCGTCTCGTTTTGGCGTAAACTCAATCAATATATGCCGGAGTGGCTGCAAGTACAAAACAAACAGCTTTCAGCAGCTGAGCTTCGTCAAGAATACATCTGCGCACATGGTATCGGCCTGCAAGCACTAGCCATAGTGGGGCATGACTTATTGAAACTCAGTGAGTCGCACCAAAGTAAATGTTACAATCAGCTGCAGACAATAGACTGGCGTAAAGCGAATCCTGCTTGGAAAAACCGTGCAATGAATCACGGCAGACTCTCCAAAGCGGTATCAAACATATTTTTGACAGCCATAGAAATAAAAAAACAAATAGGCTTAACGCCCTCAGCTGAAGAGCTGGCTAAAGAAAAAGAATTGCTGAACACATGACATTATTAAACCAGTTCGATTTAGATGATTACATCGACTTTATCGAAGAAGAGAAATTTTCAGGACGCCAACTAAGTGAATTTGTCGCCGACACACAACGTGTGTATATGGCCGATAAACGCCCATGGGTAATAGGTTACAGTGGTGGTAAAGACTCATCAGCAGTCATGACCTTAGTCTATTTCGCATTGCTTGGTCTAAAGCCAGAAGATCGCCATAAGCCGGTGTTTGTTGTGGCATCAGACACCCTGGTAGAGACTCCTATGGTCGTCGACCATGTAAATAAGTCTCTTAAACTTATAGAAGAGGGTGCAAAACGCGAAGGCTTACCGATCACATCGCACAAAGTTGTACCTAAATCTAACAATACCTTCTGGGCTAACTTGCTAGGCAAAGGCTATCCCGCGCCAACTCGTAATTTCCGTTGGTGTACAGAGCGCATGAAAATAGACCCTGTAAGCACGTTTATCAAAGAGCGCGTTAGCGAATATGATGAAGTCATTGTGGTGCTTGGGTCTCGCTCGCAAGAGAGTGCCTCACGTGCTCAAGTGATAAAAAAGCACAAAATTGATGGTTCAGATTTAGCTGTGCATACCACACTCGCCAACGCTTTCATTTATACGCCTATCGATACCTGGAGCGTTGATGATGTATGGAAAATACTACGCCTTTGCCACCTTCAAACTCAAGAAGGCCCGTATGGCACGCGTAACAAGTGGTTCGATAAGTACGACCTAGAGTGGGAAGCGCCATGGGGTGGCAAGAACCTAACATTATGGAATTTATATAAGGATTCATCAGGCCAAGGCGAGTGTCCGCTGGTCATAGACGAAACCACACCGTCATGTGGCAACTCACGCTTTGGGTGTTGGACATGTACTGTAGTCACCAAAGATAGAGCAATGGAAAGCCTAATCCAGAACGGTGAACAATGGATGGAGCCGCTACTCAAGTTTAGAAATATTCTTTCTCGCAGCACATCGCCAAAGTTAAAAAAGAAATACCGGAACCATATTCGCCGTGACGGCCGCTTAGCGTTTAAAACTCTTAAAGAAGATAAAGAGCGTGTACTTACAGACGACTACACTACGGGCCCGTATCTTTTAGAGTACCGAAAGCTAGCAATGCGCATGTTGCTAACAATGCAAAAACGCTTTAATGACCAAGGCCATAATATGGAGCTCATTACCGTGCCCGAGCTTCATGCGGTGAGGCATGAGTGGTTAAACGACCCGAACGAACCCGACTGGGAAGACTCTTTGCCAAACATCGTAAGAGAGGTGCTCGGCATTGAACTAGACTGGACCATTGATGATGCCAACCAGTTCAGTCTAACAGAAGGCGAGCTGATAAATAAGCTTGCGCCACAATATGGTGTTTCTGCACATATGATCAGAAAGCTGATTGATGTGGAGCGTGAGATGAGTGGCCTCGCCCGCCGTACCGGTATTTTTGGCCGTATCGGTCGCCTGATCCAGCAAGACTGGGAAAGTGCCGAAGCAATCATCGCCTCCAACTTAGAGATCAGGCAAAGCCAAATGCGCCAAAGTAATGAAGTTAAGGCCCTAGAGGACGAACTCAAACAGCTTAATAAGCTATTGAACATGGAGGGGATATCATGATATTCAAAACACTCACCCTAAATAACTTCCGTGTTTTTAATGGCGAAACCACCATTGAGTTGACGCCCCGTAAACAAGGGGTGTTTGAACGCCCTATTATTTTGTTTGGTGGCTTAAATGGTGCTGGCAAAACCTCAATTTTAACGGCCATTCGCTTGGCATTATTAGGCAGACGAGCCTTAGGCACGGTGATCACCAAAAAAGATTACCAAGCGTATTTAAATGAGCAAACCAATAACGCTGCAACAAAAGAAGACCCAAATGCCGAGGCCGCTATCAAGCTCAGCTTCACTCATACCCATCAAGGTGAGCATAAGCTATACGAAATCACTCGTACGTGGCAGGCCGAGAGCGAAGAAAAGCTAACGCTTAAAGTGAATGGTGTGGTAGATGAAGCACTAACAAACGACCAAGTTCAAGCGTTCTTGCATGAGTTAGTTCCCCCTGGAATTGGTGACCTATTTTTCTTCGATGGTGAGAAAATCGCAGAGCTTGCTGAGGATGACACCGGCACCTACCTTAAAGAGGCGGTGCAAAAGCTACTGGGTATCGACATCATTAATCGCTTAAATACCGATTTAGATATCTACCTCAAAGGCTTAGGCGCAGAAGCAGCAGACAAAGATACCCGTAAAAAAATCCAGGCTGCCGAAGATGAAAAACGCACCATTACCCGTGATGTTGAGGCAACCCGGGTAAAAATCGACGAACTTGGCAGTATTCTTACTGATATTAAGAGTAAAATCGCTAATAAAGAAGCTGAAATACAATCCCAAGGTGGCGCGTGGGCTGAAACCAAAGAGCAAGAGCAAGCAAAAATTAACGACTTGTACGAGCTAGAAAAAGAGCTCACTAGCAAAATTCGTCATGAGCTCAGCGGTACTTTGCCGATGGCGCTTGCACCTAATGCCATGCAAGGGTTAATTGATCAGCTCAGTGAAGATCAAAAGATTAAGCAAGCGAAGGCTTTTGGCAGCGAGCTTAACCAAGCGCTGCCTGCACTACAGGATAAAATTGCAGCTGACTTTGATGAACAATCTAGCGATATTATGGCCACCATCAATAGCTACTTTGGCCAACTAACCGCCGAATATGGCATGGCTAGCCCAGAGCTTGATATTTCTGACTCAGAGTTTGCTTTAATCCAAGCACAATTTAAAGAAGGCCAACAGTCGCAGCGTTTACTGAAAGAGCTATCGACAGCACTTGAGCAAGTACAAGATAAACTTAGTTCACTGTCTATTAATATTGAGCGTGCACCGGATGCCGCCGATTTAAAAGAGCTGTACGAAGGCCTGCGTGCACTGGAAAAAGAACGTGATACCGTGAGCAAAGAATATATCAGCGAGCTGCTTAAGGCTAAAACGCTTAAAACCAAAGAGCTAGAGTTAGCCAAGCGCTTAGAAAAATTCTATGCCAAGCTCAAAAATAACCACTCAGCCGATAAAGCCGTACATCGCGTACAGCAAAGCCAATATGTGCTGGATGACTTTAAAACCGCGTTAACCAAGCTTAGGGTTACTCAATTAGAAGAGCTTTTTGTAACCGCATACCGAAAGCTTGCCCGCAAAGAAGATCTTAAACTATCGGCTAAAATTGACCCGCAAAACTTTGATGTAAACTTGGTAGACGCCCAAGGCGCGGTGATTAATCGCAAATCGATGTCGGCGGGTGAAAAGCAAATCTTTGCCTTTGCTATTCTTGAAGCCCTCGGTAAGCTCTCTGGAAAAGTACTGCCTGTGGTTGTGGATACTCCACTCGGAAGGCTCGATTCTAAGCACCGCGATAAGTTAATTAAACACTACTTCCCAGAAGCCAGTGAGCAGGTGATACTGCTTTCAACCGACACCGAAGTAGACCAAGACTTTTACAATGCCATTGAGCACCAAGTGTCACACGCGTTTGAAATCGAATTTAACCAGGCAACCAGCTGCTCAACCTTGCGGGAAGGGTACTTTTGGGCTGAGTTAGCAAAGGAGGCAGTATAATGCTCCCACAGACCATGTGGCTTAAAAAGTCAGTTGAAGATCAGCTACACAACTTAAAAGCCAAAACTGGGGTGACTCCCAATATTGCGGCCCGCATTGCCTTTTTCCGCTCTGTAGAGAAAGGCTTTATGTTTGATAAAGAAAGTGACTATAAACTCTCTGGTAGCCTAAAACTTGATAAACACACTTGGCTGGGTAAGACCCAGAAAGTGACTGAATTGCTCCTAAAACAGCGCTACCCTGAGTACTCTGATAAAGAATTACAAACCGCTTGGGCAGCGCATGTTGAGGATGGGGTATCTGCTTTAAGAAATCAAAGTGAGCTTAGAACATTAATTAACGCACTCTAGAATAGATTAGTCATAACAAAAAATTTAACCACCTCACAGGTGAGTATGTGACTTTTAAGTTGTACCAGCTCAGATTTTGTCTGGCAGTTACCCGTTTCGAGCTGTCACTACCAGTTTAATTTGGGCTAGGTGTTGCGAGTCGTTCTTCGCATGTTGCATACAACTCCCTTTATGACTTGTAGCCGCACTGATTTAAATATCAAATTTCTTCCTAATGCTGGAAAAAAGCTCTAAGGTATCCCCATAATTCATAGCTAGCTGAGCAAACTCTTCGATTCTAGCCAACTCTCTTCTAAATAAATTCTTAAATATTTTTAAATCTTCCGGTGAGAAGCCATCCATATCAAAATTTGGAGGAACTGCAATATAGTCATGTATATAAGCGAACTCTTTATTTGGGGATTTTCTTAATACCCTGCCTCTTCTTTGAATATATTCTCTAGGATTTGTTGAAGAAGCTAATATATGGGCATGTTGGGTTGATGGAACATCTACACCTTCATCTAAGCACTTAATCGCAACAATGACGTCGGTTTCCCCTTTATCAAAGTTGTCTAATAAGGCACTTCTCTCGTCTAAGTCCGTTTCTGCTGTAAACTTATTACATGGAACACCATAGGTTGTGCCTAATTCTTTTACCACGTATTCAACAGCTCTTAGATCTCCCTCACTAGTATCACCTACATAAATTAGAGTGTGCTTTTTTAAACCAACGTCTCGTACTTGCTGAAAAAAAATTTTGTATTTATTTTCCATTGAGTTAATTAATCTAGCTCGTTTTAAAAGAAGAGTTTTAGCTAATTCTGAAACTTTCACCTCTCCATTTTTTCCGAAATTAATCAACCTTGAAATTTGACGTGAAAGTTCTTTATAGTCTTCCCATTCTTCATCTGTAAATTCGATGAGTGTTGGGCAATAAAAGTATTTCGTTAAACATTTATTATTTATTGCGTCCTCAAGAGTAAAGTTTATAACCTCATCTCCGAAGTATTTATATAGTGCATCTGTGCCTTCTTCGTCATTATGTCTATGGGGAGTTGCGGATAATCCAAGCCTATAATGACTAGTATTTGGTAGCCTTTTTAATCCTTCAGATGAACCTAAGTTATGCATCTCATCTGCAACCAATAAGGACGGCATTTTGCTGAAATACGTATCAAACCGCCTAAATGAATTAGAGGTAAAGGTGGCATTAGTGCATATAGCTAAGGTGACGCCAGAATGCTGAATAATTGAAGAAGTTAAACTTTGTACAAGTTGCCCTTCCCACTTTGTAACTCCACCAAAACATCTAATTGGGCTAAATCCAAATGCTTCTGCTTCTGTACACCATTGCTTTGCGAGGTGGGTATAAGGAACAACGATTAAAACGAATAAAGTGCTATTTTTACTGTTTGTGTGTGCTGCGAGTTTCGTCACGGCGGAGAGAGCGGTCACCGTTTTTCCCGCTCCTGTAGCCATACAAAATATACCTCTCCCATTCGCCTTAAACCATCTGTTTACAGCGTCTGTTTGATAGCTTCTCAGCTCCCCATTATCGTCTAGAAAATGCTTGGGAATTGAATACTTCATCTTTAAGCGGTAGGGCCTGGGGTTCAACTGAGTAAACTCTATGTAAGGTGCTAACGACGCATCCGAAGGCGTATATACTTTTAGGTTGCTATCTTTTCCCTCCCACATTTCATCAAAGTCAACTTCTATATCTTTGAGTCTGGCTTCAGATTCTTCACTGGAATAAGAGGTAAAGATATCAATTCGTTCCCAATTTCCTTTTGAAGCTCCAGTTAAGTTGTACGATCCTGAAAAGGCAACTTTATTACCATTTTCGTCTTCAAAAACCCCCATTTTGGCGTGCATGATACCGTCTAGATTATTGCATGGTATTGCTATTTTAAAATTTAGAATTCCATCAGCAATTAACCAGCTAATAGCAGCTAAAGTATCATCTTTTAAAGACGAATATAGCTCTTGAAAACTCTGCTTAAAAATTCGTTCTCTATATGAGTCACTATTACTTCCTGAGATTAGGGCTTCATAGTCGGATTTAGAAAGTTGTGGAGATATAAGCCAGTATGCTTTACCTCCATTCGAAGCTAAGTTGGCGATTCCTTCTGCTACATCCTTTATCCACTTCGATGAAAAGTAACCTACAGCAACCTTGTAAGATAATGAATTGCTTAAAAGAGGTTCAAAAAGCGAATCGTTAGGGTTTTCTTTAGTCGTTTTAATTGAATAAGGCAGTTTTAGTTTTTTAAAACTCATTAAAACCCTAACTCCTTAATTATTGCTGAAGAGTTTAATCCTTCGTCTTCCTGATCGTCTTGTAGCGTCAATTCTCTATGGATTTCTCTAATGCGACTTTGAATTTCTGATAGGTTTGAAATTGCGTGGAAAGATGGAGTCCAAGAGCTTAATTCAATAGGACTAGTTATTTTCAAAAAGTCATCGGAAACTTCAATGTTAACTGAATTCTTTCTTAGGTAGTCTAATAGAGTTTCGTACTCTAACTTTTTGTGGAACTTTTCTATTTTTTCCAATATAAAATGAATTGTTCTATTCTTTTTCTGTAAATAAAACAAGCTAATATATTCAGCACAGGCTAAGTCTAAGATACTTATATGCTTACCAATTAAGCCATATAAACCACGTTCTAACCTTACAATATGGTTACTTCGCGCAAGCTCTGTAACTATAGTTTGGTCGTGATAATCTCCTATTTGATTCGCTTGAATTTGCATGTCTTTTACAGACAAAGGCCCACACTTCAACAAAGAGTTAGTTAAAATTTCTCCGAATGCGATCAAATCACTTTCTGAGAAGTTACTGCTTAGGCCAATTTTCAGTCCATATCGATGACAATAAAACCTCTTATCGTCTTGTAATATGCCATATATGGCATATCGGGACACTTTATCTATAGCAACACGACTAGATAATATCTTATGCAAGTCGGCCGCTGAAATATATTTCTTTTCAAGGTTTGAGCTAAGATGACTAAAAGATAAATCACGAATCCTTTTAACGACATCACCTTTAAAAGGTAAAATATCATATGTTCCGTACGTCCCACGATCCATTATCAAAAACTGCTCTGAGTCCATAATAATATTAGCCACAGTCCGCATATCTCTGGGGTCACGGACTTCATCACTATACTTAGAATAGACCTCTTCCATTTTCATCGGATATCCGTGAAAGTTAACAACGCTAGCACAAATATCTTCTATAGACTTTTCTATAGATAACGTCTGCTTATTAGATTTAAAAAAAGTAATTGCTTCTTCGCTTAAAAAAGGCGCTAAACTTTTTATTTCAGCATTAGTTGTATGAGTTAATGATAGAACTTCACAAATATGTTTAAACCAAGCTGAATTTTCTATTTTGCTTTCGTAATACTCAAAGAAGTTCTCTAAAACGAAGAAATCATTACGACGTGTGCTAACTGCACTTAAGGCACTTTGATAGCCATCCTTTATTCTTAATAGGTTTTTAACCCAGCTAGGAAATGATTCAAATAGGTCTTCAACTTGATTTTTATGAATGATTCCAGATTTTATTGCTAATGACTTCTTTAAATATTCACTTTGCCTGGACAAAAACATTTCAAGTAAAAGCCAGCAATACGCTGTTTTTGATAGGAGTAATTTGCTTGTTGTGGCTTTTTCAATTTGCCTAATTCTTTCTCTGGTTACTCCGTAAATCTCACCTAACTCCTCAAGAGTCAATTTTTCTGTGGCTAATAATCGTCCTACAATACAACCAACTCCTCTTTCATTTTTAAAAACTGCCTCTGGTATGAGCTTTCTCAACGCTTGGTAGTCTGAAATGTCGCAGTTACGGATTGTGTCTAGTTGAGCTAGATATATGGCCTCGATCTGTTTATATGTCGAATCTTGTATGCACACACCATTTAACAGGTCTGACAATTCCAATTTGATTTCTTCAGCAGAGTTTAGCTTGTATATGTCTTCTAAAGCTTCTCTAAAAGTATTAACAGTGATCTCTTCAGAATTTATATTTATAAATTTTGAATCACTCAAAATTAGGTCTTTAAGGACTAAATATTGGCAATAAGCCAAATTCGGAGCACTATTAAAGGCGTTAGAAATTATTTCTTCTATAAGTTTAGGTAAACGCAGATCCGAGGGGTAGAGTCTAAAAAGAGAGGCTAAAAACCTATCATCCTTCACAGGCTTTAGGTTTAATAAGTCCTGGGTAAAGCAACCTGAAATAAAAGATGAACCATCATTTTCAATGCCTGAAGTAATGTGCTCGTCTATTAAGTTTCTTATTTCTTCTTCCGACTTTCTTCCGCAATGAGCAAACTTGTATTTGAAACTACCGCTTAGGTCTGACTTAAATAACGTGTTATGGGCTTCTACGGCATTTTTAATGATATTTGACGTTCTTACCGAGCAAGTAGCTTTTTTTTGTTCTATGAGGTTTAGTAGTTTGGGCATCAAATCCATGTCATCATCAAGTTCATCGTATGTTTGATGATTTCCAATAAGATCCTGTTTTAAGTCATATTCTGAAATTAATGCCCTGATTTCTTTTTCTGACTTTTCACCACAGTTAGCAAACTTTGTTCTAATGTTTTGGGTAAGCTCGTCACTATAAAGCGTAGTTTGGTTGGCAAATGCTATTTTAATGATGTTTGCCGTTCTGACAGAGCATGACACTAAGTTAGAGTCTAATAGTTCCTTGAGTTTAGGAATAAGATCTTCCCTTATGGATTCAGGATTATGGCTCTGAACGCAGGTATTTTGTTTTTGATTATTATTGGTAGCTGATTCTTGAGGAGTGCATACATCATCCACATTTAATTCCTGAATGCAAAACTCAATTGCATCCGTGGGATTATTTTTCTCAAAATTCTGGAATTCCTCTTCCGTAACAAAGTAGCCTTCATTTTTACGGAATGTAAAAGGAAACAGTGAGAGTGCTTCTTGAAAAGGAATATTGTAAACAATACGTCCGTTTACTTCGTTACCTCTTCTATCTACATGAATAATTGCTGGAGAAAATTTAAATGTTTTTCTCATACTTCCGCCTACAGTGTTAAAGAGGATATATCATCGATAACGCTGCTATCAGCTTCTTCATCAGCTAGTAGCTCGACGAAAGAGTCTAGAATGCTCTTTCCTCTATCTAAAACTTCTTCACTAATAATTTTTAACCCTGCTGCCGCATATTCTTCAAAGATTAGGACTTTTCTATCGTGATTGTCATCTGACAAAAAATGTACTTCGCACTCATCTGGCTCTGTTATAGCAATACTGTTCATTACCGCTATATCAAATTCACCATTAAACACATGAATTGGAATCGGCTCTGACGATTTAGAAAATTGCTCTCTTATTTGTCCTCTAGATTTAGCTAAACATGCTGCAAAAACTAAAATATCTTTGTACGAGGAAAATACCTTTTCTTCATCTTTAAGTAGCTTAAGTAACGAGTCATATTTTTCTGGCTTTCTTACTCTATCGGTCATAGTATCCCTCGCTAATTTCAGTCCTTTCAAAGGTCTCGCTTCTTTTTAAAAACTCTGTTTCTTCTCCCTCTAGTTTAGGAGAGTAATAAATCAGACTGTTGTGCAAGTTTACGGCCCCTGAAAACTCATTTTCCACAGATCCTTTCCATTGTGAAGAAGATACAAATACGATTATTTGCTCAGCTAACTCCGGTACGTACTTAGCTATAAGCGTTCTGTAATCATCATCTAAAGAACCGAAGGGAGAGTCCATTACGATAGGAAAAATTCCACCTTGGGCCAGGCCATTAGACTTTTCTTCATTTTCTTTAGCCAAGCTAACAATACACGATATAAAAGCCAAACTAGTTATTTGGCTCTCGCCAGTAGACTTTTCAGTTACAACTTGTTTACCTCTGCCAGAGATATCTTTAAATATTTGCAATGCATAGTTGTCGTCAATTTCGGCCCAATAGTTTTTTCTGATTATGCTTTGAAATACTTCATTAACACGTTCAGACAATTTAGTTTTTATGCTATCGGATAATGACTCTAAGAGTTTACCTAATACTATTGAACTTTCTTCTGCTATGTCGAACCTCTTTTTAACAACAGACTTTACTTGTTCACTATCAGCTAATTTTTTTCTCGATTTTTCAGCTCCCTTTAGCTCCTCATCAAGCTTCTTAATTTCACTCTTAACTTCACCAATAGATTCAATAGTTTTATATTTTTGTAGATCTAGTCCTTTTCTTCGCTCTTCCAGATGCGCTGCTTGTTCAATAACTCCGACATCATTCGAAATAGTATCCAATTCACCTATTAATTTATGTCTTTCAGCATCTAAGTTTTTCCTTTTTACTTGCAGTGTCTTAATAGCATCAAATAGAGATTTTCTTTGCGGCTCTATGTGTTGCAGACTTCCTGAAAGCTCTATAAATGCATCCTCCATAGACTTTGAAGAAGCTTTTGATTTATATCGTCTAAGCATTGATGATGCTTCAGTTCCTTCTGAAATATCAGTTCCGCAAATGCAATATCCATCTTCTAGTAAGTCATCAATAAATTGCTCTCTTATCCTATAAGGCAATTCACCTTTTTCTCTCTTCTCGTCTAGAACATCTTTTACAGACTGTGCAGTCTTATCAAAAAAGCCTAAAAAGCCTTTCTTTGATATTTCGAGGCTAAGAGACGCTTTGTTGTCTTCAAGTTCTTTTCTTATTGTTGTAATTCTTTCTTCTATTTCATCTCGCCTTTTTTGCAGCAGTGCAGATTCTTTAATTTCTTCTAGGCGGTTTCCTATTTCCTTTATTGATTTTTGTAACTGCAAATGTGTTTTTTCCAAGTTTTCCAGCTCAACATTTTTGCTGCTCAGCTTTGCAATTAGGCTCTCTTCTATTTCCATTGCCTTAGCCAACTCAGATTCACTTGCATGAGATTTCATTTCTTTTCTAAAAGAATTAATCACATATTCATCAAGATGCTTTTTGCCTCTCTCAATTATTTGAAGTCCCATAATTGATTTTATCGCATGTTTAATATCTCCTGACGAAGATGAGCTAGCCAATTTTTCTATCCTTTCACCATTGAAGAAAAAGTAACTGTGAAGTGATTTAGGTAAAATCTGATTTATATGCGTTTCAGGATTATTAGATGCTTTCTTTTCGCCAGAGTCTTTATCAATCCACTCCAAAGTAAAAAATGAACTACCTAATTTTTCAATGTTGTCATCTTCATACTTTTTATGCAGTTGCTTTCGTTTAGCAGTATAAAGGGTGTTCTCATGAATAAATTTAACAGAAACTTCACACGGTACTTCGTCACCAGGACTAGCTTCTGCTATTGACTGCTCATTAAGTAAATTTTCCGTCCCTGAGTCAAAGTCTACTTCACCGTAAAAGCACCACTTAAAAGCATTTAGAATTGAAGTTTTACCAGCACCATTTTCACCGTGAATTACAGTAATGTTCTTTTGAGGGTCTATAGAGAATTGCAATGCATTTACGCTGTTAAATTGCCTATAGTTAGTAAGCGTAAGTGTTTTTAGTTTCATTTGGCCTTACCTTCTATACACTTTTGAATTTGTGAAGCAATCCGCCTTTCCTTTTCTTCTATTGTGTTTTGATAGTGCCTGTAGCCTTTTTCTATTTTAATGATTTCCATTATTACTTCTCTAACCTCAGGAGAGGCAGAATCAAGAATTTCCTCAGGTGACATATAGTTCTCCTTTTTTAACTATTATTACACTAACTGGTAAAACCTACTCAAGCTTTGGCTTGTTTGAAAACATTATCTCTATGCCATTCAAAATAAGACCCTAACGGTAAAAATTTAGACTGACGAGGCAATTGAATTTGTTTACTATCAAAACCCCAGAACAATTTTTCAACCACTCCACTTCCATTTAAAGCATTTGATACTTTAACCATCATTTCTGGTGTAATTGTGATAACCCCCTTATCTAAAGCTTTATGATGAATAGAGCAAAGAGCTAACCCATTATTTACTGAGCATGGCCCATAAAATTGTTTCCATTTTATATGTGCAGCTTCTATTGCAAATAAGTCATCATTCAACCGAGCATCAAAACCACAAATTGCACATTTGCCGTTATAGGCATTTAGCACCTCACGCCTAAAATTGGGATCGCGTTTTTGAACTTGCTTAAAAGTAAACTCTAAACCAAGTTGAGTTGTAATTTCAGGCACAATACTTTCAGGAAAACTCTCGGAAAGTATTGTTTCTAACAGCTCTGTAGCTAGTTGCGTATCGTTTTTTAGTAGCTGATAAAAATCTCATCGCTAAAGCCACCTGTTACTTGGTGCTTTATTAACTCGGATTTTTTAGCGTCAGTATTACTACTTCTTGGGATACACTCTTCTGCGTTGTCTATACGCCATATACCATCATTGACCAAACGCCAAAAAGGATATTCAGGATGATAGGCCTTTCGAGAAGGGCCAAAACGCTTTAGCAAAAGGTAAACGTCTCTATCAACCTCACCTTCATAGCTAAACATTTGACCGTGCCCTTGAATATATTTAGCGAGTGCATAAGCCATCATTAATGGTTTATTAGGCGCACGCTGATCAGCACGGCTCCAACGCTTAACGCCTAATATTGCTGCACGTAATTCATTAGGCGTCACTCAATAACTCCCAAAACGCTTTATCTTTAATACGCTTAATTTGCTTTTCACCGTTGATATAAAGGCTGGTATGCTTTTCTAGCTCGCGGATATTTTTCATCAGTAGCTCTTGCTCTGACTTATCATCCACATTGAAAATACCTTTAATATCTTGGTTTTTAATTTGTGCCACACGGTGCACAATCCAGCTTAAAATGTACGCTGAATAGTCGTTTTCACCGGTTTTAAAATGCGTAATATCTTGGGTTGATAAAATCACACCCACACCATATTCACGCCCTTCTTTTAGAATTTTTCGCAGGCTTGGAAAGTTTTGCGACATAAAGTTGTCTGCTTCATCCACCAGCACCAGTTTAGTCACTTGCCTAAAGTCGCCTTGCACTTCGGGCTTACCTTGCTTTTGCATTTGTGAATAGAATAAGTCGAGTGTGAGTGCTACCACTAAGTTTTGAACTTCACTCGGGTAACCAGCCAGTTCTACAACTGTAATGCCGTCTACTAGGTCATAAAGTGACATGCACTTGGTGTTGTCATCCTCAAATACTTCAAGTTCGCACACGCTTTCGAGCGCAGCGTATAAGGAGTCTTCAGCTGGGTCGCTGTCGAGGAATAACGACCATAAATCGGCCATGGTCGGCGCAGCTTTGCTCCACGTAGATTGATCCGCTTTGTGGATCCCTGCCATGTCATACGCTTCGCTAATTAGCTTTCTTAGTCTAAGTTGCTGTTTCGTGCCTAAGTTAAACGCTCTACCCATGGTTTCTGAAAAGCCTCGCGCCGTGTGCACTGGTAACATGGGTGTATCGCCAAATAAACTCAGCGGGTTATAGGGAAGTTTATGAAGGTTAAACTTTTTGCCCTTGGTGGTATTTAGGAACTTCTCGTCAACGTAGTCAGACTTATAATCGAAAATAAGAATACCAATTGGTTTACCATCCACATTTTGGTGTTGATTACGGTAAAGCTGCGTTACCACTGACTTAGTACACTGAGTTTTACCCGTGCCCATGGTGCCAATAATACCTGAGTTGGTATTCATAAACTTGGCGGTATTAGTGGGCTCCCAATGCACTTGCGAGTTATCTTTAATTTCATGACCAACCAATACTTTTAGTGGCTCATCAACTGCCGCCTCAGGTGCCACAATTGGAGCCTTAACCTCCGCTACATTTTGTAGCTCAGTCTGTTGAACCTCGTAATCATCAGCCGTAGATTCTGTGGCCGCAACTTCTGGCTCTAGTGACTCGCTTTGGTCATTAATTACCGAGGATGTGTCTCCACGGAGAATATATTCTTCGGGGATATGACAAAGCGAGCTGCTAGTAATATTTTCAAATAGCGACTGCAACTCCGTGCTGATGAACTTATTTAAGTTGGCGCTTGGGAGCTTTATTTGCAGTATGTCATCTTCAACAACAAACTCTTCTTTGGCGTAGTCGGCATTTTCAAAAAAGGCCATCATAAAACCTTGGGGGTACTGGGCTAAATCGGCTACTTGGTAATCCCCTTGCAGCCACCACGCGCGGTTTGCTTTAAGCTCATCAAAATAGCCAGGTGCGTAGACTTTGTATAACTCGAACTTATCCACTTGCATTAAAATCTGTCGCACAAAAAGGCCACGATATAAATGCCCAGCTAAATCGTTACGGCCAAACAAGTTTTCGACTAAGTAGCGCTTGAGCTCTTTGGCTTGTTTCACCCCTTTACCATGACTGCGCTTTTGGCCAATTTTGACTTCGAGTGGCAATAAGTACATTTTGCCCTCTTTGAAACCAACAAATAGCACGTCATCGGAAATCGCACCACTCTTAAACCCCTGAGCAAAACGAGAGAATTCGCTTTCACTCATTTTAAAGCCCACATTACCTGCTACTCGTAGCATTTCAGCCACACTCATGGGTACCCAAGTAATATCGCTTTGGTGTAACAGGCAATTCACGTATTTATAGGCTCCAATAATGCTTTTCTTTTCCTTACGCTCATTGTCGTTGCACGTGATCATTTTCAGCAGCCATTCGCCGTTAAAGGCATTAAACTCGTCAATTAACCCTTTTACGCCCTGAGATAACACTTGGTCGTATAAGTCACGACGCTTGGTTACGGTAATGGCATCATAGTTTGCTGAGTTAGAAAAGTTATCTGAGTAGTGGATCAGTACTGCGTCTTTTTGTGCTTTAAAAAAGTCTAACGTCACTTTAGGGTCAATGATCACCGTCCATACTGAGTTATCGTATACATGTTCCAACAACTGCGAGAGTTCACCAGCTACTTTGAGCGCTAGTCCGTTATTGGTTTCGTACTTTTGGCTGCTCCATGCTGCTTTAGCTAGGTTGTTAAAGTGGCCGCTAAGCTTAAGGCTAGGCTTATCGTCGCTGGCAATACCGTTTAAGCCATAAGTGGTAAAATAGGTATTTTGCTCGTTGTACGCCGTTTCACCAGCAAGCAAACCATGACAAGCAACACCCGTTTTTTCAGTTTGCACATCAACAGGAATTGGCTCTACTTTGGTGTCGTTGCGAACAAAGCTAATGTGAGCATAATTAAAGCTTTCTAAATCATCACCCAACTTAAATTTGCTGTACGTAATGCGGTTTTTAAGCATGTCTGCAACCGCATCGGCTTTGTCTTTTTCACTTCCTAATTGTGCAATCTCTTTAAGCTCGTCATAGCTTGGGGCGTCGGCAAACTCGTCAAAATAAGTGCGTTGTAGCTTCTTATCGTAAAGATTGACATGAATACGATTGGCTTGATCAGGTGAATACTTTTTCAAGTAGTCTACTAGGCCTAAGAATAGAGCCGTATTATCGCCATTGTTGATCGAATTGATGTAGAGCGTTTCTTTTGCACCTTGGTTAAAAAGCACATCAAAGGCTTTGGTGAACTCATTGGCTTTTTGACGAACTAGAGGCCTAACATAATCAAGGTTTGCCTCCTTGTTGGTCACCAGCTCGCACCACATTCTATTTTCAGCTAGCGCTTGGTTATAAGCAAAGCCTTGCGTTGCATGCCATACAAAAGGCAGTAAACCTTCGATATTCAGCCTTTTCAGGGTGGCGCTTGGTAATGTGCCAAAACTTGCATCGTCTTCACTACTTGCCGCTGTTACTAACTGAGCAAAGTAAGCTAACGTCAATGGGTGATAGGGCGTGATGTATTCACGATCATTAAACTGCGCAATACCAATATTTGCTAATAAGTTGGCTTGTGGACTCAGCAAAGATTTTGTCTCGAGTTTTTCCACTTCAGATAAGTAGCAAGCCACGACCTCTTCAACTATGTTGAGTAGTTTAGGCCCCCAAGAGCTGGTACTAAGCAGAGTCTTGCGCAGCTCTAAATAATCAAAGAGCTTTGTGTATGCTTGATGTAGCTCTGGGTAGTGTAGAGCCAAATCATCGAGCTTCACCTCTGGTCGCATACCCACTTGGCTTGCGAGCAGGCGCTGATCTTGAAGTTGCCCTTCCCAATTTAGTACATGCTTGCGCTGGCCTTTTGGTGTTAAATCTTTACCGTCGCGTACCACCTTCTCTTTAGCCCTGTTATACAACCCGTTAAATTCGTCATTGTATAAACGGTTATATAAGTTGGTATCGAGCACCATGGGTAAACTTAAGGTTTCAGACGAAACTGCCCCATCAACTTCAAAGTTTAAAATATGCTCGCCACTTTGAATGGCAAAGGTAAGCATATCGGTCTCATTAGCGAATTGAGCAAAGTCGATTTCTGATATCGTGGAGGTTTGGAATATTTGATTTGATTGAGTTACTGTCGCAGCTTTACCGGACTGAGCAACCTGCACTTTTCCCGCATTGGTCTGCAATGTAATTAAATCTTTCCTTGGTGATAGCAAGAAGATATCAGCCAAGTCATCAAGATAAAAAGCGCCTTCAGGTACTAATAAAATGCGATATTTAAAGCGCTCTTGCGGCTTTTCCCGCTTAAAGTCGATACTGAAAAACAATGGCGTGTTATTAAAACTACCAATAGCTTCTGCGATACTTCGCTTATTGGAGCGGTTGTTCACGTCGAGCGTAATTGGCTCTTTAGTGTGCTGTAATTTAAGCTCATTTCTTTGCAGCGTTCCACCAACAAAACTTGCTTCAAGTTTGAACTCTCTTTGTTCAGCGGGGACTTCAATGATCAGATGACGCTCTTTTTTACTTTCGCGAGCAATAAAGTTCAAGCCACCCAAGGACTCTTTTTCAAATGCTAATAAGTTTTCTTTATTCGCACGTTGCTCTTGTTGAATTTGACCAAACTCAAGTTCTTTCCACTTTTCTCGATCCGTGAAATAGTCATTAACGAACTTTTCGCTTAGTTCAAGATCGCCGAGTTTTTCAACTAATTCTTGGGGATAACGCTCGACGATATCATGGATATTTTCAAACAGTTGGTGATTACGTGACAAGCGTTTATCTATCTGAGCTGTATCGTCCCAGTCGACAATTGTAGTGTCGCGGAACATACCAAGCTCATCAAACTGAATGACTCCATCTTCCAATGCGTCAAATAACTCCGCGAAGCCAAACATGGTCGCACCGTCTTGCATGATGAGCTTAAAACGGTGATTAAGTAAACATTGAGAGACCTTATCACGGCCTTGAATCTCGTCTATCAATTCGCTGAGCGACTCTTTTATAGTTAGTGGGTGCCATATTTCACCACGCGCACCCAAGTCTTTTGCTGAATTAATCAAGGTATCTAGGTAGGAGTTGTGAACAACTACAAGCGCACAGTCTTTAAAGTTACCCTCTTGAGATGAAACAAGATCCCGTAAGTGTGAAATAAAGTTTTCACTGTATCCATCATCCTGTTCACTATGCACAATAGGAATAAGCTTTGCGTTTTCAAAAGAAATCGCATCGAATGTTTCATTAACCTCCGGGGTATTGATAGAGACCGAGCAGTTGGTTGCTTTATTTAGGGCGCGATAGAGCCTCTGACTGTTGGCATCATCGGGAGAGCGAAACTGTAATCGACTCTCCCCATCTAAATTTGTTTTTGCCCATTTACAGAAGTGCTCAACTAAAAAATCTTCATATCGTTTTTTTGACATACACTGCATCCCCGCTGTCACTCATTCGCTCTACATTACCCATACGCTCAAACAGTTCGATTAAACACTCTTCACTGCTTTTATCGAAGAATACGCCTCTCTTTTGAAATTCAATTAATAACTCATGTAACCTTAAGCGCTCTCTTTCGCCTATGGCGAGGTTCGTCAGAAGTAGTAGGTAATCCTGGTTTAGGACTAAAAACGATCCCGCCGGCCCTCTGCTTTGCTCAAATGGTTTTATGAAGGTTTCCCGGGTGCCATTTACAAACTTATTGAAAGCCGCTTCTCGAGAAGTCCCTTTTTTAAATTGCTCTCTAAACAAGTTCGACAACATGGTTATTGCGCTTTGCACGTCACAGGCTGGTTGCAATTTACTGGTGAGCTTACGGTCTTCGTAAAAGTCTTGGGCATATTGGTTTAGCTTGTCGATATCTGCCTCAGTAAGCTCCTGCACTAATTGCCAAAGAGGTACAACGATGCCTTTGCTATCTTGCAAGCTTTCATTGAGTGATAACAAAGGAAATAGCGAATAACTCGATTCAACAACCTGTTTATGTCCATGTAACTTCAGCTTAGTGCGCTCTTTGCTGGCTTTTTCGCTATCAAGAATAAAAAAGCATGGCTTGATACTGGGTTCGTTTGCCCAGCCTTTGATATTGAGCGACAGCTGGGCTGTATATAAGAAACCATATAACTTCAGTAAAGACTTAATGCTGAGTTGAAATTGTTCTGGATAACCTACTAAAAAATTTAAGTCGTTTTGAAATTGCTTTGCAATTTGGGGCACATAGGCAGCATGTTGTTTGCGAGTTTTTTTGTTAGATTTGGTAACCAATGGCGAGTCAAAGATCTGTTTTATTTCTCGCTCTAAAAAGTTTAGATGGGTTATTGGTTTTTCAGTTAGCGCTAACTCACCCATTAGGTTCACAAACATGGTGTTAAGTCGTTCATCTCCAGCGCTACTAGCCTCACTATCCAAAACTTTTAATGCTTGCATCTCTGGAGCGATCTTCAATACTTGACCACTATCAAAATACATTTTTTCTATTATAGGCCAGAATGATTCGCCATCTAATTTTGGTTCAATCTGGGCTTTACACAGTGCTTGAAAATCCTCTATCGCTTTTATTTGATCTGCAAGTTCTAGGCTATGTAGCGTTTTTATAAAAAATCCGACAACACTGTCCCAGTCATACTTATTATTCGAGTTATTAGTTGTCACCGGAAAAAAGCTAGCTGCACTGTTATTTTTTGGCTTTAAATCATCTATCAATGGCATCAGTTATCCCTCATTCACCACAATTTCGTCATCATCAAGCTCCAGTTCATACTTTTTCCCGCCACCAGTGATAATCAACTCATCGGCAGACTTAGCCGCTTGAACTACTTCATTTGCCAATTCATCAAGTAGGATAACTGAATCTTTGTCATGTTTATTTGGGCGATAACCGTTATTGATATTTATCAAAAGAGACAATAGGTTAATATTGATTGGCAGGCAAAATTGCTTGTCTTTTAGCTTTAATCTAGCGTTGAAAAACGCGTTACTAGTGGTGCTGTTGTTAGCTATTGCCTTAGCGTCCATCGCTAAATCGGCAGGCGCTGCTACTTGATAATCACCAAAGTCTGAAAGTAAAAAGTACCTTTTACCTAGCCTAGGTGCGTTTCTGTTGATATAGCTACGAACAGCCGAAATCAAGATATCTCGATAGAAGGATTTGAGCTCACTTTTTTGCTCAGCTGTACCCAGGTACTGTTTGTGTAATCTGAATACACTTATATATTTTTCTACCAAGCTTTCGTTAAAATCAGGATTAAATTGAAGATGGAAGTTATTCGCGAAGTCTGAATGCCTAAGCACGTAAAAAAGGCGCAAATACTGAGCCGCGCTAGATATTTTTGTTATTCCGAAATCGCTAGAAACTTCTTTAAAAGCCGTAAACTCAGGGTTTGGCAAATTGAGGTCTAAACATAAGATAAAACGATCAATTTGTTTGGTTCTCAGGTGTGCCGGATCAAACCCCTCAATCTTATTTGCAAGCTCGTTGCCTCCGCCCGCAAACAAATTATCAAATAAATAACCTTTACCAAGTAACAGTTCGTGAATAAAATCCAGTAGAGCTCTAGCTGTTAGAAACTGGTCTCGCATAAGACGAGCTTTAAACAGCAGGTCAACAATCACCTTTTGCACTGAAGGCAAGCTCAAAAGCTCATAATTTGTAACTAACCTTTTTGATTGAGCACTACCGTATTCTTTCTCTTTTTCAACGAGCTGACGAATAATGTTGTCATCTTGCTGAGTGATCCTAGCAAGTAAGCTAGTTGCAAACTCAGAGCTATAATCATGTTCACGAATTTCAAACTTTGGATAATCTTCAAAACTTACAAAGTAAATGCCACTGTCGTTCGGAGCTTGTTTGTCATTTAGATATGTTTTTAGGGCTTGTCGAATCCTTTCATTACTCCCTTCTTCAGCATAATTCCCCATCATGCCTGTGTTTATGCCAACTACCAAAGGGCTATTTTCTGCCTCGAATTCGCCAAAAACTTTATCTAAGGTTTGGATTGCAGTTCCGTGAGGATCGAAACTGTGAGTAGCATCTAAATGAAACTTAACTCGGCTACCGTATTTTTGCTTCGCTTTTGTTAGTAGCTCTGACTTGCCATCCCCACTACTTCCACACAAGAAAAGCATTTTTTTGTCGTTTGCACCAAATGAAGAAATTACCTCATCAACTCTCCTTTCGATTGGCATCTCGATGTAAAGATATGATTTGATTTCATCCAGCAGGGTTTGCTTGTCTTGGCTTCTCTCGGTTGACACTGCGTAGGGAGATGATTTTGACAGAACACTAAGTGCTTCTTTTAACCGCATACGAATACCTTTGTGAAGCGGTTAACAGGTTAACTAACCGCTCCTTGGTTTATAACTCTTTGAACAACAATAATGTTTGTATTCACAAAGTCAATCTGAACACGTTATGAATCAGACTATTTGACGATATAACAGGGTGGATACCAAAAGGCTCAAAAATGGAAAGATTAATGAAAAGGTTCGTTCGATGGCATTACAGGATATAACAATAGGGTTTTAGAGGAAGTCAAAACGCCCTTTACAGGGCGCTTCTGTCGCCCAGTTTTTTAATGTCTCCGGCTGATAATCTCGACTATTTCTAGGCTGTTCTCTAATAGCCGGAACACATCACCGTGCATATCCACAATTACGTGGCCATGGCGGTCGCGCCTCAGAACTTTGCCATGACGGTATACGTCATAATCAATATGTCGGCCTATACGCCAGTAGTCATCGTCGTATCTATGGCTGTAATGATCACAGTGATGATGGCGCTCATAGCGCTCTTTGTGTTTGTGCTTATGTTTTTTGCCGTGGTGCATTTTCTTCGCATGGCCTGGGGGCGTGAAGTGTTCAGGCTTAGCCATTGCCTCACTCATAGGAAGGGCACCGGCCAGTAACGTAGTTAAGCATAAAGCTGTCAGTCGCATAACAACCTCCTTAATTGGTCTGTTGACCATTTCGCAATAACTTTACTGTAAATGTACGCCAATGAACCCAAGCTAAACGTATTGGGGGCAAAAATATTGCGGTTTTCTCATTTTTTAATCTAGTAACGCACTAAAAATAAATAGCTTTTAATAATTAGCCTATACTTTTGTATGAGCTATCGAAATAAATACACTCTAAAGTATCGGTACCTTAAATAGGTCATTGTTTTGGCTGAGGAAGGAGGCACTTTGCAGACACAGTCGCACACATCACTGCTTATTTTCGACTCGCAAGGAGTTTGCAGCGCTGCGCACCCCGCTCAGCTTGAGCGCTATGTAGGTCTGCATTTTGATGATTTTTCATTTTTTAATAAACAAGATGTGTGTGTGTTCACCACGTTTTGCAAGCAGGCCCCTTACATTACCCTGCAAGTTGAGCTTGAACAGCGTACTTTTATTGCTAAAGCGCAGTGGTGTCAGGGTAATCAGAGTAGTTTAGTGGTCTCATTAAGCGAACATTTTGAGGGTTATCGACAGCGCTCCAATGCTGAGCGTTTGGAGGCCTTAATCGAGGGCACTCAAGCCGGCACGTGGGAGTGGAATATGCAAACCGGTGAGGTTGTGTTAAATGAGCGCTGGGCCAATATTATTGGTTATACCTTGGATGAGCTTTCACCCATTTCAATTGATACTTGGCTGCTCTACGCCCATCCTGAGGACTTACACGCATCAGATGCTGCCTTTGACCGCCATTTCAGCGGTGAAGACCCTGTTTATCAATGTGATGTGCGCATGAAGCACAAGCAGGGTCATTGGGTTTGGGTTCGAGATTGCGGCAAAGTGGTGACCCGCACCGCAGATGACAAACCCGAGTGGATCTCTGGCACTCATATCGATATAACCCAACGTGTGCATGACTTGGAGCAGCTCACGCAAGTAAGAAACGAGCTTAAAACCATCATCGACAGTGTCCCTGCCGCTATTTACAAAGCCCCCTTTGATGAGCCTTGTTGTTTTAGTTTTATTTCTTCGCAGATAAGCCACATTACCGGCTATAACCGCATAAATTTCGTACAAAGCCCGCACTGGTGGCGCGAACATATTCATCCTGAGGATTTAGATGCACAGGACACACAAACCCGCCACTGGCGCAAAGAAGGGGCACAAGGGGTGTTTAAATCCGACTTTCGGTTTCGCCACAAAGACGGCTATTATATTTGGCTTACTGAGTACAGCCAACGCATGCAAACCACGGCGAATAATGGCCAGGATTATTTAGTGGGCTCGCTCACCGATAAAAGCGAAAATGTCAGCCTCTCGAATCGACTGGATGCGTTTGCACAAGTGCTTCCGGGAATGATTTATCAATTTGCGCTAACGGCTGAACGCTCTTGGCACTTCCCTTACATAAGCGAGGGATGTACGCGCATCTTTGAAGTCGCACCCGAAGCAGTGCAACAGGACCCCGCCTCGTTGCTTACCAAAATCGCCCACGACGATCGTCAGCGGGTGGTACGTTCTATTTTAAATTCCGCGCAAAGCCTGGATGACTGGGAGTGCGAGTTTAAAGTGGAGCTTGAAGACAATGAAGAGAAATGGTTATTTGCCCATGCTATTCCCAAGCACCAGCTCGATGGCACAGTGTTATGGTCTGGCATGGTGATTGATATTACCGATCGTAAAAGCTTGGAGCTCACTTTACTGCGCGAATCAACAACCGACCCACTCACCGGACTGTATAATCGCCGTCATTTCAATGAACAATTGCAGCAGCAACTAGCTCGCGCAGAGCGAGATGGTACCCATGTATCGCTAATGATCATCGACTTTGATTTATTCAAACAGATTAATGACCAATATGGCCACCATGCCGGTGACATTGTGCTCAAAGAGGCCACCATGCAGATCAGCGCCATTTTACGTAAGTACGATATTTTTGCTCGCATTGGCGGTGAAGAGTTCAGTGTCATTTTACCCAATACATCCTTGGCACAAGCACGCCATGTGGCAGAAAAAGTACGCCGCCAGGTGGAGCATTGCCATATTCAAGTGCACGAACACAGCATTTCGGTGACCACCACGATAGGTGTTGCCTCTACTGAGCAAACCACCGCCCACCCCGGGGCACTTTTAAAGCAAGCAGACAATTGTTTGTATCAGGGCAAGCATCAGGGTCGTAATTGCGTTGTGAGCGACTAGGCGTTGGTCTACGTATCAGCACCATAGACAACACTTAAATCTTAATGCACCCTGTGCTTTTAATTGCAGTTATCAACGAATATGAGCCTACGCCAACCTTACTCTGTACTCGTGGTTATCTACACCCTCGAGGGCGAATTTCTGTTACTACAACGCGCTGATGACCCTGAATTTTGGCAATCGGTTACCGGCGGTATTGATGAGGGTGAGCTCCCCTGTGCTACCGCAGCTCGCGAAGTGTTCGAAGAAACCGGCATTGATATTAGCCAACAGCAACTCAGGCTGGTGGATGAACAGCGCTGCCACCGTTACGCTATCCGCGAACAATGGCGCTATCGCTATCAACCGGGGGCAACGGTGAATACCGAGTATGTATTCTCATTGTGCTTGCCCAAGCGTTATCCAATCCAACTGGCCGCCGACGAGCACCTTAGTTACCTGTGGCTTGATGCCAATCAAGCCTGCGACAAAGCCTGGTCTGCCAGTAACGCGCAAGAGATCCGCACACTCGCGTTAGCGCTTGCACATAACAGCCGTTAAACACGAATATTTGTTCCGCCTTTATCTGCTGTGGTAATCTTTGCTTCCTAACAAGGAAGTGTGAACGCTATGGATACTGCACAGATACTGATCAACCTCTTACTCTTCGTTTTTTTGCCGCTGTGGGGCATTGCCGGCTTCATTGACTGGTGTTGTCACCGCGCAACCGATATCGAACACACCTCTGGGTTAAAAGAGTCATTAATGCACTCGGTGATGGGCATCCAAGTGGGTATCCCTATTCTGATGTGTTTGCTATATCGCGTAAATGTCTTGGTGCTGCTGATATGCTTTGCCGCTTGGCTGCTGCACGAGGTGGTGGCCCATTGGGATGTCTCGTACGCGACCGGTAAGCGCCACATCAGCATATGGGAGATGCATGCACACAGTTACCTGGCGACCTTGCCGCTTTATATGTTGGCGCTCATCGCAGTAGTTAATTGGCCGGTGGTGGTCGATTTAGTCACCCTCAATTGGCAAGGCCAAATGCAGCTTACCCCGATGGAATACCCTCATGGTGGCTCTTGGTTCTTACCCGCTTACTTAACCTTTATGGCGGTGCTGTGTGTGTTCCCTTATTTAGAAGAAAATATTCGCTGCTTGCGCAGCAGTTTGAAAGGACTTTAACGTGAGCGTTTATATCACCAGCACGGGTTTCCACTTGCCGGGCCCGGCCATTAATAATGACCAAATTGAGCCGCTTCTGGGTTATGTGCACGGCAAAGCAAGCCGCCTAAAAAAGCGCATTTTACAATCCAATGGTATTAAAACACGCCATTACGCCATTGATAGCGATCACAACACCACGATTTCTAACGCCGAAATGGCCGCTAAAGCGGGTGCCGACTGCCTTGCGCAAAGCTACCTAGATAAACATCAACTTGGCTTATTGTGCGCAGCCACCAGCCAAGGTGATTTGGTGTTGCCCGGGTTTGCCTCTATGGTGCAAGCCGAAATGGCACTCAGTGATGTAGAAATCCACTCCAGTCACGGCATTTGCTCGAGCAGCTTAATGGCATTAAAGAATGCCTATTTACAACTGTTGGCTGGCGAGCACGAATCGGCCATGGTGGTCGCCAGTGAGCTCACCTCGCGGCTGTTCAAAGCCAGTCGTTATGAGGCGGCAGACGCGCAGCTAGATTTTAACGCCGAGTTTTTACGCTGGATGCTCTCCGATGGCGCGGGCGCCCTCATGCTCGAGCGCCAACCCCGTGGCACCTGCTTTAAAATAGAGTGGATCCGCAGTTTTTCGCACGCCGATGCCTATCCCGTGTGTATGTCGGTGGGTACGGCGGATAAAAGCACTAAGCCATGGCAGGATTACCCGAGCTATCGCGATGCCGAGGCCGCAGGGGCTATCTTATTACGCCAAGATGTGCGCTTACTCGATAACATCGTCAAACTGGGCGTGGATGGCTTTTTACGGCTATTAGACCAAGGCCGTGTCCAGGTTGACGAGATAGACCATTTGCTGTGTCACTACTCATCCGACTATTTTCGCCAGCCCATCTTCGACATGCTTAAGCGCGCTGGCTGTCATATTCCCGAGCATAAGTGGTACACCAACTTGTATGAACGCGGCAACACCGGCTGCGCCTCTATTTTTATTATGCTCGATGAATTTCGCCGCACTCAGCAGTATAGCGTAGGCGATACCATTATCTGTATGGTGCCGGAAAGCGGCCGCTTTAATAACGCCTACATGAAATTAACCGTGGTACAGGAGTAAACATGGAACACTATGTATTAAGTGAGCACGGCCAACAGTGCCTGCAAGGGCTAATGCGCATTTGGTTCGACTTTGAGCGCCAACTTGGGCGTGTCGACATAATTGCGCGCCTACAGCGTGGTCAGTTTACTGTGCACGACTACCAAAAATTACTCCTAAATTTACGCCAGCAGGTGGTTGAGGGAGCCCGTTGGATCACTCGCACCGCTTCAAGCTTTGATAGGGACTATGCCGATGTGCGCGCCGTGGTCATTGGCCATGCCCAAGAAGAGCACCGCGATTACGAGGTTTTAGAGCAAGATTACCTTGCCACCGGCGGCCAACTTGACGATATTCTCAATGCCCCTCGCAACGCCGGTAGCGAAGCCTTGCATGCGTTTTTAATGTATCGCGGCTCGCAGCCCAACCCGGTGGATATGATAGGCGCGATGTGGATCATTGAAGGCCTAGGCCACAAGATGGCCAGCGATTGGGCAAAGCAAATAGAACAATGTGTCGCGTTAGAGGGTGAATACACTCGCTTTATGCGCTACCACGGCGAAAATGACGATGCCCATTTAGAAAAGCTTTATCAATTAATCGACCGGGTATGTCAAAACGAGTCTCAAGTGCAAGCTATTTTACGCACCGCCAAGGTTGTCGCCCGCCTTTATGCCCTGCAATTGGAGGAAGTCGATGGCTAATAATAGCGCCAATAAGCACCACTCAGCGCTGTTGCAAGCGCTGGCCGTTGATAATTCCATCCCCATTGAGCAGGCGGCTGTGGATTTATGGCTTAAAGACTTAAACAACCCGCTGCGCTGGTTAGTGCGCCCGCTTTTTCAAGGGCTTTTCGCTATATTGCTGCATTTGGTGTGGTTATTTAAACGCTTACCGCTGCCCCAATTTAGTGCCCATGGACTACTACAAAAGCTGATTTGCTGGTTTTGTCGCCACTTTGTAAGTGTGGAGGCTAATTTGCTGATTTTGCGCCACTACGCCACCGAGTCTAACATCTTGAATTTTATTATCGCCAATAGTGATAAAGCCGATGTTGAGCCAGTGCCGCTGTACCCAAAAACCATTGATGATATGCGCCATGCCAGCTTTGTTGAACATGATCAGTGCTTGTTTAAAGCCTTTGCTCAGCTCGGGCATTGGCAACCGCTATCAAAGCCTAAAACTGAGCTTGATTGGCGCCATTGGCAAATGGTTAATATGGATGATTTTCAGGTGGAAAAGCGCTGGAGCCAGTTTTTAGACTTTGAAAGTGCTCATGCACTGTTTATGTGCCTGTTTTGTTTACTGCTCAAACGCGACGAATACCGCGACGCCATTAATGGCTTTAACCTAGACCAATCTATGGCTATTCGCATTGGCCAAATGATTGGCGAACCTAATCTCACCGAAATGGCTTACAACAAACATCCTTTGTATTTAGTTGGGCCATGGAACCTCAGCCAACGCTTTTTAATGCATGGCTTTTTTACCGAGTATATGTACGCACGCTTGGAACAGCTGCGCGACTCATCTTGCTAATATCAACAAGGATTTAAATAATAAACATGAAACATTCGCTTCTTTGTAGTGCTATTGCACTGTCTCTTTTTGGCTGCGGTGGCAGCTCTTCTGATTCAGAAAATACTCCTTCACAGCCACAAAACACAGCCCCATCGCTCAGTGGTGTTGCCAACAACACGGTTAAAGCTTTGCAAAGCACCACGGTCACGCTAGAGATGAGCGACAACGAAAGTGATGCGCTCACCTTTACCATTGAAGACAAACCACAATGGGTCACTGTGGACCTTAGCGAGAATACCGCCACGTTAACGTTGGCACCGGATTTTTTTGATATTGGCAGTCACGAATTAGCACTGAACGTTTCCGACGGTGAGCTTAGCCAAGCCTATTCTTTAACCGTTGAAGTAGATGACAACCCCGAGCAGTGGCGTGATGATATCAGTCTGAGTCGCGCTGAACTGCGTGGTGCTTGGTCAAACAGCACTAATGACTTTAATATTGTGTTTAATGGCTATGATGCTGGCGCGCTAATTATTGATGACACTATGAAGCAGTTTGACTATGAGTTAAACAATAGTGCGACCGCTGTGAACTTAGCTGTTGACCCCGCTTTGTGTGGCCCATACTGCGAGCGTGAGCAACAAGCTGCAACGCTGCGCGCCGTCGCTGAGTCTGACTCGCAACTGCGTATCCATGTCGAGGGGCTAGAGCAAAACTACACTGTTAATATGGCCAAACGCTCGGCTCCTTCTGTAGAGAAGGCTTATTCCACTGATGAATTGGTCCTTGGTTCGTCTTCCTTGGGTCAGCTAGAGATCAATACCGAAAGCAACTTAGAGGCAAAATTTTATCTGCCTAATCAGTATTATAAATCGGCAGGTATAGTTGGTACATATGATGGTGAAATTTTAGATGTTAACGAAGTTATTATAAATGGCCCGCTTTCTTATTACAGTGACAAAGCAGACGTAATATTCTCACAGCATTTTTATAAAAAAACTTCTGGCGGCATTAAGGAAATCACCTTAGGCCGTAATGTCAATTATGTAGAGCCTCTATTCATTGATGATAATTTCATCGTCTATGACATTGTGCACAGTGGAGAAGTATTATCTTCACTTGATGGGCATAGTGTGGATGATTTCGATGGGTTGGCGCCCCTACTGACGGATTATGCTTCATTAAGTGCCCAGTACCGGTTAAACCAAGTTGCTCCTCCTGCTTTATCTTTTGGAGATAAATATATTGGCCGCCTCGTGGGCGAACATATTATTAATGACACTGTGTTTTTGAAGGCTGTTGAAGTAATCTTCGATACTGCCACAGAGCTCACTATCCCTTTTACTGTTCCACATGCAGAAGAACCATATGAACTCCCCGTTACCTATGAAATAGGGCCAAATCAACTCACTTTGAACTATCAAGAAAGCGAAGTCGAAGTCGCCTTCTTTCAAAATCATAAGGGCGATACCCTGATAGCATCTGATATGAGCCAAAGTCCAAAGTGGGTAACCCCATTTATAGCAATACAAGAGCAACAGCCGCTTTCAGTGCAAAGCTTCGCCGGAGTGTATGAGCATATTACTGATGCATACTATAAAAGTGATGTTTATTATTCTGTCTTCCACAGTGACGGTACTTTAGGATACAGGCTGCTAGCCGATGGCCCTCTCGATGAAGTTGAATTGAGTGAGGAGACAACACACTTTTGGGGAGTTCACGATAGCCGAGTGGTTTTCATAGAGTACGACTCTTGCTCGCAGGCAACGAACTTTGCCGAGTGTTTAAGCTTAGTAAAAAGAGCTGACGCTGATAACCTCTTTACTTATGTACAAAGCCTCACACCCTTATCAACAGGGGCCGAGAGTACCATTTTTAATTATTCATCATACTATGGTGGTTGGACGAATAGTGAATCTGACTCAGTTTCCAACACCGCTGTAAACTCACTACGACAACTAAAAAAGCATTAGCGTTTTAACGCCGAGGCAAGCGCCTCGGCTCGCTTTGCCGTTATTCAGGGTTGTTTATTTTAACCACCATTTTGCCAAAGTTACGCCCTGCTAGGACGTCATTGAGGCCTTCAGGTGCATTTTCTAGCCCTTCAATTAGGTGTTCCTTATACTTAATTTTTCCCTCTTGCACCCATTTTTGCATGTCGGTGGCAAACTCTTCATAGCGGTGAGCGTAATCATCAAAAATGATAAACCCTTTCATGGTCATACGTTTAGTAAGGATTTTCCCCATCAGCAATGATAAGCGGTCAGGCCCCGGCGGTAATTCGGTGGCATTGTATTGCGACACAAGGCCACACACAGGAATACGCGCACCGGTATTTAATAACGGCAATACGGCGTCAAACACTTTGCCACCAACATTTTCGTAATACACATCAATACCGCTGTCGCAAACCTTGGCTAATTGCTCAGCAAAGTCATCGGATTTGTGGTCGATGCAGGCGTCAAAGCCGAGTTCATCTTTAACATAACTGCATTTTTGCGCGCCACCGGCGATACCAATAACCTTTGCCCCTTTTAGCTTGGCGATTTGCCCGACATTAGCACCTACCGCGCCACTGGCCGCAGCAACCACAACGGTTTCCCCCGCTTGTGGCTTGCCAATATCAAGTAGCCCCATGTAAGCGGTAAATCCTGGCATGCCCAAAACACCTAAAGCATAAGACGGGTTTTGTGGCTGGGAGCCTAGGTTAATAACGCCTTCACCATTGCTGATGGCGTAATCTTGCCAGCCATTCATTGATAGTACCCAGTCCCCTGCTTTAAATCCTTCAATATGAGATTCAACAACCTGGGAGACCGTACCACCGACCATCACCTCATCGATAGCCACAGGATCGGCATAAGACTCGGCGTCGCTCATGCGCCCGCGCATATAGGGATCAAGAGATAAATAAATCGTGCGCAGCAGCATTTCCCCTTGCTTCGCTCTCGGGGCGTCCACCTCTTGCAGGCGGAAGTTATCTGCTACGGGCTCACCTTCAGGGCGAGAGTTCAATACGATCTGGCGGTTTGATAATGACATAGTCACTCCTTTTTTGAATAGCCGTTCAAATTTAAATTGGGACACGCCGATGAATTTCAATAGCTGAGCGTCGATTTATTTTGAAGATGCGAAGATATCAATACAGCAGAAAATATTATAATATAACACTTGAAATTTAAGGGAGGACCTATGAAAGATAAATTAGCTATTTTTTTCAGTGCTTTTTGCCTAGTCCATTGCATTGTATTGCCCGCAGGCTTTTTGATATCGACATCTATTTTAGGGCAGTTTTTGTTCTCAGAGCGCATTCATCAAGGACTTTTCCTCGTTATTGCAGCCTTGGCGCTGTGGGCTCTTCCTCAGGGGTTGCGTCAACATCATCAACCACTGCCGTTACTGCTCGCGTTGATTGGCTTGTCGCTGCTTGGCACCGCGTTATTTGTGCCAAGCTTAGAGGTGCTTTTCTCCGTTGTCGGCAGTTTATTGCTGATGGCTGCGCATCTACGCAATTTTTGGTTGTTAAAAAAAGCCAAGCCACTGTGTGTATAGTGCTTATCTGACAGTATGTACGAGGGGCTTAAACGCCCCCCGACGATGAGTTAGAAGCGCGCTCGCAATCCAAGGGCTATGCTGCGACCTGGCAATGGAGCAATAAAGCGTAAGTAACTTTGGTGCGCACGGGCATCTTCATCAGTGATGTTATCGATATTGACAAATAATTCCCCGCTATCTCCTAACCAAGATTGCACAACACTGGCATCAAAACCTAACAAGGCATAGCTTGATGAAGGCCTTTCATGCTTACCGACATTTTGTTGTTTGTCATGATGTGTGTAATTTACAGTAAATCGCAAGCCATCATACTGCCAACCTAGCTTTAGGCCCGTTCTATTCGCTGGAGTTTTAGGTATGCTGTCTCCTTCCATAGTGCGCCGCCAATATTCATCTTCTTGTGCTTTATCTGGGTTTAGGAAGTTATCTAGTTCAAAAGGATCGTAGCTGCCATCAAACTGATAGCGAGGCGTATTTTTTACACTGTCTGTGAAAGCAGATAGCGTTATTACGCCCCAGTCTGTAAAGGTATATGAATAATCTAAAGTAATTTCATAGCCTTGATTATCGGTATCAGCCTGACGCCACTCTTGAACATACACACCCCCTCTGTTTACGCCAGTATTTCCTAGATAAGTGAAGTCGGTGTATTCATTATCAAACCATGTCGCCGCCAATTGTAGGTCACCCAAGGTAACGCGCGTCCCCCATTCTAACGCTCGGTTTTGTTCGACATTTAAATGCGTATTGCCTTGCTCTTCAATTAATAAAGCCAAATGGGGGTTACTTGCGTAGAGCTCATTAATTGCAGGTGCACGCTGCGCATCAGTGTAGCTAGCATGCAAGGACCACATAGGCACGGGATGATAATTCATGCTTACACTGTAGTTTTGCAAGTGAAACTCACGTTCCTGCACGTTTGCTCCTTGGCCACGCCCGGGCACATAACTCCCTTCAAGATTCGGCTTATATTGAATATGGTCATACCTTGCGCCAAACTGCAATTGCAATGCTTGCAAGTGCAGGTTTTGAAGTAAATACAGCGCCTCTCGTTTGCCCTCGATCTCAGGCAAATAATTATCGCTCCCCTCGCCTCGGTGTTCACTGCGCTCTATTTGTAACCCTATCGAGGCCGGTGCTTGGTCTTGCCATGTAAAGCCAATTCGTGGGTTGAGTTGCAAAGCATCTACTTCGAACAGGTTAACGGAGGTGCCAGCTAACGTCTCGTCATCTCTTTGTTGAGAATAAAAGCCATTAATTTCAAGGTAGTCTAGGTAGCTTTGGGTATTGAAGTGTTGACTGTAGCGGCCATCAATACGATGAAAAGAAGAGTAAATGCGAATATCCGCTGCTTGACCTACTTTTGGGGCCGTCGCAGACCCTAGATGCATAAACCCAGGGATCCCTCGGTTAGCTTTACCAAAGCTGTATGCAAACCCGAGCTCTTGATGCTCTGAAAATAGCTGGCTTCCGCCAATTGAGCCAGAGGTTTGATAGCTACTAGAGTTGCTAACTTTCCCTTGGTCATTGAGGCCATAGTGACTAATTATCTGCTCATCAATGGGGGTAATATCAACCCATTTTTCACCATTAAACTGCCACTGCGGCGACGCTAATTTAACCTGACAGTGGTCGGCTAGGCGCACATCGGTCACTAACTCTGACCAGCTTGCACACACCGGTGCCTTGGCGCTGTCTGGCACTTTGTAATCACCTCGTTGACGCACAAGGATATTGGCATTAAAGGCGAATCCTTGTTGCTGCCCTTGAGTTTGCGCTAGCAATGAGCTGGCACTATTGTAGCCACTTTGCAATTCGACTTTTTCTTGCGCTTGCCAAGCGCTTAGTTGTTTAGGAATACGGCTATCATCAACATCGACAACGCCTGCCATCGCCTCACCGCCAAAAGGGATCACCGCAGTGGCGCCTTTAATCACACGGATATTGTCGGCAAAGAAAGGCTCAATCGGCACGAGTTGATCCGCACTGATAGAAGACATATCACGCACAGCCATCGCATTGGTCGCTAAGGCCACACGTTGAGCGCCGAACCCCCTGAGTTGTGGACGACTAGCAGAGGGGCCAAAGTGGCTTGCGCTCACACCTGGCAGTGTATCAAGGGTGTCGCCGAGTGTAGGCGCTTTTAACTCGTTTAATTGGGCACCATTGAGTTCAATATTTGCGCCAATCAATTCGCTGCTTGCAGAAGGAAGTTGATGCTGCCCACTGACTTCAATGTGCTCAATGGCAACACTAACATTGTGGCTGCTGGCTAACGCTAAGGAGATAAGAGAAAGTGAAAGATTCATGATTTACTATAAAAGTTATGATACAACATAACATTATCATCACAATGATAGTTCCTTTTCAAGGAAATTAGACAAACTCTAGGTTCTTTCGTTACGCTTAACTTCTCGTTATCGCTAAGTCTGTTTGCTGTATGGCCTTGAATCCGCATTTACCTTTGGTTTATCACCCCAATTACTCGTTTAGCTTTGACCCCAATCATCGCTTTGTGATGAGCAAGTTTGCGCGCCTGTACCATCATGTAAAAGGCCTAGGCTTGGTCGGTGATAACCTTGAGCAACCGCCGCTCGGAACCCCGGATGATCTCAGCTTAATTCACTGCGATAACTATGTGCATGACCTATGGCATAACCGTTTAGATGCCAAAGCGATGCGCCGTATCGGCCTACCCTGGTCACACAACTTAATGGCGCGTACCTTCACCGCGCCTTTGGGGACACTGAAAACAGCCCGCCTTGCCCTTGCTCATGGGGTGGCTTGCCATTTGGCAGGGGGCACTCACCATGCTCATTATGACTTTGGCTCTGGCTATTGCATGGTTAATGATTTAGCGTTCACGGCGCAAACGCTGATTAATAGTGGCGAAGTGACCAATGTGTTGGTTTTTGACCTTGATGTACACCAAGGCGATGGCACCGCCGCGCTGCTGCAACATCAACCCTATGCTTTTACCTGCTCCATTCACTGTGAAAAGAACTTCCCGTTTCGCAAATCCCCCAGTGATTTGGACATCGGTCTTGCCAATCACATAAGCGATGACGAATACCTCGGAGTGGTCGATGACACCCTAAAGCACTTGCTCGACAGCCTAAACCCCGACTTAGTGTTGTATGACGCCGGCGTTGATATCTGGCAGCAAGACGGCCTAGGTAAGCTGGATGTCAGCTGGCAGGGGATCGCACAACGTGATCGCTTAGTGCTCAAGCGCTGTGCACAGCACAATACCCCAGTGGCTACGGTAATTGGCGGCGGCTACGATAAAGACCATGAACGCCTAGCGGCACGCCATGCCATTGTGGTTGAGCAGGCTGCACAACTATAAGAAAAAAGGCCCTTACGGGCCTTTGGTTAACTTTGGGAAAATGCTGCTAAAAGGTGCTAATTAAGCACCAGCAACTGTGGATTGGCAGCGTGATAGTCCACAGCCATGGTGATGCTCAACACGGTGATATTAACAATGGAAAAGGCAAACACTTGGCGTGCCCAGCCATGCATATCAATATCGCGGCGATAGCCACGCAAGGCCATCAGCAACCACCAAAAACTAGTCGTGCACGCCACCGCCATAAAGGCGAGCCCGGTGTAGCCACCGAGCGGCAATAGCATGACCACCAAGGCATACAAAGCAATGTAGAAAACAATATGCCGCTGCGCTCTAGCTAAGCCCTTTGCCACCGGGAGCACCGGAATATTGGCGTCGCGGTAATCCTGATAACGGAAAATCGCAATGGCATAGGAATGCGGCATCTGCCATAGGCAAAACATCAGCAACAAAATGGCTGCCCCTGCATCAAATTGGCCGCTGACGGCGCCATACCCCACCACCGGAGGCACCGCCCCAGAGAGGCTGCCAACCAGGGTGCCGTACACGGAGTGACGTTTCATATACAAGCTGTATACGCCCACGTAGATGATGTAGCCAAAGGCAGCAAAGCCCACCGCCAAGGTATTGGTGTAGTAGATTAATGCGCCAAAACCACATACCGCCAATACCAAGGCGTGGAGCAGTGCCGCCGACGCCGATATTTCGCCGGTGACGGTGACGCGGCCTTGGGTGCGCGCCATTTTGGCATCAATGTCACGGTCAATAACATTGTTTACAACGCACCCCGAGGCCACCACCAACGAGAGCCCCATGAGCGTAGCCAGCATAAGTGGCCTGTCTATCTCGCCGCGTGCGGCCAGCAAGAAGCCCCCCGCCACAGAGATAAGATTGCCGATGATGATCCCCGGTTTAGTCACCGAAAAATAACGACGAAACATAAGCACGACCTCGACGTTAATACATCATCATGGCGTTGGACTCGTAAATGATCCACACCGATAAGCCAACCACCATAACGATGATAAGGGCACTAAAAATAAAGGAGATACTATTCGCTTTGCCTTCTTCACTAACAAAGTTAAGATGCAAAAAGTATTTTAAATGCACGTAAATTTGCACTATGGCTGCCACCACCACAGTGGACAAGGTACTGGTTGTCGACAACGCTCCACTGCTCACCGCCCAAAACGGTGCACCGGTGAGCACGACCGAGAGTACAAAACCAATGACATAATCCTTAGCGTGATTAACTAGGCCTTGCTCTGCGACTGCCTCGAGCTTATCCATCGCGTGAGTTTCACTGTGACTCATGACATCACCCCCATTAGATACACCACGGTAAATACACAAATCCAGACAATATCCAAAAAGTGCCAAAATAAGCTTAAACAGCTTAAGCGCGTTACCGTTTGCCCCTTAAGCCCACGGCGCAGCACCTCAATCATCATCACGCTCATCCAAATCAATCCCGCACTCACATGCAGGCCATGCAGCCCCACCAAAGAGAAAAACGAGGTTAAAAACGCACTTTGTTGTGGGCCATTGCCAGCGGCAATTAAGTGATGAAACTCATACACTTCCATAGCGATGAACACCGCCCCTAGGGCAAAAGTAACCGCCAACCAGCTCAATGTAGCCGCCTGTTTTTGCGCCTTAGCGGTTATCATGGCAAAACCAAAGGTAATACTGCTGAGCAACAAGGCCGCCGTTTCTAGGGCAACAAAGTCAAGCTCAAAGATATCTTTGCCGGAAACCCCGCCGGCGGTGTTCATGTACAGCACCGCGTAGGTGGCAAAAAATGACGCGAATAACAGGCAATCGGTCATCAGGTATAACCAAAAACCAAACACGGTATTGCTTGATGTATCATGGTGCGCACAATCGGGGTGATGCGCCTCACCTAAGGTGTGAATAGCGGTTGATGTAGTGGCACTCATGAGCGACCCTCCGCAGTTGCATGATGGATATGGGCTGACTCGATGGCTTCAATTTCAGCCACCGGCACATAGTAATCAACGTCATTGCTGTAACAACGCTTAATAAACACGGTTATAGCGGCGCCAAGGCCGGCAATGGCAAGCCACCAAATATGCCAAATCATGGCGAAGCAAAATGCCGTAAGCGCGGCGCTCATAAGCACGCCAGCTGAGGTGTTTTTCGGCATGTGGATGGGCGCATAGTGTTGCCCTTGCTGATAAGCCTGCCCCTGCTCTTTGGTGTCGGTCCAAGCGTCAATATCACGTACCACCGGGGTGTTTGCGAAGTTGTAGTACTGGGGCGGTGATGCCGTAGACCACTCTAAGGTATGGCCATTCCAAGGATCGCCGGTGGTATCTTGCAATTGCGCACGGTTTTTATAACTCACCACCAGTTGGATCACCTGAAATACGATGCCAAACATAATGATCACAGCACCGACAAAGGCAATGTACAGCCAGATGTTCCAATCTGGGTTGTTGGTGTGGTTTAGGCGTCGCGTCATACCTAAAAAGCCCAGTACATACAGCGGCATGAAGGCAACAAAGAAGCCCACCAGCCAACACCAGAATGACGCCTTGCCCCAACGCTCATCCAATTTATAGCCCATGGCTTTGGGGAACCAATAAGCAAAGCCGGCAAGGTAGCCAAACACTGCGCCACCAATAATGGTGTTGTGAAAGTGCGCAATCAGAAACAAGCTGTTATGAAGCACGTAGTCTGCGCCGGGAATGGCGAGCAACACGCCGGTCATACCGCCCACAGTAAAGGTGATCATAAAGCCAATGGTCCACAGCACCGGCACGGTGATGCGCAGACGCCCTCGGTACATGGTAAATAGCCAGTTAAACAGCTTCACCCCAGTGGGCACCGCAATGACCATGGTCATCACCCCGAAGAAGGCGTTTACATTGGCACTGGAGCCCATAGTGAAAAAGTGATGCAGCCAGACGATAAAGCCCAAAATGGAAATTGCACCACTGGCATAAACCATGGACTTGTAGCCGAACAAACGCTTGCCAGTGAAAGTCGAGATCACTTCAGAAAAAATGCCAAACGCTGGCAAAATCAGAATATAAACCTCTGGGTGGCCCCATGCCCAAAATAAGTTGATATACATCATCGCATTACCACCTGCTTCATTGGTGAAGAAGTGGAAATCCATGTATCTATCTAGAGTAAGCATGGCCAGCACCGCTGTTAAAATGGGGAACGATGCGGCGATAAGAATATTCGCCCAGGTACATGCCCAAGTAAAAATAGGCATCTTCATCAAACTCATGCCCGGCGCGCGCATTTTAAATACCGTCACCAGGAAGTTTACCGCCGTTAGCAAAGTACCCAAGCCTGATATCTGCAACGCCCAAATATAATAATCGACTCCCACACCGGGGCTAAAAGATAACTCTGACAGCGGCGGATAGGCGACCCACCCAGTCTTAGCAAATTCGCCAAGCCCTAAGGATAAATTAATCAGTATTGCGCCGCCCGCCGTAAGCCAAAAGCTCAGGTTGTTTAAAAATGGGAAGGCCACATCGCGGGCACCGATTTGCAGTGGCACCACAATGTTCATCAACCCAATCATAAAAGGCATCGCCATAAAGATAATCATGATCACGCCGTGTGCGGTAAAGATTTGGTCGTAGTGCTCAGGGGGCAAGTACCCGGCTGCCCCGCCGGTCGCCATGGCCAGCTGAGTACGCATCATAATAGCGTCAGCAAACCCACGGAATAACATGATCAGGGCAAGGGTTATGTACATCATGCCCAATCGTTTATGATCAATGGAGGTGATCCAATCTCGCCATAGCACGCCCCATTTTTGATATTTTGTCATCGCTGCTGCAAGCAGCAGACCCAGTACAGCCACAACCGCCAAAGTCACCATAATAATGGGCTCGTGGTATGGAATGGCCTCAATTGATAGTTTTCCAAATAGATTCATTTTCACTCCTCGACGCGATGTTGGTTATGCGCCGCATGCTCGGGCTTGGCGTAATAATTCATTTCACCGTGACCTTGCATGTACTTCATCACAATGCTGTGAAACAGCCCCTGCTCCACCTCGCTGTAATAGCTCACCGGATGGTATTCACTGGGTTGGGTTAACGTCTCGTAGCTGTGTTGGTCTAACTTAGTCCCTTTGGCTTTGACATTGGCAACCCAGGTATCAAAGTCGGCCTGTGTGGGGGTGGCAATGGCATTAAACTTCATGCCACTAAACCCGGCGCCACTGTAGTTGGCTGAAAAGCCTTTGAATGTGCCAGGCTCGTTGGCAATCAGGTGTAGCTGGGTTTCCATGCCCGCCATGGAGTAAATTTGGCTTCCCAGCTGGGGAATAAAAAAGGAGTTCATGGTACTTTGCGAGGTGATTTTATATTCCACCGGCACATTGGCTGGAAACACCAGCTCATTGACCGTGGCAATACCCTGCTCAGGGTAGATAAATAGCCACTTCCAATTTAGCGACACCACCTGCACGGTTAAGTGCTCCCCTTTACCGGCCAGCGGCTTGTATGGGTCAAGTGCTTGTGTGGAGCGCCAAGTGATCACCCCAAGCACAATGATAATAACGATGGGAATGGTCCACACCGCCGCTTCTATTTTGCTCGAGTGCGCCCATTTCGGGGCATAGATCTCATGGTCGCGACCATCGCGATATTTCCAGGCAAAATACAAAGTCATGATGATCACCGGGATCACCACAACCAACATCAGAACGGTGGCAATAATAATGAGATTTTTCTCATCAATGCCAATTTGCCCCTTGGGGTCCAGCACTCCGCCACTACAGCCACTGAGCACCAACACCATAAGGGCGAAAGCGAATGAAAAGAGTTTTCGAGTTAACAAAACACTACCCTACAACCTAAAGGTTAAACCTCGCCACAAAGTGGCCTGAGCTACTTCAAGCGCATAAATACAACGCTTAAAGGACGAAATTCGCGGTTAAGGGAGCATTTTTAAGATGCAAAAATGCTGCTTTGCCAAAGGTTCTCTGCAGCCGCGACATAAGCGACTGAGTCAGCGTATAGCTTGACCTTCACTAATGTAGAGTGTGCAGAGATAGATTAGCATTGCTGCCCGAGGCACCGCGAATAACACTGCGGTGGGTTGACTGTGGTCAGTGACAAAAATTAAGCAGACGCACTGAGGTCGCTACCGAGGACACGCATTTCCTAAGTGGTAGCAACTAAAAACAATCAACCGGCAAATGATGGAGGAGCGCGGCACCCATGCGCGCCTTGAGGATTCTGGCAACGGGTGGGGGCGACAAAGTCAAACGCCGCTTTACGCAGCGAAATGGCTGCGCGCTTAGGCGCAAAAAAGTGAAACAATAACCAACATAAACCAATTAACAACTGGGCGCTAAGCACCGGCTGGGCAAAAAACTGCATCGCCGCCACCAACCAAGGCTCTTGGCTTAAACCTTCGCCCATTAGCGCTTCAAGCTCGATGGCATCTCCAAGAGAGCCGCTGAGCAACAACGCCGTATTAAGCGCAAAGAGCACACAAGCAAGCACAACACCACGACCAAAGCACGCGCCCAACACCAGCGGTTGCGTTAGCAAGGTTGAATTGTTCGTGTTAGCTGAAAGCACTGTGTACATCCACTTCGGGTTTAATTACGAAATATTGGTTAGGAACTTTCACTACTTACTGAAAGTTCGCGCCGAGTATAACAAAGGCATGCTAGGTTGCAACTAACAAATCACCTAAGCCCGCGCATTAAAGTAAGGCGCTAGTTCTCTAGCCACGAGATAGACGCGATTGTTATTTTTTTAAAATAAAAGTGATCGCTCTATTTATAAAGTTCCGTAAAAGCGTGCGAAGGGTTTGCAATTGCAACCACCTTTTGTTCCTCTCTAATTGGATTCAAACAGGGGGTGTGCATAGGAATTGGCCCCCCTTCACCATAGCGTAGAATAAGCGCCCTGGCTGGGCGCTTTCTTTTTATTGTGCTTTTTTTTAGGCATCACATCGGGTAATATTGTCGCCAGTTAAAAACAATTTATGTGTGCTATGGAAAGCTCTAGTCTCGTCAAGGATTACAACCCAGTAACGCCTGCGGCATTCGCTCGCGGTTACATTGTGTATTGCAGTTTTGGTCATCCTCATTTGGTGTGTCGCCCTGAACATATCCCCGATGATCCTATGCTTCCCCATCCCATCTATGCATTTCGGTCCGGGCGTGTATTCGCCGAGCAGTTTTTGCATGATCTCGACCCATGGCGCAATAGTCAGTTTATTATTAGCACCTTGTTCGACTATTTACATATCACCAGCTTCGGCTCAGGCTATAAGCCAGTCACTTCACAGCTTAACGAGGTGGCCGAAGCTTTGGTGGATGAACGCTTAGTGATGTTCGAACTGTGGGATATTGCCGAGCACCCCAACGTGGTTAAACAACAGCTGCAAAAATCAGATAAAACACGCAGTAGCGATGCCGCTGGCTCAAGCGCACCGAAGCGCAGCAGCGGCGCCGATTTGGCAAGCCCAGAGAAAAAGGCACCCGCACCCAGTTCCACAAGCTCAGCGCCAGTGGTCACCGGCGCAGGCAAAAAAACGGATACCAGCAAAGCAAGCGAACCACAAGCAAGTGAAGCAAGCGCTAAAAAAGCGCCAGCACAAAAAAAAGCACCACCGCAAAGCATGGAAGAGTGTGTGCAGCGCTTGGCGGATGCGCGTAAACGTCTAGAAGAGACCGGCGAATATCAACCTAAATATTCACAGAGTGAATTAGAAGCCTTAGCCGCAAAGGGCGTTGTAAAAGAGCGCTTTATTGTCACCTTACAAGAAAAGAAAGGACCTAACGATAAGCTTGGTTTTGAACGTGAGTCGGGGCGGACAACCACTTGGACCACTACCTTTGACCAAATGGAAAATGCTGACACAGACCCTAAACTGCTGAACGATTTAAATGGTATGAATTGGAAAGAGGACGCCGAGTGGGAAGTTATTATCGTAGACCAAGAAAAGTACTTGGAAAACGAAGACTCCTATACCTTTGTACCAACCTATGATCGGATGAAGGACGTGGGAGTTAAGGAGTTTAGCAATGAAAACTCATCAGAAACAGACAAACACCCTCCAGAAACATTAAAGGAAGTGATGACACCTGAATACTCAAAGGAATACAAGGGGATAATGAACGATTACTTTGAGGCAGGCCTTAATCCCTACAACCAAGATGAGGTGGATGAGTTTGCCGAAATTTACTTTAAAGATGAAGATAAAAGCGAAAAATTTCTAAATCGACACATGTATACCACCGAAATAGGCACAAACCATGCATTTTCTGGCGACGGACTAACCAAAACAAAAGGAGAGTCAGGCTACCTTCCTGCGAACCAGCATGGAACACTTGAGAGTATTACCATCGAACGCTCACCAAAAACTATCGCTGAGCTCGAAGACCCTAAAGTAGGCGCTATTATGCGAATTCCTGCCAAACCAATTAGAGGATAAATAGATGCTTGATATTGATCAGCTTCCACACGGTCATACTTTAGAAAAGACTCTCGATAACTTCTTTTTCAACGAAAATGAAACACTTTATATAGTGAAAAGTTCGACAACCTTGTTTTTTAGAAAGAAAAGCAAGTTAAATGAAAAGCAACGTGCGTTCTTCAAGAAAGACATCCGCCATACTGAATTTCGTATTCCACTCAGTTCTTTAGATTGGGTAATAGATACCATCGAAAATGGTTTCATGAAATTACCCAGTGAAGGGGGGCTCCCTGCCGACACACTTCACATGAAAAACTTATTTGATGGCCAAGAATTGAAAATCCGTTTCTCACCAAATTGTATGGCTGAAGATGAAAAGGGAATTTCAATATTAAACCTTTCAGTTCCCTCTAAAGTGCATAATTACTCTACGATACAACTGCCTTACGTGTCTCTACTAGAGCAGGGTATTCTTGCTGAACTCAAGCGTATAGCCCAAAACTATAAAAACGCTTGAACGCTCTAATATAGATAGAAATAGCCAAAAGCGACTGAAGCGCTTATAAGAGGGTTTATGATTATACCAGCAGAAAGACTACAGTACATTGCAGACCTATTCTTACGCTGTGAAAGAGTAGAACAAAACCCTTGGACAGAATTAGCTTTTGTTTTCGAGTTTAATGAAGGTCATATGGCCAACTCTGGTTTCATATATAACGCAGAAGCAGTACGCCCTGCCTCTGCCGAAATAGAAGACGATCCTTTGTTGTTAGACGACACTCTGCTCGAATTCCGTGAGGAAGTTTATGAGCAATGCGACTGGCGTTTTATAAAGTTATTGTTCCAAATGGAAAGCGAAACCGGGCGCTTTAAAATCGATTTTGAATTTGAAGATAAAAGCCGCTGGGAAATTCACCCTGGCAATATGATGGAAATGCGTGAGCAGTTGCGCCCTCATTTCGATTAATCGCTATTTTGGCGTTGGTTGTCGATTTTATGCATCAAACGCCTACAAGAGGACACCGTATGAATATACCAATGGAACGTCTCCAATACATTGCAGGTCTATTTCTACGCTGCAAGAAAGTACAGCAAAACCCATGGACAGCGTTTGCGTTTGTTTTCGAGTTTAATGAGGGCCATATGGCCAACTCCGGCTTTTTATATAATGGCGACGAAGTTGAACCCGCAACAGCCAGAATAGAAGAGGACATGTTGCTACTTAGCAATACCCTTCGTGAATTCCGTGAGGAAGTTTATGAGCAATGCGACTGGCGTTTTATAAAACTGCTGTTTCAAATGGATGGCGAAACAGAGCGCTTTAAAATCGATTTTGAGTTCGAAGATAAAAACCGCTGGGAAATCCATCCTGGCAATATGATGGAAATGCGTGAACAGCTGCGCCCTCATTTCGATTAATTTACGCTCTGCCAATATTATTGAGTCTTTGGTTCTGGCCCAGCACTTTTTGTATAACTGACCAGTGCTTTTGTAAAACAAGGCCACAGAACAACTTATATTCAACCATAGCGCCCTGCAACCTGAGGCAGGGCTTAACTGCTTGGTTATAGGAACATGGGAGCTTTGAGTACCAATTCAACGCGACGGTTACGCTGCATATTATCGTCATTGTCGTTTGCAGCCAACGGAGCGACTGGCCCGACACCCACCGCTTGCAATCGCTGTTGGGTTATTTGGTAATCACGAACCAGGGTGTTCACCACTTCTTGAGCGCGTCGACTCGCTAAGTCTTGGTTGTAGTCAAATACACCTTTGTTATCGGTGTGACCAACCACATACAAAGAAACATCAGTCCTTTGCGTTAAGAACTTTGCAATTTCATCCAATTGCGCTTTTGAGCTAGGTTTAATGGTGTGTTTATTAAAATCAAACTCAATACCATACAAAGAAACACTGCCTGTGTTTTGTATTTCTTTTAAAAGATTGTCACTGTCGATATTTAAAGCTACGTGGCTAACCCCTTTTTCTTCAATAATATCAACCACCAACTCTACACTTTCCTTGGCCCTACGTTGTAGGCTGTACATCGATGTGTATAGCTTGCCATGAGGTGTGTCTTTCTCAGCTGTGAACAAGTAAAAGTTGCTTTTTTCAGTCATGTTATAGATATCAGAATCATGACGCTTAGCAAAAATGGTATCGCGGTAATTATCACGCAAAATATAGTTGCCACAACTACGTGCTTGGCACTCATAAATAATAGTGAACCCAGCTTGGGTCAGTGCATTCATGTAGTTTTTATGAACTGCATAAGGTCCAACCGTTTTATCAATACGGTAATTTAGCGTGGTCACTTTACCGCCGACGGTGCGCACCGGAATTGATTTTTTATACTGACCTACAATTAACGGATAGGGTTCATAATCACTCACGCCGCTGCTTTTGATATAACTGCCAGGGAAGCGCTCGATTAATGGGTGATCAGCACTGCCTTTTGCATCTTTTTCCTTGGCTTTTAGCTGACTAAAATCCAACGCATCAATCTCAAAGTCTTGCTGCACGCTAAGACCCGCATCAGGCATGGGCAACGATGCAATTTGTTCATAGCCTAAGGAAAGCCCTCCGCTGCGTTCTTGTTTAGCAAACAGCATAACTGCACGTGGCTGCTCATTCACTGTTTTCATCGCTGACAGATAGCCAAATCGGTTTTCCTGCACATTGTAATAACCTAAGCGATACAACACTGTATCGCGAAAGGTATCATCAATTAGCCGGGCGTAAGTGCGTTTATCACACTCCTGAACGCAATAAACCTGTATGCTAAAACCCTTAGCCTCCAGCTTGGCTTTAACATCAGCAAGTAGGTGTGAAAAGCCGAGTTTGGCGCTAGGCTCAATCTCCTGCATGTAAGCGCGATACTCCCCCGCTAACTCTATACGTTGATCACCTTTGTCTAGCACTAATACAGGCATATAGCTGTAATGGGCGTCGGCCTTGGTGCGGCCGCCTTTGTATTTGTCGACGAATAGATTACTTTGCGCAAGGCTAGAAGTGGTAAGTAACAGTAAAGCGAAGGTAAAGAGCAAGCGAACCATTATTTTCATCCTTAAATATAATTAGCCTTATTAATACTTATTACCGTATTTAAATCAACTAGTTTCAGTAGCGAAAGCAAAAAGGCGGTGATCACCGCCCTGCTCTTGCCTTACTGGTGTGAAATCTTGGTTTACTGCAAACTCAACGCCCTGCCTCGGCGCTGGGTTAGTGGCGATCGTGCTCGTATCGCCCGCACCGGGCCATAGTGCTTGTTGCCCTTGAACGGTTGCCACTGGCCATCCGCCGCTTGTACTTCAATGGCAAACCCGGGAAGTAAAGTAAAGGCATCGATATAGCCTTGTTTAGTGGTGCTTGCCGCCACTGTGGGAATGCGATAAAAACGCCCGTACTTTTCTAATTTAGCTATTTCCCGTTCGCCAACTAAATAAGCAAAACGCTGCCAGTCCTGCTCTCGTTGCTGTTGGCGTTGCGCATCGAAAAACTCGGTGTCGGCACTGTAACTGCGACCGGCCACATAAGGCAGTGCCCACTGCGGTTTGTGCCAAGCACGCTCTGCTAACGCCAATAAGCGCGGATACAACATGTACTCGGCTTGGCGGTCTGTGCGCAGCATCTCCGACCAAAGGTGTCCTTGCACACCGGCAAACTGCACACCGGGTTGTAATGACGAGTCACTGTCATCGGCGCGATACGGCTGATTTTTAACACTGCGCCATATCTCTGCATGTGCGGGCAGATTATCAGGCATAAACTCAAATACTTTTTGCGTATCAACAGCCCGACTGGCCCAGTGATTACCGCGCTCTTGTGGGTGCGATTGATATGGAAAGTCAAAATAGGTGACATCTGGGCTGGAGATCACCACATCCCATCCTTGATTGGCATGCTGATGGGCAACCTCATGGCCATTGTCACTCAAGGTCGCCCAGGCGTTACTTTGCACATGAGCTGGCATATTTGCTAAGCGCACATCGCTCATGCCATCACTCCAACCACCTACTTTAATGCCTTTATTAGCCAAAGATTGACTAATCTTTTCAATAAAATAACCATTGAATGAGCTAAAGTCCGCGACCTTATCTTTGAGCTGTTGGCATGCCGGTGACGCCAGCCAGGCTCCGGCCGTTTCATCGGCACCAATATGATAAGTGTGCAACGCCACCCCCGCTCGCTGATGTAAACGCTGTACTTCCAGCAGGACCTTATCGATAAAGCGATAGGTTGACGGCAAACAAATATTTAAGGTGTTGTCGTTATAATGCTGAATAGAGCGGTATTGCGTACGGTCTTGTGGCTCCACTAAACGGTACTGACGGGCGCGCTGTTTGTCGCCTTGCGCCAGCAAACGCTGATAACGAGCCTCCATCGCTTTAATAGCGGCACGCGAGTGCCCGGGCATATCCAGCGAAGGCACCACTTCAATATGATGGGCTTGGGCATAACGCAAAATATCAACATAATCTTGCGCGCTATAAAAACCATTCACTCCACTGTCACTAAGGTGGCCGGCGCCCAACTGGGGCAACAAGCAGCGCTGCTCTGCTAAATCTAAACAACGTGTTGCCGCCACCTCGGTCAGCTCCGGTAAACCATCAATGGCAAGACGCCAGCCTTCATCATCTGCCAAGTGCAAATGCAGCTTGTTAAGCTTATACGCCGCCATTTGCTCTATGGTATTAAGAATAAACGCCTTAGTTCGAAAATTACGCGCTACATCAATGTGTAAACCACGAAAGCCATAATGCGGCGCATCTTCTATAGCGACCCGCTCCAGGCTTAAATCGTCACTATTCAATAGCCCCGCTACACTTTGCAGCCCGTAAAAGGCCCCAGTGGCACTGGGCGCTTGAATAACAATGCTCTCACCACGCACATTGAGTTTATAAGACTCTGGCGGCGCGCCTGCTTGCTCGCTAACATTAATTTCAATACTCACCGCAGCTTGGCGCTCATGAACGCCGAGGGTTGCTAATCGTTTTAACGCCGCCTCGATAGCGCCTCGCTCTATCCCCTTTAATTGCAGTGTAAAACCTTTGCTTAGCGACAATCGCCCTGGCGCCTTACGCGCAATGTGCTGTGGCTGTGGCACCAAACCCAATACGGTATCACGGGGCTTAGGGCGTACTTGATGGTGATATAAATACTCAGCCCCCATCCAGGGGGTTTTATCATCATCACTCACTCGTAATTGCTTGATGCCGGTGAAAGCCTGTAAATAGGGTTGCTGCTCTAAGCCTGTAGTGTCATCAACAGCGCTTTGCGTGCTGGCGATCACCTGTGGCTCAAGACGATGCTCAACATCGCTTATCAGGTAGTTGGGCATAAATTCCGAGCGGGTGATTTGCGATTGTTCAGTGTAAAAACGCACGCTTACGTCCGCCTCACCAAAGCCGGTAAACTGCGAAGTGGCACGGATGCGGTGTAGATCACCATTAACATGCTCAATAGCGAGCTGCTCCCCCTGCACCGCGTAGATAGGCATCAGCTGGCTAAAATAGATGGCCCAATCGCTTAGTGGCTCTAAATCCTCGGCGCTGGCTAACGACAGTGTCAGTTCACTGAGGTAACACGTCTCTTTTTGCTCAGGACAACTATCAGGATTGGCATCAATCAAGGTGTAATGCACTTGTAGTTGCTGCGCCAAACGCTCAAGCTGCAACGCCGTGATCGCTTGCGCGTTGGCCGCGTAAACAAGCAACAATAAAATTAGGTTACGCACAATAAACCTCCTTGTGTGGCAAATGGGTGTGACGTTCGAATAACGCATATGCCCCCAACAGCGGCGCATATTCCAACTGCCCGGGGCTTATTTGCAACGCTTCAACTAAAATGGGGTGAGCCTGCTTACTGAGCGCGTGCCACATGGTTTCAGCAAACAGTGAGTAAGAGCGTGCCACGGAGCCGCCAAGCACGACTTTGTCTGGGTCAAAAGCCAGCATCACCTGCGCCAAGGCATAACCTACGTGTGTACCTAAATCAGCAAACAACGCCTTTGCATGCGCATCGCCTTGTTGCGCTAACAGTGCCTGCGCGCCCCCCTCTAAACCTTGGCGCTTAAAGAATTGCCCGCTGGTATAGTGCTCAATGATACCATCTCGATAGGGAAAGCTACCAAACTCGCCGGCCGCCGCATGTTTGCCGCTATACAAGGTGCCATCGATGACAATGCCCGCGCCAAGGCCGGTGCCTAAGCACACACCCACGAGGTTTTGCACTTGATGGCCGCCATAACAATACTCGCCCATGGCAAAACAGTTGGCATCATTGTGCACCACCACCGGTAACTCAAAGTGGGTCTGTAACAATTGCTGTAAAGCAACGTTGTGCCAACTGGGAATATTCACGGTTTCCAGCACCCGACCTGATTGCATTTCCACCATGCTCGGAACGCCAATGGCAATGCCTTGACTGTGCTCGTTAATGGTACTGCGCACTAACTCTAAGACAAATGCATTGATTTGTTCTTTCTCCCCTTGGTAGGGCACCGCGCGACGAATCGGGGCGCTGAGATTCACGCCATCAACACGCGCTACCAGTGCTTTGGTGCCTCCCAAGTCGATGCATACAACATTTTTCATGAAGGACTCTTTAACTCTTCGTTGGAAACGGATTTTTTAAACAGATTAAGGGTGTGATTGCGCACCAGTGGACGCGCCCAAATACCCACGCTAAAGATATAAATCAGCGGTACAAACAGTACTAGAATGGCGATTTGTAAGCTCCCTATACCTTGGCTGATTGCGCCAATGATTGGCGAGGCCACGGCGCCGCCAATAATGCCAGTGCAGAGGATCCCGGCCACAGCGCCATGCCCGGCTTTAAAAGAGTTGAGCGCCAAAGAGAAAATAACCGACCACATAATGGACAAGAAAAACCCACAGGCAGGAAATGCCAGCACCGCTAGCGATTGGCTGCCAAACAGCGCTACAACTAAGCAGAGCGCGGCACCCACGCTAAAGAACATCAATAACTTTTGCGCATCCACACACTTAAGTAGCACTAATCCGAGTAAACAACCCAGGGTTAAACTCAACCAAAAATGACTCACCACCGCTGCGCCCTCAGTGTTGGGCTCTAAGCCATGTTGTTGCTGTAAAAACACCGACATGGAATTGGCAATGCCTTGCTCTAGGGCAACATAAGCGGCGATTGCAAAGAAGAACTTAATGGCCGTGGGGTTTTTAAAGTATTGCAGGCTTTGCTTGGCGCTGAGCCGTTCATCGGCGTTGCGCTGGGCTCTTTTAATGGGTGTTAGCGCTATCCATACCAGCATGGCCACACTTAATGCCGCAAACAGCCAATACATACTCAGCCACCCCATATTCGCGGGAATACTCGGCGCTATCATGGCTCCAACACCTTGCCCAGTTTGCGTTTGCTCAAGTAAATGTGAATACACCAAAGGGGACAACGTTGCAGCGCCACCAAACATCAGCTGCGCCAACACTGACAACAGCGCAAAATGCTGGCTGCCGCCGCTTTCGCGCAATAATGGGTTAACCGCCACTTGCAGTAGTGCCATAGCTGAGCCGAGCAAGAACAGCGCTGTCATTGCAACCGCAAATACCGGCATAAGCACAAACGCCATTGCGCCTAATGCAGCGAGTAAAAACGCCAACAACATCACGTGTTTCTCGCCCCAAGATTGCACTAACAACCCCGCCGGAATGGACATGACTCCGTAGGCGATAAAGAATGCGAACGGGAAAAACCCCGCTAGCGTTAAGCCAATATCAAAGCTATCAATAAGCGCCGGAAATATCGGTCCGAGGATATTGGTAATAAACGAAATCATAAAAAAGGTCGCGAGTACTAATACGACCACAGGGATATTAGTTTTCATTGTTCTTCCCTCTGTGCCTTAAAATAAAAGGGGTGATGGTTTATACGAGCCGGCCTGTGGGCAAACAAACACAATGCTCAAGGGGAACCACGACCATCACCCCAAACGGGTTATTAATTCTCTTTTTATGCACTGCCAGTATCGCAGCCTTTTGCCACCACTAGCGGCACAATTCAGTGCCTTACTAATACTATTCTCACAGCCTTAAAACCTGCTCATGGACGCCGAAATGAGTCTCGCATAGTGTTTTTACATAGGCCTTGGCGGCGCTGTCGATATGCGCCGGGGCGCACTCAAAAGGCTGGGTGAGGTGCGTGTCGCGATAATCCATGCCCGCTAACAGGCAATACCAGCTGGCTCGGTTATAAGCCTGCTGATGACGATGCTGATGCAACCACTGGTCGATATCTCCACCGCTGCGCCAACGCCGTAACAGCGGCGCAATTCGCGGGCTTTGTGCGGCTATTCCCGCACTGGCTAACCAATAGGGCGTATCGACACGACGGCTGGTGGCGTAATGGCCGAGAATATAATCTTTCACGCCCAACACGAGGGTGTGTAATTCATCATTAAGGTGCTGCGCACTGACCTGGCCTTCAATAAATTGACTCAGTAGTGTGATGCTGTGGCCCGTGATCATCAGCGCGGTGGCCTCCAAAGGCTCGATAAAACTCTGCGCTAGGCCAACGGCCATGACATTACTGACCAGTGCGCGGCGCATCATCCCCACTCGCATGTGCAGATGTTTAGCGCTGCTGTGATACTCACCCAAGGCTTGGCGCAATTGCAGTTCAGCCTGCTCCGCACTTAGATATTGGCTGCTGTAGACATAGCCATTGCCACAGCGGCTTTGCAGTGGAATGTGCCAGCGCCAACCACTCGGCATCGCTTGAGCATGGGTATACACCGGCGGGTTAGGCAACGCCTCAGTGGCGAAAGCCACGGCGCGGTCATTGAGTAACTCATCGTTAAAGCGAATAAAGGGCTCTTGCAGCGCCTTTTCCACCAGCAGTGATTGAAAACCACTGGCATCAATGTAAAAGTCTCCCTGTAACGTGCGCCCATCCGCCAAGGTGACATGCTCAATACGCTGGCGACCTTGTACTTGCGAGACTGTTCCGCTGATGTGCTCAACGCCACGAGCGCAGGCATAGGCGCGCAGCCAATCTGCCAGCTTTTGCGCATCAAAATGATAGCCATAGTGCAGCGGCCGCGCTAATGCACTGAGCGCTTTGGGAGCACGATTTTGCGCCGCCAACTGCGCCGCTAAAAAGTACCCATCAGGATGGACGGGCACGGCAGCCCCGCGACGCCTAGCATTGGCGTTAACAAAAAACACCTCCGCCGTTTTTTCATCTAACTCACTAAAGAAAGGGTGAAAATACTCACTGTCATCGCCATTCCAGTGACTAAAGCGGATCCCTGCCTTATAGGTGGCGTCGCAGGCTCGCATCCAACTGCTTTCTGTCACCCCTAAGTCGGCCATAAACTGTTGCAGGTGTGGCGTAGACCCTTCGCCAACACCAATACGACCAATGTGTGCAGACTCTATCACCCGCACCGTTTTATCTCGGTGGTGCTTACTCAGATAGGCGGCGCACATCCACCCGGCCGTGCCTCCGCCCACTATCGTGATGGTATTAATGTTATTCATCGCCCTGTTTGCCCAGCGCTGAGGCTGGGCCCTTGATAGTTAGAACTTATAGCTGGCACTGAGGTAGTAGCGAGAGCCAAACTCAATGGTGTTTTGCGTTAAGTCATAGTTGGTATCGTAAGATTGAATGACCTCATTGGTAAGGTTCACCCCCTCTAAGCTGATATCAAGATTTTCCATGGCGTGCCAAACAACGGATGCATCCCATTGTTGATAGTCATCATTGCGTACCGCTTGAGCGGCGCCCACACCTATCCACTCACTGCGCCAGTTGTAGGCGATACGCGCACTGATGTGATCGTTCTCGTAGAACAGCGAGCCGTTAAATGAGTTTTCCGACACCCCAGGAACCATTTCTGTAGCGCCATCGGGGCGGGTTGTTTCACTATCAACATAGGTGTAGTTACTGACAAAGCCAAAACCATTGGCAAAGGTATGCTGCAGTTGCAACTCTAAGCCGGTGACATCACCATCGCCATTACTGCGAGGTCGGGTGACGCGGCAGCTATCATATTCAGAAGGTTGAGCGCCACAGCCATCGACAAACTCGACCTCCTCAGTGAGAAAGACAACGTTGTCAATTTGTTTCACAAAAGCAGCCGCTGAAAACAGCGATGCCTCGGTAAAATAGTATTCAACCCCGAAGTCAGCTTGGTCGGCCTCATAAGGTTTTAGATAGGGGTTGCCGCCGTTGGCAGAGCCAAAGTTTTCTTGAATGGCTAAGCCGGGCTTCAGGTCGCTGTAATTCACCCGTGACATCACACTGGATGCGGCGCCGCGCACAATAACGTCGTCGCTGACATCAAAGGCGATGTTGATGCTTGGCAACCAATTATCGTAGTCCACCGTTTCTTTAAAGGCTTGGCCATCGGCATAGCCAGACGAGGTTTGCTCGGTGTCCACATAACGTAAGCCCACGTTTCCTCGGAAGTATTCGCCGCTGAAATCACTTTGCACGTAAAGCGCCAGCATATCTTCATCCACGCCGAAGGTATCGCCCAAAGCAGGTGTTTCGATCAGCTCTCCCGCTTCATATTTGCCACTGATAAAATCCCACCACTGGTCTTCATCAAGCTTGGCATAGGAATCAAGAATATGGCCGCTACTTTGCGAGTGAAGATCAGTAAACACGCCATCACTCCAATTGCTTAAATTGCCATTGGGGACAAAGCCAACCACATCGGCCGGGTTACGATGAATCGCTACCCGTGAGAATTCACTGCTATTGACCTTCACCCCGGCTTCAATACTGGTAAACAGATCGCCGCTGAGCAACCATTTGATATCTGCTTGGGCGTAGCGGATATCATGCTCTTGGACGGTAGTTTGAAAGTTGGCCTCTTGGGCATGTTTAAACTGACTGGCATCGGTGGCATCGAGTGAGCTCAGCCATACTTGATAGGGGCCTGTCGCATCGAAGGTAAAGCCGCCATCGGTGCTATTTTGACCATTTGCAAATGCCGGGTCGCCGATTTTATCACCCTCGTCAGTCGCCGGTATCCACCAACTGGAGGCGCCGAACTGCGTACCGCCATCGGAGGTAGACTGACCCAACACGGCACTTACTTCATAAGTATCACCGATATACTTACCCGATAAGTTCAGCACATCGGCTTTCATATTAACGGCATTGCGCACCACCGGATTATAAATAATCGAGGCATAGGCAGGCGTAATGGTCGCTTGCTCCGTGCCGCCAAGGGCATTATTTTGCACGTTCTCAGAGCCGCTACCACGCCCGCCGACGGTCAAAAAGTTATGGTTTACATGAGGGTTATCGAGCTCGAAGCGAAAATAATCAAGCACAAACTCGGTATTATCGGTAGGCGCAAATTGCGCGGTTAATTGCGCACTGGTACGCTCGCGCTCAGCTCGAAAAGCCTGCGAGCCTATCGCCCACGCGCCCACTGTCGATTCTTGCCCTGTGCCTGGGTCAGCGGCAAAGTATTCATAGTAACTCCCGATAGACTCCAGCACATGGCGCCCGGAGGTCAGTTGCTCGATGGAGTAAGAAGCGAGAATACCAAAGCGCTCTTGCTCATCTTTCCAGCTCGCTAAAAATGCGCCACCCGCGTCGGTTTCATCGTACAGAGACCCACGCGCTAGCTCAGCGGATACCATCAGGGTGTTGGTGTCCAAGTCTAACGGCTGGCGCGTGGTCAAATCCACGGTGCCGCCTAAGGCCCCTTCCTCGATGGAGGCTTTGGGTGTTTTGTACACTTCCACCGCTGATACTTGCTCAGCAGAGAGTAATTCCATATTAAATGTACGCGTTGCAGGGCCTAAGTCGTACCATGAGGTGCTGGCCACTGATTGGCCATTTAACAGCACTCTTGATTGTTCAGGCGCTGTACCGCGAATGGTCACCCCGCTCACTTCACCGTATTGGCGGTCCACGGTAACCCCAGAAATACGCTGTAAGGCATCACCAATGTTTTTGTCAGGGAATTTACCAATGTCTTCAGAGGTAATGGCATCAACTACAGCATTGGCAAAGCGCTTAGTATTCATGGAAGCTTCCAACGAGCGGCGAATACCCCTCACTTCAATAGTTTCCATTTGCTGGTCATCTTGCGCTAACTGCTGTTGTGCATAGACGCTGGGAGTAATGGCCATGCTAGCGAGTAAACTTGTGGTCACGAGTGCAGCCACTCGGTTGATTTTAAAGCGGCGTTTAGGTGTTGTTTTCATTGTTATGCTCATCTTCTTCCTTACTATTTTTGGCCTATTCAGAGTAAAGGCATGAGCGTTTTTTAAGCGGTACGATTCTATGCACTGATCATACTTTTCTCGCAGTGTTGCGGTTAGGCTGTCAAAAAAGCGTAAAACCAAAGCACTATAGCGGCAAACGAATGATAGGTTAGTATTGAAGTGTGAGAGAATAGGCGCACACAAGCGCTGGGGAGTTGCTGAAATAGCAAAACAATTAACAAGGACAATAACAGTGGAGGTTAGCACGTGCGTGCAATGTGTGAAAAGGTGATCCCCTCACCAAACTGCTCTTGGCGTTATTGCTTGTATCGCTTGCCCGAAATCCCATTTAATTGGCACTATCACCCCGAGTACGAAATATGCTTAACCCTCAATAGCCGTGGCGTGTGCCATATTGGCGACTATATTGCCCCCTATGGTGACTACGACTTGGTGTTGCTTGGCCCCGAACTGCCCCATACCTGGCAATCGAAAATCAATACTGACTTATCTGAGCAAATTGTCCATGTGGCACAAATACCAGCGCCGTGGTTAGAAAGCATGGTGGCTCAACACCCTGAACTGCAACAACTGGAGGAATTACTCAGTGGTGCTCGCCGAGGCTTGCGTTTCTCGCAACAATTGGCAAAGCAATGTCAGGCCTTGTTCGAGAGCATGGAGCAAGCCAGCCCGTTGCAGCGCTATGTACTGTTAATGGATATGCTAACGCGCATAGCACAATCCCAGTATGATTACCTTTCCAGCGCCGGTTTTCGTTTTGATTACCGTCAAGACCCAGCCAAAGACAAGTTTGACCGGGTGATTTCCTTTATTTATGACAACTACACGGAAAAGCTCAGCGCAGATATGCTTGCCGAGCATGCTCACATGAGCACCAACCACTTCCATCGCTTTTTTAAGAAACGCACCGAGCGCACCGTGACCGAGTTTATTAATCAGCTACGCATCGCCAAGGCGTGTAAGCTACTCATTAATACCTCTTCGCCGATTACGGTGATCTCCGATCAATGTGGATTCAATAACATTTCTAATTTTAACCGACGCTTTCAAACAATAAAGAACTGCACCCCGAGCCAGTTTCGCGCGCGGCTTCAGCAGCGCGCACTGATCTAAACATCGGAACCTCCTCCCAGGCGCTATTAAAGCTTTACGCAGCAACCACGCCAGAGCAGCCGCACAGCGCTATACTGATACTGTTAGCGCTTTCTAGCAACTGTACCAAAAATTAAAACTCATTGACTTTATAGCTCACAGTTGCCACAGTTAACTTATTGAGTAAAAAGACATTACTGGAGGCGAAATGGCTAATTGGCTGAGCGCAAAAGTGACCCGAGTGAAGTGGTGGAATGATAAGTTATTCTCGCTGGTGGTCCACGCCGACATCGCCCCTTTCACTGCGGGGCAATACACTAAGCTTGCGTTAGAGGTAGACGGTGAGCGTGTGGCCCGAGCCTATTCGTTTGTAAACCCTCCTAGCAGTGATGACCTCGAGTTTTACTTAATTAAGGTTGACGATGGTGCCCTATCTGAGGCGCTGGCCAACTTACAACCCGGTGATGAGGTACGTATCGCCGAGCAGAGTACGGGCTTTTTCACACTTGATGAAGTGCCCAGCAGCGAGCAAGTGTACATGCTTAGTACCGGCACCGCGATTGGCCCGTTTTTATCAATACTGCAACAGCCCCATGTATGGCAAAAATTTACTCACGTGGTGTTGGTACACTGCGTAAGAGAGCAGCAAGATTTAAGCTATCAAGCACTGGTTAAACAGCTGCAACAGCAGTATCCACAACTACACTATGTGCCCGTGGTCACCCGCGAAAATGTCGATGGCATGTTGAGTGAGCGTATTCCCGGGTTAATAAAAAGTGGCAAACTTTTTGATCATGTTCAGCTCAGTGCCAGCCCAGACGTGGCACAGTTTATGATCTGCGGTAACCCTGAGATGGTAAAAGACACCAGTGCCTGCCTTCAAGAACTAGGCTATACACGCAACCGACGGCGCACGCCAGGGCAGATCACCGTAGAGCAGTATTGGTAAAAAAGGACCAACAAATGAAATACCTAATTGTGTCATTGCTATGCCTAAACTTTATTGGCAATGCCTACGGCGAACAAACGCCGCTTGAGAAAGACCCAGCGCAGCAACAAGCGCTTGAGCAAGCTATCAAAAAAGCCGAAAAGAAAGCGGTTAAAAAGCTCAGTAAAGAACAACAACAAGCGGTTGCAGTCGTGGATGCCTTGGTGGATGCCTATAACAACAAAGACATCGACACCTTCATTAGCTACTTCGCTGAGGATGTGGCGTTTTATATGTTTCCCAACGAGTTGATGTTCACAGGCAAAGAGCAACTCATAGCCCGCTATGGCTTAATGTTTAAAAAATTACAGTGTGTAAACACCGCCCCTATCAAACGTATTGTTCATGGTAGCTTTGTTATTGACCAAGAGCTTTCAGAGTCGTGCAGTACAGACCCTGAAGTTATTGATAAACGCTCTGAGGTGGTCACCAGTTATCAAGTGAAAGACGCCAAAGTACAAAAAGTGTTGTTTTTTAAAACTACCAGCTAAACTGCTAGGTGTACGCAAGTAATTAAGGAAAGCCATGGCAGCAAACACCCCACCACAGATACAGTTATTATACCGTGTTGAACCGGGATGTTTGGGGCCGGATGGCAAAGATCACATAGAGGGGTTTTGTGCCTACGCACAACAGCATATCAGCGCTCCCGAATTTGCCACTTACCGTTTTGTGCCGCGTTACGATAAAAGCAAAGATGAAGTCAGCTACACGCTGCGTAACAAGCGTTTATCACTGCAACAGGCCGAGCAATTTCTCGCTCACTTTGGCAGCCAACGCAGTGATTTTGAAGAACGTCTAGACGAACAACTCGCCGAAGCCATCGACCAATTTTTACGTCCCAGCTAGGGGCGTAGCAGCGGCTACCCCCCAAATTCCTTTAGCCATTAACGATTTCATTAAAGCTATCGTTATCATGTAAGCTGGCAAACGCGCTTTCGTGCAACAGCTCATTGCGCAGATTAGGCGAGTAGTCTAAGGCCATGCGAATATCCGCCAAGGCATCGCTGTGCTCGTGTGTTAGTGCGTATGCACAAGCTCGCTGCCAATAGGCATAGCCATAATCTGAGTCAATTTCTAGTGCCTGATTACACAAACTAATTGCCTCTTGGGTATCCCCAAGCTCGAGTAAGGCATCCGCCTTATAGGCGATAGCTTCAACATCTTCAGGCTTACGATTGAGGATCTCGTCGTAAATCTCAACCTTGGTAGCAAAGTCGCTCTCTAAATTAGCACGCATCCACAATGAATGAATTTCGTTGGTGATGGTGATCTTCTTCTGGTTGTTGAGGATTTCCTCTGAGCGACCTCGAAGCTGCTCTTCTAAATCTTTTAGGCGCGCCTCATATTCGTCGGTAATGGCACTGACGCGAGAGTTAACAATGTCTTCAACCTTATTTTTTACGTCGCGTAGTGAGTTCCACCCAACTAACACCAAAATTGACGCCGTCGCGGTGAGAATAAAAAACACATTGTTAATGGTGTCTGTGGTGTAGACAATGGCGCGATCAGCGGTTTCTAGCTGTGCATGAGCAATCTTTTCGGTGTATTCGGCACGCAAAGCCTGTTGGTCTTGGCGCACCGCCTTGAGCTCATCGAGGATGTAGCGCTCAATCAACGGGCGATACATGGGCTCATTTAAATCCTTAACCACCTGCTGTGTTTGTTGCTCTTGGTTCGGTGTCAGCCCTTTCGCCTGTTGCGCCGGCAGCGCCGACTCGGGGGTATTGGCATAACTGCTGGCCATAGTGCCAAAAACAAAAAGTAAGCCGCTGAATATAAAGCAAACTAACTTAGACATGCCTATTTCCTTTTTTATAATTCTCTCAGCCCCTATGATGCCAGTTTGCTGTGTTTCAGGCAAAAAAAAGCCAGCTACAAAAGTAACTGGCTAACCTGCTTAACAACAATAAAGGTTCAAAGGAACATTAACAGGAGTGAGATTGTAACTTAGCAAGATGTCCCTGAACCCATACTTAATTGATTTTGCTAAAACTTAGTTTATCTCCTAGGCTTATTTGGGACGAAGGATTGAGTAGATTGATGTGAAGTATTGGCTGTTATTATTACCCCTTGTGAGCTGTTTGAGCATAGCCCAGAATAAGGTTTTTTTGGTCACCGAGCAGTTGCCGCCGTTAAGCTATGTTGATAAGCAGGGCCAGGTGCGAGGAGACGCCACCGAGCGCGTACAACAACTTATGCATCATGCCGGCCTTGATTACAGCATTGAAGTGTTGCCATGGAAGCGCGCCTACAAACAAGCAGAATCCTCTGCCAATACCCTTATTTTTACCATATTAAAAACCCCCGCTCGCAGTGAGCGTTTTGATTGGTTATGCCCTTTGGTTCCTCCTATGGAGGTTTATCTATATAAACTCAAAAACCGTCATGACCTGGCCCCAAGCTCTTTGGCTGACGCAAAATCGAGCTTAGTGGGCGCAAGTCGTGGCTCGGTTGCACATTCTTTATTACTCAATCAAGGGTTTATCGAAGGCAAAAACCTGATGGTGACGACGGATATCGATGTATTAACGCAAAACCTCCGTAATGGCCGGTTAGATTATGTGTTATTAATTAACACCTCAGTGCACGATACAGACAATATTACCGCAGCCCTGCCGGAGAATTTCAGCCGCGACCTCCCTGCATGCTTGGCAATTAATAAGCAATCTGACCCACAGATCAAGCAGCGATTAATGGCTTCGTTCACTACGTTGAGCGCAACAAACTTCCACCAACCTTGAGAAAAGCGCCAGTGTCATATTGGCTAATGACACTGGCGTTCAATACAGGCCGTTAATCAACTAACGCGATAGGCCACTGCCCCATTTCTCGTACAGCATTCATAACCGTCACAACTTGCTGATGACGGCTTTGCTCATGCGCGCGAATGGCAACCGAAGAGAATGGCTCTGTGGCAGATATGCGGGCGATGTTGCTGGCGATTTGTGAGGTCTCGATATTCCTCCCCGCCATCACCACATGGTTACTGTGAGTGACTTGAATCATCAAGGTTTTATTTTCTGCTGACACCGCTGAATTAGACTCGGGGCGAGTAACGCTCAAACTGTGCTCGCGAACAAAGGAGGTTGTCACCACAAAGAAAATAAGCAGGATAAAAACCACATCGAGCATTGGGGTCATATCAGCTTGCGCTTCAGTGTTGGTCGGTCTTTTTCTATTCATAGCTTGTTCCTTTTTATTAGACTCCTTATTCACCCTAGACTACGAATGAAAACGCTTTGTTACATTAAAAGCGTATAAACATTTTATTTTTATGATCTTTTTGTGCTTTTAGCGATGCAAAAATAGAAATAGTGCGGTGTATACCTCTGGCTGCGTTTGTCTCACGCACTTTTGTATTGTTTTGTAACAAGCTGGTTGTTTTTATTTACGCAGCCATGGCTTATGCTCACAGTGGCCAAGTAAATATGGATATAAGGAAAGGGCAATGAAAGACTTACAAAAACTCGTAGGGAGTTTAAATAAATCAGGTGCACTCAGCGGCTTTCTAGGCGGTGTCGCTGGCGGCGGTCTAAGTGGCTTAGCCACCGGCAAAAGTGGCAAAAAGACATCTAAGAAAGTGATGAAGTATGGTGCCCTTGCCGCCATTGGTGGCCTTGCTTGGAAGGCATACCAGCAGTATGCACAAAAAAGTTCAGCTGCGGAACCAAGTACGGCGCATCAACGCTCAGGCAACTTTAATTATCACTCGACTCCTATGCAGCAACAAAGCTTTGAACACGTTGTGGAAGATGACAACGAAGGCGGTCAACTGCTACTGATGCGCGCGATGATTGCAGCCGCCTACGCCGATGGTCATATAGACGAGCAAGAGCGACAACGCATTTTTGCGCAAGTAGAAAACATGGACTTGCAAACCCATGAAAAAGCCATGTTATTTGATGAACTGCGCCAGCCCATGAGCTTGTCGGAGCTGGTTAATGCTGTACCAAATGCGCAAACAGGTATCGAAGTCTATGCCGCCAGTGCCAGCGCCATAGACCTGAGTCAGCCCATCTCTGGGCAATATCTTGATGCGTTAGCAAATAAGCTCTGTATCCCACAGGAGTTAGTCAACAATGTACATCAACAGCTGACTCAGCAAGCGCGCCTAGCCGGTGAGTAACAGTTGAGTGCACGCTAGAGTGACCCACACGGCGTCACTCTCTGTTTATTTATCAAGCCACACTCCTCCCTGGTTTTCCACGGCATTTGAGCCGACAAATAAAAAAGATTGATGTTATTTGAAAGTTAACTGAGAACCACAAGGTCTGTCTTAGCTGAGTGATGAAACGGCCGATTCGCATTCACGAACTTCCCATAACTAGGTTGCCTTTGCCAGTGCAAAACGCGCTGTGATCGGCATATGAATAACAAAGGATTCGAGATGAAATCGTTGCCAAAAATGACCCTGAGCGCTCTTGCACTCACACTTTGCCACACTGCGGGCGCTGCTGAACTTGATGTGCGAGTGCAAAACCTAACCCAAGGTATGTATTTCACGCCCCTGCTGGTGGCTGCCCACGATAGCAACAGTGAATTGTTTCGCGTTGCCACTGCCGCCTCCAGTGAATTACAAGCCATGGCCGAAGGCGGTGCCATCGACGGTCTTGTTAACCAAGTAGAAGTCGCTGGCGGTGATGTGCTTGCCAACCCCGCGCAAGGTTTGCTTGCGCCTGGACACAGCGGCGAAGGCACCCTCACCACCCGTGAAAGTAATACCTACTTATCGCTGGTGGCGATGATGCTACCCACCAACGATGGTTTCGTTGGCCTTAGCAATTGGCCTGTACCGAGCGAACCCGGAACTTACCATGTATACCTTAACGCCTATGATGCCGGCACTGAAGCCAACGATGAAATACGCGGCGGCGGTGCCCCAGGTGTGCCTGGTATGCCGGTTCCACCGCCTTTAGAGGAACTTATTGGCAATGGGGGCAGCGGCGTTACCAACGAAATGAGCAATACGTTGGTGCACATTCACCCCGGTAACCTTGGCGATGACAGTGCATCAGCGGGAAAAAGCGACATCAATAACAGCGTCCAGCGATGGTTGAACCCTGTCGCGAAACTAACAATTACTGTGCAGTAGGGGGTGAGCATGCTTTTGCAAACACATTTCCCTCGAGCACTGGGTTTAAGTGCGCTTGTGGTGCTTGGTTTAAGCGCCTGCGGCTCTGATAACACAAAACCCACGGGAGCAACTGTGGACACGCCAGAGCCGGCGCAATATCGTTATCAGGTGACACTGACCAACTTAACGCAAGCACAACCATTGAGCCCTGTCGCTGGCGTACTGCATCAGCAAGGTCAATTTTGGCGTATTGGTGAGCCGGCTTCAGGTGCTCTCGAAGCACTTGCTGAAGGGGGCGATAACTCGGCGCTGCTAGCAAATACAGAGGTGATTGCACACTATGGCGGAGAAACGCCTATCAGCCCTGGTCATACCGATGAATTTACCCTGTCAGTAGAGGATGTTGCTGATAGTAAGTTGACCTTGGCAACCATGTTGGTCAATACCAATGATGCGTTTACCGGTGTTAACGCCGTGGATTTAACGCCGCTGGCTGCTGGGCAAAGCATATCGCTCTATGGCCATGGGTATGATGCTGGCACCGAGGGCAACTCTGAACTTGCGCAGTTTATCCCAGGCCCTGCTGGTATGGGTGAAGGATTCAACGCAATAAGAGACGACACTAACTTTGTGGCTTTGCACCCTGGCGTGGTGAGTGCCGATGACGGCTTAGCGCAATCGGCTTTAGGCGCTCAACATCGCTTTGACAACCCGGTGATCAAAGTGGTGATCACGCGCACCGAGTGAATCACATTCATATCTAGGCGTCACACCCACGAGCATAACCGCTGGGTGTGAACTCACAGCTTTTTACGCCAAACTGCAACGGCACTGAATACCTGCTATGTGACCTTGGTACTTACGAGTCAGTGTTAAGCGGGGCATAGGCAACTGTATTTCTGCCAGAGTCTTTAGCATGATAAAGCTGCACGTCGGCGGCTTTTATCAACGCTTCAATATTATCGCTGATGCCGTAGGCAGCCCCGACAGAGACAGTAAATGCAATGCTCTGCGGCGTTAATGCCGCACCTTGAGTGTGCACGAAGCGGCGAAAAGCCTCCAGTTTTTGCAAACAGTGCTGTGGCTCTTCAGCGGCAAAATACACCGCAAATTCTTCACCGCCCATACGTGCGACTTGCTCATAATCAAAATGCTCACATAATGCCTTACTCAATGCCTTAAGCACCTCATCGCCACCATCATGGCCGTAGCGATCGTTCACCGCTTTAAAATGATCAACATCTAACATGGCAATCATACTTGGTTGCTGTTGCTGCGCAGCCGCCTTTAGAGATTTGTTCACTTGGCTAAAAAAATAACGCCGATTCGGCAGCTCGGTTAAGTAATCTGAGTTTGCTTGGCGACGGATGGTTCGAATTTGCTCGAGCATTTCTACGTTCTGTCTTACCCGACAGTAAAACTCTTCCGGGTTAAAAGGTTTACGCAGGTAATCGTTGGCGCCATTTTTTAAAAAACGCGCCGATAAATGCGCCGACTCCACCCCTGAAATACCGATAATGGCAATATCCTCTTCAGTGTAAATGCGACGGATCTCGATGCACAGCTCCTCACCTCGCATTTTCGGCATTTCACTGTCAGTTACGATTACGGAAATATCGTTATCTCGCTCCAGCATGGCCAAAGCTTCTAAGCCGTCTCGCGCTTCTAACACCTGGTATTTATGGCGCTTGAGCAGGCCACTTACATAGTTTCGGGATGTCGCTGAGTCATCCACCACCAATATCTTTATCTTCTCATTGCGCGGTAAGCGCTCGAGCTGACGCTTTAGGTACTGATAGGCCTGCTTGTTTTCTTTGGTGATGTAATCAATGATGGGATGGCGGTCTACAATTTCTCGAGTTTTGCCCTCTAAGCTGCCGGTCATCACTATGGTGGGAATTTTCGCCTTTGTACTACAAGGTATAGCCTCCCCCTGCGGCGCATCGGGCAATATAAAATCGACAATAGCGCAAAAGTAATTGTTTTTTGCAATCAGCGCCTCGGCTTTCGCTTTAGAGTCAGCGATATCAACCTCATAGCCCGCTTGCAAACAAATGTGCTTTTGCACCCGGGCGATAGTAGGGGTGTCTTCTACGATAAGGATTTTTCGTAGCACTATCCGGCGCTCCAACTGGTGCTCAATCGATAACTCAATTGTTAGCCCTACTGGCGCTAAAAGTAATCTTTGCATTTGAATCTAAAGCAAAAATATTGTTATTTAGAAAAGACCTAAAGAGGGCTTAAAAAGATACTTGCCCTGCATGCTTAGGTTTGCCTAGAACCGCAAACCTAACTTCTATAAAGTATAAAAGAAAACAAGGACCATCATGTATATAGGTGAAGTTGCCAAAAGGACCGGGTTATCCGTTAAAGCCATCCGTTTGTATGAAGCCCGAGGGTTAATAACGGCACCACCAAGGCAAGGGCGCTACAGGGTGTATAACAAGTCCCATGTAGAAGTGTTGTTATTGATTGTGGAGGCAAAAGCCTTAGGCGCGACTTTGGCAGAATTAAAAGACGCGCTTATCTACAACAACGGCACGCTTGATTGGTCACGGGTGCACGGGTTTTTAGCTGAAATTAAAAACAAATTACTCTCTCAGCAATCCGACATTTTAAAGCGTATAGACGCTGTAGAGCGCTGTTTATCCACCCTCGATTCATGCCCCAATATTCAGCAGGCTTGACTCTGCCCCTAGGGGCAGAGCTTAAGATAGTCATCGAGTTTTCACCTTACGGAAATAAACCCAATGACAAAAAACATCCTAATTATTAACGCTAACCCAAAACGTTCAAGCTTTTGCCAACACTTAGCAGATACCTATGAGTGTGAAGCGAGGGAGCAAAATAATACCCAAAGAGTTAACCTGTCGGCATTGCAATTCAATCCTAGCTTGGATTGTGGCTATGATAATGAACAACCTTTAGAACCTGATTTACAAGTATTTCAGCAGCAAATTGCCTGGGCAGATCATGTTGTGATCGTTTCGCCTATTTGGTGGGGCAGCCTTCCAGCAAAATTCAAAGGCCTGTTTGATAGAAGTTTCCTGCCCGGGTTCGCATTTAAGTACCAAGGCTATACACCCGTGCCCCTACTCAACGACAAAACCTCTCGCCTCGTCTTAACCATGGATGCACCGCCGCAGAGCCTACAAGACCAAGCCGCATCGGTTATTGCACAACTCGATATATTCACGTTACAGTTCAGTGGGTTTCAGCCCAGCGCAGTGAGTTTATTTGGCTCAGTTGTAGCGGCCTCTGAATCCGAAAAGTCTGCTTGGGTAAATGAAATAAAGCAATTAGGCCGAGCAGCGAAATAGCTTGTACTGACTCGAGCAGTTTCTACAGTGCTAGGGTCAGGTTTACGCTTTTGTTTCAAAGGGTCATGTTTCAAAGAGTCAGAGTTGTTGATTTTTATCCCGAGCGTTAAATGATGCCGACTTCCTGTCTCCGCCATGCGTTTTTAACTCAACGGAATGCCCCAACTGCTGCTCAATCTGTTTCTTAAAACGCTCATCCCCCAGTACCCAGGTTCTTTGCAGGGCATCTCTGTTTCAAAGGGTCAGAGTTGTTGATTTTTATCCCGAGCGTTAAATGATGCCGACTTCCTGTCTCCGCCATGCGTTTTTAACTCAATGGTATGCCCCAACTGCTGCTCAATCTGTTTCTTAAAACGCTCATCCCCCAGTACCCAGGTTCTTCGCAGGGCATCTCGGATCTGCGCGACGGAATAATCTGGCATCTTCGATTTAAACAAGGCTTGGTACGCCTGCTTTCGAGCTGATTTGTCTTTACCTAGAGCCTGATAGACAGGATGCTCCGTAATCAGTTCTATTTGCTTGTCCAAAGCATTATGGCGATAACTGGACCAGGGGTATTCAGACGGATGAACAACCATGTTCGCTCGCACCGGGTTCAGTTCAATATACCGACTAACCAAAAGCAAATATCGGTCGCTATCAACCAATGACGACTTATAACGTCCTTCCCAAAGTGTTCCTGTCCGCCCATAAGTATTATTCACGTAACGGACATAGTAACGCCCCAACGATTGCATCAGTTGGCTGACGCCCGTTGCTGTAGTAGGTGTCATCAATAAATGAACGTGATTGGTCATCAACACAAAAGCGTGAACAGAGACGTCAAAGCGACGACTGTAATCTTTCACCTTGTTCAGGTATACGGTGAAATCCTGTTCCGTAAAGAAGGTGGCCTGACGGTTATTTCCACGCTGAACAACATGTTGCGGAATATAGGGTAAGTTTAATCTCGGCCGACGCGCCATGGCCTTTCCTCCCTGAAATAGCCAATTGCACTAAAAACTTAGCGCAACTCAGCAATTTCAACAACTCTGACCCCTTGATACAGACGGTTATTTCCACGCTGAACAACATGTTGCGGAATATGGGGTAAGTTTAATCTCGGCCGACGCGCCATGGCATTTCCTCCTTGAAATAGCCAATTGCACTAAAAACTTAGCGCAACTCAGCAATTTCAACAACTCTGACCCCTTGATTGAATGTTTACCGCGATGGCAAAAGCCTCAAGGGAGAGATTTAAGTTTCAACAACTCTGACCCCTTGATCTGATCGACCCCTTGATCGGGAGGATCCTTGATTCTATTTTTTATTTATTTTCATAGACATCAAATAAATTGTAATTGCGAAGATAAACAGTGAGATTACCCCAAGGTAAAACTTTTCTTCGTTCTCCATATAAACATTCATCGAAAAGACACCAAAAATGACTGAAGCTATATAAAATAGCCAAGTTGCAGGCCCATTTTTTTTACTCGCAAAAAGCTTAAAATATATAAACCCCAAAAATGAGACTACCAGAAGAATAAATAACATTTATTTTTCCACCTTATTCAACTCATCAACAGCCTTTTGTAACGATGAAGAAACACCATATAAATCATTCGCAGATAAAACTGTTGTAGCTTGTCCATACATCAATACTACCTCTCTAGAATTAGCAGCACCTCTATTAAACAAGGTCAGCCCCTCGGTGGGAGCAACCTTAGCAGGTAAGCGCCAAGCTCCCATAAGGTTTATTGCTACGTCGGTGCCATAATAGGCTGCTTTTCCATATTCCGGGTTAACATGCTCGTAGATATCCCTCGTGAAATTCTGAGGCGTGTTCGGATAAATGCCAGACAAGTTACCAATTGTGCCGAATCCCTCCTGGATATTCCCAGTTCCATGCATAATTAATGGTACACCCAACGTCGAGCCGATTCCAAATCCAAGCGGAGTTATAACACTTCCCGCAATTACTTGAGTGCCACCGCCAATAACTTGCAATTCAGCCAATAGTATGTTTTTTGTCCTTTTGAAATACCCTCTCCAATCAATGCCACTAATCAGAGTGATATCCTTTTGACCACTTACTAAATTACTTAAAGCGGATGATTGTAGCTGAACCGACTCTTGAAGCCATGCCTCATCAGACTCATTCCAACTAGTATCACTTCCACCACCTTGTTTGGTACCCTTCTGCCCCTCAGAATTAATATCGGTGATTGCTACATGACCTTTATGCTGCGCCTGAAATGCCCCGTTACTGTTTTCAATAAACGTTGTAGCGGGATTACCTGAAAATCCAAGCTCGCTCATAGCCTCATTGAGTCCACCACTAAACTGGTGACTTCTATTTATCTCTCCTTTTGACAGCCCACCAACACCGCCACATCCCACTCTCGACTCTCCTTTTAGGCAGAGGCTATTGTAACCACTCGGATCTGTCCCCGCCAACGGGTTATTCATAATATATGAATACGGATTGATGCTCTGTGAGTTACCTGGACTCTGAATAACCGGATCCACACTCATAAACCGACCCAGGTTGTAATCGTACACCCGACCGTTCATATGAATAAGTTGTTGTTCATCAAGGTGTTCATGGTCGGTAAAGCCTCGGTATGTGGTGGTATCCACAATATCGCCTAAGCGGGCCGAGGGCTTTGAGTTACCATTGGCTAAACGCGGTTTACCGAATGGATCGTAATTACGCGTTGCAAATACATCACCATTATGATTTGTGAATAATCGACTGCTGCCAAGACGGTCGGTGTGCGTGTACCTAATTTGTACTGCTTGCTCATTAGTTTGACTCACTATGGCGACATTATCTATGTATGCACGCCAAGTGGTCTCCTCTGCTTGAACTTCTTCTTCATACAGCTTGTCCGCATAGTATGTTGTTCGGCCATTGGTGGTATGTTTGAACCGCATATGGTTGGGGCCATAAACGAACTGACTGGTGATCCCATTTTTGACCAGCGTAGTTGGTTTATCCATGGCATTGTAGGTTGCGCTGCTCAGCCCATCACCGGTGAGCATGTTGCCCCGCTTATCGTAACTAAAGCTGACCCACTTACCATTGCGTTGTACTCGCTTAACGGCGTTCGGGCCTCCACTCCCCTCACTTGCGTAGTCATACTCGTTAGAGTAGTCGCTCTTGCTGAGTAAATTGCCAATGGCATCGTAGGTGTAAGAGCCGATTTTTATACCGTTAACCTGATTCGTTTTAAGGCGATGAAGGTTATCGTAGGTATAGGTTTCTGTGAAGGTATGCTGTTCACCCACGGCCCCTGTGGTAACATCCATTTTGCGTATGTTGCCAAAACCATCGTACTGTTCATAGTTAAGAAACATTAGGTTGTTGTTGCCATCAGCTATTTGCTTACTTGTCATCGCACCGTCTATAGCGCTGTATGAGGTGATTTCGGTCAACTCATTTCCTAAAGTGGCTTCGGTGACGTTGGCAAAGGCATCTTGCCCTGTAATTTTCTTAAAGATGTAATGGCTCGCCGCATTTTGAATCGTTTCTAAATAGCCTGCATCAGTGTAAAGGTACTCTAAGGTCAAGCCATTGGGGTAACGCAGCCCCTTCGCGCGACCATAATTCCCATCATAGAACGTTGTGATGCGATAAGAACGATTATTGCCGTTGATTAGTGTCCCTGTGGGGCGACCATAAACATCATATTCATAGGTACGGTTTACGCCATTACCCACTTCTTTGTGCAACTGCCCAACACCATTATCGGCTGTGTCATAAGTGTAGGTTAATGTGTCCTCGCCTGTTGCCGAGCGCTGGATTACTCGTCCTAGATTATCGACTGTATAAATAATACTTGTGTCGGTGCTATGTGTTTCCTTTTGGAGCTCACCAAAGCCATTATAAGCAAATGTGCTCTTACCCTGATTGGGGTCATTTACGTCGGTCTTGCGTCCAAAAGCGTTATATTTTGCTGTAATGTGATTGTCTTTAGCATCTTGAATAACAATGGGTAGGCCTTGCCCATTATATGCGTAGCGAGTTATCCCATCTTCAGCGTCTTTGGTTTCAATGAGCTGGTCGCGGGTGTTATAGGTGCGAGACATCGTAATCAGTTTGCTGTTACACTCATCTTTCACCTCAATGTCTGTTGTTAACCCTGCATATGCATAGCTCGTTGTCATGCCTCCGCAGCTTCGCTGTGTAACTTTGCTCTTTGGCCTACCTAAGGCGTCAAACTCCGAGTAAGAAACACCATACTTGGAATGGCCATTGTAATAAGGTTGAGATTCAAAGACTTTTCGCCCTAACGCATCGTACTGTGTGTCGGTAAATACCCAATCGTCAGAGTTGAAACCTTGGGTTGCGACCCGCAGCGTGCGGCCCAATTTATCTTGATAAACTTTTTGTGTTGGCTTGCCCGCTGAGAGGGTGGTTATTTGCACAACTGCATTCTCGGGCGCGTGGGTTGTATCGGGCCCAGTGACCACGGTGTAAACCTTCGGCTGACCGCTGGTTTTACTGCTATACGGACGCTGATAACCATCCAATGTATTTATTGTCTCTTGGTAAACATTGTCACCTAGTTGCACTTTGGTTTTAGTAACAAAACCGGTCGCTGGGTCAGTGTGCTTATACAGCTCATGCTGCTTCGCATTCGTTATTTTGAGCGGGAAGTAACCATCATCCGCCTCTGTGGTTCCATCTTTGGTATAGGTGATACTTTCAACCACCCGCTGCGACGATGACCACGTCCCCCCCGTTAATACGTTCGCGGATACTGTTTTACTTGTTGGTAAGCCATAGGAGTTGTAAGCAATGTTGGTGCTACTTCCTGTTCCTGACGATCCGCTGACGGTAATTTTTTTCGGTTTACGGCTATTATCATCATATTCAGAATAATTAGTCGTCAGGGTGGTTTTTGTATCGAGCTCTTTTTTTTGCTCATCACTCAATGAGATGTAAGGGTCCGTCACCGCACGTTCGCTTATTTCGCTGGTTTCAACCTTCAAGGTATCGAGCTTATTTAGCCACCAAGTATCTGTATTCGGGGTATAGGCGCGGGTTGTGGTAACAGTCACTACGCCGGTTTCATCTTTTGATGTTTTTTTACTTTCAAGCACGTTGCCGTAGGCATCAATACTTGCGATGGACTCAACCACACTACCTAATTTAGTAGCATCCTGGGTGATATCTCGGGTGATAGTCTCTTTATTCGCTAGGTAAACATGATTACCGTTATCCGTGTTTACGAGCCATTCAAATTGAGTGTAGCTAATCGCATTTGTATGGTCAGACTTTCCACCTAAACTGCCAGCCATGTAGTCATTCTCCAAGAATGTGGCCTGACGGTAAGGCTTTCCTTGCAGTGGGAACACTTGTTTAAAGTCTGTTTGTGTAACTAAGCCTCGATCTAGGTCTTTTTCAATAACACTTTTGAAGCCCATAAAGCCTCGGCCTTGGTTATTAAACATTGCATCTCGGTATTGATAGGTGTAGTGCTGATTTCCACCTATACCATCGCTTTGAGTAAACGTATGAACGACATACATGCTAGAGCTAAAGTAAAAGTGCTCAGTGTCATTTAATTCATTGTGTTTTGGGTTGTTATATAATCCATCTACAACGTCTGAGCTTAGAGGCCGATAGTGCCATTGCTCTTTTTTATCAAGGCCATTTGTGACCGATAGCAAAAGGTCATGAGGGTGATAATCTGATTTTTCTATGCTAGCGGGTTCGGTCGCACCATAATTGCGATTAAAGTACACTTTTCTAACTTGGTGATCAGCAACAGCGCTGCTCCCCCCTGCTGTACCACTAGGATAACTATAGGTAATAAGATTTTTATCGACCAGCTCCGGGCCCTCTATTCTCTCTCCATTAGCGCCTCTCATATAGCAGAAAAACTTGTGATTTCTGTACTCGCCTGATGCGTAATATCTGCAGCCATATTTGTATACCAAATCAGGTAAACCGTTGCCTGTTGCATCCATCACACTAGAGTAGCTGGGTGTGCCAACTAGGTCAGTATCGACAAAATGGGCACTCACAGAGCCGGTTGCATCTTGCGAAAATTTTAAGGCCTGATATTGATAGAGGCTATAATCAAACTTCGTTTGTATTGCCACGCGTTCATTAGAGTCTTCATTAGGGAAATATGATGTGTAAACCGAGTCCCCGCACACGGTAAATTCTCCGTGGCGTTGTTCTCTTTGGCGGCGCCCTACTAAAATGATACAGCCCTCAACAAGTATACTATTAGGCATGATAACTTCGCTACGACCATCACCATCGATATCCATAATGCGAAATGCATCAGAAAATTTAGGTCTGAGTACATATTCATTTTGTTTATCTGCTGCATTATAAAGCGGTATTCGCCGCGAAGGTACAGACACACCGATATCTTGCGCTTCAGTAAAGGTTCCATTTCCTTGGTTTAGCTTAACTGTAAGGTTTGCGCCCACTTCACCGTCTACCCAACCTAACCAGTCAGGCAGGCCATCAGCATTTACATCAACCCAGTACCCATAAGCTGACGACTGTCCATTGATATCAGCACCGAATAGCACATCATAAGATTGCAATTGAATTGCGCCATTTGCAGCCGTGCTAGTAAGTAAGAGCTCAGATGAAGCACTGTCCATATAAACACTTCTGGCTTTCTTTTTGAGAAAGTCTGGAATGCCATCACCGTTCATATCTCCGACAGGCTCAATACTATAACCGTTGAATATAGCGCTATCGAGCTCATGAGATTCATTCTCTGTGTATGGGTTCTGCAAGTTTTGAGTGTGTTTATATACAGTGAGCGTTCTTTTTTCTTCACTAATGCGCCTCAGCACGGTAACGTCGACCCACCCATCGCCATTATAATCTGCTGCACTCAGCAATGTGTCACCCTCACTACGATTAGCGCTAGTATAATGGCCAAGCTCTACACCTGTATCTTGCCAATTTAGGGATATAGTGTCTTCACCCGATACATAGCCTATTCGCAAAATATTATTTTCTTTACTCCACCGATCGGTCCTACCATCGTTATTAAAGTCGCCTTGCAAACATGTAGTGGACAGTAACATGCTGCTGAATTGGCAATCGGTACCCTGTAATGGATTAACACCTACTTGGTCAAATTCTGCATTGGTAAAATAGCGCGGCCAATCTCTTGAGCCATTTCCATCGGCATCCCCAAATGCAGTCACTTCCGCAAACCCCTCAGGGAAATGGCCTTGCCCAAAAATCTCTGTCCCATCAGACGTGGCCAAAAGTTCTGGTTTATAGACAGCAGGCTTACTGCTCCAATCAAATTCAGTACTTGGAAGACATTTTTCTGTTCCACTGATATGGCTACAATACTCTATTGAATCTAATAAGCTTCGCGATGTCCCTAAACTCGCTGAGTAGGATAAGCTCCATGAACTAACTTGAGCATCGCCATATTCAGTACTGATACTCTTCAGTCTTTTTGTTGAAAAGTAGTACCCACCCGCTATATAGCGTTTATAAAGGTTTGCAGCACTTTCATACTCAAATACAACTTTACGGTCACCGAGCTCTTCAGCTCCCGTACCTGTGTAGTAAATAGTATTGAGAAGCTGCTCTCCTTGCCCATACGATGAATACTCATAGTGGATATAGTTATTTTCAGTGGCGTCGTGCTCATATGAGATAAGCCACGAATAAGCTGAGGATTTGTTTGCGTGAATTACTTTAGAGCTTGTTTCCTGTCCAAAATAGGCTGTGCGGCCACTTTTATATTCTGCAACAAAGGATGCTTCATCTGTAAGAGATCCTGTTTGTTTGACCCTGACAAAGGTATCTAGCTCAGTTTTGTAAATTGCACCTGAGTTTCCATAGTTCCCCGAAACAATTACAAGTCGCTGGCCATCTAGGCATAACTTATCATTCGCTGTGTAATTGGGCGTATGATTAATTCCATCTTGGGCCACTGTTGCCGCGCACCGAGTAATACTTGAGCCAGCTGATAAGCCCCAGCCAACCCCTGCGATGCCATTACCACTGCGAGAAGAGTAGTTCAAAGAAACGTTCGGTTGCATTCCTGCTCGCCCTGGTGGCAATTTAATGGGTATCGTGTAGCTTGCAGCACCGCCATTCACAGCCGCTTGACCCGCAATAGTACCCACTGCCTCAGCGGTGATTTCTTGGACATCAGAAAATGGTTGATCGTCGGGAGTTTCGGTGGCCTCCGATTGCTCCCAAAACGCCTCTACTCCAGGGTTAATTGAAACACCATCAACAATTACAGTTTCAGAGTAAGTCCAATTTGAGCAACCCATAGTAGTACACGCTTTGACCCGATACCGAAAATCTCCTGGAGTTGAGATGTTTAAAATCGTAGCAGTAAAGGTGTGTTCGGTTGGGTTTTTCCATTCGTTAGTATCAACTTGCACCTCTCTGATGTAATGAAGCGCGTGGGCGGTAGGAGACCAAGAGAGGTGCACCTCTGTCAGGTTCTTTACTTGTGCAGACACTTCGCTTGGTGCTTCAGGCACTCCATCAACAGTGACGTTGTTAGAATAACTCCAAGCCGAGCACCCAAAACTATTACACGCTTTTACGCGGTAGCTGTATTGGTTTGGTGTCGTAATATTATAAGTTGCTGATAGTTCAGTATACTGTTTAGAATTCCCCCATCCCTCAGAGCCAACGTTTACTTCCCTTATATAGTGTTGCGTGTGTTCTGAGCTTAGCCATGACACCTTTACATCCAATAGGTTTTGAACTTCCGCTACTACACTCTTTGGCGCCTCAGGAGTTCCGTCAACATCAATAGTGTTCGAATAGCCCCAAGCAGAACAACCAAAGCTATTACAAGCCTTCACTCTGTAACGATATTGATTTGCAGTAACAATACTAAAAGTTGCCGATGTACCACTATACTCTTTGGGATTAAGCCAATCGCCAGCACCAACCTGCGCCTCCCTAATATAGTATTGGGTGCGTGCAGTAGCTGACCACGAAACGAGTACATCAGAGTTATTTTGCACCTCAGCAGAGACATTCTCGGGTACAACTGGAGCGCCTTCGACGGTAATTCGGTCTGAGTAAGTCCACCCCGAACAGCCATAACTATTACACGCCTGCACCCTATATCGGTACTGCTCTGGGGTCACGATATCGTACGTTGCACTTGTCGCTGTATACTCTTTTGCATTTGACCAAGCATCCGAGCCTACCTGCGCTTCACGAATGTAAAATTGCGCATGTGAGGAGGGAGACCAAGAAACATCTACCTCTGAGAGGTTTTTTACAGCCGCAGCCACCGTGCTCGGTGCCGTTGGTATTCTGTCGACGGTGACAGTGTTAGAATACCTCCAAGCAGAACAACCGAGTCGATTGCAGGACTTTACACGATATCGGTATTCGTTTGGCGTAACGATGTTAAGAGTAGCGGAAGTTCCTGTGTATTGCTCTGGGTTTATCCATGCCCCGGAACCAATCTGCGCCTCCCTAATATAATGTGAGGCTCCAGTAACAGAGCTCCAGGACACACGGACATTATTAACATCATAAACACTCGCAGAAACATTAGCAGGAGTTGGTGGAGAGCCTGCTACTTGAATCTTATTAGAATATGTCCAATTTGAACAAGCAAGATCATTACAGGCTTTAACCCTGTATTGGTAGGTGTTTGCAGCCAAACCGTTAAATGTCACTGACGTCGTGGTGTAAGTCTTAGGATGTATCCAAGAGCCAGCCCCTACTTTTGCCTCTCTAATGTAATAGGCAGCAGCACTCACTGATGACCATGAGATGACCACATCATTCAAGTTTTTTACTGAAGCCGTCACTGTTGAAGGCTTAGATGGTTCCCTGAGGATAGAAACCTTATTTGAATACGTCCAGCTTGAGCAGCCTTGACTGCCACACGCCTTTACTCGGTACTGATAATCATTGGGTGATATATTTACAAATGTTACCGAGGTTCCGGTGTACTCTTTTGGGTTTATCCAACTCCCTGAGCCAACACGTGCTTCACGAACATAATAAGTTGCACCTATTACACTCTGCCAGCTTATAGTAATGTCATTTCCATTACTTACTGTTGCTACTACATTACTAGGATTTGAGGGCGCTGCAACAGCAGCATTCATCACGAAAAACGTGAATATGGCATAAAGCAGGGGTTTGAACATTATAATCATCCTTAAAGAGGCTTGAGCTAGCCTCAGAGACAAACCCAGAACTTCCGTGTATTCAGATAAGGTTAATAAAGAAGGCGAGGATTATATACATAATGTTACCTTTTAACAATATAGGAACATTCTTCTGTTTGGCTAAAAAGGCTTCTGTTTATTAAAGGTTGTGCTTTGGCAGACACAAAAAAGCCCCACCTAAAAGGTGGGGGCTTTGGGTTAACGTATTTACGTATTACCAAGGAACTCGGTGTGCACTTGGCCATGGGCAGATGGCTTAGTGCAGCGCAAAGCAGTCTCTTTGCGCTAACTTATTTATTTAAATTGATTCAAGAGCAATTTTAACCATCTCGTTAAACGTGCTTTGGCGCTCTTCCGCTGGTGTTGCTTCGCCGGTGATCACATGATCGCTCACAGTAAACAAGGCCATGGCTTTGGCACCATATTCGGCAGCTACGCCATACAGACCTGCGGTTTCCATATCCACCGCTAACACCCCCAGCTTATTCAGCTGCTCATAGAAGCTGCCATCTGCTTGGTAGAAAGTATCGGTAGTGAACACATTTCCGACTTTAGCATCGATGCCTAAATCGCGAGCCGCTCGTACGCCGTTTTCTAGCAAGCCAAAATCGGCAATCGCGGCATAATCATAACCATTAATACGTGCACGGTTAACGTTTGAATCAGTGCTCGCACCTTGGGCGAAGATAACATCGCGAATTTTGGTGTCTTGGGCGATACCGCCGCAGGTGCCAATACGAATAATGTTTTTAACGCCAAAGCTGACAATCAGCTCGCGCGCGTAGATAGACATAGACGGAATACCCATCCCTGAGCCCATGATGCTCACCGGTTTACCTTTATAGGTGCCGGTAAAACCAAACATATTACGTACGCTGGTGACTTGCTTGGCATCATCCAAAAAGTGCTCAGCGATGTACTGCGCACGAAGTGGATCACCTGGCATAAGTACCGTTTCGGCAAAATCACCTGGGGCTGCGCTGATGTGTGGCGTGCTCATATTCTATCCTCTTGCTGTTCGTTCTTAGCGCTCTAGCGCCGCTTTAAACCCTGTACCATAGTCTAGCTCAGGTAAGTTAAACCACTGTGCCAAGGTTTGCCCCATATCGGCAAACGTCTCGCGTTCACCCAGCGCCACTGGAATCATTCCCGGACGGTAGGCAATCACAGGCACGTATTCACGCGTGTGATCGCTGCCAGCAGCAGTCGGATCACACCCATGATCCGCAGTGATTAACAATAAATCGTCGTCGTTCATTTGCGCGAAAATACGCGGCAAAAAGTCATCAAAGGTTTTCAGTGCCTCGGCATAACCGATAGCATTGCGGCGATGACCATATTTTTCATCGAAGTCCACCAGATTGGTGAAAATCAGACTGTTATCCGGCGCTTCGGCCATCACTTGCGCGGTTTTCTCGAGCAAGTTTTCAAGTCCCGGCGCTTTGTGTTTTTGGGTAATCCCCTGGTGTGCATAAATATCAGCAATCTTACCAATACTGATCACCTCGCCACCCGCTTGCGCTAATTTGTCCAGCACCGTAGGCGCCGGTGGCAACACCGAATAATCACGGCGGTTGCCGGTGCGCTCAAAGTCGTTGCTATTGTCACCCACAAAGGGGCGAGCAATGACGCGGCCAATGTTATGCTCATCAAGCAGTGTCCGTGCAACTTCACATACTTCATAAAGCTTATCTAAGCCAAAACTTTGCTCATGGGCGGCAACTTGAAACACGCTATCACTGGAGGTGTAACAAATCGGTTTACCGCTGCGCACATGCTCTTCGCCTAACTCGGCGATAATCGTCGTTCCCGAGGCATGGCAATTGCCTAAAATGCCGGGGATACCTGTGCGCTCTACAAGCTCATCAATAAATGCTTGTGGGAAACAGGGTTGCTGTTGCGGGAAATAGCCCCAATCAAACAACACTGGCACACCGGCCATTTCCCAATGCCCCGAAGGCGTGTCTTTACCACTGGAAAGCTCTTTTGCGTAGCCCCAAGCCGCTTGTGGTTGTTGGCGTTCATTAATGGTAATGCTCGCCCCCGATGCCGCCTCACATGCATCGATTAACCCTAAACGCGACAGATTTGTCAGCGCTAATGGCTGGCCTTTGTCTTGCTCGTATGCCTGCAAAAGATGAGCGAGTGTGTTGGCGCCAACATCGCCGAATTGATCAGCATCTGGAGCTGCACCAATACCTAAACTGTCAGCCATCAGGATAATTGCGCGTGCCATACTCACCTCACTTTTGTGGTTTTATAGAGCCACTTTAACGACTTGTTACTAGGCGACACAGGACAAAAGTCCGTGCTTTGTGGGTTGCCGTCAATACAGCCGCAACTGACGATGGCTGTTCACATTCAGCGGACATAAGTCCTTATTTTGACCACTTAATAATAGCTACATTTGTCGGAATAACGTGAGGATTTGCGTCACTAAGGCGCTAGACAGCAGTAAAGGACGACATCTTCAGAGATTAATAGCAGCGAATTTGCTAAAGTAATCCTTTATCTTACATCAGTCTGGGTGCTTGTCTGTGACACAAACGATTATCGCGATCGCTGGTGCGTCTGCATCAGGGAAGTCGCTTTTTAGCCAAACAATATACAACGAGTTGGTAAATGAACTAGAGCCGGGGGCCATCGCCATTATAGAGGAAGATGCCTATTACCGTGATCAGTCTCATTTACCGATGGCGCATCGTATTAAAACCAATTATGACCATCCCGATGCGTTTGAGCATGAGTTAATGGTGACTCATCTACGCAATCTGCGTGCGGGAGAGTCAGTTGATGTGCCAATTTATGATTATAGCGAACACACTCGCAGCGCCGAAACGCGTCGAGTGTTGCCAGCAAAAATACTCATCGTCGAAGGTATATTGTTATTAAGTGACCCAGCACTTCGCGACGAATTTAACATTAAGGTGTTTATCGATACGCCACTGGATATTTGCTTGATGCGCCGAATGCAGCGCGATATTGAACAACGTGACCGTAGTTTGCAATCGGTGGTTGAACAATACAAACGAACAGTGCGACCGATGTTTTACCAGTTTATTGAGCCCTCGAAGCACAGCGCCGATTTAGTGGTGACCCGAGGCGGTAAGAACCGTGTAGCAATCGATATAATAAAAAGTAAAATCAAACACCTACTACAAGAATAACGGGAACATCGGGCATGACAACATTAATGAGCTTGGTGGGTATGCTAGCCCTACTCGCCATCGCTTTCGGCGCTTCAACGAACCGTAAAGCAATAAACCTGCGTACGGTTGGTATCGCCTTTTTACTACAAGTCATCATCGGTGGCTTTGTATTATTTTTTGAATTTGGCAAAAACATACTCGCTAAAATGTCGGCAGCGGTCGCGCAAGTGATTAGCTACGCCACCGATGGCATTACGTTTTTGTTTGGGCCATTGGCCTCGGAAAAAACGCTGGGCTTTTTGTTTGCCTTTCAAGTGTTGCCGGTCATTGTCTTTTTCTCCTCCTTGGTGGCGGTATTGTACTACCTCGGGGTGATGGACTGGGTTATTAAAATTCTCGGTGGGGCACTGCAACGGTTATTAAAAACCTCGCGCCCAGAGTCGCTCTCGGCAACGGCAAACATCTTTGTTGGGCAAACCGAAGCGCCACTTATTGTAAAGCCGTTTATTGCCTCTATGACTAAGTCGGAGTTGTTTGCGGTGATGGTCGGCGGATTGGCGACGGTAGCAGGCTCAGTGATGGCCGGCTACGTCAAAATTGGCGTCGATTTACAGTATTTGATTGCCGCAAGTTTTATGGCGGCGCCAGGTGGTTTCCTTATGGCAAAAATGATTGTGCCAGAGACAGAAACCCCCAAAGAAGATTTAGCCGAATTGGACGGCGATCACGAGCAGCCTGTGAATGTTATCGATGCGGCCGCATCAGGTGCATCAAGCGGGATGCAGCTTGCTTTGAATGTAGGCGCTATGTTGCTTGCATTTGTGGCCCTGATTGCATTGCTTAATGGCGTATTGGGTTGGTTTGGTGGTTGGTTTGATTACCCACAGCTCACGCTACAAGAAATTCTCGGGTATGTTTTCGCACCGGTGGCCTGGTTATTAGGTGTACCCTGGGACGAAGCCATTATTGCCGGTAGTTTTATCGGCCAGAAATTAGTCGTCAATGAGTTTGTAGCTTATTTAGACTTTATAAATTATCGCGACCAGTTAAGCGAACACACTCAAGCCATTGTTACTTTTGCGCTGTGTGGTTTTGCTAACTTGTCTTCGATAGCCATTTTACTAGGTGGGATTGGCGGTATGGCGCCAAGCCGGCGAAAGGATATCGCACGCCTAGGGCTCAGAGCAGTGTTGGCAGGATCTATGGCCAACCTCATGAGCGCCGCAATTGCTGGGTTTTTCCTCTCTATTGCTTAGAAACAAAGAGAAGCCACAGTTGCAAAACAGGGCCTCCTCGGCCTAGGTTATTGTTTTAAGGGGTTAAGGCAATAGCTAACTTGAACGATACTTCACCAAAGGGCCGCAAGGCCCTTTTATCGTTTAGGGCAAAAAATCATCGCAATTCGCTGTGAACTTATCTATTCTAAAAACAAGTGCTGTGTCTTTGGTTTCTCGCTTTATGGCTTTGTTTTTAGCTCGCTTTACACTGTGGGTAACGATTTTATTATCGACCATGAGCATTGCTGCACAACCTATTGAAGTGGTCACAGAGCTGAGCCCGCCCAACCAATTAGTGATCAACGGTCAAATAGGTGGTAGCAGCACCGATATCGTCCGCCATGTGCTCTCTAAAGCCAATGTTGATGCCACTATCAATATGTACCCTTGGGCACGCGCTTTTCATCTGGCACAAAAAAAACCTAATACCTTACTTTACAGCGTTGCCAAAACCCCCGACAGGCTCGACAAATTCCAATGGTTAGGCAAAGTGGCTTATTTCCGTTTGGGTTTTGTTACCTTGGCTTCACGTTCTGAAATTAACTTGCGCCAAGTGAACGACGCTCGCCCTTATCGTATCGCTGTGCAGCGCGGCGATATCAGCGCCAAGTTCTTTGCCGATCGTCAGTTTAGCACCGTACAAACCGCTGATATTAAACATTCCTATCGACTGCTGCTTTCGGGCAAAGTCGATTTAGTAATTGATGATCCTAACTACCTGGGTGCTATGGCTAAACAGTTTAATGTCCCCACCAAGGAGCTACGCTTTGTCAGAGATATCGAGCAATTGAGTGTATATGGCTATCTCGCCGCCCATGTCGATAGCGACCCTCAATTGGTGGCCAATATAAAAGCCGCTTTCTCAGCTATCGAGAAAGCGGCTTGGTATCAACAAAAATTATATAATCCGTATCAGGATGTATTAACGCGTTAGCACTACGCGATAACGCGCTTTGCCTTCGCGAACATGGTCAAGGGCGGCATTGATATCATCAAACTTAAAGGTTTCGATTTGTGGCGCAATGTTATGCTGCGCAGCAAAATCGAGCATTTTAGCAATGGTTCCTGGGCTGCCCACAGGGGAAGCAGATACACTGCGCTGCCCCATTAACAAACCAAACACGCTTAAGTCTAACGGCTCAAGGGTAGCGCCAACAAAATGCAAACGGCCTTTGGGTTTCAAGGTATTGATGTACGCATTCCAGTCAAGCTTCACATTGACGGTGGAAATAATAAAGTCGAACTGCCCTGCGGCCTCTTCTAGGGCCTGCTCCGAACGCGAGTTAATAATATGATGCGCACCCAACTCTTTGGCTTCTTTAGCTTTGCTATCACTGGAACTAAAAGCGGTGACGTCGCAGCCCCAGGCGTTTAAAAATTGCAGCGCCAAATGGCCCAAACCACCAATACCAATGACCGCGACCTTATCGGTAGGTTTGATATCGAACTGTACCAAGGGGTTGAAAACAGTGATACCACCACAGAACAACGGGCCTGCCGCCTTGGCATCAAGCCCCTTAGGCAGTGGGATCACACTTTTGCTTTGCGCGCGCACTTTATCGGCAAAGCCACCGTGGTGAGCAATAATAGTCCCTTGCGCACTGGCACAGAGGTTTTGGTCGCCATCATCACAGCTCGGGCAATGACCGCAATAGCCGCTGTGCCAACCTAGGCCTACTGTTTGTCCAACTTCAAGATTATTGACATCGCGGCCGACTTTCTCAATGCGCCCTATCACTTCGTGTCCGCCCACCAGCGGATATTCACTCATCCCCCACTCGTTATCGATCATCGATAGATCAGAGTGGCAGATACCACAGTGATCGACGGCGATTTCAACTTCATCAGCGGCCAGCTCACCCGGATCATATTGGTACGGCTCAAGCGCTTTACCTGCTGCCATCGCAGCATAGGCGTTAATTGTCATTTTTTGCTCCCGTTTAATAACTCAGTACTGAGTGAAAATGTACTGATAACAATGGCATGTCGATCAACTTAATGCAAAATCATAATCGGGTTGCACATTTAAAACTCAAACTCTAGCGCTAAACGAACGCTGTGGTCTTTACCGCCATGACCTACTTCGGTAATAAAGCCTGCCTCCCACTTTAGCTGTCGCTGCCCTGCAAACCGGTGCAAACCTATAAATCCAGGGCCGATGCCAATAAAATCCTCACCGCTATATAGCTCTATTGCAGGTTGAAATGCAGCACGCCAGCGATAACGATATTGGCCTCGAAACTCACTTTCCCATTCACTATCTATATCCGCGCCCCACTCATAAACCGCAAATGCATTCAGCGTTAAGCTGGTCGATCCAAATTCTTTTTCAAATAATAGCCCGGTGGTAAATTCATAGGCATTTTGACGATGGCTTTTTTCTACTTCAAACAGAGCTCCAAGATCAGCCCAATAACGACCTTGCTCCACAACTTGCCAGCGCAATTCAGTTTCATAAGCAGCAAGACCAAAATCACCATTGTCATCGCGCTCACCCACCGCATAAAGCTCCACACTGAGAGTTTCGCTAATAGCGCCGCCGCCACCAATGCGCTGCGCCAGTACATTCCCAGCGTCACTTTGATGCGAAACTAAACGCCATTCGAGTTCTTTTTCATAGGGTAAAACATAAGGATGATACACCTTATCAACCACCATACCATCAGCCCAACAGGGCAAGCTGAGGAACAACAATAAGCCACTAAGGTAACGCATGATTTCTCCTTCGTTGCCAATAGGCGGCAAGTAGCAAAAGAGCTCCAGCGCCAAGATAAACACACACAGACAATATGGATGGCATCGCCTCGTACCCAATTAGAATCTTTAAAAGTCGCCCTATTGGGCTATGCTCATCAAGCCACTGACGACCATCAAACAGTGGTTGTGGCAAGGTGATCAGCCCAGCGCCAGCGGCGATATCTAGCGAAGTAATAAACTGACCACTGACATGCAAAGCAAAAAGCGCAACACAGAGCCAACCATTTAGCCATTGTGCCAGCCAGGCTAGTAAAAACACGAGCAACACCGCCATACTGAGCACAATGCCCACCCCTAAGCCAATCCCCAGCAACACACTGGTATTGAGTTGCAGCTGCATTAGCCAAGGCACATAGTGGCTTAAATACAAACAGGTAGCACAGGCAAACAGCGCCAGCGTTGACATGAAATTACGAAAAAAAGCCAGCCCGCCAGCACTTAGGGTCAGCAACACAATCAACAATATTTGTGAGTATTCAAAGCCTAAATAGTTAAACCCTTGACTCAATTGCTCAAGTGCAGCGATATAAGCCAAGGCGGGCACAGTGACGAAAAAAGCAAGCGCCCCCCACTGTTTGCCTTGTATTTTTTCATCAACAAAGTAAATTGCAAAAACACCGATAATAGCAAGCGGCAACAGCTGGTTAATGGTCACGATGACACTATTGATCATTGTCCCTCCTGAGGCGCTTTGACGATAACGACTCCCCTAGCTGTATCCGGTGAGAATTCACCAAAAAAAGCATATTCGCCTGGTGCTAATGGGCCAATGAAAATAACGTTCACACGTCCAGGAAAGAGAACTTTTTCACGATTTAAATCAAAGCTGTCAAATTCCTCCGGGGTGGCATCGTGATTGCTGACCAATAACCGTACTTTCTCCCCCGCCGGAATTTCTAGGCGTGAAGGATAAAATAAATGGTTTTTTAGGGTTAGATGAAACTCTTTGAGCTCGGCCTTAGCGGGTAAGCTCAATAGCAACATAATCCAAATCAGTCGCTGCATAAGGTATCTCGCTGCCTAGCCAAAGTGACCTGCACCTGCAGACCGCCCCAGGGGCTGCTCATCAATGCCAGCCTACCTTGGTATAGTCCGACAACATGCTGCACGATAGCCAACCCTAACCCTGCTCCGGGTATATGGCTTGGGTGACTATCCCCACCGACACGGAAAAAGCGGTCAAAAATACGCTCTCGAAGATCAGTAGCAATGCCTGGGCCTGAATCGCTGACACTCAGTATCACCTCGGCGTCGAGGTCTTGCAGCTCTATCACCACTTTACCCCCTTCAGGTGTGTACTTCACGGCGTTACTAATAATGTTTTTTATCATCACTGAAAGGGTAAAGGTTTCACCCTGAATGTCACGGCACTCTCCATTTAAACTGATATCTAGCTGTTTCTTTTCAATTTGCGGATACAGCTCGGCAATACAGGCTTGACATAACTGTGCCAAGGATTGCGGCCCGAGCTTATCCTGCCACTGATGGGAAGAGGTGCGCCCCAACGCGAGCATTTGTTCAACTAAATGGTTTAGCCGCTCTACACTCTCCACGAGCGCCTGCGCATCATCGTCATCATAGCGCTGCTGTAAGTTATGTAAGTTAATTTTCATTGCACTTAGCGGTGTGCGCAGTTCATGTGCGGCATCACTGGCAAAATAACGTTCTCGCAAATACGCTTGCTCGGTGCGATGCAAAAGCTCATTGAGAGTTTGCACAACCGGCTTAATTTCCGACTCATTGGGTTGCATCTGCAACAAGGTAAAATCGTGAGCGGCCCGCCCTTTCAACTCCTGTGACAACTGCGATAAAGGCCGCAGTGCACGCTTCACTACGATACTAATTAACAGCGCCAGCAGGGCCATACCCCACAACATAGGCACCACCATAGCCATAATCAGCTGTTCACTGAGCGCAAAACGCTCAGCGATGGGCTCAGCAACGGCAACACATTGTTGGTTTTGACAATACGTTGCCACACGCAGGCGTTGTCCTTGTGCATTGAGGGTACTCATGCCTGATTGCTCGGGCTGCGTCAGCCAAGTTGTCGAGCCAGCGACAATATCGCCCTGATGCCAACGCTGCCAAATGACATTAGGTAAACTTTGTGGTGCTATCTCGCCACTGTGAAAAAGAACCTCCGCTTGGGTATGCAAATGTGAATCAAATAACGTCTCGGCGCGGGCTAAACTGCGTTGGTAGCCCTCAACTAGAGCCAAAAATAAGGTCAAAACCATCACTGATATCAATAACAACAAAAGTTTCGTACGAATACTCATCATCGCTGCGCTTATCGAGGCTCACACGCGAGGACGTAACCAATGCCTCGCAATGTTTTGATCATGTTAGCTGGCAGCTTTTTACGCAAATGGTGAATATGGACCTCAATGGCATTTGAGCCGAGCTCTTCGCCCCACTGATATAGCTTTTGCTCTAGCTGCTCCTTTGACAACACTCGACCTTGGTTTTCCATCAATGCTTTAAGCAACATATACTCCTTACGCGGCAAGGATAGCGGCTGCTCGTCGACCCAGGCTTGATGCGCAGCTAAATCTAGACGCAGTGCAGCACAACGCAGTAAACTAGAGGTGACGCCACTGATACGCCGCGACAACACCCGCAGTCGAGCAAGCAGCTCATCCACTTCAAAGGGTTTCACAAGGTAATCATCAGCACCTAAATCAAGGCCTTTAATCTTGTCATCCAAGCTGTCTCTTGCCGTTAAGATAAGCACCGGCAGCGGCTTTTTGCGTCCTTTAATTTGGCTCATCAAGGTGAGTCCATCACCGTCGGGTAAGCCTAAATCTAGAATCACCATGTCAATGTCGTCGCTGGCGATATATGCGCGAGCTGACGCAAGATCTGATACCGACTCCATCGCGTAGCCCTCATTGCTTAATGTTCGCGTCAGCCCTTGATTCAAGAGCGCATCGTCTTCAACTAACAACAGCCGCAACCCAACTCTCCCCTACTAACGGCGTAATTTACGCTCAACTTTAGCTAATAAAGTGCTAATTTCCTGCTGCCGATACTTATCTGCAAGCGGGCGAGCCAAGCGAGGTGGTGCGGCTTGGGCCTTAAGCAGATAGGTTTTCGCTTCTTTATATTCTCTTTCATCATAGAGGAACTGAGCATAAAAGTAATTAACGTCAATGCCTTCAGGGTTGATTTGCAGCGACTTCTGTAGCAGTTCTTTGGCTTTATCATCGTCACCGAAACCAATAGGCCAACCCGGCACTTGCGCATACAAGGTCCCCAGGCTGGTGTAAGCAGAGCCTTGTAAAGCACTGCCATCTAAACGGATAGCGTGCTCCAACTCTTGCTTCGCTTGCTTTGCCAAACCCAAGGCACCTAGCCCCCCTTTCGCACCAGCAAAACTGGAATAAATAATCCCTGCCCAGATATGACCCTCTGCATCTTGTGGAAACTTGTGGGTGTAATCTTTGGCAGCCCCCATCAGCGCTTCAAAAGCCTGCTCTTGGTTATCATCTTGTAGCTCATAATTAACGTGTGCCCATTGGCTCATCAGCTCAGCGACACTGATAGGTGGTTCATCTGCGTAGGCTAGGGGGTGGCACAGAGCCACAGTGAAGATCAAAGATAAAAATGATGTTTTCATAGCTCACCTCATTAACTTTTTAATGACAGGAAGTTGCTTGGCTAGCGCGTTATCAACCAAGGTTGGCCATAGTGCATTCACCTTGGCGAAGAATGATTCTTTCTTGCCAACACTACGCTGGCGCTCTGTTGAGTCGAGTAGACGCATAAATTCATCGGCTACATAATCAGGGGTATCCATAGCGTTACCAAGCGCCGTGTTAAGCGCCACCACTTTGTCGCTGTTGATCGCCGTGTGTGTTGCTCGTGGAGCGAAGTATTTGACGGTAATCGCGCTGTCGCTGAGCTCTCTAGCTAATGCTTCGCTAAAACCACGTAATGCAAATTTGCTCGCACAGTAATGGCTTTGCAGTGGGTAACCGATGGCACCAAATGACGAACCAACATTAATAATAGTGCCCCGAGCCTGGCTCAAAGCCGCCAATAACCCTTGGCTCAGCAGCATTGGCGCACGAATATTGACGCTCAACACATTATCGATTTGTGTAGTCGAGAGCGTTTGTAGGGGCTGCATACTGTTGACACCGGCATTGTTAATGAGCAAGTCACAGCGACCAATCCCACTCAGTAAATCAATAACATGGTTAATATCATTGGTCATTGCCAAATCGACACTGAGCCCGATATGGTGACCACATTGAGGACTTGGCAACTCGCTTATTAAAGAATCAAGCAGCTGTTGCTGGCGCCCAAGCAGCACCAAACGATAGTGACGTTGCGCTAAGCGTTTGGCGATGGCTTGGCCGATGCCGCCAGTGGCTCCGCTGAGTACGGCGATAGCTTGGCTCATGCGCTCACCTGCTGGCCACGGATTTTGGCAAGACCGTGCTCTGCACTCAAAGAGTGAAAGATATTCCCATAAAGGTGGTAAAAGCGCTGCGCCGCATGGATGATCGCATGTTGATCATCTGCATCGGTAATACGATTCATAAGCCCCTGAAAAAACTTCACATGTTCTAGGTCTAAGGCGCCATGGGAGGTGAGATAAGTAAACGCCTTTTGTGGCAGCGCCAATGACGTTTTTATTTCGCTTGCAGCAGAGTCTGCAAGTGCTATCGAGGTTCCCTCCAATACATGCACCATGCCAAAAAATCCAAGCGGATTGTTTCGCGCTATGGTGTCGTAGGCATAACTCACCATCAGCTCTGTCGCCATAGCCGGCTTACTAGCCCGGGCTTGCTCTTTATCAAAGCCGCAAGCAGCAATATCATTGAGTATCCATTCTTGATGCCCCAATTCTTCCTCAATGTATTCGGCGAGCGCGTCTCGTAGCCACTCCTTGTGTTCAGGGACGCGTGCACCACAGGCCATAAGTAACGGCACGGTGTGCTTTACGTGATGATAAGCTTGGGTCAAAAAGGCGACGTACTGATCTAAGCTCACCTTACCGGCCAATGCTTCACTAATAATCGGCGCTGACAATAAATATTGACGTTGTGCCTCGGTTTTCGCCACTAGCTGTTCAAAGAAGGTCATTTTGGGTTGCTCCTGGTATAAATCATTTAAAATATCGCTGAATGCGTGCGCGATGGCGGCGCGTTTTGGCCGATGGTTAGCACTTAGGTGTCCAGCGTCCACCGATAAAGGAGTTGCAAGGCGGTGGTAACGCATGATTTGCGCATAACTTGGCAGTGCTTTATTGACACGCGCTAGTGCGCTGTTTAATTGCTGGTCGGATACATTTTCAGGCGCCCACAACAACGCCACAAGGTGCGCTTGAGCCTCGCCAAAGACCACAGCCTGAGTAACTGCAGTTTGGTTTAACAGTTCAGACTCCGGCCACTCTGGGGAAACATTGCGGCCATTCGCTAAAATAAGGCGGTTACTTTTTCGACCGACAATAAATAACTCACCCTTTTCCACGCGCACGAGATCGCCAGTTCGATAGTGTTGCTCGGTAGGGTGTGGCTCGCCGAGATATCCCAAAAAATGAGGTGCGACAAGACATAACTCGTCATCTTCAATATGATATTCAACATGTTCTAGAGGCCGGCCGACACTGTGTAAGTTATTGCTGCCCTTCGTTGCAAGGCTCACCACCGACCCGGCCTCAGAAAGGCCATATCCCTGATAAACAGGCAGACCCAATTGCCTTGCGCGTGCGATGAGTTTGGCACTGACTTTGGCCCCACCCACAGCGATAAACTGCAATGACGTAGGCACTTGCCAGCCATTCTCTGCCCCTTGCACTAACCCCTTAAGCAACTCTGGAACAAGGATCAACGAGTGTGGTGCAAAGGTGCTGATATAGGTCAACAGCCGCTGTGGTTGTACAAGCTCGATACCATCGAATCCAAGTGTTCTTAAACTTGGCGCATGCACTTGCCCTCCCATCAGTAAGGGCGCATACATACCTGCCACATTTTCAAGCAATACCGCGAGGGGAAGTAAACACAAATGTTTCGCCCGACTCAGGGCCGTGCGTTGCACGAGCGAATTGGCAACTTGAATGAGCTGTTTGTTGCTCAAACACACCCCTTTTGGGTTGCCAGTAGAGCCCGATGTAAAAGTGATCTTCTGGGTGTTCTTAGGAAAGGCCTGAGCTTGCTGCTTATACTCAAGCTTTGTCAGTCGCAATTCAGTGCCTGCCACCCACAGTGATTGACCTTGATGACAAGAATCGCTGAGCACATAATCTGGCTGAGCAGTACCTAGGGCATGCTGGCGCTGTTGTGGGGTAAAAAACGCAGGGAGCGGCAACGCGACAATACCTGCTTGCTGCATGGCCAAATCCAATACCATCCACGGTACGCCATTATCTAGCTCTAATGCGATACATCGCGCTGACATTTTGCTTAGCTGCTGTGCTAGCTGGTATACCGCAAGCTCGAGCTGTTTAGCTGTTAAGCTGGTATGCTCGTCACTAATGTGGCTGCCTGGTGGCAACGGCCATAACTTGTGATTCATAGCATTTTCCCCTGCCAAGCTAGGGTACTCACTTCCTCACTTAGGCTGTTGGCCAGTGTTTGTAACTTAGGCGTGTTATCTATGTACTTACACACAGAATCTATATCGACGCGACATACTTGAGGGCGGTTAAAGTAATAACTTCCCCAACATCGCCCCTGATCGCTTAAACATTCGGGTTGAGCGTCGCACACAACCTCAAACGGTGCCCCGATCCGCGATAGTAAAGCGCGTATGTGGGCCGTGGCGCAAAAAAGTAGGCTTTTTTTATGTGCTTGTTTCAACGCCTTAGCAAGGATCACAAAGTGAGATAATGTAGTCTCGCTGTGTGTCGACACTAAGTTACCCATTTCTACACATTGCTGCGGCGCTATCTGCCACTGCTTAAGATATGACGACAAAGGCCGAGGCAGATAGTTCTCTATAAACAAGAGCTCATTGGCACTGCGTAGGCCGAAACAACAATAGCGCTCTTTGGTAGTCACCAAACAAACCAATAACGGCATAAATTGGTTGATATCCGCATCATAGTGCTTGGCAAAACCTTGACGGATCCGCGTACATAACACCTTATACTGATGGTGCTCTAACGTGGCCGTAAAATACCCGGTAGACAGAGGTCTGTTTGACGTATCCAGCGACTCTGGCGCATGCCGCTGTTGGTGATTTAACGCTATCGACTCCATAACCTATCTCGTTTTACTTATGCTATGGAATCAAGTTAGTGAGCCAACCTTAAGTAAACCTTAAGTGTGCTTAAAAATATAAAAAGGCCATGATTATGGCCTTTTTGGTGGGCGTATTATTGGCAGGCGGGATCAGAGCCGATTCGGCGCCACACACCCCATGGACCTGATTCTGAGGGGACATCTCCTTGTGTCCACCAGCGTGCCTGATAGCGATAGCCATTGTACGTGACCTGATCACGACGATAGTAAATGGTATTAGCGTCCCAATTACCTTTACAGACGCTGCCGCCATCCACTGCGTTAGCCGAAATTGCCGCGCTGTATTGGCGTGGACTCTGCTCGACACTGAAATCAAGCGTCACACCCAAACTCCCAGCAGCTGAGGCACCAAATTCAACACCAACGCTACAACTTTGATTCGCTGGCAGTGTTGCAGCGCTGCAGCTATCTTGCGCTTTGACAACCGTTGATGCCACACCAGCGCTTGATAGGCTCACGGTGTTGAAAGTGACGGCGCTGCTGCCTGTGTTGGTAATGGTGAAGGTGTGCTGTTGCGTCTCTCCCAAGGTGAAATTACCCAATGATTCGTTTTCTGTATACGATAAAAACACTGTCGGTGAGCCTGAGCCACCGGTTATCCCATCAATCCAACTGCGTAAGTCAGCGACATCAGCGTACACCCCGTAGTTGTTTGGTCTGGCGCACCCGATCCCCCAACTTACGATACCAAGCTGCACCCTTTGCCCACCGGAATTAATAACAATAGGGCCACCGCTGTCACCCTGACAGGCATCTTTTTGTCCTTGCGAATAACCAGCACAAAACTGGGTTGCGCCGACATTGTTATAAGAGCCCCCGGATTGGCGACACACACTATCGGACACCAGCGGTACATCTACTTCATATAAGGTACTCGGTGACGAGCCACCTTCACTTAAGCGCCCTAAACCTGCAACGGTGAGTAAATCACCATTATTAGCGTACTGACCTATCGACCCCTGTGCCATGGTTACCGCCTGACCTTGATTTGGAAGACGCGCCAGCTTTAATAGCGCCACATCGTATCCCGTTGACACTGAGGCGAAGTTAGGATGTACGTATACTTGCGACACGCCAATACGATCGCCATCACTGCCGCCGCTGCTAAACCCCGCTACTTTTACATTCAACGAGGAAGCTGAGCTGCCATCAACACAGTGCGCTGCCGTTAATACATAGCCATCTCCGATGTAGCTCGCGCCACAAAAGGGAGAGCTACCATAACGTGATAATAGCTGAGTGAAAAAGGGCCAATCTGCGGTGTTAGCAGGATTGCCGCCGACAATAAGAGGGCTCACTTGTCCCGGCCCATCGAGGTGTTGTTGAGCATGCGCTGCTGCACTAGTAAGCATAACTACGGTCACCCCAGCGCAGGCCAGAGCTCGTTGAACGGGGTTGAGGGTTGTTGTTTTCATTACCTTGGTCTCCTTGTTAGTTTCAAGTATCAATATAGGTACGAAAACAACAATGTAAATTTTTTGTTATTGAATATTATTCAAGCGTATCACTCCTGTTGTTCACGCTGCATTTAAATTTCATGTAATTATTATGTTATATCAAAACTTTGCGTCATTCTTTTATTTGCCTAACAAGCCTTTACTACACGCGTGCGTATCTAAAAATTTACACTTAGCGCAGCTTAGACCAGTCCCATGAGTTGGGAAAATAGGCTGAAGTTCTATGCGAATAAGCAAAAAAAAGCCACCGGGAGGTGGCCTTATAAGTGCTAATCGCGCCCTTATTTTTGTCGCCGTAGCCCTAGCATAGCGAGCAGCAATAATGCCCAACCACCCATGGAGCCACTGCCACCTTCATCACTGGCTGAGGGCGTGGGCTGAGGCTCGGGTTCAGGAGCTGGCTCGGCGATGTTATTGACACTCACCTGCGCATCTTGCTGAGCAATCAGCTCGCCATCGCTCACCGTCACGGTGAATTCCAAGGTTTGCTGCGCACTGACTTGTGGTGCATTAAAACTGACTGTGGCCGTGTTAGCTGCGCTGAGAGTCACGTCAGGTCCAGCAGTTTGTTGCCATTGATAGCTCAAGGTATCACCGTCAGCATCTTGCGCATCAGCGCTGATACTGACCTGCTCTCCCTCATCAACACTTTGAGCTGGTATCTGCGCAATAACAGGAGGACGATTATCACACCCTTCCACGTCGCCGGGTACAACCTGATAAAACACCTCAGAGCTGATCCCCGCAATACTGACATTGTCTATCCACCAACCGGTATCTTCTACGCTACCATCGGAGCTGATACGAAAACGCAATTGCACTTGCTCACCTGCCAGTTGCTGGCCAAAATCAATGGTTTCCATATTGCCAAACACGCTGTCGGTGCTATTGCGCCCAGTAAACACAGGACGCTGTTGCAGCGACTGAGCCGGGTTCTGGTTGAGTTGTCTATTATAGCCGACAGCGAACTGCCCTCCCGCCTCGGTGACATCTTGCCAACCTTGATCATTGATGTTCACTTCAACGACCGCGCCATCCCAAAACTCTTCTAGGGCATAGAAGTGCCAAAAAGAGACGCTAAAGTCTTGCTCTTCAGCAACCGTAAACGCTCGCGTAGTCAGAGCCACATCGGACTCAAAACTATTGTTGCGTAAAAATAAGCTTTGCTCGCCCAGCTGCACACCTCCTTGTTCAAAGGTGTCGATGATATCTGAATTATCAAAGCTTAATGTTTGCTCAGAACCCACCGTGTCTTTGAGCAAAGAAAGCGCTAAGTTCTCTTTACTCAGTGCCGCTAATTCCATGTCGTCACTTTGACTACCATCGGTGAGAGGCGCATCCGCAAAGGCAATATTTACTGTAAACGTCTGGGTGATAGGTTCGGGACGTTGCACGCTCTCGCCATCATCGGGGAAGCTAACTTGAAGCTGTAAAGGCGAGGCGATATCAGCACCATTTAAGCTCACATCGATGGGCGTGCTTTGAGCGCTGGCAAAGGGCTCAATGGACACCACTTCACTCTCACCGCCATTGCCTAGGGTTACATCTTGCGGCGATAGGACGCTAAATTGCACAGGAATGTTATTAAGCGTTTCACTTCCGGTGTTACTGATTTGCACCGTCAGCGTACCGGTTTCACCAATATCAAGGTAGCCATCGGCACTACAGAAGCTCACTCCTTCGGGGTCGAGCGTTATTTGCTCGACACTAAATGCTGACGCTTGTGTTTCATAGGACTCGACCACGCCATCTAAAGTAGTACTGAAACGCTCAGGCGATTGCGCACCCAGCCCCATCCCTCGGTTGGCAAAGGCATTCAGTGCGAGGCGATAGTCGTCGACGTCCTCTGCGGCAATGGCCGCTAATAAAGCATCTCGTGCTTCGGTGTAAAGCGGAGAGACCGGGGTCATTTTATACCCGGCAACGAGATAGCGCGCCATGCGTTGTTGGGCCTCACTAAAGCCATGTTCATTAATCAACGCCACGTAGCTATCCCACAGCACAGATGCCCATAGCTCACCCGGTGCATGAGGTGAGGCGACACTGGTAGGCGGTAAACCAACGTCGCCACCTGCACCTTCAGTGATATGCCTAAAGTTCAGTGGGTTGATATCTTGGTTCGGCGTATAAGGAACACGACGAATACCGAAGTAAAAATCCTCTACAAAGGTGCCGGTAGCATAAGGCTTGGTAAAGTCGCTATTACCCGCAATTTGCGCATCACTGGCTTTAGCAATAAACAGCAGTGAATGAAAATCTGCCCAGCCCTCGCCCATAGCACGGCCTTGGAAGTTACCCAGCCCGGAGCCGTTGCCAATCAAACGGTTACTGATGTAATGACCCCACTCATGAGCGATTATACCGTTATCAAAGGTGCCATCTTTGAGCGGGTTGGTATTAAACATTCGCACCGTGACCGAGCCCAACAGCATGGCATTATACAGCTGTTGGCCGTCATCGAAGCTGAGGCCCATATTGCCAATGGTGACGGTCGCGTCCTCACCGCCCATGGGGGCTGGGGTGCCATCATCGACATTGTTAGTAACAATAGCGCCTAATGCACCAGCATCTTGTGCGTTTTTAACCTTCACCGTGAAGTTACAACTGCCACGCTCGATAATAGCGATTTTATTCGCCAAGGTGCTGGGGTCGGCAGCGGACTCACATCCATCAAACACACTGCCTGAATCAACATCGTTGCCATCGTTAAAGCGCGCAAGCTCGCCTGTTATATCAAATTCTGAAGGGCCAAAGGCCGAGCGCTGTGATGAGCTCAAAGTGCCTATTCCCGTCGGCCCGATAACACCAAAATCCTGACCAACTTGGGCGTCTTTGGAGTTATACAAATACATTTGCATTCTTGGGCTGGCGCCATCTGCAGGGGTGGCCATATTAGCGTTATTCAAACCACTGTAATCTTGTGCCTGCGCCTCTATCGGGTCGCCAGCAGCGCCACCTCGACCATAATTATTTTGCTGAGCGACCCCGGCGGCCTCATCAAAGCCATAGTCGTAAAAAAAATCATGTAAAAAGTTATTCATGTAAAAGAGGTTCACCACCGCCGCTTTTACATTGCCTTCAGCAGTCGGAGCTAATTCGGGATCAATGGGATAGTCAAAAGTGAACGCCGAGGTCGTCTCGGCGGTGATATCGCCAGAGGTAAAACCTTGGGGAGCATTGATATCTGCATAAGCAAAAACGTTGTTACCCTCGGTGCGAGTGGCACTCTCGCTAAGCCATGGGTCTTGAGTTGAAATCGCCGAATAATAGGCAAGAGTAACCAGTGGTGCAGCTAGAATCGTGGTTTCGTCGGTTTGATTCGGTCCATCGGCGGGGATCACATCACCATGCGGCCCCTCTAGGGGATAGCCGCTTTGCATATCAGCGTAAACTCGGTAGTTATACTCCGTGGCATGACTGTGCAAATTGTTTTTAAACAGCACTTTACCGGTGTCACTGGCAATCACATAAGCAAAGTAATCACTCTCCAGTGAATCGCTGCGTTTGCGTTCCACTTCAACGTAATGGGCAGCTTTCAACTCATCGGCAAGTGGATAGAACACCGCCTTCACGCGCACATTGTCAAACTGCTGCTGGTCGCTGGCACTGCGCACTTCAAAATGGTTATATCCTTGACGAATACGGCGTGCATCGAGTTGTACCGGCACATCACTGAGCTCGGCGATAGCCCTAAGAGCTGCCTCCTGCTCAGACGAAAATGCGCCAAGGGCGGTAAAGTTCTGCGCGCTTTGCGGTACATCAGCAAAATATCCAGCGCCAGCAACGAGGCTACCTTGACGGTTGAGCATAACGCTGTAGCGGCGATTAAATACTTCAATACCTTGCACAAATTGCTGATAACGCGCCACGATAGCGCCAGTACTTATGTCGTGCCAGTCATTGAGGCGCACATCCACCTGAGATGATTTGAGCGCACTGATGCCGCTGAGCCGTTGCATATGTGTGTGTGCTCGGGTTTTTAAATCTGTGACTTGGGCAGTGACGGGTACCGTCTTAGCTTGACCCCACACGAAGGTGGCGCGCTCTAGGGTGTTATCAAAATGAGATTGATGGCCACTGGCCGTTGGTTGCTGTGCTAGCCTTCTTTGCGCCACTGCCAGCGGCGCTGCGGCCTTAACCACCGCTTGGTAATGGTCTTCGCCAGCCTGTTGTGGCGCGCCATGCAGCGTTAGCGGCATACTCAATAAAGCAGCGCTCAATGCAGTAGTAACTGCAACGCTTGATGCCGTTCGCGTTAATTTAAAAGAGTTACTGCGTTGTTGAGATTGAGCCATAAGTCACCTTGCGTTCGCGGTTAAATCGGAGCTACCTTAAAGGTAGACCATATTACTAATACACAGTCGGAGTAATAATGCGATCAATTTACCTCCTACTCAGCGCGCTATTGCTAACCAGTTGCATGCCTCAGGCGCCGACTTCTTCCACGGCACAAAAAACCACACCGGCTGTTTACACGCTAAACAACAACGGCGATAAGATTCGCTGGCAAACCCCTCGCTTGCAGGCTGGAAACAAGGTATTCAACGTATCGACAGGTGAATATGGCACGGTGGTAGGCGATATTGTTGTGACCAGCCAAGCATTACCCGCTGACATGCTGCGTGCTCGGTATAAAATAAACAGCCTCTCTGGGAATAATTATCGCTTAACCCCCATAAATAAAATTGATTTAGCCGCTGAGATGATGCAACTGCAACAAAACGAAGCCATCGACGTTGTTGAACTATTAGTGGATTATTCAAAACCAAGCCAAGCGGCTATCAAGTGATGAGAAGCATTCTGGTTGTGCTAGCACACTGAGCTCGGTTAAATAAAATGTATCTTTTGCAGGAACTTTTTAGGGTCTAAGCTATACTCTTTAGCATTTGTGGGAAGACTCGCTCTCGCGCTTATTGTGGACTGTTTTGTTAAGGATAATCATGAAACCCCTCATTTTTTTACTATTGCTTACTCCCATGCTGGTTCTCGCCAATGACGATGAAGTCCAAGATATGTCTGATCCCTTGGCAGTGTATACCCAAGCCGGTGTTGGCGTTACCGACAAAGGAGTCAATTTTAAAGTCGGCCAGTCTTACGATACTGGTAATGAACAAACCGCCGCAATGAATATCATCGAGGCTAAAGGCCTGTTAGGCGACACTCTAGGTTGGCGCTCTGATATGCGTACGTCACAGTCACTCGACTCATTTCGTTTTCGCAACTTCAATGTTACGCTCCCCAAAGGCCAAGCGAAGCAGCTCGATGTTAATTACAACTTTCGCGGCAGTTTGGTTGCTGATGAAAGCGCTGATATCTCTTACAGTTTTATTCAGACACTGCCTGCTCACGGAGCTCTTAGCTTCTACCCGCTCGCCGGGGTGGGTCTTTCTGTGGGTAAAGACCGAGTGCAAAGCGATGGCGGCATTGATGACGGCTACGCGCTTATGGGCAGTTATGGATTGTTAGGTATGTACTCTAAATGGGCTATCAGCGACAACATTTGGGTAAACTACAACCCTTTTTGGTTAACTACGCTAACCGGCTCCAGTCAATACAGAGATAACTACTATGGCGCCCAAGAAAGCACCCTACTCACCCATGAGTTCGCCCTCAGCTATCAGCTCACCCCGCGTATGAACCTGCGCTACTTTGCTAATTGGAATGAAAACACCGACTTTTTTGCTGGCGATCATCGCTTAGAGTTTAACTATCAGCTTTAGTAACAAATACTTAGTGCAAAAATGCTGTGCTTTACTGCGCAGCAAATAAACTGTTATAAACAAGTTAAATTATCAATGCAGTGAATGTAGCAATGGATTTGAGCAAATTAGGCAAATGGAGGATCGTTGGTATTGCCTTGGTGCTCTTTACTACACTCGCTTTTGCCGACCCTAAGCAGTGCGCCACCTGCCATCAACAACAGGTCATGGATTGGCAGCAATCAGATCATGCCAACGCGATGGCGCTAGCCAGCAAAGAGACCGCCTTAGGGGCATTCGATAACCGCACATTGGCGTTTCAAAACCAACAAGCGACCTTTAAGCAACGCAATGCGCAATTAATTATCTCCATGCCTGACTTACAAGGGCGAACGCGTGATATTGAGGTGACTCACACCTTCGGTCACTTCCCTTTACAACAATACATGTTTGCGTCAGACAATGGCCAACTACAGTTTTTTCCATTCGCTTGGGATAGTCGCCCAAAGGCACAAGGAGGCCAGCGTTGGTTTGTTCTTCACCCTGAACAGCAGCCCCACGACGAATTCCATTACAGCCAAAAAGGGCAAAACTGGAATCATATGTGCGCTGATTGCCACTCCAGTGATTTTGAGAAACGTTATTTAGCAAAACAGCAACAATTCGACTCGCGTTACAGCGCTATTAATGTCGGCTGCGCGTCCTGTCATGGCGATAGTCAGGCGCACTTGGCATGGGCAAAGGGCGACAAAACCATTAACGATAAAGGCTATGAACACACTATCGGTGTAAAAACGCCGCTGTTTGAGCGCCAGACGGATGGCAGTATGAAAGCGGCCAGTCCACTGCGTCCCAGCTCTCAAGTTGCAGTGTGTGCCACTTGCCATGCACGACGCTCGCAAGTAGCCGACCGCCAAGGTCCGCATAGTTTTATGGACAGTTTTCAACCAGCGCTGCTGGAACCTGAGCTGTACCATGTTGATGGTCAGATATGGGATGAGAACTATGTTTGGGGCTCATTTGTGCAAAGTAAAATGCACCAAGCGGGTGTCACGTGTGCGAACTGTCATAACCCGCACAGTGGCAAATTAACTCTGCCAGGGAATCAAACCTGTACCCAGTGCCATACTGCTGAAGTCTTTGATACCGCCAAACACCATGGCCACAAACACGACGGTGAGGGCAGTCAGTGTGTCGATTGCCACATGCCAGCAACTACTTTTATGCAGGTGGATGCACGTCGCGATCACAGTTTTCGCGTACCACGTCCCGATTTAACGGCGAAAACACAGGCTCCCAACGCCTGTAACGGTTGCCATCAAGATAAAACGCCGCAATGGGCAACGTCGCACATAAAGCGCTGGCACCCGAACTCAAATTACTTGGGCACGCCGCACTTCTCCGAGGCCTTTTATGCTGCAGACAATGACTTGCCGAGTGCATCCGCCATGCTGACAAAAATAGCGCAGGATAAGAGTTACCCAAATATCGTCCGCGCTTCAGCATTGGCTCGCATGGCAGATCAGCCAGATAGAAATGCCGTGGTCGCAATTGTTCGCGCGGTGCGGGACGACGAGCCTTTAAAACGCCAAGGAGCCATAGCCGGTGCGCGCAACTTTGCCATTGCCGAGCGTTATCGTATGCTACAGCCTTTGCTCACAGATCCTCGCCTGCCCATTCGCGCGGAAGCAGGGCGAGCCTTAGCTGAAATGCTCACAGCTCGCTTTGCGACTCAATTAAGTGATAAGCAGCGCCTTGAGCTTGAAGATGCACTAAAGGACTACCGTCAAATGCAGCATTATCAAGCTGAGCGCGGCTACAGTCATACTAATCTTGGAAACTTGGCACGCTCACTAGGCGAGCATCAGCAGGCTGAGCAACATTACTTAGCTGCCATCGCAGTGGAACCCATTTTTATTCCGGCTTATGTCAATCTGGCCGACCTTTACCGTGCGCTATCGCAAGAGCGAAAGGCCCGTACTACGATTGAGCAAGGGCTAAGCGTTAATAAAAATGCTCCCGCATTGCACTACGCTTTGGCCATGAGCTTAGTGCGCTCAGGACAAAAACAGCAAGCACTCTCCCATTTAGCGCGCGCAGCACAAAGTAACAATGGTGATTATGTGTATACCTATGCGCTACTTCTGCAAGATAGAGGGCAGCACCAAGAGGCGCTTGTGCAACTAAACAACGCATTTGCACTTACACCAGCCAACCCTGATATCAGCTATAGCTTGATGCAATTGCATGCACAGCAAAAGCAGTATCGCCAAGCCTATCGCTATGCCCAGCAACTACAGCAATTGCTGCCAGATAACCCACAGATAGCGGCCATGGTCGAGAAGCTCGCGATGATGCAGCAATTGCAAAACCAGTAACAGCGCAACCAGAGTGAGCAACCTCACTCTGGTTACACGCGCTTAACGGTTATGCGATGCCGATTTCGCCTTTTTAATTGCCTCATTAATATTTAGTGAAGCTGCTTCTTGGCGCGGCGGGAATTTTTCAAAGCTCTTAATGTGTTTGGTCAACAGGGCAATGGCTGGTTGGAATACCCAGCTTTTTTTCATGATTTGGTGAAAGCCTGTCACGCCATCATAATGCTCCATTGGGTCTTTGCGCAGATTAAACAACTTCGGCATGGTATGAGTTACTAAATCTTCGTAGTAGCGGCCACCGGGTTTTGAAGCAAAGTGCATTTTCCATGGGCCAACGCGAATAGCTGTTAGTTGTGATTCATAGTAATAAAAGAAATGATTGCGCGCAGACTCATTAGCCTTACCACGCCAATAATCCAGATTGTTCTCACCGTCGATATAAACATCGAACTCTTTTTCCATCTCGGTACGTAAATCATCCTCACCGACGGCTGCGGCTAAGGTCGGGAACACGTCCTCATGCGAAGAAATACCATTGAGTTTTAAACCAGCGGGAATTTCCTTGGGCCATCGCACTAAAAATGTCACGCGCACTCCCCCCTCCCAGGTTGTCATTTTTTCACCCCTGAACTTGGTGGTGCCAGCATCCGGCCAAGAACTCTGTTCAGGGCCATTGTCGGTGGTATAAATAACAATCGTATTATCAGCGACTTTCAACTCATCCAGCTTATCCAATAACTGACCAACATGGCCATCATGCTCCAATAAGCCACTGCCAAATACGTCTTCTTCGGAGCTAATATGAGTTGCTAAATGGCGGCTTTCAGGTTTGAGGTGAGTGTAGACATGCATACGACTAGGGGCATGCCAAATAAAAAACGGTTTATCGGCGGCCACCGCTCGCTCCATAAAATCCAATGATTTGGCTAACACTTCCTCATCAAAGGTTTCCATACGCTTACGCGTCAACGGGCCGGTATCGACAATACGACCATCGGCAAACGCCTCAATCACCCCGCGCGGTCCAAACTTGTTCTTAAACTCTTTGCTTTTTGGGTAATCCTCTTGTTCAGGCTCTTCCGACACATTGAGGTGATAGAGGTTGCCGTAAAACTCATCAAAGCCATGACGAGTGGGTAAGTGCTCGTCCAAATCACCTAAGTGATTCTTACCATACTGCGCGGTCATATAGCCGCGCTGTTTTAGAAACTCTGCCAAAGTTGGGTCGGCCTCTTTGATCCCTAATGGATTTCCTGGCTGACCAACTGTTGTTAAGCCTGTGCGTACTGGCAGTTGCCCCATTAAAAAGGCAGCTCGTCCAGCGGTACAACTGGGCTGGGCATAATGGTCGGTAAATAGCGCCCCTTCGTTGGCAATACGGTCAATATTTGGGGTGTTATAGGTCATTCCATGGGAATACGCACTTAATGAAACTTGCGCCACATCATCCACCATAATGGCAAGCACATTGGGATCATCCTGTGCACTTAAGGTGAAAGTACTTAGCGCTAACACAGCCGCCCCTAGGTATTTTTTCATGATGTTTCCTTACTAACATTTGTACGATTTATTTAATTGCAAATAAAATATAGCAGAACAGGGACAAGCTGCTGGGTGAGCACCGTAATTGAGTAAAGTTTCCAACAATAAGTTGATCTGAGCCCATATAGACCGAGCAAAGCTGCTGTTATTAAGTGCGCACATCATCGCTAGGCGATTGTTTTTCATACGCTAACCGTGTAGCCTAAAAAAATAATTAAGTATTTGGAGCGTCATTGTGACATTTACGCCGCCCTAGGCTTTTTCCTTCCTTTTGTGCACTACACTTAGTGCCGCAACCTTTATTGTGTGCGCAGTATGCGAACACACTCAATAACACAATCATTGTCCATTGAGGCAACGAATAGTTCGTGCCATGTTATCGAGGCTGTGACGCGTAGCTTTTCAGCGTTTGTAGCTTACCCAAGGGCGCCAACTAGTAACGCGTTAGGTTATCTCTATGTTTGAACACGTAAGACAAGACTGGTTTTCTAATATTCGCGGCGATGTGCTTGCTGGAATCGTAGTGGCGCTTGCACTGGTGCCCGAAGCCATTGCTTTTTCCATTATCGCCGGGGTCGACCCTAAGGTGGGGTTATACGCCTCTTTCTGTATCGCCGTGGTAATCGCCTTTGTTGGTGGTCGTCCGGGGATGATTTCGGCGGCCACCGGTGCCATGGCGCTGCTGATGGTCACACTCGTTAAAGAGCACGGCTTAGAGTATTTACTGGCCGCGACCCTACTCACTGGGGTGCTGCAAATCATTGCTGGCGCACTGCGCCTCGGTGAGCTAATGCGGTTCGTTTCTCGTTCGGTGGTCACCGGCTTCGTCAACGCCTTGGCAATATTGATATTTATGGCACAACTGCCGGAGCTCACTAATGTCACCTGGCATGTGTATGCCATGACCGCTGCCGGCTTGGCTATTATCTATTTATTCCCTTATGTTCCCGTGGTCGGCAAAGTGATCCCCTCGCCACTGGTATGCATCGTATCGATGACCATTGTTGCCATGGTCATGGGCTTAGATATTCGCACTGTCGGCGATATGGGTGAGCTGCCAGACACCCTCCCGGTATTTTTGTGGCCGGATGTGCCTTTGAACCTTGAAACCCTTAGCATTATCTTCCCCTACTCTGTCGGTCTTGCCGTGGTGGGCTTACTGGAATCGATGATGACCGCCACTATCGTCGACGATTTGACCGATACCCCAAGCGATCGTAACCGCGAATGTAAAGGCCAAGGTATCGCCAATATTGGTGCTGGCTTGTTCGGCGGTATGGCCGGGTGTGCCATGATTGGGCAATCTATTATCAATGTTAAATCCGGCGGTCGTGGTCGGCTTTCTACTTTTGTTGCTGGCAGCTTTTTATTGATCATGGTGGTGTTTCTCGATCAATGGCTAAAACAAATCCCCATGGCGGCGTTGGTGGCAGTGATGATAATGGTGTCGATTGGTACTTTCTCGTGGTCGTCTATTCGCGACTTACGCACCCACCCATTATCGACTAATGTGGTGATGATCAGCACCGTTATCGTGGTCGTTGCCACCCATAACCTCGCCTTGGGTGTGCTCGTTGGGGTGTTACTCGCCACGCTATTTTTCGCCAATCGCATTGGTCGTTTTATGGCGGTTACAACCAGTCATAATGAACAGCAGCACAGCGTTACCTACACCGTCAAAGGGCAAGTCTTTTTTGCCTCGGCAGAGCAATTTATTGCTGCTTTTGACTTTAAAGAAGCGGCCCCCAAAGTGATTATTGATTTAACTCATGCTCACTTTTGGGATGTGACAGCCGTGGCTGCGTTAGATAAGGTAGTCATAAAATATCGCCGTGAAGGCGCAGAGGTCAGTGTTATCGGAATGAACGAAGCCACCGAAACCGTAGTAGACAAATTTGGCGTTCACAACGATCCCAAAGAAGTGGATAAGCTCATGGGCGGACATTAGGAGCATACTATGAAGAAAATAATTACCTGCGTGGATGGCTCAGCAATCACCCAAGCGGTCACTGACGCCGCTATATGGTCAGCAAATAAACTGCAACACCCGCTGTGTTTTTTACACACCATTGAGCGCCAACAGCAACACGGCGCGGACGACCTTAGCGGTGCTATTGGTCTCGGAGCCCGCTCATCGTTACTCAATGAGATGACAGAGCTCGATGAAAAGCGCGGCAAAATGGCGTTGGAGTTGGGGCAGCAGCTACTCGAAGATTTGGCCACACAAGCCAAACAGGCTAACGTTGAGCAAGTAGAAACGCGCCAACGCCATGGCGATGTGGTCGAGGCCATTATTGACCTCAGTGACATGTCACGGTTAATCGTTATTGGCCGCTGTGGTGAAAACCATGAAAATAACTTCAAAGCATTGGGCTCACACATCGAGACTTTACTACGCCAGGCCAGCGCGCCAGTGCTATTGGTGCCAAAGCAGTTCTCAGCACCGAAGTCATTTATGATTGCCTATGATGGCCGCGCCACCGCCGACAAGGCACTGCAAAAGGTTATCGACGGGGGCCTTTTACATGGCATCCCCTGCCACTTGGTGGCGGTAAAAAATAAAGAACGTGACTTAGCACCAAAGCTAAAGCTAGCCACGCAACGTTTGCAAGAGCAAGGGTTTGATGTCAAAGCCGAGCTGCTTGAAGGCCCTATTTACGACTCGCTGATGGCCTATAAACAAGCCAATGATATCGAGTTGATGGTTATGGGCGCTTTCGCGCACTCGAAACTGCGGCAACTTTTTGTTGGTAGTAATACCCTACGGATGCTGGAAACTTTGGATATCCCGCTGGTGGTGTTACGTTAAACACACTTCAAGCCCGCTAGGCGCTTTGCGGCGCGGGCTTTGCCTTCAATATTTGCAAAGTAAGTGATTATTTACTTGCTTTTCACAATCAACTGCCTTATAGTGGCCGCTTGTTTGCATTATCTCACCAAGCAAACCCGACACCACAGTGTCATCGTGATGCCTTTCCTTGATCCAGTCAGTTCCATCGCCACAATACAAGCCTTAAAAGTCTGACCAGAGATTTATAAGCTCAATGCCTTTATCTGTTGCAAGTAAAAGCCAGAGCCTGCTCCGTGTGAATAACGCGGCCATTTCCAGACGATAATAAGGCTTATTTTTTGCGCCCGAGGCGCCCAAATAAAAGAGTTTTATTATGTCCTATTTATATCAAAATCAGCGTATTGATATTGCGCTACCTATCCATGCTATTTCCGTGAACAAACATGCGATGGCGATTCGCCACCATCAAGGAAAAAGCTACATTGAGTTTGCCAACAAAGCCGATATGCAAGGTTTTATGCATTGGCTCTCAGGCCAGTAATCAAGTGTGCGGTGCACCTAAGCGCCGCACCTCTGTTATTTCACATAATTTGACCTCAATCATCTTACTTACCATTTATACTATAAATTCTCGGTGGCCTGCTTGATTAATTTTTAGGTACTAACTATACCTAGTTGAGTTTAATCACGAACAAGGAACCAAGATGCTTCGCCTCGCTGTTTTTATATTACTTTTGCCCTGCTTCTCTGCCTTTTGCGCTGACAAACCCAACATTCTAGTGATTTGGGGTGACGACGTGGGTATGTGGAATATTAGCGCTTACCATCGCGGTATGATGGGAGGCAGTACGCCTAACATTGACAGCATTGCCAATGACGGCATGATGTTTATGGACCACTACGCCCAAGCGTCATGCACTGCCGGACGCGCAGCCTTTATCACAGGCCAATACCCAATGCGCACGGGGCTAAGTACCGTTGGCTTGCCTGGGGCGAAAGAAGGGATCCAAGAAAGTGATCCAACACTGGCAACCTTACTCAAAGCTCAAGGTTATACCACCGGTCAATTTGGCAAAAACCATTTAGGTGATCGCGATGAGCATCTGCCCACCAATCACGGGTTTGACGAGTTCTTTGGCATCCTTTACCACCTTAATGCCGGTGAGTACCCGGAACAGCAAGATTACCCTCAAGACCCTCAAGTTCAAGAACGCCTAGGCTTAAAAATGCGTGGCGTAATTCACTCCAAAGCGCTGGAAAACGGCGGTCAACGCATCCAAGACTTAGGTCCGTTTGGACAAGAGCGACAGCGTAACCTAGATCAAGAAGTATTGGTTGAGTCAAAACGCTTTATTCGTGAAGCAGTTAAACAAGATAAGCCATTTTTCGTTTGGCATAACACTACCCGCATGCACTATCGCACTAACCTTAACGACCAATACCAAGGTCGCAGTGGCTATGGATTATATGCCGATGGCATGATGGAAATGGACGACGATGTTGGTGAGCTTTTAAACTTACTTGATGAACTTAAGGTCGCCGATAACACCATAGTTATGTTTTCGACCGATAATGGTGCTGCATCTAATTCGTGGCCAGATGGCGGTAATCAGCCCTTTCATGGCGAGAAGGGCGTTGGTGGTTGGGAAGGCGGCTTTCGCGTGCCATTGGTCGTAAAATGGCCGGGCAAAATTCCCGCAGGCGTGAGCACTGGCGAATTCATGACCATGGAAGACTGGCTGCCCACCCTTATGGCATGGACTGGCAATAGCAATATTAAACAGCAGTTACTGCAGGGCAAAGAAGTCGCCGGGCGCTCATATAAAGTACACTTAGACGGTTATGACCAAAGCGATTTGTTGCTCAACAACGGGAAAACCAAACGAAAAGACTTTTACTATTTCACCGAGACCACTTTTCATGGCCTTCGCCATGGCGACTGGAAGCTACTATTCACAGAGCAAGAGCATTGGTTCCGCTCACCACAACAGGCGCTCACCACCCCCTATATTACTAATTTGAAGCAAGACCCTTTTGAGCGTTTCCACGAAGCACGGGGCTATGACGAATGGGCCGAAAACCGCAGCTGGATCCTTGGCCCAGCAGCGAAGCAAATAGCTGAATTTGTTGCTACTTTTAAAAAGTTTCCGCCTTCGCAGAAGAGTATGTCGGTACAAGTTACTGATATTAGTGAGCAGATCAGTAATCAATCAATGGGGCGCTAATCACAGATGGCAGGGCATGCGCCCTGCCTAGCCTGCAATGCAGAGATGCCAGGTGCTATTAAACGCTGGGGTAAACCCTTTTATGCCCTCGGGCATGGCTGCTCGGTTAAGGCAATCAAGGCGATAATGGTCACCATAGAGTTGCTGTAATTCATTTGCTGGAACCGATTGCGGTGTACTTTGTGGCTCGGGTTGAGGGTACTCCACAGTAACCACAAGCTGCTGCGCCTGAGGGCACAGCTCTTTTAGCTTGGCGCTGTAACGCATGCGCAGGGGCGCATCTAAAGCAACCAGTGCGCCGCGATCGTAGATAGCCGTCACTCCCTCTAACTGTGCCCGTTCAAGCGCAAACACATCACCCACATACACGCAGAGGTTGCCCGCCTGATAACACCGGTGCTCACCCTGCTGAGAGATATCTGGAGTGAGCTCAAGCGCTTGAAACAACGCCTGCACTGCGTCTTCACTGAGCTCCACCGCAACCACAGCGTGCCCTTGTTGCAACAGCCACTGCACATCAATACTTTTACCACACAATGGCACAAACACCCGTTCGCCAGGAGTCAGTGCCAGGGTGGGGAAAAACGCCACTAGGTTGCTATTAGGCTCTTGTTGATCAAAGCCAATATCCCCTTGCTGCCAACGTTGTAACCAATATTCAGGATTCATAATACACTCTCAATGACTCACAATTAGACTGCCAATGTGTAGGCCGACACCAAAAATACCATGGCTCAGCATGCTTTTACCCCGTGCCCGCCAGGGCTTGGGGCTGTGGCGCGCGGCTAAGCCTGCGCCCATGCCCGGCTGCATTACAAAAAATGCAAATACCACCGTGGCTAAGGCGTAGGCGATAGCAATCATTAGACTGGGTGGGCGGTGCAGCCACTGCAACATAAGAAAATACCCTAAGGCAAAGAGTATTCCAATAGCGTAATGCACGCTCCAGCCCAGTGCACATTCACCACGATGCCCTGGTTGTTGCGCAACATGGCATTGCACCATGCCCTGCTCAGGCATTTGCAGTAGCCAGCGCCCGAGCACACACAAGCGCAATGAAGGCACTTGCAGGGTCGATTTTAATAGAACCCCCCAGGCATCAAGTAACGCGGTGGCGATCACTCCGGCAATAAGCGCCGATAACAACATGTCTGTATTCATATGCGACTCCCAAAAGATATTGGCAGTAGCATATTCAATTTCACTAATAACCTATACACTGAAATAAACAACTTTAAATTTCATTTATGAAATTATGCTTGATGATATTCGTGTATTTGTTCATATTGCTCAACAAGGCGGACTAGGCGCCGCCGCTCAGGTTTTATCGCTGCCACCGGCCACGGTTACCCGGCGTTTACAACGCTTAGAGCAGCACCTTAATTGCAAACTGGTAAACCGCAGTGCTCGTCATTGCCAACTGACGCAACAAGGCGAGGTTTACTACCATGCCTATGTCGATTTGGTGGCGCAATTTGAGCACACTGAGCACCGTCTTAACGAGGCCAACGCCTCGCTAACAGGACAACTAAAGGTATTGGCGCCGATGAACTTCAGCCACGGTTTTTTAAAGCCGTTTTGGCTGCGGTTTACCCGCACCTACCCACAAGTTGCTCTGCAGTTGGAGCTCAGCAATGATAAGCAGGATATGGTCAACACCCAAGCGGATATGGCAATACGCATTGGCCCCCAACACGATAGCGCGTTTATGCAACAACGCTTAGGTGAAAGTGACACCTTATTGGTCGCCAGCCCTGAATTTATGCAACGGCAAAACTGTGAGGAGGTATACACCTTAGAGCAGCTGCGTACCTTGCCTTTAATTGGCACTACGCTGCGTAAAAGCTGGCAATTAACGCACTTACCCTCGAAACGCCGCCATAAGTTTGTGCCCCGTTTTATGCATCAATTTAACGATACCAGCTTTGTAAAGTATTTGGCCTGTGATGGCCAAGGCGCAGCGCTGCTACCCCGCTTTGAAATTATCGACGAGCTACAGCGCAATGAACTAAAATGCATCGCCCCAAATTGGCGCTCTGAGCCGCGTACAATTTATGCACTATGGCCCAGTGGCCGATTACTCAGCCGCCGTGCCCAGCTATTAAAACAGCAACTAAATGAATTTATTGCCACGCATTTACCATCCGAAAATGGCTGATTGTTGGCTGCAACGCAAACATCCAGTCACGCTCGTTTCACTCGTACAGAGCATAAAATGTGAATAAACGGATATATGTTTGAAATTAGTTGATGCATTCAAAAGTTGTTCGCCATGCCTTGCTCATGCTTTACACTAAATGCATGTAGCCTGCGAACACTTAGCCGTCATGAATTACCTCGCGCATTTATTTTTGGCCCAAAACACAGCGGATTCCCACTTTGGTAATCTGCTTGGTGACTTTCGCCGTGGTGTTAGTACCGAGCAATTACCTCGGCCTGTGTATTTGGGATTACAAAATCATTTATTAGTGGATAAGTTCACCGATAACAATGAGCAGGTTAGGCAGGCCAAGCAGTTGTTCTCACCTCAGCGCCGCCGCTTTGCCGGAGTGGCATTAGATGTGTTGTTCGATCACTTTCTCATTCGCCATTGGTCGCGCTTCAGTAGCACGGAGTTTGCTAACTTTCGCAATCACGCCTACACGCTGCTACTAAGGCGTCAGTCGCATATGCCCCAGGCCATGCAACAGGTGGTTGCGCGTATGAGCGACCAAGACTGGTTTAGCACCTATGCCCACTTAGACGGCGTGGCTTTGGCGCTGGATAACATTGCCAAACGTATCCGCTTTAACAATGAGTTTGCTGGCAGCATTAACGATATTGAGCAACATTTTGAGCAGTTTGAGGCGGTGTTTTTACACTTTTTTCCGCTGTTGCTCGCTCACGTCAAACGTCATAGCGTCGAAAGCCAGCTCTAAAACGCAGTAATGACAGCTACCCAAACGAGCGCATAGATGATTAATGCCACGAGTACAGCGGCCGACCCTAAATCTTTTGCCCGTCCAGATAAAGGATGAATATCTAACCCTACTCTATCGACGATCACTTCAATTGCGGTATTTAATATTTCAGCAAACATCACAAAAAGTGTGGCCCCAATCACGGCTATCCATTGATAAATACCGGCTTGTAACACACCAAGCGCGACTAACGATACGAGTAGTAATGTCACCTCTTGCTTAAATGCTGATTCGTTTTTTATTAACCAAGAAAGAGCCCTTAACGAGTGTCGCAATGCAAAGACAATTCGCTTGAACCCTTTTGGCTTTTTGGTGTTGTCAAAGCGCATAGTCAACCTTCTCTCGTTTTATCATAGTGTGGTAATTCATTACTTAGGTTGTGGCAGTTGATATAAGCGTTTTTGATACGCCATCGTGCTATATAAGGCATGGGCCAACGCTTTATTTTTCAAAGTGACCAACTTATTGCCCGTTGATAACGATGTTTGCGTTTTTGATGCTTTGTTATAAGACCAATAGCTAGCCCTTTCACCGGGCATTAATACCACCGCTTTGTCATTTTCTAGGTATGCAAAGTTGTCGTAATACTGCATAAGCGCTCTTTCTACTGGATAATGCTTTGTAAGATCAAACCCAGTCATAGGCGTTGCCGCTTCAATACCTGCTAAGGAGAGTAAAGTCACTGGCAAGTCTATTTGACTGACAAGCCGATCATCTTGAATGCCGTCAAAAGGAGAATTGAGAATAACGCCGGGAATATGAAAGGATTTAATTGGCACTGGCTCACGCCCATACACCCTAACATCATGATCTGCAACGATAAGAAACACAGTATCCTGCCAATATTCACTGTGTTTTGCACGCTCAATGAATTGACCAAGCGCCATATCGGCATATTTTATCGCCAAATCTCGCTTAACATGTTCATTGGTACCGACCGCATCGAGGACGACTTTATTCTCTGGAATATCAAAGGGGTCATGATTACTAGAAGTAAAAATAAGACTAAAAAAAGGTCGTTGCTGCTGCGCTAAATAAGAGAGTTCTTTATCTGCTTGAATAAATAAATCTTCGTCACTGACCCCCCAAGAGGACGTAAACTGAGGCTCGGCAATATCATTCATATCGACAATATCCTGAAACCCATTCCCTAGAAAGAAGCTTTTCATATTATCGAAGTGGCTCTCGCCACCATAAATGAATTGTGTCATATAACCGTGCCTAGCAAGCAGCTGAGCAATGGTAAAGAATTGCTTCTGGGACTTTGATAGCTTCACCACTGAACGTGAAGGCGATGGTAAAAAGCCACTAATAACCGCCTCAATGCCTCGCACCGAGCGCGTGCCCGTTGCATAAAGGCTATGAAATCCCCATCCTTGAGCGTATAAATTATCTAGTTGTGGGGTTAATCCTTTACCACCCAAGGCGCCAACAAACCGCGCTCCCAGGCTTTCCTCTAAAATAATAACCACGTTTTTACTTTGACCTTGGTGGTAAGGAGCATTAATCGTGAGTGTCGGTATATGCTCATCGCCCATTGAGGAACGAAAAGTGGATGACTTCATTATCTTAACAACCTGCTCCTCAGCCATCGTCCCGTACAAGGTCTGCGCGCTGCGTTCCGAGGCCATATTTTTGGCTGCAAAAACCACACTGTATGACGAGTTCAAAATGAGTGAATTCACTAAAGCGTCTTGAGAGAAATAAACTAGTGCAGGGTTTAAAGGACGATGTGCAAACGTACCTCGAGCTAGAACCGCCAGCGTAACTACCGTGACTAAGACTGCAAATACGCTGAAGCGACGAGACTGATGTTGGCAATAAGGACGTGGTATATAACGGATTGTAGCAATGGCGAAAATCAAGGCCAGAATGAGTGAGGTTGCTGCCGCGAGAAAGTGTCCATTCGCAAGCATGGATAGAACCTCTTTGGGGTATTGCACATATTCTATGAATAATCGATTTGGTCGAACGTCATACTGCAAGATAAATGCTGGTGTTGCGGCTTCGACCAACACAATTGTCGCAATAGTAAGTGCCGCATAAGCTTTTAATAAAATAAATAAAACGTATTTCAATTTGCGTGGTGCCATCAAGTACACCACATTGATGATGAATAGTGGCAGAGCTATATAAGCAATACTGCTCAGATCAATACGCACACCACCTAGTAATACCAACCCCCACTGACCTGCTTCCAAACGCTCATGTTGCCAGAGCATTAAACCGAGCCGAGTAGCCATAAAAATTACTGCTAAAGTAGTTACGAATAAAATAAAGGGGGCAAATTGCCGTATGTATAATTTGAGCATGTCATCGCATTAAAGAGAATTCATGCGGCTAACATAAAATGTGAAACTTAAGTGAAGCTTATGGCGATGAGAAAACAATAGAAATGCGAGCACGGTAGACAAAAAAATACCCAAGCTCAGGCTCAGGTATTTTTTATTGCAAGTGAGCGTATGCGCTCAATTACATCACAGATTAACGCCGTTATTAAACAGCAGTAACTTGTGTAGCTTGTGGGCCTTTAGCGCCTTATTCAACAGTGAACTGAACTTCTTGGCCTTCTTGCAAAGTGCGGTAGCCGTCATCAGAAACGATAGCGCGGAAATGTACGAATACGTCTTTGCCGCCATCAGTAGGAGTGATGAAACCGAAACCTTTGCTCTCGTCGAACCATTTAACTGTACCAGTTGTATTAGACATAGTGTCTCCAAAATCTTTTATATATAAATGTGCGCTGCTTAACAGACGCGGTAATGCCAAACTAAGTACTAGCTAACACGAACGGCTTGGTGCTTAAATTCGGGTGGAACACTAACTGGATAGGACTCACGAAGAACTGAAGGACAAAAGCAAATATCGAATCTGGGTAGAACTCATCAGACAGGGGCACCTTAACACAGGCACTAGGGTTTACCTAATGTTATTTCATTTATCTGCGCCAAGCTCAGTAGCTGACATATTTTGTAACAGCCTTTTATCGCAGCGCTGTCGCAATTGTAAGTACCCTTGTTATGATGTAACAGCTTCTAAAAAAAGGGTTACCAAAGATGAGAAAAATAACCACCTTGGCACTCGCCATGGCCGCAACGCTGGCCCCGTGGGTGTCAGCCTATGAAACTGAAGACACACGCTTATTGCGCTTTCCTGATATTCATAACGAACATGTCACCTTCATTTACGCTGGCGATGTGTATGTAGCAAACACCGAAACCGGTGCCAGCCAGCGCCTGACCGATCATGTCGGCTTTGAAACTTTCCCTAAATTCTCCCCAGATGGCCAACGGATCGCGTTTGCCGCCGAGTATAATGGCAGCCGACAAATCTACGTCATTAACCGCGATGGTTCTGGCCTTAAACAGCTTACCTATTACAACGATGTTGGTCCTATGCCACCGCGTGGCGGTTTCGATTACCGGGTGCTTGATTGGACACCCGATGGTAAACATGTGGTATTTCGTGCAAACCGCACTCCTTGGGGTAAACGCATGGGCCGCCCATATATGGTGCCTGCCGATGGTGGCCTAGAGCAGCCTCTGGCTATTCCTGAAACCGGGGGTGGTATGCTAAGCCCAGATGGCAGCAAATATGTATACACCCCGATTGATCGTGAATTTCGTACCTGGAAACGCTCGCGCGGCGGTCGTGCCCAAGATGTATGGGTGTATGATTTAGACCAAAACAGTTCCAAGCAGCTGACCACAGATCGCGCCACCGATCAGCAGCCAACTTGGGTGGGCGATAATATCTACTTTGTCTCTGATCGCGACTACACCTTAAACCTGTATCAATACCGTGAAGGCGAAGCGCCTAAAAAGCTCACCACCCATGAGGACTTCGATGTGCTGTGGCCATCAGCTGGCCCCAACGCGGTGGTGTACGAAAATGGGGGTTATTTATATCGCTTCGACCCCACAACCGAGCAAAGCAATAAACTCACCATTAATGTCGCTGGCGTGCGCCAATATGCCATGCCTTACAGCAAAAATGTGAGCGACTTTATCGACTCTATGTCGCTGTCTCATGATGGCAAACGGGCCTTGTTTACCGCCCGAGGCGAGCTATTTAGCGTCCCCGCTCAAAAAGGCCCAACTCGCAACCTTTCCTACACCCCTAAAGGCCGAGAAATAGACGCCAGTTGGTCACCCAACGGCCGCTATATTGCCTACATGAGCGACGAATCCGGTGAATACGAGATTTATTTGCAGGACCGCGCGGATAATAACGCCGTTAAGCAACTGACCAGTAATGGCACCATTTGGCGCTTTACCCCCATCTGGTCACCCGACAGCTCCAAGCTGCTTTTTGCCGATAAAAACCACACGTTATGGTGGCTGGATGCGCAATCAGGCAAGCAGCACAAAATTGATACCAGTATCTATGATGAAGAGGGCATTCGTCAGTACACGTGGTCACCTAATAGCGAAGACATTGTCTATGTTAAAAACAATGAAAACCGCTACGGCTCGTTATGGCATTACAATACCGACGAGCAAGACGTGACTCGCCTGACCGACGAGATGACCAATGAGCACAGCCCCACTTTCTCACCGGATGGCAACTACCTGTATTTCACCTCTGAGCGCGACTTTAACTTAGCCTTTAGCAGCTACGAGTTCGATTACATGTTTAACCGCGCCACACGCATCTACGCTGCGGCGGTGAACACTGATATAACGCCATTGGTTGCATTGCAAAGTGACGAAACCACCATAGTGAGTGACGACGATGCGCAAAGCGATGCCGACAATGGCAACCAATTGCAAAGCACGGGCTTTATGCAACGCGTGACCGCGCTGAACGCGCCCTCGGGCGATTATCGCTCACTGCATGGCGTTGACGGTGGCGTGCTGGTGATGGCTAACGGCGCCTTGCAACTACTTGGTACCGAGCACGATAGCGAGCTGAAAACCGTGGCCAAGGGCGTTAGCAGCTATACGGTATCGGCAAATGGCGAACACCTGTTGGTGCGCGCTGGCGATGACTACAGCATTATTGCGCCTAAACCAGAGCAAGATTTAAGCGCCACAAAATTGGATTTAACCAATATGACGCTGAAAATCGACCCTCAGCTTGAGTGGCAACAAATGTATGTGGAAGGCTGGCGCACCCTGCGCGATTGGTTTTACGATGAAAATCACCACGGTCAGGACTGGGATGTCATTGTTAAGAAGTACCAAGGCATGGCCAATGCAGTGGCCCACCGCGCAGATTTAGATTATGTTCTCAGTGAAATCGCCGGGGAAATTAACGCCGGCCATATTTACGTGCAATCCGGCGACATGCCCAAAGCCGAGCGTAAAAACCATGGTCTTCTGGGTGCCAAACTGGCCAGCCACCGCTCTGGCTATGTGCAAATTGAGCACATTTTCCAAGGCGAGAACTGGCACGAAAACTTCCGCTCTCCGCTTGGCACCACCGGTGTGAAAGCCAGCAAAGGCGACTTTATCATCGCCGTTAATGGTCGCTCAGTAAAAACTGTAGCGAACTTTTATGAGCTGTTGGAGAACACTCAGGGTGAGCAAGTTGAGCTCGTGCTTAACGACAAACCCATTAGCAAGGGGGCGTGGCAAGTCAGTGTCGAGCCGGTTGCCAGCGAGCAAGGGCTACGTTATTTGCATTGGGTTAACACCCGCGCCGCTTATGTTGATAAGCTCTCTGACGGGCGTATTGGTTATGTGCACTTACCGAATACCCATTATGAAGGTAACCGCGCCATGTTTAAAAATTACATGCCGCAAACCACCAAAGACGCCATGATCATTGATGATCGTTATAATGGCGGTGGATTTATTCCCGAACATATGATCACCTGGTTGGCTCGCAAGCCTCTTAACTATTGGAAGCGCCGTGGTGTCGAGCCGACAAAAACGCCGCAGTTTGCGCACGATGGACCAAAAGCCATGCTGATCAACGGCTATTCCAGTTCCGGCGGTGACGCCCTACCCTATTACTTCCGTCAAGCAGGGTTAGGTAAACTGATTGGTACCCGCACCTGGGGTGGCCTCATTGGGATCTCGGGTAATCCCAGCCTAGTGGATGGCGGCCAAGTGATTGCCGCGACCTTCCGGATTTTAGATAACGAAGGTAATTGGATCATCGAAAATGAGGGAGTCACCCCTGATATAAAGGTGATTGATCGCCCAGAGCTTATTTACAAAGGCCAAGACCCATCGATTGAACGTGCGGTTGAAGAGCTGTTAAAAGAGCTTAAAGCGAATCCGAAAAAACCACTGAGTGTGCCGCCGGCCCCCAGTGAGTTTTAATTCACCTTAACCAATGAAAAGGGCGCAAATCGCGCCCTTTTACATATAAAGGAATTGGCTAGCTGTTATTCATCTGCCTTTTTATTAGCACTGTTGATTCACGGTTTCCATGTATTTAAGCACTTTGCGCTTTCTTCGGTGTAAACGTCTTAGTATCAGGGCACTCACGTAGGCTAACCTGCTGTTAAGTAACCATAAAGACAGGCTATTCAGGCTCAAAAAAACCAATGCTAATGTGGGTGGGTATGAGTTAAGCTCGGCACCGCCTAAAACCAACAAATATAGGTGCACAATAAAACAGAGTAACACTGCCAACTTACAGTATGGCAAAACGCCTACCTTACCTCGAGATAACATCCACCCCACTGCGCACACTATGAGTACCCCCAGCATAGTAGCCATATACCATTCTTTAAGGTGTTGATCTAAAGAGAACACTATATTGACAGTGATCGATATCGTCGTATAACAGAACAGCAACGCCATGATGCAGGCGACTAAAGTCAAAGAATACCTCAACTTAGGAATGAACTCATTTATTGGCAAATCTTCGGCTTTCATTATTCACATGCTCATTTTAAGTTTTCGAGAGCTCTTTCACCATTAGCGTATGGGTAAGAAGTTAGAGGCCATTTGCAGATTTGCTCACACTATGAAGTGCCCCTAACAGGGCTTCAATATGCAGCAGGTTCCGAGTCTATAACTTGTTTGTTTTCTAACGCACCACAAAGTCAAAATAGGTATCTGGATAGGGTTGGGGTTTTAAGGAAAAGTGCCACCATTCCATCGCGTAGGGGGCAAAGCCCTGTGCAGTCATGAGATCGCGTAGCAAATAGCGATTTTTGCGCTGTTGCGCACTGATACGCGGATCATCAGTATTTGATATCGGGTCAAACATATCAAACGCCGAGCCCATATCCAGCTCCTCACCGGAAGCCATGTCGACTAAGGTTAAATCAACGGTTGCACCTCGGCTATGGCCCGACTTTGCGGCAATGTAATCACCAAGTAACACGCCCTTATCTAGATTCGGGTAATAGTGTGCTTTGGTATCTTGTGCGCTGGTATCGCTCACCCAGCGGACAAAATGATCAACGGCGCGCTGTGGTCGGTAACAATCAAACACTTTCAGGGTCATGCCTTGTTGCAGTGCCTTTTTTTGTACCTTTGCTAGCGCTTTAGCGGCATCTTGATGTAACAGACATTTAGATGCCAAGTAACCATCGATAGTCGTACCAACAAAGTTATCACGACCAAAATAACGGATATCTTTTCGAATACTGGGCGCGATATCAGCAATGGCGACAAATTCACTCGGCTTCGCTGCCACAGGGTTGATAGTAGCGCAGGCAAACACAGCGGCACCGATGACACACCCTTTCATAACCTTTCATTCCTGTTTTTGCCCAAAGCGATAAAATCAACAATACCCTATTCCATCGCTAAGGAAAACCACCGCTCACGCGGGACTCACCGATGCACATGTTCGTTGAGGTTAGCGCTTTGACAGCGCGCCAGTGCCGCCTGCATGGACGCACTGGCGCTTTCGCCTTGGTGAACAGTTCGCGCGGGTAAGCTCAGGTTTAAATAGTCGGCGCTGTAGCGCACTAACTGGGCTAGGCTGTCATCTTTTATGTGTGTATAGCGTACTCTTAGTTGCTGCTCAGTGTGGCGCACTGGTTGGTGTTGTTGCCTATCGAGCATTGCGTGCAGGTATGCAGCCAAGGTATGGCGGTCAGGGTCAGCAGACTGTGCAACTAACGCATCTATATCGGCAAGTAATCGTGCTCCGCGCTCGCTCTGCTCGTTTAACAACAGCGCTAAGGTCAAGTTCATCGCTGCATTCAATTGACTTAACGCGAGATTATGTTGCTCTTTTAAAAAAGTGGCTTTACGAAAATCCCCCACAGCTCCTTTAATATCACCCAAACTTAACCTTAACATACCCATATTATTGGCAAGGCTGGCGCTCAAAGCATCATTAGGGTGGGCTTGTAAAATGGCTGCTGCGCGGTCGTAATAACTTTGCGCCAACTGATAAGATTGCCGATGACGGGCAACAATCAACATATTATTGAGATAGATAGCGCGATAAATAGGTCGTGATTCGGTTGTAAATGCGCATTGGTAGGCGTGCTCTGCATCGGTTAATAGGTGGTTTTTCTTAAGCCAAATACCCAATAAATTATAGCTACGACTTAGCTGCTGCGCTTTGGGATCATCAAGGGCTAAAAGACTGTCGATAAGATCGCGCGCCTGGCTAAAGTTATTGCTGAATATGGCCGCTTGAGCAGCCGCGAAATACCAGCGAAAGCGCACCGACGTCGGTACAGAGCCGAAGCTATCATTGTATTGTTGGTATAGGGCCAATGTTTGCTGCGGGCGCTCACGTGCATGGCTTTCGGCCCGCATCAGCACGTCATTTAGTTGCATGGAGGTTAACGTTGCGGCTAACACTATTAAGCTGGGAACTACGGCCATAAACGCACTCTGTTATTGTCGTCACCGTCAAAGTATAGAAACATTTTACCATTTCAGTTATGACAATAATTCAATTCGCACGTTGGCTGCGCGATGCCCCGGCTCATAGCCAGACATCGCGCGCTACTTAAGGCAGTAATTTATCTATCTGCCGCCAATCAATAATTTTAAAGTTTTGTGGTTGTTGCGGCATACGGTTATAACCATCTTGAACAACCAGCACGCCTTGAGGGTAACCTGGTAAAGCATGGGCGGTGACCGTTAGTCCGTCTGTTTCCGATACACCATCTATGCCTTTTTCAATATCAGCCGTCACCGCAAACTTCACTAATCGCGTTAGCGTCGGCTCTAAGCGCGTGCCCTCTATGCGATAAAGCACATAGCTGTTATCACCCTGACTGGATACCACCAGCAATCGTGTGCCATCGTCGCGATGATAGATCTCCATGCCCTCAACATCGGCAACAAGGTGACTATCTAGCTGCTGTATACGCTGTGCCCTGGTGCCAGCATCAGGCTCCGCGCCGATAAACCAAATACCCGCATCTTCCTCACCCATAAATAGTTGCCCGGATTGGTCGTCAGCGCTGCAGCCTTCAGGCTGGCTTGGCAATGAGAACTGGCGTACACGTTGACCGTGAACCTCAGTGTTTTGCACACCAATACGGTACTGTTGATAGGTGCCATTTTTGTCATTCACAAACACATAATGGCCACTTTGCGCGCTGTACATACACAGGCCATAAATTTCTGTTAGGTTAGTGGCAATATCACTGAGCTGCTGTACCTGCCCATCGGTGCTCACGGTAAACAAACTAATGCTATTGTTGCTGCGGTTACTTGCTGCAATTAACGTGTGGGTGGCGTTATTGATACCTTGATGCTGGCGCACATCGACATTGTTCACCCGGCCCACAGCGAGCTGTTGCCGTAACTGACCATCAAGCCCATAGACCATTAAGCCACGACGTTTATCTGTGCCCAAAATCAGCGAGTGTTGCGCGTTATTCGGATGGATCCAAATAGCGGGGTCGTCCGCCGCATCGCCAAAGGCGGCTACCGGCGTAGTTTCAGCGCTTGCGCTCACCTGTTGCAACCCTTTTGCATGCCTCGCAGGCACCTGTTTAGCACTGGGTAGCTGGGTGCTGATATAGCTATCGAGCTTATCGGCAAACAATACGGCTTGTTGTTGCCTTTGGCTGTTTGCGCCCACAGCAATGGCCTCAAGGCCTAACTCGGGACCCTCAAGATGCCAGTTTTGCAGCGTTTCACGCAGTGGGTCGTAGCGATACACCTGCTGGCGCTGACTGCTGGTAAAGTAGATATAGCCCTCGGAGTCGCTGCTGAGCGCCGCAATTTCCGGTGCCAGTTGCCCAAAGGGTGAGACCAAGGCGACAGGTGTTTTATCGGCCCGCGATTCGCTGTTGGCGTTTATCTTCCACACACCCAGCTCTGCCTCACCGATAAAGAGCTGCTGAGCCTCATCGCTGACGGCACAGCCAGACGCTTCACTGACTCCAGCAAAAGTGCGAATCGGCAGCTGCATCGGCTGCGCAGCCTCTAGATCATATACCAGCGTTTGCGAAATAAGCCCGCGCACATCGGCAACAAATACCGACACCGTGCGCGTTTGCGCATCATGGTATAAACAGGCCGCTTCCGGCTGCGCTTGCGGCGGTGTTAGCCGTGACAGCTCACCAATCTGCCATTGAGCGCCATCATAATCTAACTGCCATACCACCACCGCATCGGCACTATTATCAATACTGGTTAGCACATAGCGCTGTGGGCTTAGCTGGCGTAAGGACAGGCCTTCATAGTTACCAGCAAGCAACGGGGTAATCTGTTGCTGATATTGCTCGAGCAGCAATAAGCCTTGGCTTTCACTGGCGAGCAGCCAGTGCCCGGTGTGCAACCACTGAGCCTGCGAGCCCTGCATATTATGTTGCTCACCGAGCTCCGTCACCGCCAAGCTTTCGCTGTAACTATGTTTAGTAAACAGGGTTAGCGCCATTAGCGCTGCCGCCATACTGACATTAACGAGCTTATTATTTTTAATGGTCATGTTTTTGCTCCTTATTACGGCGCAGTTGTTTATGTTGGTAACGCACTTCGCCTCGGTGATTAACCGCCGTCATCTGCAGTGCATCGGCATTAATTGAAAACGTTAAAAAGCCTGGGGTAGCTTCGGCGTAGCGCGTAAATTCTCGTTGCTCGACGCTGCGCGCCTCGCTGCCGCCGCCAGAAACATAATGCGCCAGATCACTGTGTTTAATTTGGTTATGTTGTAAGTCATGTTCATGGCCGGCTATATAGGCATCAACGCCATAGCGCTGCAGCAGCGGTGCTAACGTCTCAACCAAGCCGTTATCGCGACCATAGCGTTTGCCACTGGTGTAAATGGGGTGATGGCCCACAACGAGGGTCCATGCCGCTTTACTGCCCGCCAATTGCCGCTTTAGCCATGCGAGCTGCGGCCCTGGGTGCAGCCCTTGGGTGGCGCGATACTTGGCGCGAGTGCGATAGTCACTAACTAGGGTATTGGTATCCAAAAACAACACCAGCACAGGCTCACCGCTGGCCAACGTGAAGCGCTGGCTGTAGTAACGTGCCGGCATCTGCCAACGGCCACTGACATTGCTGTAATCAATTTGCGCTTGGGCATTGCCTAAGTAGTCATGATTGCCCAACACACTGTGCCATGGCACAAAACTATGAGGGCCGTGATATATCCGCTCAAAGGCACTTTGCCACAATGGATCCTGGGTACTGGCAACACCATCGGGATAAAAGTTATCGCCGGTGGAGATCACAAAGTCGCCATCTAGTTGGTACAAGGCAATCTCTAACTGGTGGGCAACGGGGCGCTGGTAAAAGTGGCCGTTGTGGCCCCAATCACCAATAACGGCAAAGTTGATGCTATCAGCCAAGGGTGCCAACCCTTCAATGCGCTGCTGTTGATAGAGCGCATCACTATAAATGGGCGCGCTCTGGGCCAATAATGGCGGTGCCACGAGCAAGGCAATGAGAGTTATTAACTGCTTAATCATGTTCTTTCCTCATTAGCGTGGTGCATAACGCACCACGCCTAAAATTAAAAGGCGTAGCGCAACATCAATTGCACCACGGGCCCGGCCTGCTCCGACTCCAATTCGTATTCATCAAAATCCCGCTCGATTTGCTGCTCCAGAGTATCGAACTTGTTGAATACTTCCTCTTTACTGGCATCCAGTAAGTTGGAGCCGACCATCCGTAGCGTCAGCTTTTGCCAACGTTTTTCTATAAACAGCTCAAGATCAGCGCCATAGTGCGTGCTTACCTCTTCACCGACAAAGCGCCCGAGGGCATCGCCTTGCTTGCGATAGGTGGCCCCGAAAGACGCGCCTAGCTGAGGAAAGTCATGAATAAATCCGAGGTTATAGACGTAATCTGATTGGTCGTTAAATTTACGCTCACCGAAAAAGTCTTCGACTTCACTATCAAGCCAAGAGTAATTCACAAATACCCCGGTATTGGGTAGCCCCAACGCGCCTAGGGGTGTCGATAAGTCGAGCTCGACGCCATACACCGTGCCATCGCCGGTATTACGGGGTTGCAGCACAAAGGTGCCCTCGCCCTCGGCCCCTTGCATACCGGTATTGGCGATTTCAATTAAATCGCTGACATCACGATAAAACAGATTCACGCCCATCACCCCGGTCTTACCGAGACGATACTCATAACCTAGGTCGACGCCCCACGCCGACTCCGGCTCAAGTGCCGGGTTACCCAATAAGTCGTTGTCGGCTAACTCTTCCTCACGCAGCGCGGGGGTAATATAGTCAAAGTCCGGACGACGTAAGCTGCGCGCTAACGACGCGTTGATACGGCCGTTTTCTGCCACTTGCACGCGAATATGAGCGGAAGGCAAAATAAAGTCGTAATCGTTGTCGGTGCGCACCGCATCAACATGGTTGTCCACCTGCGAATCGGTGCTCTCCCAACGTACACCCAGCTCCCAAGCAAACTCCTGACTCTCGTGTTTAAGCAACGCAAAGACATCAAAACGCTGCTCTTGCACTGTGTTCACACCTCCACTAACGGCCTCAAATGGCGCATCAAACGTGGCCAGCGACAGCGGCGACTGCGCGAATTGGTCCCAGCTGCTTTGCATGGTTTCTAATTCACTTTCAGAGGCGTAAATACCGGTATCCCGCTCTTTTTGCTGCCAAAACGCGCCAATTTGCCATTGTTTGTTATCGCTGTAGGGCTGACTGTGCTGCCATTGTAGCGTCCACTCTTTATCATCAATGTCGCTGCGCTCTTGCTCCTGCTCCAATACCATGGGCAATTCAGCGGTATCGAGTTCAACCTCTTGTTCAAATACCGACTCTTCAAAGCGCGCCACAGCCACCTTGAATTTACTGTTACCGCCAAAAAGTGGCTGGTTATAGCTGGAGCTCAGGCTGTAATTGGTCTGCTCAATATCGGCAATATTGGCATTATCGGTCAGCAAACTACCGCCGTTGGCCGCATCACCACTGGCCGCACTGGGGTGGTTATACTCATATGAGCGTTCATCTTCGCTGCGCTCGGTGTCGACCCAAATACCGCTGATATCAAAATAGGCGCCATCGTTAAAGGTGTATTCATAACTGGCGTTCAGTGAGGTGTCATCACCATCACGGGTATCGTCTTGATGTTCGCGATTATCGAAGCTTTGTTCACGGTAGTCGGGGTTGTTTTCCGGGCTATCACCGTAGCGAAAACTGGTCTTTTTCTTGGGGTTATAGCGCCCTTGTAAATTAGCTCCCAGCAACAAGCGCCCGCCGCCAAGTTCGGTGCCATAGACACCACCTAGGCTTTCTTTAAATTCACCATCATCGTAGCGCAGGCCACCGGCGCGCAAATAACCACCGTCTAGGCTATAGCCATCACGCAAAACGATATTCAGCGTACCGGCAATGGCATCGGCGGAGCGGTTAGCACTGGGCGAGCGGATGATCTCCACTCGTTCGATGAGCTCAGCGGGAATGCGATCAACAAAGAATGAGCGGTCGGCGCCAGCACCAGGTACTTCTTCGCCATTGATCAGCACCTTCGTATAGGCAGGACTCAAACCGCGCATACGCGCGCCGTCGGATTCCAGCACATCAGATAAAAAAGTCACACTCGGCACCCGTTTAAGGGCATCGCCAGCGGTCAGTGGTTCAAAGCGCTGAAAGTAATCTTGGTCATATTCCAAAGTGGGCGCTAGCTGCTGCGAGCGGTTGCGATAACCGATGTCGCCATACACCACCAGCTCCTCAGAGACTTTCACCTGTTTGTTGGCGTTTTCTTGAGCGCCGTAGGCGCTGATATTGGTCAGCGCTAATGCCGCCACCAGCGCTTTTAGTTTAAAGCTTGTCATTGCTGTTTTCTCCTGCATGTCCTTGGTATGGCGCTAAGCTAAAAACCGCAGATGACAGCACTGTGACAGTCGCTGCTATCGTGCTGCCGAAGCGAGCTAAATGTGTCGCGTTATGGCTGCTTTTGAGCTGTAAGAACCCTACTCGCAGGGCAAAGAACGGGCGCTTGCACGGTGTTATCGCATGGCGTGGTCATGATGCTGTCATATCATTGAGCCAATATGACCCTGCCCATAGTGAAGTTGGCCCGCTAGCATAACCACACACTCATTAACTCAAGGTCTTTCATGCGCTTTAACCCATTTCGCACTCATCCCTTACTGGCTCATATAAGCATCGCTTGGCTGGTACTTGCCGCGCTACTCAGCTATCAGTTGGGGGAGCTCAAATACAGTGGTGATATTGCCTGGCTTGATATCCTTGGCGAAGGCGGCATTGTGCTCATGACATTAAGCTGGATTGTCGCGCTACTGGTGTCCCGGCCACCGGGGAAGGTCACAACCTTGCTGGTGCTAGGGCTGGGGCTATTTATGTTTTCTGCATCATTAGACTTGCTTGATGAGTGGTTACACCAGCCCAGTCGCTATTGGTTAAGTTGGATTGAGTCTCTGCCTGCACCCATAGGCATGTTATTCACCAGCGCCGGACTGTATTGGTGGCATCAAGAGCAGTTTGTGCTGAACCGCCAACTGGCTCGCCGTGAGGCACACATGCGCGACCATCAAAAAGTGTGCCCGGTCACCGGATTATATCGTATTCAGTATGTGCAAAAAGTCTTCGATAGCAGCCGCGAGAGCGATCCTAAATGCTGTATTGCCATGATTGATGTAGAGAGCTTTGCCACCATCAACGCCCGCTTCGGCCTTGCCACCGGCGATCGATTACTGCGTGAGCTCAGCGATTTAATGGTGATGAATATTCGTATGGGTGATGTACTCAGTCGTTATGCCAGTGACAGTTTCATACTGCTTTTGCCCGCCACCACGAGTCGTCAAGCACAGCAGCTTATCGCGCAGTTACAAAACGCCATTCGCCACTGCGCCTTTCGCCTTGACCCTCAAGGGCAAGCCCACTACGTAAACACCTACAGCGCCGTTATTGAAACCGCAAAAGATGAGCCGTTGCCGCAGCTGTTGAGGCAACTGCAACAGCAATTACAACAACAAAAACACCGACCGGGCCAGGGTGATGCCACGCTTTGCTCTTCAAGATAGAAAAGTCATTAGCAGTGAGGGGCTGATCAGTGCCATCGCCGAGCTGGCTCTGGCTCGTGGTGCTGATTTGCACAAGCTACTGCGAGGCACGGGGATTTTTAGTGACGACTTACTCGACCCACACAGCCGTTTTAGTCATCATCAGCTAATGCGCTTGCTGGCACAATACCAAGGCCAATTCCCTCACCCCGATGCGGGGTTTTTATTAGGGCAGCAACTGCTTAATGAACTGGGCACTGTCGGGCAAGCCTTGCTAAGCGCGCCAACTGTTGGCGAGAGCCTACGTATGCTGCAACGCCTCTACCAACACATTGCGCCACTGGTCCATGTTCGTTATCACCTTTATCAGCGCCAAGTGCATGTGTTTATTACGCCAACGCTGGCCCCAGAGAGTAAGGCAACCGAATTACTTATGCAGGCCTATAGCAGCGCTTTCTATGCGCTGTTAAAGCGCCTAAGCCAAGGCTATCCACACTGTCACTTTGATTTTGCCTGTAAGCGCCCACGCCATATGTATGAGTTTGAGCACAACTTTGGCACGCGTTTACGCTTTGCCCAGCCCGTATATAAATGGTCCTTTGCTGCCACGATGCTCAGATGCACTAACGACAATGCCAGTCTGTTGCGCTGGCAGCGTCTGCAAAGCCAACCTCATTGTGAGTCGCCGCCGTATTTCATCGCTGCGCTGTGCCAGTTGTTATCGCGCCAACCGCATCTTAGCTTAGCCGCTCTCGCGCAACATATGGCCATGAGCCCTGCCACTTTTAAGCGCAAACTCAAGGAGCATGGCTGGCGCTTTTCCCAATTACAACAACAACAGCAAACGCTTAGAGCGGTTTATTTACTTAGCATTCGTGATAAAGGCAACGATTATGTGGCGAATCGCTTAGCTTTTTACGACACCCCGAACTTTCGTCGCGCGTTTAAGCGCTGGACCGGCCTCACTCCGAGCGAATTAAAAGAGTTAATGAGCCTGTAAAAAGGCATAGGGTAACGCCGTGTAATAGTTTTATTGTACGCAGGCATTATGCTGTCAGTAACAACAGGAGTGACTTATGCACAGCAATCCCAATTTAAATCATCGAAGTGCCTATCCACGCTGGCTACTCATCGGCATTCGCGCCTTGCTCGCAAAGCTGCTAACCCTGTATTTCGCATGGCATTCACCGAAATGCACGGCTACGTATAAATTAGCGTTAATCGCCGCATTAGCGTATCTGCTTTTTCCCTATGATTTAATCCATGACTTGGCCACAAGTTTTGGTTACGCCGACGACGGCACCTTTATGGGCGCGGCGATCATGACGTTTTCATCATGCATTGATGCGCGCGTGAAAAGCCTAGCCAAACGCAAAGCACAGGCCATGGTCTATGTCCCCAAGGGCAAGCGTTAACTGCGTGCTTGCGCTTGCTCATTTAAGCGCAGCAAAAGCGACGTAAACACCACACCACTGTGCGCTTTGAGGCCAATTTCACAGGTGCGACTGTTGCTGTAACCGCTTTTGCAGCCCTGGGGCTGCGAGTCTGTGAGATGACGCAAAGCATGGCTGTTGAGCTCAGGATGCGTGAACCCTTTATCACCGGCAAAACCACAACAACTGATATCGGTGGTACTGACTTTCTCACTCAATGCATGTGCCAACGCCAACATGGCCTTGCCTCCGTCGAGGTGTTGCGAGCTACAGGTGACATGTAACCAGATAGGCTCGGCACTGGGGGTAATGTGTAGATGTGGCAGCAGGTACTGCTGCGCAAAGGTAATACTATCAAGCGGCGCGATGTCGCCGTCACTGGAGCTGTGCAAGGCACAGGGGCTGGCATCCATGACCACCGGACAACGCCCGTTGTCACTGAGCTCGGCCATAACCTGCTGAAGCTGTTGCTGCTTATACTGGGCTTGGTGCTGCGCGCCTCGACTGTGAAACGCCATACCACAACACAAATGCCCTAGTTGTTTGGGCACAATAACCGTAAAGCCTGCTTTGGCACATAATTGTTGCAGTGTTTGCTGCACACTGTGCTCGCCATCGTTGGCAAAAACCCTATTTGCACAACTAGGAATGTACACCACTTTACGTTCCCCGGACTTACTGTGGCTCTGTGCTAGGTTTGGCTGCTTCTGCCCTTGCGGCCAGGCGCTGAAATAGAGAGGGGTACCAAAACGCTGATGCAACCACTGGGTGCTGTTGTGTAACTGCGTCTCGCCCACTACATGGGCCAGTTTTTTCATGCTACTGAGGCCAAAACGGGCAAGCTGCGTACTGCCCTGAAAATGCTGCGCACTGTATTGGGCAATGCGATTAGCCAAACGCGATTGCGCAAACCCCTGTTGACGTAGCGATTTCACATAGGCACCGGTGTCTATGCCAACAGGGCAGCGCGTTGCACATAATCCGGTCGCGGCGCAGCTGCTATCGACTAAGTGCTGAAAGCGGCTTTGAACGGCCCCTAAACGCTGCCGTAAACGAGGGCTTGGGCTGGTGCTACTGGCTAATTGCGCCTGAAGCTCTTGTTGATGACGACTCAAACTAATACGTTGGCGCGGCGTTAATGTGTAACCTTGCGATGGACAAACAGGTTCGCAAAAGCCGCACTCGATACAGCTATCAATAGTGTCATCGGTCGCTGGCAGAGCTTTAACATGCTGCAGGTGCGCACGCGGGTCGCTGTTGATGATCACTCCAGGGTTAAAAATCCCCTTGGGATCAAACAGCTGTTTTATCTGTTTCATGACTCCATAGCCATCATCTCCCCACTCTAGGGCTACAAAGGGGGCCATGTTTCGTCCCGTCCCATGCTCGGCTTTCAGCGAACCATTGAGTTCAACGGCCACCAACTGCGCCACCTCGGCCATAAATTGCTCGTAGCGCGCCACCTGCTCATCGTTATCAAAGCGCTGGGTAAATACAAAATGAAGGTTACCGGCTAAAGCATGACCGAAAATAATGGCTTCTTGGTAATCGTGCTTGGCAAACAAGGCATGCAACGCCTTAATGCCGCGTGCCAAATCGCTGAGCGCAAAGGCGACATCTTCAATAATCACTGTGGTGCCTATCTCCCGCACCGCCCCCACCGCTGGGAAGGTGCCCTTACGCACATTCCACAGCGCCTGTGCCCGCTCGCTATCACTGCTAAGAGCATATTGATGAATAATATCACTTTGATAACGCTCCAGTAAGGCACTGACAGCGGCGCTGGTGGTCTGTAATTCAGACTCGTCAGCGCCGGCAATTTCAATCAACAGCGCGGTGGCCTGCGCCGGAAAATCAACAACCTCGTTGGGCATAATGGCTTGTTCGCGCACCGACATCAGCGCGCGTTTATCGAGCATTTCCACCGCCTCTACGGGGTAGCGACTGAGCTGCTCAATAAAATCGCAGGCGCTGTCTATTGTCGCAAAGGTAAACAGCCCAGTGTGTTTATGCGCACTATGAGGCACGGTGTGGTAGGTAATATTGGCAATGAATCCAAGGGTGCCTTCGGAGCCGATCAGCAAATGCTTGATAATATCGATGCCATCTTGGTAATCGACAAGCGCATTCAGGCCATACCCTGTGGTGTTTTTCAGTCGGTATTTATGTTCAATGCGCGTGCGCAGCGCTTGGTTTGCCCGCACTTGCTCGCCGAGGTGCTCGAGGGCCTGTACGAACTCGCCGTGACTGCGACGAAATTGCTCACAAGAGTGTGCATCTGCGGTATTTAGCTCAGTGCCGTCGGCCAATATAATGTGCATGTCCTTAAGCGTGTGGTAGCTGTTATGCTTAACACCACAGCACATGCCTGAGGCATTATTTGCGGCAATACCGCCCACCTTGCAGCTGTTGATCGAAGCCGGATCAGGGCCTATTTTACGGCCAAATGGTGCCAGCAGCTGATTGACCTTAGCACCGATAAGCGCCGGTGATAGCGTTATCCAATCACCGTTGCTACCGATTTCATAATCCTGCCATTGCTCACTAAGCACCACCAATACACTGTCGCTAATCGCCTGCCCCGAGAGGCTGGTGCCGGCAGCACGGAAGGTTAACGCAACCCCAAAGCGCTGGGCTAGGGTAATTAACTGTTGCACCTGCGCGCGGTGATGTACCCGTACCACACACTCGGGGGTAAGGCGGTAAAAACTGGCGTCGGTGCCCAAGGCATAACGCAAAGCATAATCTGTGATCACCTGCTCGCAGGATAAGGTTTCACGGGCAGCCTCAATGAAGGCTTCCATGGCGGCGCGGTACTCTGACATAATGACGGTCACTAATAGCGGGCGATGTGTCTTAGCATAGCTTGGAATAAAATATTATTAAATCCTTTAAGGTAGATAGTTTACACCTAAGCAACCAGTGCCCTGTCGCTAACTATTGTGACCAAGTATTTGGTATGGCAAGCCAATTAAAAGCAATAGCGGGGAATCGAGCCAATTCTGTGTTGGTAAATTTAGCCTAATTTAACTGAGAGTGTATTATTTACCGCAAGAATCAATAAAATCTTGTGGCTCAATAACAACTTCTAGTTCATGATTCTCAACTTTTTTATCAATGGCATCACGGTTTAAGGTAATTGTACATCCGTTACTATTTGTCGCCTCAACTTGAGATAAGTCTTTGTCTATTTTGGTCATTACTAATGATGACTGCTCATAGTGCCAAAGCTCATTTTCTTGCGATTTAATAGGTTGTAGCTCTAAGATCTGAGTACCATATTCATTAGAAAAAGTAAGCTTTACATGAATTACTTCACTCGTGTTGTTTTTTATACTACCCCAGTAAACATTAGAACAACCACTAACAAAAATAATAACCGCAGCAAGTAATGAACATTTAAAAAAAATATTTATATTACCCATGTAATTTGAGAGCTCCATATTAGTCGTTTGATATCCATTTCAACAGCAACCGAGTCTGTGACTCTTTGATATGCACTTGGCGGCCTTTTGATAGTGTCATAATACTTCATTAGATCAAGCTTCCCATTAGTTGGGTAACCCGGCGTAGACTTCTTAACACTCTGAAGTAATGCATTAGTAGAGCCTTTATGCCCCCAAGATAGACTTATCCCCCCCACATACATTAATACTGAATGACCAAACTCATGTGCAGATACTAACTTAAATTCATCTGCAATTTGTTTCTCTGTTGCGCGAGGCGCGCCTCTTTGATAAACAAAACTCGCATCAATACCTAAAATAGCTGGATTCATTGAACGGCTATAACTTTCACTTTCTTCAATTTCTAAGTCCACTGGAATAGCGTCGGAACTATTTTTATGTAAAGGATTAACTATTACGCTAAAACGAACATCGGCTACTGTAATTGTATTCGACCAATATTGTTTAATACCCGCGATAGCAAGCTCTTTTAACTTTATATAATCATCTTGATTCAAACTATTTTTTTTAAAGTTGAGGTAAACATCAATATTAATAGTTCTTGTACGGCTGTTGATGGTCGTTTTAGCCCATGTGGCTTTGTGAGCTCCATTATGAACTTTTAATTTGGCGCCTCGGCCATTTCTTGAAGGCCCAACCCGTACCGTACGATAATTAACAGTTGGTTTATCGATTGCCTTGTGGAGGTTTTTTTCAAAGACATCGAGCGTAAGTGAGCTTTTTTGCGTGGTTGTTGCTGTTAAATCCATTTTATATTCCATTATTACTGGATGATTATTGCTAACACAGTTTTGTTTAGCAATTTTACTTAGTCCCTTTAGCTAGTACAGCATACCTTTACTAAGATTTTTTTGTCAAGGTGGCGATGCTGCGATCGGTATTTATGTTCAAATCGTGTGGTTTGCCCGCACCTGCTCGCAGGATAAGGTTTCACGGGCAGCCTCAATGAAGGCTTCCATGGCGGCGCGGTACTCTGACATAATGATGGTCACTAATAGCGGGCGATGTGCCTTAGCATAGCTTGGAATAAAATATTATTAAATCCCTTAAGGTAGATAGTTTTACGCCTAAGCAACTGAGATCAGTACATGTTAAGGTCAGTCCGTCTAAAGTGGTTGTTTTTTTACCACTACACACTATAGAATCGTGAATAGTTTATTCCAAAGATCAGTCTCGGAGCGAGCCGTGTTTTTTCGCCAGATAGCCAAGGCACTAAGCCTTGCCATAGTAGGATATGCCGTTATGAGTGCCCCAAGTTTTGCCGCTACCCAGCTCACCTTAAAGCAGCAAATTGGCCAAAAGCTAATGTTAGACTTTCGCTATTACTGCGGTGATAGCACTGCCAGTGACCGCTGTCGCACCCCGATGACCAAGCTGCCACAGGCCCTTGCCGATGCCATTAGCACGCACCACATTGGTGGCGTGATCCTATTTGCCGAGAACATCGACAACACCGAGCAAATTGTCGCGCTGAACCGCGACTTACAACAAGCGGCGCTGGCCTCCTCATTAGCGGCCCCTTTGTTTATTAGTGTGGACCAAGAAGGGGGACGCGTTGCTCGTATTCCCCGTCATCTTGGTACGGCGATGACTGGCAATATGTCCATCGGTGCGACCTATGCAAAGCATGGCAGTGATTATGCCAGCGCCAGTGCCAAAGTGATTGCTAAAGAGCTTCGGGCAGTTGGTTTTAACGTTAATTACGCGCCCACCTTAGATGTCAATATGAATCCTAACAACCCGGTGATCAATGTGCGCTCCTTTGGTGAAGACCCGGCCCGAGTCGCTGAGCTTGGCGGCGCTCAGGTTGACGCCTATCAACACCAACAGGTCATTGCCGCGTTAAAGCACTTTCCGGGTCATGGCGATACCAATGTCGATAGCCACACCGGTTTGCCCAAGGTCATGCATAGCAAAGAGCAGGTCATGGCCCAAGATATTGCCCCGTTTAGGGCGGTGATTGAGGCCGGCCATGCCCCGGGCATGATTATGACCGCACACATTCAATACCCGGCGCTCGACAGCAGCACCTTTGTCAGTAAACAGGGGCAAACAATGGTTAAACCGGCCACCATGTCGCGGGCCATTATGACCTCACTGCTGCGTGAGGAGTTGGGTTATCAGGGTGTCACCATCACCGATGCGTTAGATATGGCGGGTATCAGTGACTTTTTTACCCCCGAGGACGCGCTCATTAACACCTTCAAGGCCGGTGTCGATATTGCGCTTATGCCCATTGCTATTCGCAATGAACAAGATATTGCCGAGCTTAATAAGCTCATTGATGCCGTAGCCCATGCCATTGAGCGCGGCGAGTTAGAGCGCGGCGAATTTGCGCAATCAGCGCAGCGAGTTATGGCTTTGAAAGCCGACTATCAATTACTGCCAGCGCACTTTGACAATCACCTGCTACAAACCGAGCTAGCGGCGATGACCTTAGGCAACGCCAGTCACCGGGCCATTGAAGCCGAGCTGGCCAGCGCCGCTATCACCGATATCAAAGCTGGACAGCGGGCCACCACCTTAATTAAACAAGCGCGCAAAGTGGCGCTCATTATGCCCGATACCCGCAAGTGTATGGCGTTGCAGCAAGCTCTGGATCACCTCAGCGAGCAGCACCGAGTGTTTCACTGCATTAGTTTGCAAGGCCACGACCCTGAGCAAGCATACCTGGATATCAATGACGCCGATGTAGTCATCGCGGCGAATGCCAGCCCACCACAAAGTGCCGTCGAAATTGGCGGCATGGACGATGTTTCAGCCTTAGCGCAGTTTGCACTGAATCGTCAGCAGCAACCCGATGCGCTGGAATCGTTATTACAACACGCGCAGCAAAGCGACACCCCGGTGATATTTGTCAGCTTACGAGCCCCTTATGACATTACTCAATTTGGCGCCTACGCGCAGGCCGTGTTGGCAACCTATGCGTATAATATTGATGTTGATGATGGCGAAACCGTACAAGGCCCAGCCTTTACTGCACTGGCCAAAGTACTCTTAGGACTGCGGCAGGCCCCTGGAGAACTGCCGGTTACTATAGCGCCGACCAAGGTTCTGCGCTAGGGTGGGGATAAACACGATATAAGATACTGTTATGGACGCAAACGCCTCTTTAAAAACACCTGCGGACATCCGCCGGTTGATACGCGATGGTCATTATTCAGGGCATACCTCTGGGTTTGCCCCCGGTTATGTGCAAGCAAATGTGGTGATCTTGCCTAAAAAGTATGCCTATGATTTTTTGGGCTTTTGTCAAAATAACCCACGCGCCTGTCCGTTACTCGGTCACACAGAAGCGGGCGCCACCGAGCTACCGCGTTTAGCGCAGGATCTGGACATTCGCACCGACATTCCCAAATATCGGGTGTATGAGCTAGGACAAAAAGTCAGTGAGCAAACCGAGATCTCCTCGCTGTGGCGCAAGGACTTAGTGACCTTTCTGATCGGCTGCTCATTTTCTTTTGAAGAGGCGTTATTGGCCGATGGCATTGAAGTGCGTAATATCACCGAAAACTGCAATGTTCCCATGTATGTGACCAATCAAGCCTGTCACCGCAGCGGCGTTTTTGGCGGCAACATGGTGGTGAGTATGCGGCCCATGACCCCTAAAGATGCCATTCGCGCCATTCAAATATGCAGCCGCTTTCCTAGTGTGCATGGCGCACCGGTGCATTTTGGCGATCCTCAGGCCATTGGCATTAACGATATTAAGCGGCCCAACTTTGGTGATGCGGTGACCATAAAACCAGGCGAGGTGCCGGTTTTCTGGCCATGTGGGGTGACGCCGCAGGTGGCCATTGCCACTGCTCGCCCGGATTTTTGCATCACCCATAGCCCCGGGCATATGCTGATTTTAGATATTAAAAACACCGCACTATCGAGCTTTTAGGAGTGTTTATGCTATTGAATTGCGACTTAGGTGAAAGCTTTGGCAACTGGCGTATGGGTGAGGATGCCTTAGCCATGCCCCATATTGATTTAGCCAATATCGCCTGCGGCTTTCATGGCGGCGATCCTCAGGTAATGGCCCGCACCTTAGCACTGGCCAAACACCATCAGGTAAGTATTGGCGCACACCCCAGCTACCCTGACCGCCAAGGCTTTGGGCGACGCTCCATGGCGCTCAGTGCCGACGAACTGTGTAGCGATTTACATTATCAAATCGCCGCTTTAGAGGGCATGGCCAGGGTGCAAGGGTTAACGCTGCGCTATGTGAAGCCGCATGGCGCCTTATACAACGATATGATGCGTGATAACGCTATTCTCGCCAACGTGATGCAGGCCATCGCCGACTATCCGAGCGAGTTGCAACTGATGTTGCTGGCCACCGGGCAGCGCCAACAACATGAATTAATGGCGCAGCAGCACGGCCTGTCATTATTATTTGAAGCCTTTGCCGACCGCCGCTACACCGATCAAGGCACCCTTACCCCACGCTCACAATCAGGCAGTGTGCTGGATAAACAAGCTATGCTTGAGCAAGTTCAATTATTGGTGGCCGAGGCCAAAGTCATCACCGACAGTGGCCAAAGCCTCGCGCTCAATGCCGATACCTTGTGTGTTCATGGCGATAATCTCGAAGCCGTCAATGCCATCAAAGAGATCCGTGCGCTGTGTGCCCGCTAACACCGCAACTACAGCTCAGTCGACACATTGAAGACTGCCTGGTGGCGCAGAATTTACGTGGCATGGCGCAGGTACAAAAGGCGCTGCAACCCGGCTATGTCTATCGCGCCGCGAAGCACTTATTTGCGGCCCAAGAGCAAATTTTAATTGCTACAGGCTTCCCCGTAGCGGGGACTTTTGAAACCGATGGCCCGGTCGGCGCAATGGCGCTATATCAGGCGCTAAACACACTCGGCAAAGAAGTTAAATTAATCTGCGCAGATCCGCTATACCGGAAAATAGCCGAGGATTATAACTGTATGCCGCTGCCTTTAAATGATGTCGTAGGCGCTCATCAACAAGCCCAGGCCTACTACCACCATCACCGGGTCAGCTGTGTGCTCGCCATCGAGCGTCCTGGGCTCAACGCGCAAGGACGCTACACCAATATGCGCGGTGAAGATATTAGCTCCGGCTGCGCCAGCTTTGACCCCTATATGACGTTGGCCCCGTGTCCAACCTTGGCCATTGGCGATGGCGGCAATGAAATTGGCATGGGTAAGGTAAGCGAAGCCCTTGAACAACTCGCAATTACCCCCAGCGTCACCAGTTGTGATGAGTTGGTTGTGGCCGACGTGTCGAACTGGGGCGCATATGGCTTAATTGCTTTTCTGGGGTTGTGGCAGCAACAAGACCTGTTAGGTGATATTGATAGCCCGGCGTTATTGCGCTACTGCAGCGAGCTTGGCAGTGTCGATGGCGTCACTTTACGCAATGAGCTGACCGAAGACAGTCTCGATGCCAGCCACGGCCAAGGTATCATCAACCAATTACGACAGTTAACGGGCTTTTTGCCCCAAGAGAATGAGGAAACCCCATGAGCCTTGTGTATTTAAATGGCGATTACATGCCACCAGAGCAGGCTAAAATCTCACCGATGGATCGCGGTTTTTTATTTGGTGACGGCATTTATGAGGTGGTGCCCGCCTACCACGGTAAGATGCTCGGGTTTGATGCCCATATCCAACGCATGCAATCGGGGTTAGCGGCCATTGATATTGAGCTTGACTACACGGCGCAGCAATGGCGGCAAATCTGTGACACCTTGATTGCCAAGAACCCGGGCCCAAACCAAGGTATCTATCTGCATGTTAGCCGTGGGGCCGATAGCAAACGCAACCACGCTTACCCGCAAGGTATCACGCCCACGGTTTTCGCCTTTTGTTTTGAGCTGCCCGGCGAGCCGGTTTGCGATCCGGAGTTAGCCACCAGCTACCATGTTTCCCTCGAGCAAGATAAACGTTGGCAACGCTGTAACATTAAGTCCACCGCCCTGCTTGGCAATGTGATGCATTATCAAAGCGGCGCGGCGGCAGGTAACAAAGAAACCATCTTATTCAATAGTGATGAGCACATTACCGAAGCAAGCTCCAGCAATGTGTTTATCGTCAAAGATGGCGTGATCAGCACCCCGCCGTTAGATCACCAGATTCTTCCTGGGATCACCCGCTGGCTGATCCTCACCATTTTAGCCGAGCACAGCGACTTTGCCGTGCAACAACGCGTGATCAGCAAAGCGGAATTACTTAACGCCGATGAAGTATGGATCACCTCGGCAACCAAAGAAGTCGGTCCGGTGGTTAAAGTCGCCGATCAAGTCATTGGCAGCGGCCAACCCGGCCCGGTATGGCAACAAGTGCAAAGCCTGTTTAGCCAACATAAGTTCGACTACTAACAACGACCTCTTATAGCGCCGGTGTGAGGCTGGCGCTGCATTCGAATTCAGGGTACAAACCTAAGCTCAGCCCTTGCTTGAGGGTGCCACTTTAAATTATCATACAAATAGGCGTCGTACAGTCTCAGACTCAATCTCTCTCTCCTGTTTTTCTGTCTCCATTGGCGCCGATAATCACAACCAATTACTACAAAAGGGTTCTTATGCACCACCTTGATAGTCAGGGCCGCCAACCTATTGGCGTTATTTTACTCGTGTTGGCCTTGGGGACCTTTATTTTAGGTCTGACCGAATTTTCGATGATGCCCATGTTACCTTTGATCAGTGAGACCTTTGCGGTAACCCCCGGGCAAAGTGGCTATGCCATTAGCGCCTATGCCATCGGCGTCGTGATTGGCGCACCGGTGTTTATGCTCGTGTGCGCAAACATGAATAAGCGAAACGCGCTGGCCATATTCGTTGCCATTATGTTTGTTGCCAATGGCCTCAGCGCAATGGCCCAAACGCTGGAGCAGCTCGTGCTATTTCGTTTATTAAGCGGCCTCCCCCATGGCGCATATTTTGGTACTGCGCTGTTGCTGGCGGCTCAGCTGGCCCCCGCTCATCGCCGCGCAAGCTTTATGGCTAAGGTATTTATGGGGCTGACCATCGCCACTATTGTCGGTGTGCCGCTCGTTACCTTAATAGGCCAATCACTCTCATGGCGCTATTGTTTAGCTCTGGTGGCCCTACTCGCCTTAATCGCTTTTGTGCTGGTGTTATGGCTGGTGCCAAACCAAGCCAACAAAGAGCACACTCATTTAGGCGATCAGTTAGAGGTGCTTAAGAATCCACTTGTTTGGTCTATTCTTGGAATTATTATCATAGGTTTTGGTGGCGTCTTTTGTATTTATACCTATATCGCCGACACCATTTTACAGGTTACGCAAAGCGCTGCCGTCACCATTTCCATCGCTATGGTGATGTTCGGTATAGGCTGTACATTAGGCAATTATGTACTGGGTAAAGCCGCCGACCACTCTGCGCTTATCACCACAGGTGCAGCGCTTCTTGGCGCGACCTTGTTTGCGTTGCTGTATGTTAATGTAGCCACAAATATTTATCTGCTGTGTGGGGTTGTCCACTTCCCATAAACTGAGACAGACATAATTAGAGTTTTCTGTAATGATTAATGCAGGAGACGACTATGAAAAAATCACGCTATACAGAATCTCAGATCATCGCAGTATTAAAAGAAGTCGATGCGGGTAGGAAGGTTGAGGAAGTGTGCCGTCAGCACGGTATCAGTAGTGCAACCTATTACAACTGGAAGTCCAAATACGGTGGGATGGAAGCCTCTGACGTCAAACGGTTGAAGGAGCTTGAAGAGGAAAATGCCAAGCTTAAAAAGATGTTTGCAGATGTTAGTTTGGAAAATCATGCGATTAAGGAGCTTTTCGCAAAAAAGGGTTGGTGACAGCGGATAAACGAGAATGCGTCAGCGTAATGGTTGGTGCGGGGCTAAGTATCGTAAGGGCTTGTCTGTTTGTTGGCATTGGCCGTTCGACCTTTTATCGCCCTGAACGAGACTGGCGTAAAGCAGATGCTGCTGTCATTGATGCTATCAATGCCGAGCTTGAGAAGTCGCCACGAGCAGGCTTCTGGAAGTGTTTTGGCCGAATGCGCTTCAAAGGCTTTCCCTTCAACCATAAGCGCGTTTATCGCGTGTATTGCCAGATGGGGCTGAACCTAAAACGAAGAACGAAACGTGTGCTACCCAAGCGAATTGTTCAGCCCTTAGAAGTGCAGGAGCAAGCCAATCACCAATGGGCGCTCGATTTTATGCATGACACATTGTATTGCGGTAAACGATTCAGAACGTTAAATGTGGTGGACGAAGGAACGCGAGAGTGCCTTGCAATTGAAGTGGATACCTCGTTGCCCGCTAGCCGTGTCGTACGCGTGTTAGAGCAGCTTAAGGCTGAGCGCGGATTACCGAATCAGCTGCGCGTAGATAATGGCCCAGAGTTAATATCGGCCACCCTGACTGATTGGTGCGAGGCCAATCACATTGAGCTGATGTATATCCAGCCTGGCAAGCCGCAGCAAAATGGCTTTGTTGAACGCTTTAACGGTTCATTCCGCAGAGAGTTTCTTGATGCCTACTTGTTTGAGAATCTCAGCCAAGTGCGAGATATGGCTTGGTTCTGGCGATTGGATTATAACGAAGAAAGAACCCATGAAAGTCTCGGAAACCTGCCACCGGCTGCTTACCGAGCAAAACTGGAAGATTCTAATTTAGAACTGTGTCATTAACGGGGAAGTGGACAGGGTGATCTTCTTTATTGGCTTTAGTGTTGGTTTAGGCACGGTGATCCAGTCGCTGCTTATGCAGGTCTCGCCACAAGGCCATGCCATGATTGGGGCGCTGGTGCAATGTGCCTTTAATACTGCCAATGCAATCGGTCCGTGGGCTGGGGGCATGGCCCTTACTTATGGTCTACAGATGAACGAAACAGGCTATGTCAGTGCAAGTTTGTTTGCCGGTGGCTTGGTGATGTGGGCGCTGAGCGTAGTGTTACTGCGACGTAAAGCTGCGGCACCTGCAGATTACCAACAATATGCGACTCGACGCCTGTAAACGTTACCTGTTAACTTGTTCAATTAATGCAATCGCCTCTTCAATCATACTCACCGATAAAGCCCTTGCCTTGTCGACTTCGCCATTTGCAACGGCAAGGAAGAGGTTTTTGTGCGCCTCAACAACCATATGCGTGTCGCCCTTAATCGGTGTAGTGTAACGAACACTGACATTAAGTGCGGTACTGGTAAAGTCTCTGAGCTGACGAAGAAAGCGGTTGCCACTTGCGTTAAGTAACTCTAGGTGAAAATCTATATCGTAGCGATGAAAGTTACTGTCGCAATCCACAGAGGCTGCCATGTTTTTCCAAGCGTGTTCTATTTTAGCGATAGACTCACTATCAGCACGCTGAGCCGCTAAAGCTGCGGCTTGTGGCTCAATAGCGAGCCTCATTTCCAAGAACTCCTTGAGTATCGATAACGAAGGGTTGCTGTCTAGCATCCAAGTAAGAACCTGCGGGTCGTAAAGATTCCAGTTATCAGCGTCTTCTATGCGTATTCCTTGGCGTGGACGAGAAGAGATTATTCCTTTTGCCGCCAGCATTTTTACTGCTTCACGTACGGCTGTACGACTAATATTGTATTGCTCACATAGTTTAGCTTCAGTAGGCAAAGCGTGGGCGCTATTGTAGTGTCCAGATATTATTGCTTTTCCCAGTTCATCGGCTAATTGCATGGACAAACTGGTCTTTCTTAGTGGTGCCATAAATTGAAATGTTACTTATAACTAGTTAAATAAGAGTGTGTGAGATATACCCACGATACAGGTGTTAAGTGTTTAAGTGTACTTGCTTTTGCGCCTTTTGTTTTTTAACTTCAACTCAGTATATTACTGGTTCATATTTTCACTAAAGGTTACTATATACTTCAAAACCTTATCTTAACGGGATCTGCTTTGAAGTCATCACTTTTCGCTGCCGCATTGGCACTGCTAAGCCACGCGAGTTTAAGTCACGCCACCCCCACTTACCACGACGCACTGGCACAGTACGCTGTCGATGAATACCAAGACGCACAAATTCACACTCTCGCGAATATGGTGTCGTTCGCTACGGTTAATACAAGTGCATATAAAACACCTGATAACCCTGAGTTTATTGGCTTCAAACACCTTTTGAAAATGAAGGCTGCACAGCTCGGCTTGGATTACCAAGATTTAGGCTACACCGTGCTTATTGGCATGGGTGAGCAGCAGGACAAGGTGACTATAGTGACCCATGGCGATGTGCAACCAGCCGATGCAACAAAGTGGGCCAAAAGCCCGTTTGTGCTCGATAGCACAACCGAGCCGGGCAAACTAATCGCCCGGGGTACCGAGGACGATAAAGGCGCAATCGCCACCGCGTTGTATGCCATGAAAGCCATTAAAGACCAGGGCATACAATTAGATAATCGCATTGAACTGATGATTTATTTGGCCGAGGAGTCCGACTGGCAACCGCTACGCACCTTTATGCAAAGCTATCAGCAACCTAAATATGCGGTGACCATCGATGCCAGTTACCCTGTGGTGGTAGCCGAAAAAGGCTGGAGCCTAGTGGCCCCCACTTTTAGCGGTACTTATCAGGGCTCACAGATGTATGTCAGTGAGTTAACAGGAGGCGCGTTTGTAAGCCAAATTCCTGAAGATGCTAGCGTGCGCGTGCACAATGCCAGTGCCGAAGCGATAGCTACGCTGCGTGCCAATGCGGCAGAGCTCAGTGACGTTGAGGTTCAAATTGAAGAGCTGGCCGATAATGAAGTGTTAGTGCGCGTCAAAGGCACTTCAGCGCATTCGTCGGAGCCCGAGTCTGGAGTCAATGCCATTGCCCACTTAGGCGCGGTGTTTAATGATCTGGAGCTGGCAACCAATGCCGATGGCCAAGCCTTACTATTTATTAATGAACTTATTGGTTTAGATCTTTATGGTAAGCAGTTTGGTGACATTGCCTATAGCCATGACTTCATGGGCCCAATGACGGTAGCACCGACCTTAATTGAGCGCCAAAACGACACGCTCACCCTCTCGGTGAACTTACGTCGGCCAGAGGGCAAGCCTGAGTCGCAACTGCGTACAGAAATTAACAGCGCTTTGAACAACTGGCAGCGTCGCCATCAAGTTGAGCTGGCAGCGGTTGATATAGAAATTGGCACCCCTATGCTATTAGATGATGCCCCGCACGCCGACGCCCTGCTAAATATTTTTAAGCACTACACTGGCGATGAGCAGGCGGAGTTTGTCTCCATTGGCGGCGGCACCAATGCCAAACTGTTTGATAACGCCGTGTCCTTCGGCCCTTCCATGCCTGGCAAAGCCTATACCGGTCATTCCGAGCATGAGTTTATGACCCCTGAGCAGCTACGTCTCAACCTCAAAATGTACACCGCCATGATGGTGACCTTAGGTAATATGTAGTGCTTCAATGACAGCCGTTATGGATGACGGCTGCTTGAATGCCAGGTGCACAATAACGATTCGCGCTGCACCGAGTTAGTGCAGCAAGCACATTTTAATTAAGCAATAGCAAAGGCTGCGTGCGCTATACCCTAGTTTAAACACAAGTGTATAGTTGGTTTATAAATTGCTTCTTCTCTATTTTACTCAAAAAAATACTTATGCAGACACCCATTAGAGGACTTCGCGCATTCTGTTTCGCAGCTCGCTGCTTGAGCTTCAAACAAGCGGCTGAGCAACTCTACCTCACCCCTTCGGCTGTCAGTCACCAAATTAAACAACTCGAGCAGCAGCTTGGCTTCGCACTTTTTCAGCGCCGTACCCGAGCAATAATACTGACTAACGAAGGTAAAAACTTCTTCGATGCCATAGAGCCTATTATCACTGATCTTGAGCAGACCATTCGCACCTTTAGTCACAAAGATAATAACGTCACCATTAGCATTGCCTTGCCAGAATTTTTCGCCAGCGAGCTATTGATGCCAGTGCTCAGTGAATGGACTTCACAGCATCCCGATGTCAATTTAGAGGTCGACACTTTGCGCACCCGCACACAAAAAGTGCGCAGCACCGATTTATCAATTGTTCTCTCGCATGACACTCCGGTCAGTGGCATTGCCACTGAATTATTTGCGTTGGAATATATTCCCGCTTGTAACCGCACTACCTACGAGCAGTGGCAACATAATAGCGAGCAGGCATTAAGTGAGCTGCCACTAATCGTCCATCAGTCGCGACCTTGGTCTTGGCATCAGTGGGCTGAATACCATTATGCAGGAGATTTCGCGCCCAAGCAGATCATTCAACTTGATAGTATGTTTGGGGTTGCCCGCGCAGCGCAGCAAGGAATGGGGGTGGCGTTAATCCCCATGCCGATTAGCCGCACTTGGTTTAATGAAGGATTACTATGGCCATTGGTCAACAAGCCCTTATGGACCAAGGATAAATACTATTTAGTTGAGCATGAAGTGGCTGAACCTGACTCGCCCCTGGCTGATTTTACCCAGTGGGTGATCAATACCTATAAACAGTAACGCGATAAGTCCTCTGGTATCGACAACCAAAGTAGCGTGTTATATCAATAAGTGAGCTGCTAACACTGTTAAGCCATCGCTTAAAAAAACGGGTGCATATTGTGTCAGCAAGCTCGCCTAAAACTTCAATTTATCTTGATAAGATTAAACAACAGCATGGCCTATGGTGATATTGATGGTATTTCCAGCAAAGGCCCACACGCCCAACAGGTAGCCGAAGTGATACATATTGCCATTGTTATTCGTTTCGTAGATGCTGACACCATCTTTAAATAAACTGACAATGAAAAACACAGGCATTAATAAACCATGCCACAGCCCAGATAAAAATCCGGCTTGCGAGGCATCCTCTGCTTTGTATTTTGATTGAAATCCTGGCATTGATAGCGCATAACTCATCGTTTACATCTTCCTTATTATTGTTGTTATCTCAAAGCGGCTCTTACATCAAAAGCAACAACCTTTCGCTTTGTCCTGATATTATTACTTTTACCAAACCTGAGTGATGCTTCCAACGACAGAGTTGTTACAAACTTTGTAAGTGTGTCTGTACTGTACACAAGATGAGATTGATGCCTTGGATAGGTCAATTAGGGTTGAGAATTTTTGATTTTATCTGGGCGCAGGATGGCGATTGAATAGCCAATCCGCTATGAGAAGATTAGGGACCCAGCTTAACCAGGCAAGTAGCGGATAAAAATCAGTAAAAGGTATGCCTGACGCCATAAACGCCCCCAGATAAATGCGCAAGGTGACAGCAGAGAAAGTGACAGAGAAGTTGCGTATCATCCAACGTCGATGAGCATCAAAATCCTTTTTCATAACACAGAAAAAGGCCATGAACCCAGTGATTAACCACACCAAAGCTGAACCAGTAAACCCAACGATAGACACTAAACCACCAAACGCAGTTTGTGCCAATGCCAAGCCAGCGAGCCCACCTAGCAGTACACCGACTAGTAGATAAACACGGCCAAACCAACGGTGCAGCTGCGGGTAACGCGAACGCAGAGTAGACAAAAATTGCCACGGACCCAGCGCTAAAGCCGTTAGCGAGCCAAACACATGCACATAAATAGCCAGTTGATGTTGGTTAAACACCACTTGCATATCGGGGTGCACCAACGAGCCGAGAGGCAAAAAGCTGTAAGCGTATAACGCATAACCAGCTACACCTAATGAACAAAGTAACAACGCCCACCAGCTTAAAGTTTTCACGGTTGTATCTGCCTCAATTGCAAAAAGTCAGCGCTTAACAGATACCGCGTCAAGCTAGGGTCAAAGCATAGTCCTTAATTTAGGTAAAAACCACCATGCTGATAATTGCTATTTTCAACATTTTTAGCAGGCAATAAAGTCCAGACGCAACCATCTAGACAACGGCGATAACCTAATCAGGGGCTAATTAATTGATTGTATTTATATTATCAGCTTCGCATAGAACTCCGGCTGCACAATGAACTCGCGGATTCATCTATAGATAAATTTTTTTCATTTAACGGTGCGATTTATATCGTTTGTAGAGTAAAAGCTTTAAACCTACAGTTAATACCGAAGCAAACACACAACCCGAGGATAGCACCGTGAAAACGCTCAAATTAGCTCTAGCCATTACGACAGCCACATTTTTAACGAGTAGTTACGCCGCTGACTACAAATTAGCCGTCATCGATGACAACGACACATCAAAAGCAGTACTTGCAGGGCAATACGACCAGGTAATTAACTTAAGCAATGTCACTGAGTTAGACCAGCAAGCTGCATTCGAGAAGTCGGTGAACCAGTGTGCTGCGCACATCCAAGTAGGCAAGGCAGACGAAGCGCTTTCAATGTGTAGCCTCGCGATTGAACTGATCAGTGAGATAGATGTAAATGCCAACAAGCGTCGCGAGCTTACTGCTTACGCCTATGGCAACCGTGGCATCGCCCACTCTTTGAAAAACGAATACCAGGCCGCGCTGGACGATTTCAGCGCCGCATATAAAACAAAGCGCAATACCATTACCCGTGCAAATCTAAAAACGGCGCAATCTAGTCTCAAGCAATTGCAAGGCCATGTAGCACCGTAAGACCCTTCTCATAGTGTGTTGTTCCTGCTCAAAGGAACCCCCAAAAGCGTCCATCTGGGCGCTTTTTTATATTATCAGCCCCGCTCTAAATATTAATAATATTCGCGGACAACTTCACGCAAACCATAGCGTGTAGCCTACCCACTTTTACGGCTGCGCGGGCCGCCGAGCACAATAGCCAGCTGACATAAGCACACACTGAGAAACGCGCTGACCCCGAGGGCGCCGCCATAACCGTGTAAATGCGGCACCAAGTAATGAAATAGCAATGCAAACAACACGGCCGCACTGGTTAAGGTGTAGTAGCCAAAGCGCGCCGGGGTACTCATACCCACGAAGGTACCGCCAAAGAAAACCACTGAATACAGCTCTGCATGAGTGCTCATCAATAAAAACAGCGCATACGCAATAAGAGACAACAAACTAGAGGCACGTAGCGCGTTGAAGTAACGCAGCTTGGAAAGGAAATAGGTGGCAAACGCAGCAGTCACCGCAATAACAATAGTGAGCACCATTAACCTACCCCTCCTTGCACTAACATAAATAGCGCCACACTGACAAAGGCCACGCTTCCAAGTTTACCGCCGAAGCCAGTAAAAAGATTCATCGTCAACGCGTACAACGTTGTGCCAATAAAGGCGATAACGGCTAGTTGCCAGTAACCCGAAATGAGCTCAGCTGAACACATACCCGCAAAGCTCCCGGCATACACAGCGGCATTGGGGTGGCCTGCAAAGCGTTTTGGAAAGGGAATAACGGAGCCTATTAACCCAGTTGCAGCGGCAGCGGGAACGAGCGGCACAGCCCAATAGCTATGTAAAATAAAGCAGCTTAAACAGCCCGATAGAAAAGCAAGGTACTTAACAACAAAAAACAACCACAGCGCCCTTGGATAAAATAAGGTGGGGCATTATGCCACAGCTTAACGTTTACCTCGACATCAGCTCAGTGAGCGAGCCACCACCGCACGGGGGCACCTGAGGCGCAAGCGCTCATAGTGTTGGCTTGTTCTCTTTCGTCGCTATTTTTAGCCAAGTACTTACAATTCTTTTAGTGTAGGCTGCAAGCAGTATCAGCGATAAGAACAAAATAGAAAATGAAATGCTCTGTATATATAGCAACAAGCGCAGACGGTTACATTGCAACTAACGAAGGAGCAGTGGATTGGCTCCATAGTGCCGGTAACTCTGATGCTGATATGGGAAATAACCCAGACATGGGGTTTAGCGCTTTCATGGCTGCTGTTGATTGCATGGTCATGGGACGCAAATGTATGGAAACAATTGCAAGCATGAATTTAACCCCCGAACAATGGCCTTATGGTGATACGCACATCGTTGTTTTAAGTAACACAGTAAAAGAGCCACCCGAAAATTTGATGGGTAAGGTAGAGATGTTCTCTGGTGATATTACTGATTTAGTTAAAGGATTAGCAAACAAAGGATTCAAGCATGCCTACATTGATGGTGGCTCTACGATTACTTCGTTTCTTAATCTTAAACTCATCAATGAAATGACCATCACTAGAGCACCTGTACTATTAGGAAGTGGAATCCCACTTTTTGGTAAACTCGACAACCCCATAAAGCTCGTTAACTCTAAGGCAATAGCCTTTGCTAATGACTTCGTTCAAGTAAAGTACGATGTAAAATACCCATAACAAGCAGGCGTAGTGGGTTATTTTACACGGGACCGGATACTCTCACCCGGCCACAGGTATCACGCGTAAGGAATTAAAAAATACCAAAACCTTGAACGAGCCAGATTCAGACAGCCATCCCGCCACCGAAATCACCGTGTATGCATCTAGGCACTTTGAGTTTCTCCCACAGTCAGGAAAACGACCCATTGGGTCGTTTTGTCGTGTCTGCTTGTAGATCAATATAGCGAAACTTCAACGCTGGTAAGTACTTCCTTAATTTGCTATCAATGGTCATAGGACAAAACGAGGTTGGTTGCGGCAGAAAAACGACCCAATCGCTCGATATTAAATTGTTATATCACGAGAGTATATATGTCAGAACGTTCATTAGAGTTAGCAAAGCAAAGCATGAATGGAGTAAGTAAATATGACTACTTCATTGTTGGAATCGGAGCAGCTACGTTTGCATATTTTGCAAAAGGATTTAAAGCCAATGCGGTTATTGGTTTAAATGAAAGTACATTCGTTTTATTTACACTACTTCTTTTAGCTCTTTCAGTAATTTCAGGGCTTAAGAAAATTGAGCGATATAATACATTTCTTGAAAAGAATGGTAAGTACCTAGATTATTCTGAATATTTGGCTGCGTATAAAAAGAATGCCATAGAGGGTGAACATTCTATTAATGAGGAAAGCGGTGAAATTTTAAAACCTGAAGATTCTGCAATTAAAGCTGAGGCCCTTGAACAGTTATTACCAAAATGGAAGGATACCTTGGAAGGTTTAAGTAAAAAAATTTGTATTTGTAGTAATGTTAGAGATTACACGTTGTTTCTTTCTTATGCTCTTTTAGCAGTTAGTAAAGTACTACCTGTTTTGTGATATAACAAGCAATTCAACAGGGATAAAAAACTTGCAGGCTATTCGCTTCGCTCAATTTTAGCCCACAATTTTTTACCCGTTAATCGGGCGTTATGTCTTTTGGAGGAAACCATGAAAATAATAAGAAAACTTGTGTTGGCTCTATCGTTATTCTCTGGGTCGGTTTCAGCGCAGGTGGATCCGGCTTTTGAGCCAGTTATGGCGCTATTTTCCGCAATGTCGGAAATTGACCACTCAGGTATGAGGGCGGCGGTAACAGATAAATTCAAACTCCTTGAAAACGGAGAAGTTTGGGGTATTGATGAACTTGTCGCTGTTGTCGCTCCAAGTGAATACAAGAGAGAAAATTTCTTTAGTCTAATCTCTTCTGATGTGAGAGAAGATATCGCGCTTATAAATTACTGGAATAAAGCCGTATTTTCGTCAAAAAAATCCACGCAGAATGTTGTGTGGCTAGAAAGTGTGGTGGTAGTCAAGGACAACGGAAGCTGGCGTCTGCAGCAGATGCATTCTACGCATGTTAACGAGGAAAAGGTTCCGGATTCTGTAGCATTTACCGAGATGCGCTAAAACATAACAAGCGGTTGTAATCGCCGCGAAATACGCGACTGGGACGGCTTACGCTACGCTTCAGCCTCTAAACACAGCGTTATGACAAGAGGGACATAATTCAGGTGAACGTAGGAATTTACATCTATGATCAGGCCGAGGTTTTAGATTTTTCAGGACCATTTGAGGTATTTTCAACGGCTTCGCGAGTTTGCAAGAATGACAACCCTTTTGACGCTTTCTTGGTCAGCGAAAGCGGTAATGCGATTAGCGCCCGGGCTGGTTACAGGGTAATGCCAAACTATGGGTTTAATGACCATCCTATGATGGATGTTCTAATCGTTGCAGGTGGTGTTCACTCCAATGAAATAGGCAAATCCCAGGTGATGGAATGGATCTCCCAACAATCGACAAACGCATCCATAACAGCCTCTGTTTGCACTGGTGCGTTTTTGCTAGCTAAAGCAAAAGTGCTGAAAGAGCATAAAGTCACGACTCACTGGGAAGATATGGCTAATCTAAGGAGCAAGTTTCCCCAGCTGAACGTTATCGAAAATGTGCGATGGGTCGATGAAGGAAATATCATTACTTCAGGTGGTATCTCGGCAGGAATTGACATGAGTCTACATTTGGTAAGTAGGTTGCACAGCAATGACTTGGCCGAAAAAACTGCAAGGCAGATGGATTTTTCATGGACAAAGAACTCATAGCCAAGCTAGTCACGGCGCCGTCTACCACATAGCGTAGCCACGCGTGCTTAGCGGCGTTGCCATCGTCCACTTCTAGCACCCAGCTGACCTTCAGGCCAGCCAGTGTGCCAATATAAACTTTAATCTTCTGGGTCACTACGCATAGCTACGGGCAGTCATTATTCAGGCCTTGCGTAATGGCTTTGCTATAACTGGCCGCCGTGGGAATGGCACCATCACAGGCGCTTTTATTGCTGAGTACGGCGTCATACTTCCATATAAAGCCACCGGTAAGACCCTGCTCACTCACTGCCGCGAAGGATTGGCAGAACGCGCTAGGGCACAGCTCTGGGTTGGAGTCGCTGGCCCCTTTTACCGCCAAGCCTACGACCAGGTAAGCGCCGCCCTGCCCTTCACCGACAACGGCCGAAAGCGCATCTAGCCAAGGTTGTAAGCGCTCAAGATTACCAAGGCCACCGGAATAACATTGTAGATTCCACCAACTAACGCGGTAGCCCTTATCCCACAAGGTTTGCATATACCCTTGCCACAACGAGGGTTGTTGGTAAGGGCAAAAGGTAACCTGATAACCCAGATCAAACAGGATTTCGGCAAACTCAGTAATGGTACTTGCTTTCACCACCTCTTCATTATCGAAATCGACGCCATCAATTAGGCACTCGCCATCGACCGTAAAGGCCTCTCGCAATGTTTTAAAGTTGGCTTTAATTTGCTCGCGCATGCCATTTTCCAACATATACTCAATAGCTTGAAAATCGCATACTCCCCAGCCACCGATAGAAATAAAGATTTTTTCTACCTTGGAGCCATGTTGTTTTAGCTGCGCCAATTTACTAGGCCAAGCAGCTATGTCGGCGTCATTATTGGGGTTAAAGGTGTCGCCATCGGTAATGCGGATATTGCCATCATTGAAAACCAGCTCTCCCCATGATTGGCCGGGTACAGCTTGGCAGTTACTGTTATTTAAATCACCCGCGCGGCCAATATGCATGGCCCAGAGAATAAGCGTGGTAAAACCACTTTGCTGCGCGTCGCCAATGCATTCGTTGGTGATCCCGGGGCCAAAATCACCACTGCAATAGGCGGCAAGATTAATCGTACTCATAATAAACACTCCTTTGGTTAGGGTGAGGTAGCCACCATGGCGTGCGCTCTCGCTGTCGCCATGATGCTACTGTGTCATTACTATGAGGCTAGCTTTGCGGCGCGAGCGGCGCTGTGAGGTGTTAGCAGCTGTAACAAAGTCAATGTCTCGCAGTGCAATTCCTGCGGCCATAAAAAAGGCCACTCAACAGTGGCCTTGGTGGGTAACATCACAATTTTATTTTAGGTCAAAGCGATCCGCTGTCATCACCTTGGTCCAAGCGGCCACAAAGTCTTCAACAAACTTTTTCTCGGCATCTTTAGACGCATACACTTCAGCGATGGCACGCAGCTCTGAGTTAGAGCCGAAAATCAAATCAACCGGTGTCGCCGTCCACTTTAACTCGCCGCTTTGGCGGTCGTGGCCTTGGTAGATACCTTGCTGTTTATCTGACTTGCTCCATTTCGTTGACATATCCAGCAAGTTGACGAAGAAGTCATTGCTTAATGTGCCTGGTTGGTCAGTAAACACGCCATGATCCACGCCTTTATAATTGGCATCCAAGGTGCGCATACCGCCCAGTAGCGCCGTCATTTCCGGCACACTTAGGTTTAACAGATTGGCGCGCTCAACCAGCATACCGGTAGGCGATTTCCAACCACTGTCGTAGTAGTTACGGAACGCATCAGCGGTTGGCTCAAGTACCGCAAACGACTCAACGTCAGTGTACTCTGGCGATGCATCCATACGTCCTGGTTTAAACGGCACCGTAATTTCATGGCCCGCGTCTTTGGCTGCTTTTTCAATGGCTGCAGCGCCCCCTAAGACGATAAGGTCCGCTAATGAAACCTGTTTGTCGCCGCCTTGGCGGTTAAAGTCTTGCTGAATGTCGCCCAATACCTTTAATACTTTAGCCACTTCTTCAGGGTTGTTCACCGGCCAATCTTTCTGCGGCGCCAAACGTAGGCGCGCACCATTGGCTCCGCCGCGCATATCGCTGCCACGGAAGCTAGACGCTGATGCCCATGCCACACGAACAAGCTCTGGCACGGTCAATCCTGAATCTAGGATCTGTTCTTTAAGTGTACTGATGTCTTGCTCAGTGACCAGCTCATGGTCAACCTCTGGAATATAATCTTGCCAGATTAAGATTTCCTCAGGAACTTCGTCGCCGAGGTAACGAGCACGCGGACCTAAATCGCGGTGATTTAGCTTAAACCAAGCTTTCGCGAACGCCAGCTCGTATTGTTCTGGATTGGCGCGAAAACGCTCAGCAATTTTGCGAAACTCAGGGTCTTTTTTCAGCGCGATGTCGGTAGTAAACATAATCGGCGCATGGCGCTTACCTTTAACATGGGCATCTGGCACTAAGTTCTTCGCCGACTCATTGGTCGGGATCCACTGTGTGGCACCGGCCGGGCTCTTGGTTTGCTTCCACTCGAAATTAAATAAGTTATCGAGGTAGTTCATGCTCCACTGCGTTGGGGTCACGGTCCACGCACCTTCAAGGCCACTGGTGATCGTATCTTCAGCGTTGCCTTTGCCACATTTGTTTTTCCAACCAAAACCTTGGTCTTCTAACTCTGCCGCTGCTGGCTCTGCGCCCACGCAATCAGGTTTTTTCGCACCGTGAGCTTTACCAAAGGTGTGACCACCGGCAATAAGCGCCACAATTTCCTCATCGTTCATCGCCATACGACCAAAGGACATACGAATGTCGCGCGCTGCGAGCAAGGGATCGGGGTTGCCATGCGGACCTTCAGGGTTGACATAAATCAGCCCCATTTCCACAGCAGCAAGTGGGCCTTTGAGCTTACCTTTTTTGTCACGGCGCTCGTCGGTCAGCATTTTGCCCTCTGGGCCCCAGTAAACCAAATCTGGCTCCCAGTCATCTTCACGACCACCGGCATAACCAAAGGTTTTAAAGCCCATATCTTCTAGGGCAACATTGCCGGTCAGGGCCATTAAGTCAGCCCAAGAGATATTGCGGCCATATTTTTGTTTAATCGGCCACAATAGGCGACGCGCTTTATCCAAGTTGGCGTTATCTGGCCAGCTATTAAGTGGGTCAAAACGCTGCTGCCCGCCACCTGCGCCACCGCGACCATCAAATACACGGTAGGTTCCAGCTGCGTGCCAGGCCATACGAATGAAGAAAGGTCCATAGTGACCATAATCTGCTGGCCACCAATCTTGCGAGTCTGTTAGTACCGCACGAATGTCGGCTTTAACGGCATCAAGGTCGAGGCTTTCAAAGCCCTTAGCGTAGTCAAATTCTTCACCATAAGGGTGTGACTCCACGCCATGAGCTCGAAGGGGGCTTAAATCAAGCTGCTCAGGCCACCAAAACTGGTTTGATTTCGGCTCACTGGCATAAGCCTGCATAGATACGACTGATGACACTGCCATGGCAATGGCAGTCGCCAAAGGAATTGCTTTGTTGCGCATAATCTTCGCTCCTAATGGGAGGGTTGTTAATTGAGAGTAAATATAGACCAGTTTTCCAATCTATTGGAGCGAGAAAAACAGATTAGGTTAATCGATAATTTTGATAAGGGTTTTGTTTCAAATTGCTCTACACTAACGCGGCTTCGAACATTGCCGCGCGGGTGTAGGTGGTAGCGTCGCACACTTAGCTGCGCAAGCTCAGCTCTAACTGCTCTAACGACTTGCCCTTGGTTTCTGGCAGATAACGCCATACCAGCGCTAATGCAATCAATGCAAAAATACCGTAAATGGCAAAAGTCGCCGCTGCCCCGAATTGGCTAAGCTCCCAGGGGAACACAAGCTGCACCGCAAAACTCACTGCGTTATTCACTACAGTGACCGCAGATATGGCAATCGCCCGCACAGTATTCGGGAAAATCTCCGCAAACATCACCCACATCACCGGCCCAAGAGATAACGCAAATGACGCCACAAAGAGGGTGATCCCCAACAGCACCAAGGTGGCATTCATGGTGATCGCTTCACTGAGGATCGCACTTTCATGTTTGCGCGCATCTTGGACCCCTAAATGCTGAGTCAATGCCGCTTTAAAGGTAACATCATCGCTGTAAATATGAGCCCGCATAGGACTTAACTGACTGACCACAGTGGCCGGTAGTTGCTGTTGTAGTGCGCGCAGCTTGGTATCGTCAATATGGTAGCTGGCTTGTTTGAAACCCCAACTACACAAGGCCATGCTGACGATAATACCGCCCAACCCCAAGAGCAGTAGAGGACGCCGGCCAAAACGATCGATGCACAGCATGGCGACCACCGTAAACACAACATTCACTAAGCCTATCCACAGTGCTTGGGCAAAGGCTGCGTTGGTGCCTACACCACTTTGCTCAAAAATAGTGGGGGCATAAAAGAATATAACATTGATGCCGGTGATCTGCTGAGCCACAGCCACCAGCAGGCCAATCAATAACACAAAACGCACTCGCCGCCCGGCTAACAAACGAATACGTTGCGATAGCGGCGCTACTTTATGCTGCAATGAGGCTCGCATACTGCGTAGTTGCTCATCAATACGTTGTGCGCTAAACAGGCGAGCGGCAACGCTTTGCGCCTCTTCATGCTGTTGACGCATCAGTAGCCACCGTGGACTGCGAGGAATAAAAAACAACAACAGCAACCAGCACAGTGCTGGGGCGATTTCCAGCCCGAGCATCCAGCGCCACAAATGCTCATTAATAGCCAGGCTTTGCGCCCAGCCAGCCTCGGATTGAGCTAAGTTCAGTAAATAGTAATTGGTAAAATAAGACACCGAAAAGCCCAACACGATATTCAATTGATTGATCGACACCAACTTACCGCGATGCTCGGGCAGGCTAATTTCAGCTATATACATGGGTGCAACCATCAATGAGCAAAATGCCATGCCGCCAATAAAGCGCGCCGCAATCAGCATCCAATAACTTTGTGCAAAGGCCGAAGCCAGCGCCGACACTAAATACAATGCGGCAATTACAATCAAGGTTTTGCGCCGACCGATGGCATCGCTGATGGCGCCAGCAAAGCAAGTGGCTAATAGCCCACCAAGCGTTGGCGAGCTCACGACGAACCCTTGCTCCCAACTACTTAAGTGGAAATCGTCAACAATAAAGCCAACCGCGCCAGAGATCACCGACGCGTCGAAGCCGAAGATAAAGCCTCCCAAAGAAACAACAAGCGTATAAAATAACGCCGGAGGCAGGGTTTTGATCATGGTGCACTCACCAATGAGTCGCGCGCAACCAAAGAGGGCGCAAACAGATTACGAGGCTCGGCGACCCCCCGCTGTTGGTACACATGTGCCAAGACCCAATGCGCGGCCGCCTCACCCATCAGCCGAATGGGGTTGTCTATGGTGGTTAATTTTGGATACAAGTAACGGGCAAACAACACGTTGTCGAAGCCAATAATCGACAGTTGCTCGGGTATCGCGATGCCAAGCTCACGGGCTGCGGTCATCGCCCCTGAGGCCATCTCATCGTTGGCGCAAATCAATGCACTGAATTTGTGCTTTGCTCTGTAGAGCTGTTCCAGCCCTTGCGCACCCTCCGCTTCATGATAGCCGCCCTCAATTAATAGCGCATCGTTAAATGCAATATTGGCCTCAGCCAAAGCACGCTGATGCCCCGCCAAGCGCTCTTTAGCATCGCCTTTGAATAATGGCCCGCTAATATAAGCAATATCCTTATGTCCGGCATCCAATGCCGCTTTAGTAGCCAGGTAACCGCCCAGTTCATTATCGGTGTAAAAACAACGCTCGCTGATAGCATCAATTTTGCGGTTAATAAGAATGATTTGTGCATCACCTTTGGCAAGCTCGAGCAAATACTCATCACTGACCGCTTCGGCATGTAAAATGAGGGCGTCACAGCGACGATCGAGTAAAAATTCAATGGCCTGTTTTTCTTTTTCTTCATCACTGTGGCCGGCGGTGATCACCACATGCTTGCCCGCTTTTCGCAACACATTCTCAACCGTACTCATCATATCGCCGAAGAACGAACCATGCAGCGCTGACACCAATAAGCCAACGCTGTTGCTGCAATTAGAAGCCAGCGACTGGGCAATGGCGTTGGGTTTATAGCCCAATTCAGTCATGGCTTTAAGCACTTTATCCCGGGTGCGTTCACTGACCCGGACATTGCCGTTCATCACTCTGGAGACGGTGGCCAAAGACACGCCCGCTGCTTTTGAAACTTCGTAAATGGTTGCCATGTTTATTCTTTTAGATTGTCCTTTGAGGCCTAAAGCTAATATAAAGCGCGCTTAGAGTCTATTCTCAAGCAAGCCTTTATATGCCAGCGCACTGTCTTTCAAGGTGCGTTGCTGCGTGTGGTAATCCACATGAACAATACCGAAGCGTTTACTGTAACCAAGCGCCCATTCAAAGTTGTCCATTAACGACCATGCAAAGTAACCACGAATATTGACACCTTGTTCAATGGCATTGTGCACCGCGTTAAGGTGGCTATTAAAGTAATCGATACGTGGCTTATCATAAATGGCGCCATCAACTATCTCGTCATCGAAGGCGGCACCATTTTCGGTGATATACAGTGGCGGCAATGAAAAACGCTGGTGTAAATCAACCAGTAATTTCTCAAATGCCTCTGGCACCACTTCCCAGCCCATGGCGGTTAATGGCGTTTTTGTGGGTTCACACTGAACGAACCAACCTTTGCCATCACTGGCAAACACCGCACGGGTGTAGTAGTTGATACCAATAAAGTCGTTTTTAGCGCTGATAATAGCCATGTCATCGGCGCCAATCTCAGGGCGCACGTCTTCAGGTAAGAGTGCCAGCACGTCAGGATAACGGCCTTCAAGCAGTGGTTGTAAGTACCACAAATTATGATATTGGTCGGCCAGTTGCGCCGCATGTGTATCAGCAGCGCTGCTACTTGCGCCGTAGGCAGTAGAAAAGTTCAGCACGATACCGCACTCACTGCTTGGGACCGTGCGTCTAAGTACCTGCATGGCTAAGCCATGTGCAAGCAGTAGGTGGTGCGCTGCTTGGCGACCATAGTGCTGCCCCTTTTTGCCGGGCGCATGAATGCCTACCTCGTAACCAAGATACGCAGAGCAAAACGGTTCATTTAACGTCGCGTAAGAATAAACCTGCTCACCGAGCGCTTGAGAAATAACATCGGCATACTCAGCAAAGGCATAAGCCGTTTGCCGGTTGAGCCACCCACCTTGGTCCTCTAAATACTGTGGCAGATCCCAGTGGTATAAGGTGACAAAGACTTTGATGCCCTGCGCCGTGAGTGCCGCTACTAAATTCTGATAAAAACAGATCCCCTCTTGGTTGGGCTGCCCGTGCTCATCCATTACTCGACCCCAAGCAATTGAGAGCCGATACGCATCGACACCAAGATTGGCTATGAGCTCGACATCTTGTTGCCAACGAGCGATATGTTCACAAGCGACATCGCCATGACTGCCGTCTACGATGGCACCCGGCTGACGACAAAAGGTATCCCAAATACAAGGTAAGCGCGCTGCTCTTGCCCCCTCTATTTGAAACGAGGACGTCGCGACGCCGTAAATAAAGTCGCGTTGCAACATCTTGGATTCGGTAGGCAAGGTCAATTTAGGCATCTGTGTTACTCAGTCCGTTTGCAACCCTTTTGGGTTTTTATTTGAATTCATGCGCGCTTTCTGTAATTATCAAATAAAAATGTAAGCGCTTTCATAACTAAATGTAAGCGCTTTCCTTAAAAAGATCAATAGGAGAACACCGTGGCCCTATCCATGCAGCAAGAATCTGCGCAGGCGCAGCCATCGAGCAGCGGCGGCAATTACCGTTTTGCGCTGGTTGCACTGACCTCACTGTTTTTTATGTGGGGGTTCATTACCTGCCTCAACGACATTTTGATCCCCTACCTTAAAGGGACATTCGAGCTTAATTACACCCAAGCGATGCTGGTGCAGTTTTGCTTTTTTAGTGCCTATTTTATCGTCTCGCTTCCCGCCGGAAACTTAGTGGGGCGCATCGGCTATCAAAAAGGCATTGTCTTAGGTCTGGCTGTTGCCTGCGTTGGCTGTTTGTTGTTTTACCCGGCAGCAAGCAGTGGCGTTTATGCCCTATTTTTAATCGCGCTGTTCGTATTGGCTGCGGGTGTCACGGTGTTACAGGTGGCGGCCAACCCCTATGTCAGCGCGTTAGGGCCGCAAGAGACTGCGCCGGCAAGGCTGACCATGACCCAAGCGTTCAACTCATTGGGCACCACAGTGGCGCCGTTTTTTGGCTCAATCCTTATTTTTACAGAGGGCGCTGAAGTCATAAAAGGAGACGCATCGGCAACGCAGGTCCCTTATCTTATGCTCGCCGGCGCACTGCTGTTACTAGCAGGTATTTTTGCCAAATTGACGCTGCCCAAGCTAAGCGGCCAAACAGTGGGAGTCGATGCCGTATCCGGGTCAGCATGGCGTCATCGTAACCTGACCTTAGGCGCACTTGGCATCTTTGTTTATGTCGGCGCTGAAGTGGCTATTGGCAGTACCTTAGTGAACTTTTTCAACCAGGAAAACATCGCCAATATGCATGAAGCGCAAGCGGCAAAATACATTGCCTATTATTGGGGCGGCGCCATGGTGGGACGTTTCATCGGCGCCTTAGTGATGCAAAAAATCTCCGGTCGCACAGTCCTTGCGTTTAACGCCGTCAGTGCCTTTGCTCTGGTACTCATTTCAGTGTTTTTCGATGGCTACTTGGCAATGTGGGCCATTCTTGCCGTTGGTTTATGCAATTCAGTGATGTTCCCCACTATTTTTAGTTTGGCGCTCAATGGTCTGGGCAAGCATACCGCGCAAGGCTCGGGTATTTTGTGTCTGGCCATTGTCGGTGGCGCCATTATTCCGTTGCTGCAAGGCATGCTTGCTGATGGGATTGGGCTACAATGGTCATTCCTGTTGCCAGCACTATGTTATGTGTACATTGCCTACTATGGTCTCAAGGGCGCGACTCCCGCCGTTATCGAATCAGGAAAATAACAATGACAGGTAAAATAAAATATCTAGCCGTCAGCGTGGCGGCATTGGTACTCAGTGCTTGCTCTGAGCAACCACACACCAGTGGCTCAGTCGCTACACCAATCAATAACGACGCTATCTGGCCAAAAAGCGAAAGCACCGTGGCTGAACATCACGATGTGGAAGCGCAAGTTGAAAAGATTTTGGCGGGTATGACGCTGGAACAAAAAATCGCGCAGATGATCCAACCAGAGATCCGCGATATCAGCGTTGAAGACATGCGTCGCTACGGGTTTGGCTCTTACCTCAATGGTGGCGGTGCCTTCCCCAATAACGACAAGCACGCCAAGGTCAGTGATTGGGTTGCACTCGCTGAAAAAATGTATCAGGCCTCTGTCGATGACTCACTTGATGGCAGCACCATACCGACGATGTGGGGAACCGATGCAGTGCATGGTCATAATAATGTGATTGGTGCGACCTTGTTCCCGCATAACATTGGTCTGGGCGCCGCTAATAATCCTGAACTCATAGAAAAGATTGCCCGCATCACCGCCAAAGAGGTGCTGGCAACGGGTATCGATTGGGTCTTTGCGCCAACGGTAGCGGCCGTGCGAGATGATCGCTGGGGCCGCACCTATGAAGGTTACTCGGAAGACCCTGAAATAATTCGTGACTACGCCCATGCGATTGTCACTGGCTTACAAGGCAAACCGGGCGAGGGCTTTTTGGGTGAAGGCCAAGTGATCAGCACAGTAAAGCACTTTGTTGGCGATGGCGGCACCGTTAACGGCGACGACCAGGGCGATAACATCAGCTCTGAAGAGCAGCTCTTTAACATTCATGCTGGCGGCTATGTTGGCGGTTTAAACGCTGGGGCGCAATCGGTGATGGCCTCTTTTAATAGTTGGCATGGCGAAAAAATTCATGGCAGCAAATATCTGCTTACTGAAGTACTAAAAGAAAAGATGGGCTTTGATGGCTTTGTTGTCGGAGACTGGAATGGTCACGGCCAAGTAAAGGGCTGTAGTAACGACAGCTGCGCTCAATCAATCAATGCCGGACTGGATATCTTTATGGTGCCTGGTGATTGGAAAGCATTGTACAACAACACCTTAGCACAGGTAAAAAGTGGCGAAATTGCCACCAGCCGGATCGATGATGCGGTGCGTCGCATCCTTCGGGTAAAGCTGCGGGCCGGATTATTTTCCAAGCCTAGCCCAGCTCAACGCCAATACGCCAATAACACCGATTTGATTGGCCAGCAAGCGCACCGCGAGGTAGCACGTCAAGCGGTACGGGAATCGCTGGTGTTACTAAAGAACAAAGGCCAGTTGCTGCCATTAAAAAGGCAACAGCGGGTGCTCGTTGCTGGCGACGCTGCCGACAATATCGGTAAGCAGTCTGGGGGGTGGACCATCACTTGGCAGGGCACAAACAACGAGAATAAAGACTTTCCAGGCGGCTCGTCTATTTGGGATGGAATCCAAGCTCAAGTTACACAAGGTGGTGGGCAGGCCGTGCTCAGTGTTGATGGTAGCTACCAACAAAAGCCTGATGTGGCCATTGTGGTGTTTGGCGAAGACCCCTATGCCGAGGGTCATGGCGACCGTGCAACACTGGAGTACCAGAGCGGCGATAAGCGCGATCTAGCGCTGCTTAAACGCCTCAAACAACAAGGCATTGCCGTCGTTTCAGTGTTTATCAGTGGCCGACCTATGTGGGTCAACCCCGAGCTCAATGCCTCTGATGCTTTCGTAGCTGCTTGGCTACCGGGCTCGGAAGGCCAAGCGGTGGCCGATGTGCTGTTTCGCGATGCTCAAGACCAAGTGCAATACGATTTTAGCGGTCGGTTGAGCTACTCCTGGCCAAAAACCCCCACACAGATTGTTAATCGCGGTGATAGCGATTATCAGCCCTTGCTATCTTATGGCTTTGGCCTCAGCTATGGCGATGACAACGTCTTAAGCGATGAGCTTAATGAGCACGTTAGCACTGAGGGCGCACAACAGCACGATGTTGCCCTATTCACTGGTACGGTGCAAAAACCGTGGCAGATGGCACTTTATTCTGGCGAACAAGTGCTCCCTGTCAGTGCCAATACTCACACTTTGGGCGCACTAAGCTATCGCACTATTGATAAACAAGTGCAAGAAGATGCCCGCAAATTAAGCTTTGATGGCAGCGCTCGCGCGGGCATGCGCCTAGCCAGCGAAAGCTATTTCCGCGAAGACTTACAAGCCAAGCTAGGCAGCGAGGCGGTGTTGAGCATGCAGGTCATGGTTGAACAAGCACCCAATGCTGCGGTGAAGGTGATCATGAATTGTGAGAGCGAAGGCGACACACCGGGCGCATGCCACAGCGAAGTCGATATCAGTGAGCAACTGCGTACCCTGCCCGCGAATACTTGGCAGGCACTCAGTATTGATAGTCAATGCTTTACTAAACAAGGGTTTAAACTTGCCCACACCGTAGTGCCGTTTGAGCTTACGACGCAAGGCAAGTTGATAGTCAGCGTTGCCGATATTCGGCTGCAGAAAAAAACCGATAAAGGTGCAACCATCAGTTGCCCTTAATCAGCGCTTATAAAAAGAAAGCGGCCTTGCGCCGCTTTCTTTTTATATCCAACGCCGCACTTGGCGTTGATAAGTTCGGTAACGCTCACCGAATACTGAACATAAATGCGCCTCTTCAGCCTGGGTTTGTCGATACAAAGTGAGCCAACCGACAATAAGACACAACAGTGAAAACGCCGAAGGCAAAGCCATAAAAAAGCCTAGCTGCGCTATGCCAACCCCAACAAACATAGGGTTACGGGAGATGCTATAAACCCCTTGGGTTTGCAGCAGCTGCGGCCCTTGGCGGTCAATACCACTGCGCCAGTGACGATTAAGGTTTAGGTTAATCAGCGCCGTACTCACAAAACCGCCGGTCATCAATACGGTGCCGATGATAACAACAACACTGTTTTGATATAGCGGTTGCAAAATTCCAAGATAGCTATCCGCTTGCGGCCAAGGCCAGCGGATCAGGCACACTAACCAAATAGTGATGCGAAACACCCGAAAGGTCATGTGATTCCACCAGTCGCCACAATAGGCTTGCCCAGGAAAAATCAACTCTTCGCCATGTTTGCGCTTTAAAAGCACGATGCGCAATGTGTAAAACACAGCCACGCAAGTGAAAAATATCGCTAAATAGCCTCGGGTGAAGGCCTGCAAAGCGTCTAGATTAATGCTGAAAATAACGGTCCCTTATCGTAAAAACGACACCATCTCAGGCATGAGCGGTGCAAGAATTGAAAAGTGTTAAGATACAAAAAGATAGCACGGTTCATTTAAAACATTAAATACATTGCACATTCATCTGCATTGCATACACTGAATATCAAGTAAGCGAATGCTTGTTCGCTTCAATGAACAATAATCAATAACAATGGAGTTCATTTATGAATGGCAAAATTCTTGGCATTATTTTAATCGTGGTCGGTGTTGCCTTAGTTGCCTGGGGTTATAACGTTTATGACGCAGTTGAGGCTCAGCTAACCCGTACTTTTAGTGGCGATACCCCAATAGAGGCTTGGATTGGCATGGTCGGCGGTGCTATCTGCGTGGCTGTGGGTGTTTTTAAACTAAAATAACGCCCAGTGCGGGCAACTCAGCCCGCCTTTAACACTTACTTTATTCAGCGCCTTAGCTGAATGGCAAAGTAAATACTTTGTTACCTAGACACGCTCACTTCAACATAAAACGCTCAGCGGCTCACCACTTGTTAACGAATCAGCACTGCCCTTTTTTCAACCAAAAAGTAGTAAGTAGTTGTAAAATAACTGCTTACCTAAAAAGCCTCTCCGTTTCTATACTGAGAATGAAGTTACTCTAACGATGTGAACGGGCAAATTGGGGGGCTTTCTTCTTTGGAGTGAACTGACTGCCGATGCAGCCTGGGTGTTCTTTTTAACTATTTTATTGAAGAAGGTCCAATAGTGTTAACTGATTTGCTGCGGCTGAACAGGTCAACCGTCTTTTTTGACCTCCGAGTTAGTACTATTCTGATAAAAAACCTGAAGAGTAAATATAAAACAACTGATTCTTTTGTAGTTTCTCAAGAGCCGTAAGGAGCCCGTATGTTGAGTAATAGTATCACTCCACACTCTAGCTCCCTGATTTGATTAAGCACTAATTAACTGTTCTGACTTCGGTTACTTCGAGCTGTTTAAGAAGTTTATTGACGAATGGCTTAAGCTGGTGATCGCTTCTCTGTGAAAAAGAGGACATCGACTCAGCTAATTGCACTTTTAATGACGTTAATTCATCAAAGCTCTCACCTGAGAAATCCATGAATACAATCCCATTAAACTGGGAAAGCCAGCGATCAAATGAGTCGGGATTGTCAGCCAACATAGGCAGCATAATATCAGGGTGATGGATAAGAGCCATTATTATTGGAATTGATACTTCAGCTGTTGTTGCTCCATCTCTGTGGTACCAAATCTCAACTAGAGTATTTGTAACAGGGATAAGCTCATAAGACTTATCTCTATATACCGTTTCTTCAACCTTATCGTAGTTGTTTAGTAGCCACGAAAGGTTATTTTCATTTTTCAATGATGTTGCATGAGCTGATAATGAAAAAATTGAAAACACTAAGAAAATAATTTTACTCATTGCAATTCCTACCTATCGAACTCATTAGTGATAATAACGTTTATTTGCTCTGACTGTGAAATTGCAGAAAAGATCTTACTCAGTGCTTTTCTACTATTACCTACATAATAGTGTTTGTCAGCTTGAACTCCCCATGATTTGCCAGGCATTAAGCAGCCCTCGGTGTTTTCATGGTAATTACCTGCATGAATCAGGATCTTTGTTCGACCAGGAACTCCTTGTAACTCATAAACACCTGGATACCTCTTTGAAGAGTATATTTCACGTTTCCGTTTACTCGTAAAACTCCCCGCCGGCCAACTGAGTTGTTTAATTACCGCAATCAGTATCATGTTTGTTCTACCATCATTGTTAGCAGATTGAGGAGGAGCTGACCAGTGAAAGTATCGACGCTATAGGCTTAGCAATATAAACATATGAATACTATTTGGGCCCTGAGCAACGGGCGAAGGCTACTTGCTCAGCGAATCTCCCTTTTTCGCCCTTAGATAACGTAAAGGGGGTTTACAGTTTATCGCTCTCAGCATACTCCCACCTTAAAGCGTACGGATTTCGCGCGTCATATCTACCGAACTCTCATTGTGCGGCTAACGCACACAGGAGCGCACGATTTCTAACCCTGCACGCAACTCATCGCGGGTTTTTGGCCCGGTCAGCGAAAGTCGAATGGCGTTAGCCTGGCCATAACCGCCAACGCAAAACTGTTGTCCCGAGCGTACCCTCACTCCGAGCTCATATAATTGTTTAGTAACCCGCTCGGCTTGATGCTGTGGCGGTAGTGTTAACCAATAATTGAAGCCCTGGATAACATGATCTGCAGGGCGCTCTAGATGTTGCGCTAGAATCCGGTAGCGAGCCCGCAGTTCCATCGCAATGTGGTTATCAACTTCCGCCATGGCACCGCTACATAGCCAGCGGCAAATAAGGTCGATAAGTATCGGACTGACATGCATACACGTGGAGCGAAGTGCTTTTAATAGCGGCACCCGTAAATTAGCTGGCAACACTAAATAGCCGACACGAACACCACCGGCAAAGTATTTAGAGAAGCTGCCAACATAAACAGTAATATCAGGCGCAATGCTAGCGAGCGGTAGCTGCCGCTGTTCAGGTGGGCAGTACATCACGCCATCTTCAATGATCAATACATCAAAGCGCCGGCAAATATCAATTATTTCCAGACGACGTTGCGCACTAAGTTGCACCGCCGTTGGGTTTTGAACATTAGCAGTAAGGTATAGCAATCGTGGCCGATGACGCTGACATTGCAGTAATAAATCCTCTGCTACCAAGCCCTGCTCGTCTATCGCCACGGGCTGAAGACGGCGCTCTAGTTGCGCACAACTATGAATAAACTCCCCATAGCATAACCCCTCAGTGAGCACCGTATCGCCACTGCGAGTCAAAGCTTGGAGGATAACGCTTAAACCATGCTGGCCCCCATATGTCCATTGCACCCGCTCTGGTGTTAACTTGCTATGCCAACGCTGATTAAGCCACTGTCGCAAGGTATCACTGTGGCCGCACAAACCATCGGCACTGAAATAATCCAAGATGACTGATTGTGCTTGTGGTTGTCCCAGCATCTGCTGCAAAGCGTTATGTAGGTGCTGCTGTTGACTGACGATCAGTGGTCGGCACAGCGACAGATCGATGCCCTGCTGAGAATCAAGGGGGTGGTAATAGCTGTCAGCACTGAGAGCTTCCTTAACATAAGTACCGCTGCCCACGACTGACAACGTTTTGCCTAATAAAGACAGCTCCTGATAAGCGCGCGTGACCGTGCCTACGGTAACCCCTAATTGGTAAGAAAGGATACGCTGTGAGGGAAGCTTAGTTCCCGCTTTGATTTCACCGTTATCAATCATATCCGCGTAGGCTTCAGCCAACGCTTTATATTTTGGGCCCTTGCGCCCATGCAATTGCGGGAGCACCCTGCCTCCAATGTTACCCAGACACTTTTATTAACTAACAAGAATATGTGAGGGCTGCGTTAAAGTGAATAGTTTAAATGTCATGGTGACGCATCAATGCTCTCTCTTTGCGTAAAAAATTGCTTAGCATAGGCTCGTTCACCCATACAGGAGCCGCTATGACCTTAACCGTTATGTTTTCTTTAGCCCTATTTACGCTTTTTGTTGCTATCACGCCAGGACCCAATAACCTGTTGCTCGCCGGCTCTGGCGCCCAGTTTGGGATACGTAAAACCGTGTCACATTTAATAGGCATTCGCTTGGGCCTGAGTGTCATGCTGCTAGTATGCGCCAGCGGTTTCAGCTCCATCCTAACAACAAGCCCCATACTGGCTGCCACACTAAAATATCTAGGGCTGGGGTATATGCTCTGGCTGGCTTTGGCAATGCTGCGTCACCAAAAAATAGGCAACACACCTAGCAATAGCAGTCCATTTTCTGTTACCCAGGCGGCGCTATTCCAATGTGTAAATATCAAATCCTGGACTGCCAGTATGACCGTCATTGCAAGCTTTAGCCAAAGCACTCACTATTGGCTGTCAGTCGCGTGTATTATCACCATATTTATCATCGTCGGGCTGTTCGCTAATCTTTGTTGGGTGTGGCTCGGTAAAAAGGCTGCGGCCCTACTGACGACCGTAAAGCGTACCCGAATCTTTTACGCCACCTTGTGCGTTCTGACCATTATGAGCATGGTGCCCTTGGTTGTAACCTAATATATCGACACGGTTAATTGAATAACCAGTATGTTACGGTGTAGCGGCTGCACGAAGCTAAAGCCGCTCACTCGCTCCCTTTGATGAGTCACTCTATTCCCACTTTTACTATTGCGCTCTCCCACCGGTGGGAAAAATCAGTGCCACATAAATAAAATACTTATATATTTCATAGCGTTAAAAACTGGCATAGCTTTCGCTAAAGGCTAGGTATCGAATTCATTAACCTGTTGTCATCTATGGACATCAAACACAGCTTAGCGAAAAACAAAACCTCCTCGCGCCGGCCTTTAATCTATGGGGCAGCCTTGGCTGTTCTGATCATTATAACGGCGAGTATCGGCTTTTCATGGCGCAGCCAACGTATTGATCTCAATGCCCTGACGCTTGCCACCGTGCAGCAAGGCCCTCTCAATACGCAGGTATCGGGGTATGGCGAATTGCGCTCTAAATACACACGGTTTTTAACCGCCAACCACCAAGCCCAAGTTGATCAGGTGGTATTACGCCCCGGCGCACGCGTCACCAAAGACGATATTATTTTACGCCTTAGCAACCCGAGCTTGGAGCAGCAATTAAACCGAGCCCGTCTTGCTTTAGCACGACAACGAGCCAACTTTGAGGCATTAAAGCTTGCCCAGCAAAGCGAGCAACTCACTGCCCAAGGTAACCTCACCTTGCTAAAAAGCGAGCTCGCCGGAGCCAAACTACGCGCCCAAGCTGAAGGCCAGCTTATAGCCGAGGGCATCGTCTCTATGCTTGATCATAAGCGCTCGCAGCTGCGCGTTGCGCAGCTGAGTGAGCGGGTAAAGTTAAGCGAACAACAAATGCAGCAGATGCAGGCTTTGCATCAAAAGCGCTTAGATGTTGAGAGTGAATTGGTTGAGGAATTTAGTTTAGCCTTTGCCAGTGCCCAAGCCGATGTCGACAAACTGCAGGTGCGTGCCGGCATCAATGGCATGCTACAACAGCTGCATGTCGAACAAGGTCAATCGGTTCAAGTGGGCGCACCGCTGGCCGTGGTTGGCAGCGAACATGAATTGCTAGCCGATTTGCTGGTCAACGAGCGCGATGCCAGTCAGATCGTGGTCGGCCAGCAGGCGATCATCGATACCTTTACGGATACAGTAGCAGCACAGGTCAGCCGCATCGACCCTATTGTCCGTGACGGCCGCGTTGCCATCGAGCTGGAGCTGGCTGCGGATTTACCTAGCAACGCCCGCCCAGCGTTGACCATCGAAGGCGAGATCATCACCGATACCTTAGAGCATGCTCGGCACTTGCGCCGCCCCAGTTATGTCGATGCTGAGCAAAGGCGCCCATTGTTTATCGTCGACCCCGCCGCAAATCAATTAGTCCAAGCCGAGCTGGAGTTTGGTAAACTCGCAGGAGACAGCATAGAGCTGCGCAGCACGTTGCCTGCTGGCACTCAAGTTGTGATTTCGGATATGGGCGAATACATGCACTTACAAAAACTAACAACCGTTTCCCATTAACAGGATGTCATTATGCAAACCAAGCCAATCATTGAATTACAACAAGTGTCGAAGGTATACACCAGCGACGATGTCGAAACCCATGCGCTACGCAATATCGACCTCAAAATCTATAAAGGCGATTATGTTGCCATCAGCGGCCCTTCTGGCTGTGGCAAATCCACCCTGTTGAGCCTAATGGGGCTGCTCGATGATATTAGCGCTGGCCGCTATTACATTGAGGGCGTGGACACCCAAAGCCTCGATATGGATACCCAAGCCGAACTAAGAAACTTGCATATAGGGTTCATTTTTCAATCGTTTAACCTTATTGATGAGCTGAGTGTCTTTGCCAATGTGGCTTTACCCTTGCAGTACCGCGAGCCGGCCTTAAGTAAAGATGAAATACGCCAACGTGTGGAGCACGCGCTCGCCCAAGTGGAGATCAGCCACCGCGCCGGGCATCGCCCAAACCAACTCAGTGGTGGTCAGCAGCAGCGTGTCGCCATCGCTCGGGCGCTGGCGGGCACACCCAGTATCTTGCTGGTCGATGAGCCAACCGGCAACCTCGATTCTAAAAATGGCGATGCGGTAATGGCTTTGTTGAGCGAGCTAAACCAGCAAGGCACCACCATATGCATGGTCACCCACGACCCCCGCTATGCCGGTTACGCCAAAAAACAAATCAAATTACTCGATGGCGAAATGATGCATCGTGATGCAGGCCTGAGCAGTGAGGCCAATACCGAGCTGGAGGCCGTATGATGACCCGCTTACGCATGCATTTACATATGGCTCTGCTGTCGCTGCGCCAAACGCCCGGTTTTGTTGCTGCGGTGGTAGCAACCTTAGCCATCACTCTGGCGTGTTTTTTCGTGGTGATGAGCTTATTCAGTAGCTATTTTGTGGCGCCCCTCAATGTTGAACAAGAATCACGTTTAGTCATTGTCGAGCAAGACAATATCTACCCGGAATACAACAGCCCGGGGTTTCAAAGTTTTCAATCGGTGCTGCATTGGTATGAAACACAAACCTCCTTTAGCCGCCAGGCCTTAGTGAACTCCGGTGAAGATGTCATCAGTAACCTGCCAGGGGAGCCACGTATCGCCATCACCTATGCCAGTGACGGCTACTTTGAGCTGTTTCGTGTGCCTTTAGCATTAGGACAGCATATGAGCCGACAACAGCGTGTGCAGGAGCCGCTGGATGAAGTGCTGATCTCTTATGACTTTTGGCAACGTTATTACGGCGGCGATGACAATGTGATTGGCCAAACCTTGGTGAAGCTAGATAAGCACTACCGCATTGTCGGTGTGGTTGCCAAAAACTACCAAGATCCCTATATGTTCAACCGGGGTGACAATCAGCTGTGGTTCAAATTTAGCGCGGATGCGCGCTACTTTAACGATGACAACCCAAGCGCTTGGTGGAACCTATTTCGGGGTATGAAACTAGTGGGCGTGCTTAAACCCGGGGCCACCAAAGCTTCGACTGAAGCCGAGCTTTACCAAAGTATTCAGGAAATTAAAGCGCAGTGGAAAGAGGAGTTTGATGAACTGGATGATCTCAAACCCATTGTCACTCCCTTTCGCCAAGCCGAGTTGGGCGACAACGACGATTTGGCGATTATGCTCCTTGCCGGAGTCACAGGGTTAGTGCTTATTGCGCTGTTAAATGTCAGCAATTTATTCATTGCCCGCGCCGTAGCCAAACATAAAACACTGGCATTGCAAGCGGTGTTAGGGGCTAAACGTAAAACCCTCTTTGCCAGTATTTTAAGTGAAACCTTCGTGCTTATGGCCTCCGCCGTAGCCATCGCCTTATTTATCGCCGCCTGGGGCGTGAAGCTTTTTAAGTGGGTAAGCAGCGGGCATTTGCCACTGGTTCACACCGTCGGCATTGATATTACCGTGGTCTCCAGCGCACTGATTCTCTGCATCTTATTGGCCTTGCTCTTTGCTTGGATCACCAGTCGCCTGATTAACTTTAAGCAGTTACGCTCACAGGTACAGTCCTCTGGTAAAGGGGCGGTCAGCCAAGTCAGCATGCGCACCGTAAAATGGATGATTGCTATTCAGCTGTTCCTCGCCACCAGTTTAGTGATAACGGCGACCATGGTGCTGCACAAAAGTGTGGAAACATTGCAGCGGCCACTGGGTAGCCGAGTTGATAACATTTACCAAGTGATGGTGTTTATCGAAAAAAATCGGGATGAGCTCAGCAAACGCTACGATGATTTACAAAAATTCCTTCACGCCGCAGAGCAAATTCCCGGAGTCAAAGCAGTTGCACACGGGCAAAGCCCAGTTGATAGAGGCAAACGCGCCAGCACCATTACCGATATGTCCGGCAAAGGCTCTATTTTCATCCCGCAAACTTGGGTTGGCCAAGATTACTTCGAATTTACCGGACTGAAAATTATTGAGGGCCGTAATTTTAGTGAGGCGGCTATTCGCGGCGAAAAGCATGAGTTCTTGGTCACCAAGGCAGTGAATGATTTGCTTAAGCCGGAAGGCTCACTGATTGGCGAGAAGTTTTACAGCTTCGACCCTGACAACCCAGTAGAAGTGGTTGGCATCACCGAAAACTTTAACCACCCCAAGTTCTATGATGAGGACCTAGGACGGCATTTATGGTGGCCTGCTCAGCCTTATGGCTTTGCGATCATGATAGAGATGCAGCCCGGCCAGCAGCTGCAAAGAGAAACAGTATTTCAAGCCATGCAGCAGGTCAGTAACCGTGCCGGCATATGGACTTTTAAGTCTTTAGAGGAGCAATACGCAGCCATCACCCATTTAGACAAAGTGACCTTAATGCTGTGCACCGCACTGGGCGTATTTACCCTGTTGCTCGCCGGTATCGGTATTTATGGGGTGCTCAGTTATAACCTCAGATTACGTCGCTATGAACTGGGTATGCGCATGGCCTTAGGTGCCAAACGTAAATTGTTATATCGTCAACTTATTAAGGATACTATTATGCCGTTGGTTGCTGCATTTTTATTGGCCCTGGGAGTATCCTTGGGCGGTTACATCCTATTTCAACAGTCGGTGATGCTGTGGCTGTCTCTCAATCCGCTGTGGTTGCTTTTCGTCAGCGCTGCAATTATCGTTTTCGCACTGGCTTCGGTCATCTGGCCCATGCGACAACTAATACACGACAAGCCCATGGCGGCATTAAAACAACAATAAAGAATCAGGGGGCCCTGCGCCCCTTAGTTATTAGGAATACCCCGTACATGGCACGTATACTTATAATTGACGATCAGAGCGATGTGCGCCTAAGCGCCCGCATTGCGCTTGAGAGTGATAATCACCACTGCATAGAGGCTGACTCTCCCACAGCCGCGCTCAGCCAGCTTAACCGCCATCAGGTTGATTTAGTCTTACTGGACATGAATTTCACCAAAGACACCACCTCTGGCAAAGAAGGCTTGGCCTTTCTCGATAGCTTACGGCAATGTTCTCGGCGCATCGCAGTGGTGGTGATCACCGCCTATGCCAATGTCGAATTAGCCGTCAAAGCAATGCAATTAGGGGCTTGTGATTTTGTTGAAAAACCCTGGCAAAACCGCCGTTTAGTCAATGCTGTGCGCAAGCATTTGCCTCATGACAATAGCGAGGCCAATGACCGCTTTCTGGCCTTTTCAAAAAAGACGCAAACCTTGATTGAAAACGCCAAGCGTATTGCTGCAACCAACGCCAATGTACTCATTACCGGTGAGAATGGCACCGGTAAAAGTATGCTGGCTAAGCTCATCCACCAGCATAGCGATAAAGCTGATGCGCCCTTTGTCAGCGTCAATATGGCCGCTATCCCGGAGAACCTCTTCGAAAGTGAGTTATTCGGCCACAGTAAAGGCGCGTTCACCGATGCCAAAGAAGCGCGTACCGGGCGCTTTACCCTGGCGCAATCGGGCACTTTGTTTTTAGATGAAATAGGCACCTTGCCCCTGGCGCTGCAAGCGAAGTTATTACGGGTATTAGAAAGTGGCGAATACGAGGTGCTCGGCAGCTCCACCACCTTGCACAGCAATGCGCGGGTGATCTCTGCCACTAATGCGGATTTACAAGCGGCTATTGCCGACGGTGATTTTCGCCAAGACCTACTGTACCGACTCAATACCTTGGTCCTTACTTTGCCGCCGCTGCGCCAACGCAGTGACGAGCTCGCCAGCCTTGCCGATCATTTTATTCGCATCCACTGCCAGCGTTACCAGCTGCCTGTAAAAACCTTAAACCGCTGTGCCCTAGACAAACTTAGCGCCTATCAGTGGCCAGGAAACATGCGCGAGCTCTCACATGTGTTGGAGCGCAGTGTGATCATGAGCGACGCTGATAGCCTCAGCGCTGAGCATATCGCCTTGCAACCTCACCAAGATATTGATTCGAGCCTACCGCTAATGAACTTAGAGGAAGCGGAAAAACGCATGATCAGCAACGCCATCGCTCATTTTGACGGTAATGTGGTCGCCGCCGGTGAGTTTTTAGGGTTGAGCAAATCCGCCATGTACCGACGCTTAGATAAATATCAGCTGGGCAACCAATAATGGCGCGCTCAAGCTCTTTAGAGCGACGCTTTATCATCCTTGCAGCCATCCCGCTAGGCACCCTATTGGCGCTGTTATTGGCCATAGGTGTTTACCTGCAATTGGATACACTGAGCCAAGTAACGCTGCTATTGCTTGTTCTAGGCCCCTGTATTTGGGCACTCTGTAGTTTGTACCAAACCGTGTTCGACGCTTTTGATAGCGTCGCGGTGCAGCTAGACAGCCTCGCGAATGAGGAATTTACAGTGTGGCATTTTGCCCGGTATCGACATGGGCGCATTTATGCTCTGAAAGAGGATTTGCGCCGTATTGCTACCCGCATTAGTAATAAGCGTGCAGAATACGCGCACCACGAAAGCTTTGTGTTTGACTTGGTAAACGAGCTGCACTCGCCAGTGGTGGTGCTTGATGGTCATGCTCAGGTGTATCATGCCAACCCAGCGGCATTAGCTCACTATCATCAAGACTCACTGCTAGGTGTAGCGACCAAAGAGCTTGGCTTATATCGTCATCAGCATCAATGGCAGTTGCATCAAGGGCAGCATCAAACACGCTACAAAATTGACTGTCATAGCCTAAAGCGAGGCGCTCGTCATTATCAACTTTTGGTCTATGTGTCGATTGAACAGCCCCTAAGAAACACCGAAAAAGAGGCCTGGCAAAAGCTGGTCAAAGTACTGAATCATGAAGTGCGTAACTCGCTGACGCCAATTTATTCGTTAACCCAGTCGCTGCGCGAGCAGCAACAGGCGCACTCATTGCAAGCGCAAATGCTTGAGGTGATAGAAAAACGCGCGCAACATCTACTCAACTTTGTTGCCAGTTATTCAAAGCTATCGCAGCTGCCACAACCGCAACTGCAAGCGATACCAATCACCGAGCTGGTTAGCCGCTTACAGGTGCTGCTGCCGCACATAGACATTGACTGCCAAAGCCACAGCGGCCGTTTATTAATCGACCCAGAGCAACTGGAGCAAGCGTTGCTTAATTTGGTGCGTAATGCCGAGCAGGCCAATACCCTTAGCGGCACCGAAGGCATACGCTTAGCGATTAGTAAGCACAACCAGTGGCAACTCAAGCTGTATGATAATGGCCCTGGCATAGATAATCCCGATAACCTATTTGTGCCATTTTACTCCACCAAAACCCAAGGCACTGGCATTGGATTAGTATTGAGCAGAGAGATAATTAGAGCGCAAGGCGGTGAGTTAACACTTACAAACCACTCTCAAGGTGGGGCGTTAGCGCAAATATGTTTACCTAAGGCAAAATAGCAAAAGCATTCACCGCCATTCCCGTAGCTCCACGAACACGAGGCGGGTTTAGCACCAACATAAATTCATTGCTTTTGCCCTTTGCAAGCGCCTCGCTGAGCGCTTCTAAGTTAAGGTTTTCAACAATATAAATACCATGTTGTGCGAGTAAAATGCGGTGTGCGGGAAACCGCGTTCCACTCTCAGGCACCACCTCGAAACTCAGTTGATCAGCGCCTGCTAAGAATACGTGTTGCTGTGCTAACCACTGTGCCGCACTCTGCCCTGGGCCCGGGCGAGGTCCGAGGTAAGTTGCATTGTCAGTATTAAAAAACTGGCCAAAACCGGTGCAGATCAACACCGACATCCCAGCCTTAATACGAACCTGTTGTGCTTTGGCTGTATCCTGCAAATCCTTTACGGTAATTTCGTATCCGCCAGGTAAGTGTGACACGCCTTTAAAACGCGCCACATCAAGTAACGCTGCACGATTAAGTAAGCGCTCGCGAGGATATTGCTCAATGCCAAGTTCCTTAAGGCCCCGAGCGCCATCGATTGCATCGGTGCCGATGCCACCATAGGCCTGGCCGTTGTGGCCAATATGGCCAATGGCATCAAGGTTGGGCGCGCCATGCTGGCCACTAAAATACATAATGTCGGCGGCAAAAGAGATCTCGGGGATCATCCCTTGGGTATCTTGATGATTATCCATCAGCGCCAACGCATAAGGGGGATTAAAACTCAAAAGCGGGGAGTTGTGATCCCACACATGATTGAGCTCAATAACGCGTGCTTTGGATAAACTCTCCAATAACTTAGCTTGGGCACCTAAACCGCTGTTAGTAAACATCAATGCAGCGAGTAACAGTATATATTTCATAGCGTTTCCCTGTTGTGATTGTGACATCCTGCTTGAGTATAGGCCAAAGCAAGAGCAACATGAGCGACTGTACAGCTCCTTTTCCCCATTATGGTTAAACATGGTACATTAGCGGGCGTTTTTTCGCTCACGTACTCATTCACCCCCTATGCTTGCAATTATTCTTGTATTTCTCAGTGCTTTTTTACTGTTTCAAGTCCAGCCGATCATGGCCAAAATGCTGTTACCCAGCTTTGGTGGCGGCACCCAAGTATGGACCGCTTGCCTGTTGTTTTTTCAAGCCTTTTTATTGGCCAGTTACGGCTATGCGCACCTACTCTCAAGCCGCTTTAAGTTAAAGAATCAGTTTATTGTCCACGGCTTGCTGCTGCTCGTAGGGGCTCTAGCATTACCTATTGGCACCCAAGCCTTAGCCGCCCCGGGTGCTCACCCAGCTTGGCAGGTGTTATTGCAACTAAGTATTGCTGTAGGCTTCCCCTACTTTGCCCTCGCTGCAACGGCCCCATTGATGCAAAGCTGGCAGGCAAAGGTCGATAACGAGCATGCCTATAAACTCTATAGCTACTCTAATATTGGCTCGTTTTTAGCCCTACTTTCTTACCCCTTTGCTATTGAGCCTTGGTTCGCTTTAGGCCATCAATCGTGGCTCTGGAGTGGGTTATTTGTGGCTTTTGCCGTCGTTTTTTATGGCTATATGGCGCGCTTTTATAATCAGGCGAAGCGTTTAGGTACTACCGAAAAAAGTGCATTTCGCGGCGGGCTTCACCACAAATGGTTACTGTGGTTAGCGCTGAGCGGCTGTGGGGTGATGATACTCACCGCCAGTACCAACGCCATTACGCAAAATGTCGCCCCGGTGCCGTTTTTATGGCTTTTACCACTGGCGTTGTATTTACTGACCTTTGTTTTATGTTTCCACTCAACCAAGCTTTACCATCGGGTATTTTGGTTGGCGGCTCTTTCGGTGTGCGCGCTTATCGCCTGCTTTTTGTTCTTTATTGGCAGCCAGTTCGATATTGTCAGCCAAGTAGCCCTGTATTCCTTAGTGCTGTTTGCCGCTTGCATGGTGTGCCATGGTGAGCTGGTTCAAGCCAAACCTAATACGGATTATCTCACTCAGTTTTACTTGTTAATGGCCCTAGGTGGGGCCTTGGGCACGGCGGCCATCACCTTTGTTGCGCCCCTCGTATTCACCTTGTATTACGAATACCCATTAGCCATTGCCATGGCCTTGATGCTGTTTGCTGTCGCCGTGCTACTTGATAAGCAGCACCAAAGTTCGCCATGGTTAGCCGGCAGTGCTGTTGTTGGCGTGGCCATCTCGGCGCTGTTATTTCTATGGCTAGACAGTCAGTTTAAAAGTAATGATATTACCCGTTTGCGCAACTTTTACGGCTTGTTAACCGTGACTGAAGTTAATATCGACAACCGCGTTGAACGACGTCTGATTGATGGCACCACCACCCACGGTGTGGAAGTGTTGAGCGGCCCAGGACAAGGCGAGCCACAGAGTTACTACCGACAGCAAACCTTGGTTGGGCAAATGCTCTCAGAGCTCTCGGCAAACGCCAAAGTCGGTTTTATCGGCTTGGGAGCGGGGACGTTGGCTGCTTATGGCAAGCCAGGCGATCACTACCATTTCTACGAGCTTAATCCCAATGTACTGGCAACGGCTAAAAGCCAATTTAGTTACTTAAACGCTTCAGCTTCGCAGCAGCATTATCACTTAGGTGATGGTCGCGTGACCTTATCTCAGCAACCCGCGCAGCATTTTGATGCACTGGTGCTGGATGCCTTTAGCGGCGATGCCATCCCCATGCATTTGCTAACACAAGAGGCCACCGACCTGTATCTTAGTCATCTCAAGGATAACGGCATGCTGGCGGTGCATATTTCCAATACCCATTTAGATTTAACACCTTTGATGCGTGGCTTGGCTGAGCATTTTGAATTAGCCATTGTTTACAACGAAAGCAAATCGCAACAGCGCCATGGTCACGATGTGCGCTGGGTCGTGCTTAGCCGCAGCGCTGAGCGTTTGGCATCGCTGCGCTCTAGTCAATCTCCTTGGCCAAGTACAACCACACCCTTTGTGTGGCGCGATGATTACAGTAACTTGTTGCAGGCGATGAAGTTTATGGGCGATTAACTTAAAAAAGGCGGGAATTCCCGCCTTTTCTTTGCCTACTCGACTATCAGCACCTTGGCATGCGGATAGGGCGTACGCACTATGCCATCATCGGCATAAACCTCAACTAAATACCAACCTGGATCACTGACAGTTATCGTGGTCTGTGCTGTGCTTGTCGATGAGAAGGTAGCAGTGGCATTTGTTGGCGGCTCGACTCGCCATTCGTAAGTCAGCGGGTCGCCATCAGGATCGCCTGCGTTAACCACCAAGCGAATGGGCTGATCCGCTTTTAGCTCATCCAAGACCTGCATGCCAAGAATATAGGGCTGGCGATTGGTGCCCGCTTTAACCTGTACCGACATAACATGAGGCTCGCTCGAGAGTTCACCATCAGAGGCCGTTACGCTCAGCGTATAGGTACCTGCCTTATCGAATGTGAGGCTTACTTCATTGTTTTCTATATTGCTAAGCTGCGCCTCACTTTGTGCAGGTTTATTTATCAACTGCCACTGGTAAGTGAGTACATCACCATCTGGATCTTGGCCTTTGGCGATAAAAGAGGCTGTTTTATAAAGTTTCACTTGGCCCGATGATAGCTCGATTTGAGCACTAGGCGCACTATTAGACGATGTGACACGATGAATCAATGACTTTTGGCTCGTTAAAGCCCCATCAGACGCCTGCAGCGTTATTTTGTAATCGCCTGGGTCTTGCGCTAAAAAGGTGGCTTTGGCGCTGGTTTCATTTTCAAGACTGTATGTAGCACCTTCTGGTGCTTCTATTTGCCATAAAAAGTCTAAGGTATCGCCATCAGGGTCTGTAGTTGCTGAGCCATCGAGCGTCACTTGCTGATAGGTTTTGCTTGAGCTTGGAGTGTTTAATAGGCGCACAAAGGGCGCGCCATTATTAGCTGTTGCGGTGATCTCTTTGGTTGCCACAACATATTCTCCAGTGCTTGCCGTGAGTCTCAGTTGTACTAAATAAGTACCGGCGGCATCTGCAGTGAAAAGCGCTTCAACAGCATCGTGAGTAGAGAGTTCGGCGCTGCTACCTTGGGGTTTACTCTTTAACTGCCAAGTAATTCCCACCCCTTCATACAGCTTGCTATTTGCTGCGCTGAGTTTAATTTCGGTGCCCACCTTTACGCTGCTAGGGGCCGAAATCACCGGCTCTAAGGATTGTTCTTGAACTGTAACTGTGCCTTCGGTGCTATGCTGTAACTCACCGTCATCAACAGTTAAGCGAATGGTATACTTGCCCGCTGATTGAGCCTTAAATAATGCCTGAACGCCTGTATGGGCACTAAGTTGAAACTCGGCAGAGCTATTATGAGGCTGTGCTTGCCACTCATAATTTAGCGTATCGTTATCCGCATCGAAGCTTGCTGAAGCATCTAAATGAATAGTTTCGTTCTTACCAAAATGTGTTTGCGCCAATTCAAAGCGCGCCACCGGCGCAGTATTATTGCTACTGTCAGCGACAGTAATGGTGGTTAGCACTTCACTGCTATTATTGTCGCCAGCGTCTATCACCAGCTTGAGCTGATAAGTCCCCGCGACAGTGGGTACAAAGGTAGGCTTCAACGTCTCTTTGTCAGTGAGTTCAACTGCGCCATCTTCAGGCACACTGTGCCATTGCCAAGAAAAACTGCCGCCACGAGGGATCACACTTTGGGTCGCATCAAGCTGTATTCGTTGTCCTCGCTGAGCCTGAGTGACCGCAGCAACATGAGCCTTGGCCGATTGCGAGGTGTTCTCTACAACGGGTGTCGCATCCTTGTTACTGTCGCTTCCTCCACACCCCGATAGTGTTAAACAAAATAATGGGCAAAACAAAGCAAGTCCTTTGTACATTTCTATATCCTTATAAAGTTCCTATAAAAGGAATGCTACATTAAATTTATTTTAATTTCCATTGCAGTATCAATAAGATGATTAATTATTGATACTAATTCAAATATGAAAAATACTAGATATATTGACTTTAATTATCACTGTGTAAAAGATAGACATTACTGACTTTGATAAAAAGGGATTGCCGTTATGGTTAAATACTTATTGGCATTAGCTGTTGTATATTCATGCTCTTCATACTCACACAGCGTGTACTCCAGAGCCAGTGAGTGCGATGTTGACGAGCGTTCGGCGCAATCTGTACAAGTAACATATCGAGCCCGTATGGGGTCATACAGTGACGATGAGCTAATTACACAGACTAAAGAAAAGCTGCTGCATAAACTGCAAGATATCGCCGACAATACCGATGCGGGTATCATGGAAACGGCTGTCAGTTTTAGACGTGATCCGAACTCATCCAATATTGATGCAATTGCGCAAATCGCATCAGTCACTGAATGCTACGGTGATAGATTTAAAATAACGAAAGAGAATATTGATTATTTATCATCAACAGTTTTCAAATATACGAGCAACGACCTTGATATAGAAACTTCATTCACATTACCAGCCGCCCCCCTAAAACAGCTTCAGCAGTTAACACCGACTTTAATTCTCACCGAGGCTTCTATATTTACTTTTAAAATGGGTGATGAATTCGCTCAAGTACTCGAAAAACTAGGCCGTTTTACTATGTTATGGCCGATAAATGACACAAAGTTACTGGCTTTTATTGGTCGCAATCATGTTTTTAGTTTTCACCAAGGTAAGTTAGTGGGTTATCAATACAACCAAGCTTTGTTACCTATTTCGTTAGCTAACCAGTTGGAAATTGTTGCCGAAGACTTTACATTCTCCTTAAATGGAGCACAGTTTGCTTCTACAGTAACCCTTAATGGCCAGCAGGCAGCACTCATTGACTCGGCTTATAACGAACCAAAATTTTTAACACTACAACAAGTTAGCGACCTTGATGAAACGGCGCAGAAGTTAGCTGGGTTTAGTGTAGGCAAGCCCTTCACCGACTTTAGCAAGGTGCAAACGTCTCCTTGCTACCAACACGCCATGACCATTGACGAGTATATTAGTACCTATGGAAACAGCCTAATTCAACTAGTCGATGCTGATAATAAGCGTGCTTTTTTCACCCCTTGTCGGCAAAAAATTGTGATGTCTACTGCCGAGCAAGTGGATCATATTAAACTCATGGAAGACTTCTCCGCCCGCAGGGCAGGCATCTACGGCAAAAACGAGCTCTTCGATACATTTTCAAAATGGCAGTTTGCTGGCCTTGGCCAAGGAGACCCTTATGCAAAGCTTGAAGCCATGGGCAACACTAATCTAGAGTGGGATACCGCTTATGTCACTACAGAAAAATGGCATGGGCAGTTTTTGGTGATTGATGACACCTTGATTAGTGGCAAAGTGTTCCATTAGCTGTGCCGTGGTGTGGGAGCAACATTGTGGGAGCAGCTAAGCTGCTCCTTACCTATTACCACTTCGCCAGCAGCGTTATCGGTGCCCCTTGCTGCAAGCGAGTCACAATATAGGTGTTCACACTGGAATAACTGCCGCCATCAACGCCATTTTCCATATAGAAAATAGCATCTTCGATGCCATCGCCATTGTAGTCGCCTTGGGCCATGAGCGTTAAACGCTGAATACTGCCATCGGTATCGTAATACACCGCTTGGTCTTCACTCGCAGGCTCAACTTTTTTGATTGTGGTCACATCACTCCAGTGCTCGGACTGCGCCACCCGCTCAACCGTATCATTAGAGATAGCGAGGGCGAATTCGGCAGGTAATTCCTTGGCCACTTCTTTACCGTGAGTAAAGTTGATCCAACTGCTGTGAGAGGCTTCTAGTTTCGCCATCGCCTGCCAGGTGTCGCAGATATGTTTGGTTGCTATTACCGCCTCTTGATAAGAGTATGTATCTGCCTCGAAGCCTTCCGCTAAAGCCTTTTTGAGCTCTAAGCAATTCGATACCTCAATAAAGTCCACCCCCTTATTGAGAGTATCTTGGTAATACCACTGTTTGTTGTGAAGTGCGGCAATCTCTGAGCTGTTCTTCAGCTCAATGCGTTTATCAAAGAAGCTACGGGCTTTGTTATCTAAAGTATAACGAGGCTCTATACCTGTCTTTGCACACACGCTCAGTGAACCAAAAAGAGCGGTCACTGTTATGAGGTTTAATTTAGTCACTCTGAGTTTGCCACAGGAGACCTGACTACCACTTCGCCAGCAGCGTTATCGGCGCCCCTTGTTGCAAGCGAGTCACAATATAGGTGTTCACACTGGAATAGCTGCCGCCATCAACGCCATTTTCCATATAGAAAATAGCATCTTCAATTCCATCGCCATTGTAGTCGCCTTGGGCCATGAGCGTTAAACGCTGAATACTGCCATCGGTATCGTAATACACCGCTTGGTCTTCACTCACAGGCTCAACTTTTTTAATTGTGGTCACATCACTCCAGTGCTCGGACTGCGCCACCCGCTCAACCGTATCATTAGAGATAGCGAGGGCGAATTCGGCAGGTAATTCCTTGGCCACTTCTTTACCATGAGTAAAGTTGATCCAACTGGTGTGAGAGGCTTCTAATTTCGCCATCGCCTGCCAGGTGTTGCAAATTAGCTCGAGCGCTTCAATAGCGCCTTGCATTGAAAAGTCTTCGCCCTTGAAACCTTGAGCCTGCGCTTGCTTTAATTGCTCACAGCTTGCAATTTCTGTGCTCTTGCCAGAATCATTTATTAGCGGATAACTAAAAAACCACTTACCACTTGCTAGCGCTTCCACATCCGCTCGGCTATCTAGTGATACGGGATCGACAAAACGCCCCTCAGTTTTATTGGTTTCGCTATAACTTGGAGCAATACTTGGTTGCTCTGTATTTGCGCAGGCTGCAACAGAGAGCAGCATGGCCCCAGATAATAAAAAAGTGCTTTTAGTCATTATGAGTTTGCCAATAAGTTACGAACATACATATTGCGCTCTTCGGAGATGTCTTTACGAGACGACTCGAGCGCGGCATTTTTATAGTCACCCGCGTTAATATAGCGGTTAAAGTTAGGGAAGGTGTTTTTAAGCTTGGTCATACCCAGGTTAAAAATCATATCGAATAGCGCCAATTTGACATTGTCTGGGAAGGCAGCGAACTTATCAGCCCCGTATATTCTTTTTAGCTCCGATTCAAACTGACGAATATGCTTCTCAATCTGTGCATCCATAGTTTGCTCAGACAGGTGTAGTTTGGTTGCTGATTTATAAATGGAAGCGGGGTAATCTTTACCATAGGGCATTTTCTTTAAGCGTGAGAACTCTTCTTCTATTTGCGCGGCAGTAGCCGGCTGCCCGGTGGCATTGACAATAAAAGGTAATTTTTTGGCTTCATCTACGTTACTCAGTAGGTGGCCCACACCAACGGTCGCAAAGCCTTTGGTATCCAAATACATGTGCTCTACGCGGCCCTCATAGCGCTCAATATTACGATAAAGCGACACTTTCAAGGCTCCAGAAACCGGTGTCTGCGCGCTGGCGCTCGCTTGAGAGAGCTTTTCATTTACTTTGCGATGGGTGCGCCCATTTACATCCACTTTGCCGTCGGGACGAACCATACCCACCACTTTTTGTTGAAATAGGTTTATCGCGGCAACGGTTTTTGACTGTTCAGGACGGCTTCCTAAACGACCATCAACGACTAACCGCTGAGTGGGCGCAATGAGTCTCAGTAGAGCGTTTAAGGCTTGTTGTACCGCTTTAATGTCATTGGGATTATTGACACCGTTGATGCCGACAGATTGGGAAATACGCATGGTTGTCATGAGTTCATCCTTGTTAAAAGTATTCCTAAGGCACCTATACGACCATGAAATTAGGCGCTAATTGAGGCAATATTAAACAAAACAGTTAAAAATAGCCAGTTGTCCGTTTAGGTACTTGACGCGCAGCGACATCAAAGCCCCCTTTCTACTCACTGACATAAACTCAAGTGGTTACAAAAAAAGCCGCTCGGTGAGCGGCTAGGTTGGTTCTAGGGATAAACCCTGTCGTGGAGCTAAAAATAATGGCTAAAAGCTATAGCGCGCACCCAAGGTGTAGCGCGGCCCATATTGACGTGCAAATAAGAACTGCTCTTCATATCGACCGTAACCACGTTCGGTTTCATTATTGAGATTCACACCTTCGGCAAACACAGTAATGTGCTCGTCAATGTCATAATTAACACTGATATCCCATTGCCCATACGTGTCGCTATACTGCGGTGGCGCATCTGAGGAGCCCTGGTCCTGGCCCACACCAATAAGATACGAATCACGCCACGCATAAGTGACCTTCACCGATAAGCCATCTTTTTCATAGAAGGCCTGGAAGTTTGCAGAGTCGCTCAAGCCAGTAAGTGGAGCTTGTTGCACCAAGCTTTCACTATCAAACTCGACATCGCCGTCAACAAAAGTCGCGTTTACACCAACACCAAAGCCCGATTCCCCGAACAGGTGCTGCAGCGCCACTTCAAATCCGTCTACCGCTTTGCTGTCGGTATTCTGCGGCTGGCTGATGTTCCAAACAATAAGCGGATCATCACTGCTTGGCTCAATTTTACCTTCGCCATTACCATAGCCTAACGCCAGCATTTCATTATAGATTGCATCGCTGGTCGCCTGCTCGCCACGCCCTTCAATTGCAGCCACCGCCTCACGGTAACGAGGACCATCAAGAATATCGTGCAAACCGTCTATGGTGGTTTCAGTGATGGTTGTTTGGATAAAGTTATCCACGTCTTTTTTGAAGTAACCCAGCGACGCGTAGCTGCCTTCGCTGTAGTAATACTCTAGAGACAAGTCCAAGTTAGTGGACTCAAATGGCAATAGGTTGGGGTTCCCTTGGGCGCCAGTTCGCGAGCCTGGTTTAGGGCTGCCCGTTAAACTACGGCCGCCGGCCAAGTTACCCAAAGGTGCACGTGACATGGTTTTACCCCATGATACCCGCGCTACCAAATCGTCGGTCAAATCCACTTTAGCATCAATCATCGGCAGTAGGATGTCGTAGTCACCCTCTTGAGTCAGGAAGTTATTCGTGCCACCTTCGGCGTATTGCATAATCCACTCTGACGCACTTTCCCAATTCACTTGTTGCTCGACACGCTGGCGTACAATGCTAGTTACATCGGTTTGCTCATAACGTAAACCGGCATTCACTTGCACGTAGTAATTGGCGACGTCGAATTCCCACTGCGTCTGCAAGTAGAGGCTTTGCGTTTGCTCTTCAACGGTGTTCTGACTATCAATACCATCAAAGAAAGGGTCGATAGAATATACATTGTCACCTACTACATCTTCAGTAAGGTAAGCCAGCTGGCGAGCAATGGCCTCATCAAAGTCGTAGGTGTAGTAATAACCCGGTTGTAAGTCACTGCCACCTCCAGCAAATTGATCAAGGAGATCGCCGGTTTCATGGTAGGTGAACATATTATCAGGGAAAATCTCGGGGAACGCCGGATTGAAACCAGGGCCGCCGCGCAGACCGCTCCACGCCGTGAAACCCGTCATGGTTTGCTCAGTGTGCGAGCCACCGAATTGCACCCGGATCAGTGGGATATCAAAGCTGTCGTTGTACCATTCGCTATGCAATTGCGCCTGTTTGATATCCGATTCACCCGGTGAGTAGATGAACTGACTAAAGTTAGAATCAATTTCACTCGGGGCTAAAGTAGTGGTGCCATTTTTCCAGTTTACCAAGGCATGAGGAATGTCCCCTTCACGGTAGTCATAAATTTTATTAATAAGCTGATCGGAGCCCAAGATCACTTGCCCTGCGCTGCCTAGCCCGTCATCGGCACCATTGTCAGTTTCGTTATTAGAATCATGATAATCAACAGCAATCTGCCATTGATCGTTGATTTGCCAATCGACGTTAAGGCCCACAGAACGTGCGGTTACTTCGGTGGTTGAACGGTTGGCGGTAAACGACGCATCATTACCACTAATGTCAGCGAAGAGTGCGGTGCCATTTTCATCAAGCTCGTAGCCGTTAATATTGCCACCAAACTCGTTCCAAATTCCCCAACCAATGCTGTTAGAGCCAGTAATAGCCCGGCTCGCCGTATAATCCAGCGTCACCACAATATCATCGATAGGCGCGTACTGAAGCGTTACCTGCCCGTTGGTGCGCTCGCGCTCTAAGTCTTCAATACTGTAGTTCATATCTTTAGGAAAGAAATGATTACCCACCCGGTTGCCATCAGCGTCTAAAGGGCGGGGATCAATCACACTGCCGTCATCAAGCGACGGTAAATCTACGTTAGCTTGCCAACCTTGAATGTTTGCTTGTTGTTTTTGAAAGTCACGTTCCTGATGCGAGAAGGTAAAGCCAACACCGAACATATCATCATCAAAGGTGTTGCTGTACACCGCAGAAAACTCTGGAGTAACGTCATCCCCTTGTTCATTAGAGGTATCGTGAATAGCCTTGCCGGTTACGGTAAAGTGCTGCCCAGGGCGTTGGAAGGGTCGCGAAGTAACAATGTTAACCGTCGCGCCTAAACCACCGCTGGGGACATCTGCACGCGCGGTTTTAAAAACTTCTAAGGTGTTCACACCCTCTGAGGCGATGTTTTCTAGGTTGTACGAACGCGTGTAACCTGTTCCTGGCATTTGTCGGCCATTAAGGGTGATAAGGTTAAACTCAGGGCCAAAACCACGTACGGTAATTTGGCTACCCTCGCCGTTAGCCCGACTTACTGACACCCCGGTTATGCGCTGCAATGACTCAGCCAAGTTAGTATCTGGGAACTTACCCATTTCCTCTGCAGAGATTGCATCGACAACGCCGGAAGATTGGCGTTTAAGATCCATGGAACGAATCAAACTGCCTCGGATCCCTTTAACTTGAATAACTTCTATTTTCTTTTCTGCATTGTCTTGTTCTGTCTGTGCCCAAGTTGGCATGGCCACACCAAGGCCTGCGGCAAGGCTCAGCGACACTGAGACAGCTAGCGATGATTTCTTAAATGTTGTAGGTTTCATGATTGCCTGCTTATACAAATTGTTGCCATAGGTTGCGGGCAGCGTACTACCCGCACTCAGTGTGTTAAGGGTTCGCTATGACCGCGTTATCGATGCGATACACAGCACCTTCACCCATGCCCCAAGAAGGGAATACCATCACCACATTGATAGCACTGACATCCAAGCCAGCATTGAGTAGCTGTTGTAATGTGAAGGTGTAGGTTTGCCATTCACCCACGACAGGCTCTGCCCCTTCCTGACTGGCGCTGAGCGGCAGTTCCACTGCGGTTGCAGCACCCAATGACTCAATCTTGAACAACCATTGAGCGTCCGGGTTACCCGCATTGCTGGTAATCTTCATTTCAAACTGCACCACACCCTCGCTGAGTAAGCCGGAGGCATCAAATGACACGTTTTCATCTGCTAGGAAACCCATCACGGTTGGCGTCGCCCCGATTGTAAACTCAGCAACTGCGCCATGAGCTTGGTCGTCAGTCACTACAGCAGGCTCAGAGCCACCACAGCAATCCCAAATACTCCACTGCTCAGCAGCCGCGTCTTTGAATAAGGTTAACCCATCATTCTCAGGGTAATAAATTTTGGCGTTATCAATGCGGTATACCGCACCTTCACCGCTGCCCCATGCAGGGAAAACCATTACTACATCAATGGCGCTTAAATCTAACCCAGCGCTCGCTAGGTCAGTCAACGGGAAGGTATAAGTTTGCCATTCACCCGCTTGTGGGGCGTGACCTTCAGCGCTTGTTGTTAAATCAACTTCAGCGGCCGTTGCTCCGCCGCTTGACTCCAACTTGAGCAACCAAGGCGCATCTGGCGTATTCGGCATTGATGTTACTTTCATATCAAACTGCATCACGCCACCTTCAACGATAGCCGTGGCATCAAAGGGGTTATCACTGCCGCCTGCATCGCTGCGCGTATTAAAGCCCATAACGGTAGGTGTAGCACCAATCGCAAATTCAGCAACCAAACCATGGGCTTCATCATCCATGACTTCGATAGGTGTGCTGCCACCGCAGCAATCCCACATCGGCCAATCAACATTTTGGCCATCAGTGAAAAGGTCTAACTGCGGGTACTCAGCGTTTATCTCAACGTTATCGACTTGATAAACGGCGCCCTCTCCAGTGCCCCAAGCAGGGAAGATCATCACCACATCAATTGCCGACACATCAAGGCCAGCATCAGCTAACGCTTGGATTGGAAATGTATACGTTTGCCATTGGCCTACGACAGGAGCTTCACCTTCGGCGCTGGCGCTAAGGTTGAGTTCAACGGCGGAGCCAGCATCAAAGCTTTCAATTTTGAACATCCAAGTGGCATCTGGATTCGCCGGAGCTGAAGTGACACGCATATCGAAACGCACAAAGCCGTTATCAAGCATGCCGGAAGCATCATAAGGCGACGCCTCGCCCTCGGGATCAGTGATAAACTCGCTACGGCTGGTAAACCCATTTACCGTGGGTGCACTGCCGACCACGAACTCCACCACATTGCCTTTGCCTTCTACAGGTACTAAGCTCGGCGTTGAACCGCCACAGCAGTCCCAAGCAGGCCAGTTAGGGTTAAATTGGTCAGCAAAAATAGTCAGTGGATTGATGCCTGTTGATGGCGGTGTAGGCACAGGTGCCTTACCTTCAACTAATGCATCTGCAGGGTCATCATAACCAGGGCGAATTGTTTCGCAGCCTTTGCCTGTATCAGGGTTCGATGCACACTCATAAACGCGCACATAATCAATTTCAAACTTTTGTCCCTCGGCAAAAGCGCTGGCATCAATACCTGTTTGATTGACGTTTTCCGGCCAATCACCGCCAACAGCAAGGTTGAGGATCATATAAAAATCTTGGTCATACGGAGCATTATCCCAATGCGTGACTAGCTCACCACTGCCCTGCTCAAAATACTCAGCAAACCACCCACGATGCTTTAAGCCCACAGCTTCATTTTTGCTGTTATAAAGCACCTCAGAACGGCGCTGAGTAGCGTAAAGGTAGTCGTCCACATACCAACGAATTTCGCCTTCTTGCCATTCGATGGCATAAGTATGGAAGTCATCTGCGGGGTTCTCATCTTGAGGGAACTCATACGCTTTGCCACTGGAAGCATTGTCTGGCCAATCGCGTCCATAGTGCAAAGTACCATGAATATTAGACTCCACCCCCTCATCGGTGGGCACTTTCAGGTTAACAGCTTCGAGGACGTCGATTTCTCCCGACTTAGGCCACGAACCATACACTTCATCGGTGGGCATCATCCAAAACGCCGGCCAACTGCCTTGTCCTGAGGGCAACTTGGCACGAACTTCAAAGCGCCCGTAGGTAAAATCAGCCTTGTATCGGGTGTTTAATCGTGCCGACGTGTAAGGCTTCTCAGCCCCTTCTGATGCTGGTAGAGCAACAATATTGAGCACGCCATCTTCGATGTATGCGTTATCGCTGCTATCGGTATAGCATTGCTTTTCATTGTTGCCGCCACCGGCGCAATTGATTTCATAGTTCCACTTTGAGGTGTCGATGCTTTCACCACTGAAGTCATCTTCCCAAACCATGACCCAGTTGGAGGCAGGTGCACTAACCTCTGTGGTGGTGACATCAGTCTCAGTGGCGGAGCCGCCACACCCAGTCAGTACAGCTAATGAGAGCGCTGCCAAAGCCCGAGTCGTGTGTGTTGCTGCTTTGTTCATTTTGTTGAACCCCAACATTAATTGGTTATTAGTATCTAACTGATTTAATTGTGTTTTTATTATCAACCAGTATTTTGTAAGCGCTTTCAAAAGTACTCAAATAAAAAGCGCAAATTATGTAAGCGCTTTCATAACATATGACATGGTCGTTAAAACGTCAATAAAATGCAGTTATTTTTTAACACAGCGTTAACTATATGGGGACAAATACACGCAACAAAGCGCCCACCTGGGCGCTTATAGTAAGATTCACATTTCCTTATCTATTAAGCAGGGCTTGGCATATAAAATACATTCAACTTATTGCCATCTAGGTCTCGAAAGTAGCCAGCATAAAAGCCAGGGATATCACCACGCTCACCGGGCTCTCCTTCTTCTTTAGCACCAAGAGCAACCGCCTTTTGGTAAACCTTATCAACCAAATCCGGGGAACTGGCCTGTAATGCCACCATAGTTCCATTACCGGCGCTTGCGGGGCTCTCATCATAGGGCGTTACTATCGCTAATCCTGCGCCCACAGGACCAGTCGACCAAGCGATTAAGCGCTCATTCTCCATAAACCGTGCTGCACCGAGTTGGCCCAATAAAACATCATAAAAAGCCGCAGCCTTTTGCAAATCATTTGTACCTAAAGTGACATAGCCAATCATGTTGTGTTCCTTTTTTTGTGATGCAAGATGCTCATCAAGCATATACGGGGATAAACCAAGCGCCAACCCATATCTATCACCCGTGCATTATCAGCTCATAAGAGTTCAAACGCGCTTGTTGATCATAAATAATATTGTGTAGCATGATTTCGTCGGCCCCTGTACGCGCCTGTAACCCACGCAGCCCGGCCTGGACTTTCTCTTTATTACCGATGATTGACTCGCGCAACATCCGAGTCACTTGTTGACGTTCAAGGTCGGTCCAGATCGCATCCATATTGTCGGTGGGAGGAGGGATCAGCCCCTCTTGCCCCCTGATCATACTGACAAACTTTTGCTGCCCTGTGGTTGCGAGAAACTCGGCTTGCTCGTTAGTAGCAGCGGCAATGGCATTCACCGCTACCATCACATAGGGAGCACTCAGTTGAGCGCTGGGCTGAAACTGTTCACGATACAATTCTATCGCGCGCATCATAAAGTCAGGGGCAAAGTGCGCAGCGAACGCAAAGGGTAAGCCTTTTTGTGCCGCGAGCAAGGCACTGTAAGTGCTTGAACCAAGTAGCCACAACGGCACGTGAGAACCGACTCCAGGGTAAGCTCGAACGCGTTGGCCAGGTTGCTCCTCACCAAGAAAATACTGCAGCTCTTCGAGTTGTGGCAACAAATCTTCCGCAGCCTTTGCATCACGTCGCAACGCACGTGTTGTTGCGCCATCGCTCCCCGGCGCACGGCCAATGCCTAAGTCGACGCGCTCAGGAAACAGCGCTGCCAAGGTGCCGTATTGTTCAGCGACAATCATCGGCGCGTGATTGGGCAGCATCACACCCCCAGAGCCAATACGTATACGCTGAGTATGAGCGCCGATGTACGCCAGTAAGGTGGACGTGGCAGCGCTGGCTATGTCGGGCATATTATGATGCTCCGCCATCCAAAAACGATGGTAACCTAAACGTTCCACATGTTGAGCAAGCTCCTTAGCGCGGGCAAACGCTTCATTGGCGTTGCAGCGTTGCACCACGGGCGCGAGATCAAGCACACTGAGCTTAGCAATAGCGGTCATTATTACCTCTTCATTTAGCACGTTCTACATTATGTTGATAGGGCCACCTTAACAACATCTCTACCGATACAGCAGCCACAATATGGCATTATCATGATGCTATTTCGGCATCAATATCGTGAGGTAACCGTGCCTGTAACCCAATTAAAACCGTGTAAAAGCTACTAACCTGGGCCTTATGCGTTAGTTTTATTCCGCCATTCAAGGCCCAGAGTAACTATTGATTGAGCACAACTGCTTTTTGTTTTTCCTCCTTAGAGAAAATCAAAGCATCATTTAATGCATCAAAAGCGAATTCACTTGGTTGCTCTACCTGTAAGTGACCAGCCACCACGTCTTCTAGTAGACGTTCACCGTCCCTTACAAGGCGCTGCCACTGAGCGCTATCCCCATAGTCATGCAGTGCCCCTAAGGCAATTTCATGGTATGAAATAGTACGCGTAAATGGCGCATCCACGGGGTTATCAATGCGTCCTAAAATACTGATAACATGGCCATTGGCCTGCAGCAGTGGCACAAGCTCCCTTGCCGTATCCGGGCCATTAGCATCAAACAGTGCAAAGTAACCGCCCGCGCTGGGCGCTTGACGAAAAACTGCATCTATACTCAGTTTATCCGCTTGCTCTTGGGTTAAACTTTGCGATAAAACATGCACTTTAAAACCACTGTGACTCAGCATTTGGGCCAACAACTTGTTCACTGCCCCCATACCCGTTATCAGTACCTTAGCACCTTTAACTGCGGGGATTTTGCTAAACGCTTGCCACGCAGTCAGCATCGGACATGGTAAAGCGGCAGCCACCGAAGGACTCAAGCTTTGTGGTATGCGCATCACCCGGTTCGCAAATAAAACGGTGTGTTCAGCAAAACTACCATCAAGGCTTAAACTGTGATGATAAGCCACTATTTGACCGACTAATTGAGCGTCAACTCCCGCACCTACGGCCAGCACTTCGCCGGCACCATCAACGCCCGGAGTGTGACCCTTGGGCCAAGAAATAGGATCGGCATCAATGAATTTCCAATCCACAGGATTGATGCCGATGGCAAGGTTGCGCACCAGAATCTGTCCAGCCTTCAATAGAGGTAAGGCTTTGTAGTCTAATTGCAGGGCATTACCTGCCCCATTAAACTGCCATGCATGGGTCCGCTCTACCATATTTAAATATCCCACTTGGGTGAAAAATCAGGGTCGGCTTGACGGTCGTTACAATCAAGGGCATCTATTCTGGCGATGTCTTCAGCGCTTAAAGTCAGTTCCAGCGCCTTAAGATTTGTGGCTAAATTGGCTCGTTTGGTCGATGATGGAATTGTCACCAAACCATGTGCTAACTCCCAAGCCACAACCACTTCGGCGGCGCTGACGTTATGTTGTTTAGCAATAGCTAAAATAGTCTCGTCTTTCAGCACTTTACCCACAGCAAAAGGCATGTAGCCGGTCACTGTGATTCCTTGTTGCACACAAAATTCACGCACTTTTTCATTAGTCAAATAAGGATGAACTTCAATTTGGTTATTGGTCAACGAGCCCTCTGGTAAGATTTTTAGCGCTTGTTGAAGTTGGGCAATAGTGAAGTTAGATACACCTATGTATTTAGTCAAACCCAGCTCTTTGGCACGATGTAATTCACCAAGGTATTCATCCATTGGTTCACCGCCCTCAGGGCTTGGCCAGTGAATTAACAGTAGGTCCACGCTATCAAGCTGCAACTTTCGTAAACTTTCTTTAACGCTGTCAATAAAGCCTTCTTTATTGAGCTTATCGTTCCACACTTTAGTTGTTACAAAAAGCTCTTCACGGGCAATATCGCTATCTCTAATAGCACGACCTACAGCTTCTTCGTTGCCGTAGATTTGCGCAGTATCGATATGCCGATAGCCCTCTTCAAGAGCCATCATTACACTCTGATAAGCGACTTCGTCCTCTAGTCGAAACGTGCCAACGCCTAGTTTAGGTAAAATTGATTGATTCATATAGTCTCCTTAAAAATGAAAATGCGGTAATACCTGTTTACCGATGCACTCGAGTGCCCATTCAACGGGCAAGGTATTTCGCCTAAAATGCAAACCAATATGGTTTACACCTACTTGTTGCATTGCCTTTAGTTCAGTGATGAGTCCATTTACGCCAGTTTCAATCCCGAATCGGTGACGTGTTATTGGCGCATCAGGCTCATCCAGCAAATTTAAATGAATAAAGCTCACGTAAGGCTTTTCGCCAGCAACATTACGCCACTGTGCTACTCGCTTTTTATGATCTTCAGGAGTACCGGGGTATGCCAACCAGCCATCCATATTTTGTCCCACCCACATTGGTGACTGCTGGGCGAGACCCGCGACATATAAGGGCGTGTTAGTCAACTCCGGCAGAACCTTTTGCCCTGCTTGTAAGGGCCGCTTGGGCTCACCTTTGAGCACCGCCACAGCTTCTTGAAAGCGGGCTCCCCGTGAGGGAAAGTCAATATTAAATAAAGGGTATTCACTAGGGCGATCACCACTGGCAAGCCCTAAGATCAACCGCCCTTTACTGAGGCTTTGTATCGTGGCGGCGGCTTTTTTTACTAGCCAAGGCTGGCGAAGAGGCAACACCACCGCAGCTGTGCCAAGCATTATGCGTTCAGTTTTAGCCGCCAGATAACCTAGATAACTAAAAGTTTCAAATACTTGAGCAGCATCACCAAAATTAGGGTCATAAATAGGCACGTCACGAACCCAAGCGGCGAAGAAGCCCATTTTGTCGGCTAACTGAATACGCGCTTCATGATGACGCATATCTGGAATGCCAAAAGGTCCTGAGGTATTGGTTTCAAAACGAGCCCAGTCATTATCCAGCGGCAACTCCACCCCGATAGAAAAGGGTTTTTGTGCTAGTTTATCCAGGCTCATACCAGATCCTGAGCACGCGTTTCGTCGCGCTTATCAAGATGACCACTCCAACGCGTTGCCACCAAAGCCGCTACGGAAATCATAGCCCCTATCCAAGCAGTGTCTTGCAGGCTCATACCGTCGACAATCGCACCGCCCAATACAGAGCCTACAGCAATCCCGATATTAAACGCCGCAATGTTTAGGCCTGATGCTACATCTACGGCATTAGGGGTGTATTTTTCTGCAAGTTTTACTACGTACACTTGCAACCCAGGAACGTTGCCAAAAGCAAAAGCCCCCCATATCAGCACGGTGATCACCGCTCCCACTTTTGATCCCATAGTGAATGTGAATACCAATAAAACTAGAGATAAAGCCGCAAAAATCAGCGTAAGGGCGTTAATCGGACCTTTTTTGTCGGCTAGCTTGCCGCCATAAATATTGCCCACGGCCACAGATACACCATAAACCAGCATGATCAAACCAATGGCTGACGGAGCAAAGCCGGCTTCTTGCTGTAAAATAGGCGCCAAATAAGTAAATGCAGTGAATGTGCCGCCATAGCCCAAAATAGTCATGACATACACCAATACTAATCGCGGTTGAACAAGCACTTGCAACTGCTCTTTGATGCGTGCCGGGCGACCTTGTTTTAAATTCCCCGGGACCAGCACAGCACTGCCAATGAGAGCGATTAGCCCTAAGGCAGAAACCACTAAAAAGGTTGCTCGCCAACCGAAGTTTTGACCAATCCAAGTACCCAGCGGCACGCCTGTGACTAGGGCTACTGTCAAACCGGTGAACATGACTGCGATGGCACTAGCTTCTTTTTCTTTACTCACAAGGCCTGTGGCAATGGTTGAACCAATGGAGAAAAACACGCCATGGGCCAACCCAGTCAGGATGCGCGCCGCAATTAAGCTTTCGTAGCTCGGCGCTTGCCAAGCCAAAATATTTCCTCCAACGAACAACGCCATGAGGCTAAGAAGCACGCTTTTACGCTTCCACCGTCCGGTGAGCGCGGTCAGCACTGGTGCGCCAACAGCCACGCCAATGGCATAAAGGCTAACCAATAACCCAGCACTTGGCAGGGTCACATTTAAATCTTGTGCAATAGTCGGCACTAATCCTACTATTACAAATTCGGTAGTACCTATAGCAAAGGCACTCAAAGTTAAAGCGAGCAATGCAATGGGCATTTATTTTCCTCTTCACTGCGAGTTTAAAAACAATGCCGTCATTGTGGGAGTAAATTTATTTGCAAAAAATAGCAGCAGTGACAAAATACTTTTGTGATAAATGAAAAGGTAAGCCGATGCCCGTCAATGCTAAAACTGAAGACTTAGAAGCCTTTGTGACCGTAGTTGATACTGGAGGCTTTTCTGCTGCGGCACAATTACTCGACCAACAAGTTGCCAAAGTGTCCCGAGCGGTAACCCGTCTGGAGCGTACTTTAAATGCCACCCTACTAAATAGAACCACACGGCGAGTAGAGCTCACAGAAGAAGGAGAGTTGTTTTTGAGCCACGCTCGCGATGGCTTGAATATGCTGGCAAAAGGCGAAGAAGCACTGCGTTTGCTGGGCCGCTCTCCTTCAGGAAAATTACGCGTTGATGCCGCCAGCCCATTTGTTTTTCATCAATTGACCCCTTTGATCAACGATTTTTGCAAAACCTACCCAGATATTACTCTAGAGCTAACCAGCCACGACAGTATTATTGATTTGCTTGAGCATAAAGCCGATATAGCCATACGTATTGGTGACCTTAGTGACTCAAATTTACATGCTCGACGACTAGGTAAAAGCCGCCTACACATAGTGGCAAGTCCTGAGTATTTAGCTCATCATTCCCTTTCAGAGAATATTCAAACTCTGCATGAGCAGCGTTTAATCGGTTTTAGCGATGCCCCACACCTTAACACTTGGCCACTCAAAAGCCCGCAACAATTGCGCTTTGCTATCAGTGCTTCCAGCGGCGAGACTGTGCGTCAGCTATGTATAGCGGGTCAAGGACTCGCATTGTTGTCGCATTTTATGGTTAAAGACGACTTAGCCGCCGGGCGCTTAGTGAGCGTACTCAACAACCATATTTTAAGTCCTAATCGACGAGAATCTGTACAAGCTGTTTACTACCGCAACAGTGCAGTGTCTTCACGAATATCTGCCTTTTTAGATTTCATTGAATCAAGGTTGTGCCTGTAGTTACGTATTTCACAAAAGTGTTTTTCATTTATTGCGGTTAATGATGACAATCATCTGCGATACGCTGTGCTCAGCACAACTTTAGGAGGTCTTATGAATTCACTTTTCCGCCCCATTACCTTAGCCGGTAAAACATTAAAAAACCGCATTGTTATGCCACCGATGACACGTTCGCGTTCAACCCAACCGGGTGACATCGCCAATGACTTAATGGCGACCTACTACGCGCAGCGTGCCAGTGCCGGACTGATTATCAGTGAAGGGACGCAAATCAGCGAACTAGGTAAAGGCTATGCCTGGACCCCGGGGATCTACACCCCAGAGCAGGTTGCCGGTTGGCGCAAGGTCACCGACGCCGTCCACCAAGCCGGCGGTGTGATGTTTGCCCAGCTGTGGCATGTCGGCCGCGTATCCCATAAAAGTAATACTGGCGGCAAGCAGCCCATTTCATCGTCTGCAATTCAAGCCAAGGGGGTGAAGGTGTTTATCGATGACAATAACAACCCAGGTTTTGTCGAGGCGCAAATGCCGCGTGCCATGAGCGTTGCAGAAATCCACGAGGTCATCGCGCAGTATCGCCACAGCGCCCAATGCGCCAAAGAAGCAGGCTTTGACGGCATTGAGCTGCATGCTGCCAACGGGTATCTAATCAACCAGTTTTTAGACTCACAAGCCAATAACCGCAGCGATGAGTATGGTGGTAGCCTTGATAATCGCCTGCGCTTTTTGCGTGAAGTCGTCAGCGCGGTCAGTGAGGTGTTTGGTGCAAACGCCGTAGGGGTCAGATTAGCACCGTTAACAACCTTAAATGGCGCGGTAGATGACAACCCTCAAAGCACGTATGTGGCTGCAGTGCAGGCTCTTAATGAGCTTAACGTTGGCTATGTCCATATTGCGGAGGCCGACTGGGACGATGCGCCTTTAATGAGCGCGCAGTTTAAGCATGCTATCCGTGATGCCTTTGATGGACTCACTATTTACGCGGGTAAATACACCAAGGCGCGCGCCGAACAAGCACTAGAGGACGGTTGGGCCGATATGATTGGCTTTGGTCGCCCCTTTGTTGCCAACCCGGATTTACCGCAGCGCCTTAAAGCAGGTTTGCCTTTAGCAGAGCATGATCCGCAAACATTATTTGGCGGTGGCCCAGAGGGTTATACTGATTACCCCAATGCGACCACTTAATGTTCGTTCTCTTTAACGCTCACATCGGGGCGAAAATTAAAGTAAGACTCTTCTATCAGCGTGCGGTACACACCGGCAATATTTTGCGCTCGCCACTGCTGGTACATGGGCAGGTGGCTGAATTCAGGAAAATGTAGCTGTTGCTGCATTTTCGTCAAAGTATGGCCCGCCAACAGCGCGTCACGTACGCTATTATAAAGGGTCTTCAGGTAGGCAAGGTAGCGACGCACGTCGCCCTTGTCACCCATTTGTGCATGTCCCCCTACCAAAATATCAAAGTCATGGCTTGCGAGTAATTGCTCTGTAGAGCGGATCATGCCGTGGATATCATAACCTTGCAGATCTTTATAAGGCATGCGACCTAACACCACCCAGTCGACCACAAACATAACGTTTGCAGGCATGAAATGCATACTCACATTGCCGCGCCCATTATTGGGGCCGAAATAACTAAGCTGTACAGAGCTTTGTCCAAGCTCAGCGGTGAAAGAATCAGTGAAGGTAACGTCAGCAAAGCGCACGGGAGCTTTGGTCCAGCGCATGTCCTCATCTGCATAACGATGAGCAACAACGGTAGTCTGTTCATCGACCAGAAATTCGCCACCGAGCGTGTGGTCAATATGGTTGTGACTGTAGGCCATGAACTTAATGGCAACACCAAAACGAGAGTGAATCGCCTTTTTCAGCCATTTCGCCGCATCAGCATTAATAGGATCAGTGACAAATGCCCCCTTATCAGTGATCATAAAGACGCTGTGGTAGTGGCCTGCACTAAATCGATACACGTTATCTTTAACTTGCTCAATCACATAAGACTGAGCGCTGCTAGCAAAACTCACCACCCATAACAAACACATCAACGCCTTATACATAAAACTCTTATTGTTCATTCACATTGCTGATAGTTTAGTCTACTGTGCAATTAGCTGTAGCGATCAAGTGATGCTTGTGTCGCTGTAATAAAAATAAAACATCGCGTCCTTATGATGGTTAAAAACCTAAAAAAGGAACTAACTCTATGCGCTTTTCTCTCATTAGTTGCTCGTTGGCGGCGCTTTTATTAAGCGGATGTAACAGCAGCTCAGATTCTGATCCTGTGGTGGTTGAACAGCCACAAACAGCCACTCCTGCTTCAGTGCAACTGGGCCCTCGCCCATTTGCGCTGGTTGATGCCATGGCTGCGGGGCCACTTAAAGAAGCACTGCAAGCATGTGCCGACGACAATTTCGTGGCCAGCGACTTTTCCATTGGCCACCGTGGCGCACCCATGCAGTTTCCTGAGCATACCCGTGAAAGTTACATTGCGGCAGCGCGCATGGGTGCAGGGATCTTAGAATGTGATGTCACCTTTACCGCCGACAATGAGCTGGTCTGTCGCCATTCGCAGTGTGATCTGCATACCACCACCAATATTCTAGAAACCGAACTTGCTAGCAAATGCTCAGAGCCTTTCACTCCCGCCGCAGACGGCGTACCCGCAAGCGCCCAGTGTTGCACCAGCGATATCACCTTAGCCGAGTTTAAAACGCTCAAGGGAAAAATGGATGGAGCGAACCCAGCAGCAACCACTGTCAGTGAATATATGAAAGGCACTGCACCGTGGCGAACCGACTTATATGCCGCTCGCGGTACCTTGATGACCCACCAAGAAAGCATTGAATTGTTTAAATCACTGGGCGTAAAAATGACCCCAGAGTTAAAATCACCTAGCGTCAGTATACCCTTTAATGGCATGTCGCAAACCGATTACGCATCAAAAATGCTGAACGAGTATGAACTTGCGGGAGTTGCTGCCGACCAGGTGTGGCCGCAATCATTTAACCGCGATGATGTGTTGCATTGGGTTAACACTCATCCAGAATTCGCCGCACAGGCCGTTTACCTTGACGGTCGCGACGCCGAGCCGGGCTTTGATCCAAGTAATGCGCAAACCTGGTCACCCAGCATGGCTGAGCTGGTCAATCAGGGCATCGAAGTTATTGCACCACCGATTTGGATGTTACTTGATTTAGATAACAATAATCAGATTGTTCCCTCGGCGTATGCCAAAGCAGCCAACGAGGCAGGATTGAAAATTATTGCTTGGTCATTAGAGCGCTCTGGGCCGCTTGAGAGCGGTGGTGGCTGGTACTACCAATCAATCACCGATGCCGTTGATTCAGATGGTGTGATGATGCAAGTGCTGGATGTATTAGCGCAAGATGTTGGCGTCATCGGTGTGTTCAGTGACTGGCCTGCGACCACTACCTATTATGCTAATTGTAAGTTAGCCAACAACGACGCCTAGCAGCGCTTATATCACAGTAGCGAGGCACCTAGCCTCGCTGCGGTGCTTTCACCCCCACCTCACTCGCCCCGCCGGTAAACCAACAGCCTGACTAATTCCCTGGTATTTCGACACCACTGTGCACCACAGTGATCAGCCAATACCGTCTGAGAGTATAATTTTGCACTGCGCGCTACAAATCCGTACCATCAACAAAAAATGCACAGAAAACGTATGCTTAGACCAACATTCTTATCTCTACTCGCGTTTACACAAGTGGCACTCGCTCAAAATGACTTAGCCGAGATTGAACGCATCACGACCACGGCCTCGCGATTGGCGGTTTCAGGTGACGCTATGGCATTGAATATTGCCACCATCAATGCTGAACAACTGGCTATCCTTGGCAGCACACACATTGAAAAAGCCATGAAACAAATCGCCGGTGCCAATTTACAACACGGTAACGGCCAAGAATATTTACCATCATTGCGCTCTCCGGTATTTACCGGCGGGGGCGCATGTGCCGAAGTGTTGGCATTAGAAGATGGTATTGCCCTGCGTGCAGCCGGTTTCTGCAACGTTAATGAGCTGTTTGAAGCGCACAGTGAAATGGCTGAGCGTATTGAAGTGCTTAAAGGGCCAGGCTCTGCGCTGTACGGCTCAAATGCTGTGCACGGGGTAATTAATGTGATTACCCCCGATACTACTTATGGGGGCGGCTTCGCTGGCCTCGATGTGGGCTCGTATGGCTATAAACGCGCAAAACTGCGCGCCGGTAAAGATTTAGGCGAGCAAGGTTTTGGCATTAATAGCAGTGTTACCCGTGATAGCGGCTACCGCGATGATGAGAGTGTCGAACAAGAGAAAATCAACCTGCGCTATCGCTATAGCGGCGATACCTTGAGGGTGCAAACCGGGCTCACCTACACCCATCTAGACCAACAAACAGCAGGCTATATTGAGGGTTTTGAAGCCTATAAAAATGAGCAAGTGGCACAGCAAAACCCCAACCCAGAAGCCTTTCGCAAAAATCGCGCGACGCGGCTATGGTCGCAATTTACTTGGCAAGCAAACGGGCAATCCACCTGGATGATCACCCCTTATGTGCGCGACCAGCAAATGACCTTTTTAAAGCATTTTTTACCGGGTAAACCGCTGGAGGAAAATAGCCAGCAAGGGTTTGGCCTACAAACGCTTTGGCAAACCCAACTCAACAATTCTTGGCAACTAAACCTAGGCATAGATGGTGAGTACACCCAAGGCGACGTGCTGCAATATCAACACCAGCCAACCACCGGCTCAGCCTTTTTACAGGCCACCGTACCACAAGGAAAGCATTACGATTACAGCGTTGATGCAACATGGTATGCCCCTTTTGCGCAGCTCTCTTATCGTCATTCGGCCTGGTTAGTGACTTTAGGAGCACGTTACGAGCACATCGACTACAACTACAACAACCATATGCTCGCTGGGCGTACCCGTGACGATGGCAGCGAATGTGGCTTTGGCGGTTGTCGTTATTCACGCCCCGCGAGCGGCGACAACAGCTTTGCCGATCTCTCCCCGAAGCTATCGCTGAGCTATCAGCTGAGCCCTGAACTTATTGCTTACACTAATCTCGCCAAAGGCTACCGCGCGCCGCAAACCTCAGAGTTATATCAACTCCAGCGTCAGCAGCAAGTGGCCGATTTAAAAAGCGAAACCATCAATAGCGTGGAGCTGGGTGTAAAGGGGGCTTACAATTCAGTGCGCTTCAACCTGGCTGGCTACGTGATGCACAAAGATAACTTTATTTTCCGCGATAGTGACTTCTTTAATGTCAGTGACGGTGAAAGTAAACACCGAGGTATTGAGTTAGAACTACGCTATCAGGCTAGCAGCCGGGTAATGCTGCAACTTGCACTGAGTCGGGCGCTGCACACCTATGAGCACCAGCAAGTCATCGCTGACACTCAACTCAAGGGAAACATTATGGACACCGCGCCCAAATGGGTGGCAAATACTCAACTGCATTGGCAAGTCAGTGACGATGTCGATGTTGCCCTTGAGTGGCATCACGTCAGTGATTATTACACCGACCCACAAAATTTACACCGCTACAGTGGTCACGACCTCATAAATATACGCGGTGCATGGCAAGTGAATAAGGACTGGCGAGTGATCGCTCGGGTCGAGAATGTTGCTGACACAGCCTATGCCGAACGTGCCGATTTCACGACTTTCAGCGGCGATCGTTACTTCCCCGGGCGCCCGCGCAGCGTGCTATTTAGTATCGAAAGGCAGTGGTAACTTATTAGCTTAGTGCACTTAAGAGTATACCGGGGTCAGAGATCCCGGCCTCTTTAAGTGCTTCAGTGACCGCTTGGGTCATTTGCATAAGCTGTACTTCCATATTGGCAACAAGATTACGCTGTGATTCGAGCATTGCTTTGTGCGCTTCCTCATCATTGGGGTCTTGCTCGTTTTGCAGAGTTCTCAACCTTTCACGTGCTTGGTCTATTTGCTCTTTTACGCGCTCGATTTGTTCTAGCATTTTCTGAATATGCGCGGGCAGTTGCTCGCGCAAGCTCTGCTTAATGTCCGCCTCAGCCTGAGCTTTGGCTTGATTATGCTGGGGTTGCAGGCGTAAAGTGCCCTCAGATTGAGGCGTTGTCGGTATAGATTGTGAGTAGGAAGAATCAATGCGCATTGCGCGTCCTTGGCGTCATGGCTCGCTTTTAAATACTATCGGCACCGACTAGGGACACTTGAGCCAAATTTTATCGGACAACACATAATGAAGTTTATATTGCAGCTTTGCAAAGGTGTTTGCAGCTTACTCTTTGTCTGCGCTGTCGCACTGCTCTGTTGGCAAGTGCAAACTCTTTGGCCTAGCGTCTTCTATTTATGCATGAGCACAATAACCTTTGTGTGGTTTTGGCATGATAAACGCGCGGCGCAGCGCCAACGCCCACGTACACCCGAGCGTGACTTATTAATATGGTCGCTATTCGGCGGCTGGCTAGGAGCCCTTGCGGCGCAAACTTGGTTGCGTCATAAATCGCAAAAGCGCGCCTTTATCATAAAGCTATGGGTGACTATTTTGGTCCATTGCTGGATGTTTATTATTGTTGCAGTACAACTGATTTTGAGTAGCGATGGTTTATGGTAGTCATACTTTTGGCTAAATATAAAAGTGCTGACTTTTTATACATTTTTGCTAAACTTGGGAACAAATAAAACGTCACGCTCGTTAAATGGATTTACAGCAATGAACTTAATTATTTTCTTACTCCTTTTTGGCGCCTACCTATGGGTGCGCTTTACCCTTCGTAAACAGCTACGTAGCTATGTTGAACAGTACTATCCCGACTTGCGCGCAGTGCTCAATCATAACCCGCTAAAACTCAGTAAAGCCAAAGCACTGGAAACCAACTTAGATGCCTGGCTCAACAACGAAAGTGGATACAGCCTGAGTGACGATTACATCAGCCGCAAGCGCAAGCAAATCTCATTGACCAACCAATGTGGCATGATCATCGCGCTAATCGCTATGCTACTGCCCTTATTTTTTGCAACTCCATGACCAAGCTGTCATTTTCTATCGAATAAAGTTGCACCTACAGAGTATGGGTTTTATAACAGGGAGACTGACATAGCTGCCAAGGACAGATTATGAAATTCACTCCCCTCTCTTGGGCCATGGGTTTAGCTATCGCAACCAGCGGTATCGCCAATGCGGCCCAAAGCACTAGCCATGATGTACTCGCGCTTGAAGACGTTTTCAATCTTGAATATGCCAACCAAATCGATATCAGTGATGATGGCGATACCGTGTATTTCGTGCGCAATCGCATGGACATTAAGTCAGACCGCAAATTTAGTAATATTTGGCAGGTCAGCACCGACAATAAACAGCTGCAACCGGTAACCAGTGGCGTACATCAAGATTTTGCCCCCGTGTTATCCCCCGATGGCAGTCGCTTAGCGTTTATTTCTACACGAGATGGCAGCGCACAGCTGTATGTTAAGTGGTTAAACACAGGTGCGGTGAGTAAAATCAGCAACCTTACACAGAGCCCCTCCAAGCCCACCTGGACACCAGACGGCAAAAGCTTAGTATTCAGTATGTTTGTGCCCGCTAAGCCCAATAGCCCGGTGAGCTTACCCGGTAAGCCCGAAGGCGCAAAATGGGCCGACCCAGCGCTGTTTATCGATGAGGTTTACTACCGCGCTGATGGCGCTGGCTATACCAAAGCAGGCCATAATCACCTGTTTCGTATTGCTGCCAATGGCGGCAACGCGGTGCAGCTCACATCCGGTGACTTTGACCATGGCGGCAGTATCAGCTTTAGTGACGATGGCAGTATCTTATACTTTTCAGCAAACCGTCACAGCGACCATGAGTTAAAGCCGATAAACTCAGAAATTTACGCGCTGGAGCTTGATACTCTGAGCATTCGCGCCATCACCGACCGCGATGGCCCAGACAGCCAGCCGCAGGTGTCTCCCAATGGTCGTTACTTAGCCTACACCGGCTATGACGATAAGCGCACTAACTATGAAAACACTCAGCTCTACATCCGTGATTTAGAATCTGGCGAGACGCGCAGCTTAACGCCGGACTTTGACCGCGCAGTAGCGCAAATACACTGGGCGGATGATAGTCGCGGTCTGTACTTTAGCTACGATAGCGAAGGCAAAACCACCATTGGCTACCAACCTTTGCGCGGTGAAGCCAAGGTGATCACCGACAAAGTGGGGAGCGTGTCTTTTGGTCGCCCCTACTCAGGCGGCGATTTTGACGTTAGCACCGAGGGTGATATTGCATTCACGCTCGCCGACACTCAGCGCCCTGCTGATGTGGCCTTGACTAAGCGCGGCGAAGCGCTGCGGTTAACGCATTTAAATGAAGATGCCTTGGCCAACAAAACGCTTGGAAAAGTGGAACAATTGTGGGTTAAGTCCAGCCACGATGAGCTCGACATTCAGGGTTGGATTGTTTACCCACCGCACTTTGATGCAACCAAGAAATACCCTTTGATTCTCGAGATCCACGGTGGACCGGTGGCCAACTACGGGCCTCACTTCAGCGCTGAAGCACAATTATTCGCCGCTCAAGACAACGTGGTGCTGTACATGAACCCACGCGGCAGTGACTCTTACGGCAAAGACTTTGCGCAAACGATTCATCATAACTACCCAAGCAACGACTACCATGATTTGATGACGGGTGTGGATGCCTTAGTTGCCAAAGGATTTATTGATGACACTAAACTCTATGTAACCGGCGGCTCTGGCGGCGGTGTACTTACCTCGTGGATAGTCGGCCATACCGATCGCTTTGCTGCGGCGGTGGTTGCCAAGCCTGTAATTAATTGGTTTAGCTTTGTACTAACGGCTGATTTTTATCCCTTCTTTGCGGATTACTGGTTCCCAGGCAAGCCATGGGAGCATATGCAACATTATATGGAGCGCTCACCTATTAGCTATGTGGGCAATGTAACCACCCCCACCATGCTATTAACCGGTGAGGCCGATTATCGTACGCCTATTTCCGAAACGGAGCAGTTCTACCAAGCATTGCAATTGCAGGGGGTGGATACCGCCATGGTGCGTATTCCTGATGCCTCGCATGGCATCACCAAGCGGCCCTCGAACCTGATGGCAAAAGTCGCCTACATTCTGTGGTGGTTTGAAAAGCACGGCGAAAAGCAGGCCGATAAATAACCATATAAAGGCGGCGACACGCTGTCGCCGCCCTTGTCGCGACTAGGCTGTGCCTTTAGGCCAGCACCAATTCCACATCAATATTGCCACGTGTGGCATTGGAATAAGGGCAAACCTGATGCGCGGTATCCACTAATTGACGCGCCTGCGCTTTGTCCATATCCCCCAAATCCACGGTGAGCTTAGCGTCGATAGAAAAGCCCTGCCCTTTTGGACCAATTGCAACCTCACCCGTGACGGCAATATCTTGAGGTAACTTAATTTTTTGATCGCCAGCCACTTTTTTCAACGCGCCAATAAAACACGCTGAATAACCGGCGGCAAAAAGCTGCTCAGGGTTGGTGCCCTGACCATCATCGCCCCCCAGCCCCTTTGGAACCGATAGGTCAACATCTAAACGGCCGTCATCCGACTTGGCAGAGCCGTCTCGTCCACCAGTTGCTGTGGCTTTTGCACTATAAAGAATCTGTTCTAACGCCATTATTGGCCTCCTTCTAGTTAACTATTTAGCAATTTATTTTGTATGCAAAATAAATAATAGCGATGGCCAACTTGAAGATCAAGTTGTTTGCATGCAAAATAAAATAAAGGAGAGATCATGACCGACAATGCTTTAAAACTTGACTACCAGCTGTGTCACCGCTTTTACACTGTGGCTAACGCCTTCACCCGGGCCTATCGTCCGTTATTGCGTGAGCTCGATATTACTTACCCACAGTACGTGGTGTTAATGGCATTATGGGAAAAAGACCAAATCACCATTCATCAATTACTTGAGAAAACCCATATTGATGGTGGTGCCATGAGTTTAATTTTAAAAAAGCTCACGCAGAAATCTTTTGTGCAAGTGATCCATGATCAGCATGACAAGCGGGTAAAACGGGTCGTGCTCAGCGACTATGGAAAAAAAGCCAAACACACCGCGCAAAAAATTCCCCAGCAAATGCGCTGTAACCTCAAAAATATCAGTGATGAAGAAGGGATGGAGTTGATACGACTAATAGACAAGGTGAGTGATGACTTACACACCACGCTTTGTGAGGCCGATACTCAGTAAGCACTGAACGATTGGATAAGTTTTAACGTTATCTGTCAGGTTTGGTCAAATTGTACTAAATCCGATAGCCGCATATACGCCAAAAGCGAACCTTCACACCTAACTCGTTTCTGCCCCAAAAAGAGTTAACGTAAATGCTCTAAGGGAGGCTTAGAGCAAAACGGACTGTCACTCTCTAGCTAATCTAGGAAGGGCTTTTCTAATTCCTGCCAAGATGTTGCTCCAACCAATACGCTTTTTCCAAAGCTTTCCGTCGACTAAAACTTTATAACAATCGATCCGATCAGTTTTATACAGTTCAAGTTTATGAGTAATGGGTTCACCACTATCGTAATCGGTGATTTCGATTATTCTTCTTAGTTCAGGAATGTTTTGTGGCTATACAAAGCTTTCTTGTTCTATAGCAAATTTTCGATTAGTGTATGATTTACGATAATTTTTTGAAGCCTTATTAGTTTGTCTATACATAAGTAATCTCCTACCTTACAAGGTAGCATACCTTGCAAGGTCTCACTAATAAGCTGTTATACGTAAATCAAATACCTGTGCATATATAAATTGAAGGAGAACTTTATGCCATGTACAAACCCACACTCAAGAACTCTTGATGAAACCCAATTAACTAACTTATCTAGGCATCAAATGCATGAGCATGGCCGCCACAAGTGCTGCCAATGCGCATATAACTCTGGTTACGATCAGGGTTTTGCATTACAAGAATCGATCAGATTAGATATTGATGCTTTAGGTGACTCACAAGCAGGTGCCGATGGAAGGCATAGAAGTGTTCATCAAGCATTTGCATTAGGTTATAGTCACGGAATTCGAGATTATATAAATCAATAAATTACGTATAACAAGTGCCTCTTAGGGAATCACAAGGGAACAGTGCTAATAATCATAGTCATTCTTCGGAATTTAATGAGTCTCAAAGTAGTGAAAATTGCTCGATGATACAAATAGAAAAAATAATAAATTGGAATCCAAAAGTTCATGGTTGATGTCACCGACTTATTTGAAGACTATCAAAAGCCCGAAGGTGCTATTGAAGTAAGGACTCATGTTCTGAGTGAGGGTAATGAGGCAATTCTAGAGGACTTTCTGGTTGAAAATCTGCCTTGGTGTTATTTTCGACGCGAAAGACTACCTAACCAAATAGAACGTAGCGGGCAAATTGCTTCAGCAATAATCGGCAGCAAGTTCCCTGATCCAGGCGCTGTAATGTCAGGTGATTTTGGTGAAATTTTATCTTTATTCTATTTGTCTAATGAGCGGCAAGAGCAGCTTATTGAAGTAATGAAATGGCAACTAAAGCAAGATCGGAATAAAGCTGCGCCTCATTCGGACATCATACTACTGTTTCGAGAAAACGAAGGTGTCCCTTCTGAAAACGACTTCGTCTTATGCGCCGAAGCGAAAGCAATGGCCACGCCAAGCAATAGTACTTTACCAATAGAAAAATCGATTGAAGGATACATATCCGATAGCACTGGACGGTTGTCGAGAACACTTACTTGGCTAAAAGAGCGAGCAGTAGCCGAAGACACCGCTGAAGCCATTGCGTTATACACAAGGTTTTCTGATGAAGCAGTCTCTACAACATTTCAGAAATATTATCGATCATTTGCCATCATTGACAGGAACTTACTAGATGGGGAGCTGCAAAGAGAACTAGATTTGCCAGAACAAAGTGAAGCGTTTGAGGTCGTAGTTCTTGGAGTTCCTGGACTCAAGGATGTTTATCAAAGGTGCTTTCAGCGCGCTATAGATGAGGTGCCTAATGAATAATGCTCTCGGGAATATGATAGCGCAGCTTGAATCTTGGGAAAGCGCAGCTGAATTCAATATACCTGAAGAGGATTGGGTAGGTTATGTAGTTAGAAACAGAACTGACGATTTATATATCAGTGCCTTTTCTGCGATCTTCGAGAGCTTAAGGAAAGAGGATGCTAATGCTTTAAAATCCGATTTGCGTGAGCTGGCGAAGACCTTGCTTATCTATTCGAAGAGTGCAGCTGCTCGCTACATTAAAGGGGTAGAGCCCACACTTAACTTGATCTATGCGGCTGCGTGTTTCTATATCTCTGATTATCCAGCTACAGCAACCTTAATCCTAAAGGATGTATCTAATTCAGATTCGTTGTTAGATGAAGAAAAATTCCTTTACACATTTTTACTAAGGTCTATTTCATCTTCTAATAGCTATGAAGAGTTATTTTCTGATGTTGCTCGATTGCCAACAGGAAAAATATGGGATGAGTTAAACGACAGTATTAGAGATTCAATGGCCTTGGGATTAGAAGAAGATCCAAGACTATATATAGCATCAAAACTACTGCTTAAGTGCCTTGAAAGGTATTGTGAATATAGCGTTGGAACAAATCTTTCAAATTTCGCTCATGAGTTCTTACCTGAGGTTTGGGAGCCGTTTCTTTTTAATGAAGGAGCGTTTTCAATTTGGGAGCTTTTTCCTTCTCAGAAGATTGCACTTCAAAATGGAATTCTAAGTAACCAAGACGAAGTATATAGCCTTCAGATGCCTACTTCCTCAGGAAAAACATCTTTATGCGAGATTGTGATTTTTAACGAAGTAAGAGTCAGGCAAAAAAAAGTTCTCTTCATAGTACCGTTTAGGGCATTAGCCGCAGAAATCAAGGCAGGGATTACGGCACGTCTCCAGTTAGCTGACATCAATGTATTAGCTGCATATGGAGGCAATATACCCACTAGAAGCGAAGGTCAGAATATAGAGACTACGGATGTCTTGATCGTGACCCCCGAAAAACTAGTGGCTATTAGCCAAATGAATTCTGAGTTGCTTGCAGAGTTTACAACCGTCATTTGCGATGAAGGCCACCTTATCGACGATAGAAGTCGAGGGTTTCAATATGAAGTTTTGCTTACAAGGTTAAAGTCTAATGAGGATATTAGAAGAAAAATCGTATTTATTTCTGCAATTCTACCCAATATCGATGAAATACATGCTTGGCTTGGAGGGAGTGAAGAGGCTTTATCGGTTTCTGAATATAAGCCAGTTGAGATTGATTACGCTATTCTAAGAAGACAACAAAAGGATTATTGGCAGCTTTCGTTCAATACAATTTATGAGCAGCCGAAAAGTTACTTTCTTAGAAATTTCATCGTTAAAGATGATTTTAGATTTATTAATCGAAATACAGGAAATAGAAACTTACTACCCCAACGTGGTTCTCCAGCGATGCTGGCAAGCATAAGTGCGCTAAAATCTAGAAAACACGGTGCTGTTGCGATATTTACAACTCAGAAGGGGCCTAATGGCGTTAGTGGGTTAACAAATGCAATGCTAAGGCTGTTCGAGAACGATGCATTCTCTTGCAATGACGATTTTCAACAGTCTGAAGCATTGGAGCAACTAAGAGATTATATTGGATTCCAATTTGGAACGACTCACAAATTGAGGGCTTTGCTATCACATGGGATTGGGTTTCATCACGGCGACCTTCCTCAAGAAATTAGAAGGGAGATGGAAGAAGGGATTCAGGGCAATTTATTTAACATTCTAATCTGCACCACCACTCTTGCTGAAGGAGTCAATTTACCTATCCGCACATTAGTCATGCATACGATCAGAAGATTTAACGGTCGAATCATGGAGCCCATTAAGCTTCGAAATATAAAGAATATCGTAGGGCGTGTAGGCCGAGCTGGAAAAGAAGCAAGAGGCAGGGTGATTTTTGTAAATTCGGATGAGCAAAATATTGCAGAGTCTGTTTTTAGAGATGAGCGAATGGAGCCTGCAAAAGGCGCACTTTTTAATCTTATTAGAAATATCGATCAGAGCATTAGAGAGCTCAATATTCAGTTAAGTAACGATTTGTTTGAACGTCAAAATCCTGAGTTCCTAAGCATTCTTGATCGGATTGATATGGCTCTAATTGATTTGGTTCCTGGAGATATAGAGTTAAATGATTTTGAGGATCATTTGGGGGATATACTTGAGTCTACTTTAGCGTTTCGTTACTGCGATACTGATGAATTGAGAGCAAGGATAGAAGAAGTATTTCGACTCAGATCACAGCATATCCAAGAAAGTATTGATGCAGCACGTTGGCCAGCACTCAAATCCAGTGGCTCATCTCCGAGGTATTTCAATTACCTCGAAGGTTTAGAAGTCGTTGAGTTGGACTTGTGGACAGAACTGGAAGATGTTTTAGACGAGCATTGGTTAGAAGAAGTCGTCTTAGAGGTAAAAGAGTATCCCCTTCTCGATTTAGAGGATATTGAAGATGGTTTGCTTCTGCAGGTCATTCGACTTTGGCTGAGTGGTTGTACATATGTTGAGATTTCGACAGATTTAGGGATTGAATTTGATGATGCACTAGAAGTGGTTTGTAGTTCTATTGGCTATAAGCTTCAAGAATTGATGTCTAAAGTTATTCAATTGGCCATTAACTCACACGGTGAAAATATCTCAGAACTTGCACTTAATTGGTCTTCACTTCTTCAGTACGGATTGGGCACACTGCAACAGCTAGATCTGTTCGAACGAGGAGCAACAGATAGGTTGGCAATATGGGGAATTCAACGGTACTTGGAGGCCAACAACGTACAGCTTCGTAAAAATCGGTTGCTACGTTTCTTAAGAAATAATAGCGTGGCTGTTAGATTGCATTTAGAACAGGATGCCAGAGTTCCAATGCTCAGCTTCAATAGAATATGCAAAGAGCTGAGTTTGAGCTAATTGCAAAATGCGGCGTTATATTTTCGGAGGAACCGTGAGTAAATTTAGCCTATTTCTTTTCATTCTTACCGCTGCATTCTCTCTTCCCGTCTATTCATGCTCTTGTTTGGAGAATACCGTCGAAGAATATATAAAAAATTGTCCAAGTATTTATACCGCTAGGCTTAAAAGTGCTTTCTACAAAGAAGAAACTGACTTAGAATTTGAACAGGTTGTTGGGAAATTAGGAAAGCCGATGACTTTTTATCAGGGAGAAACACAAAAATTAAACACTTTAGTTGCTCCGATCACTGGCGCATCTTTTGATATGAGCTTGGTTGTCGGGAAAGTTTACTTGGTCTGTGATCAAGGTGCGCCAAAACAGAGACTTTCTTGTTGTAGTTTTACCAGTCAAGCAAGATGGGGTGATGCGCGAAAATTTATACAATCTCAAGAAAATATAACAAACTAATTATTAAGGACACAAAATAGCAGGCTTATGCTCCTTCGTCGCCAACTTTAGCGTGTTATATCTCAGGAAACATCATGAGTTATTTTAAAGGAATATTTTGTTTCTATTGCGGGTTGTTTGTGTGGGGAGTTATCTCTGCTTTTTACTATCGTCTTCCTGTACCTCTTGTTGGCTATATTGGCCCGTTTGGTGAGTACCCATCATCTCTTACAAGCAGTATCGAATCTGTAGCAATGGTACTTGCTTTCTATTCAATTATGGGTGGTTTTATACCTTGTGTTGGTTTGTCGGCTCTTTGTGTTTACTGGCTTAAAAAGTTAAATTGGCTCACTAATGCACGGCTATTTTTTGTAAGTTTTACGACAAGCATTTTGCCTGTTTTGTTACTTGCTAATCTAGATCGTTTTATTGGGCCGTGGTAAAAAGATATAATAATGCGCTATTGTCGTTCCCTTTGGTCGCTGGGACTCTTACACCGTTCCGCTTAGCGTTATCAGCGTCTTCTTCTGGCACAAAGCACGCATTCGTCCTCACTCATTTTTATCCAAAAACGCGCTAAAATGCCGTCTCCTTCTCGCTAGCAACTGCTTGTATGATAATGGTCTAAACCTATTCGTTTCTGCTTTAAGATACGTTTTGACCCAGCACGCAACTAAACTGTGAACATCACTACATAGCCACACAATTGCCAAGCGTGTTGTTATTGCTCAAGATTCTTACCCGGTTAAAAAGCATACAATAAAAATAACAATGCCATGATTTGCTCTCAACCTGTTACTGACACTGCCTTTTGCCTATGGGCTTATCAAGCTGGCCGGTTACAACATTATCAAACCCGTGCTCTTCGCGGCTATCGTTGTGGCATTTTTGGTCCATCGTAGCGACATGAGCGCGCTCGCTACACTTGATAGACCCAACCAGTTGCATATGATTTTGGGGATGATTGGCTCGTTATTCATATTGCCACTTGCCTTCGTGCTTATGCGCCGCGTACGAAGCTCAGCAGCGTAAAGCGAGCAGCCCTAATAGGTGCGGTTATTTAGCGCAGCAAGCTCGCGACTAAGGCTCCCCTACAAACAACTCAGGGTTTGTGGAAACCTGCTCAAACCAAGCACGCAGACTATCAATCGCGGCGCGCGTTTTAGCCGCAACAGTGTCACGATGCGGGGTCACCGCATAGACACTGTAATGAGGCAGCTGCCATTGGGGGCATATGCGCTGTAATCGACCACAAGCGAGCAGATGTCGCACCTCAGGCTCCGGTAATAACCCGTAACCAATGCCATCTAAAGTGAGCTGAATGGCGGCCTGCATATTGTTCACTAATAATCGAGGTTGGCCCAGTGTAAAGGTGTCACCACTGTGCTGATGGGTCAGCTTTTGACCTATGCGCTGTGCCCCGGTGTGGCCAATAAAGGTTTGCGCCGCGAGCGCATCCGGGTCTTGAGGGTTAAGTTCAGCCAATGGGTGAGTACGGCTAACGCAAGGGATCAACTGCCAATCGGCCAAGTGCCTGGCTATTAACCCCGAGTCCGTTAAAGGGCCAATACAAATGGCTAAATCAACCCCGCCAGCAATAATATCAAAGGGCTCATCGGTCAAGGTAAGCTGAATTTCAATTTTCGGAAACTGCTCGGTCAACTGCTTTATAGGCTGACTTAACAAGCCACCACCAAAGCCAATTGGGGCGACAATTTTCAACTGCCCCGAAGGGGTATGCTGAAGCTGTTCGAGTTGCCTCTGCGCCTGCTCTGCCGTAGCGAGTAGCTTTACCGACGAGGCGTAGTAAATCTCACCGGCCTCAGTCAGAGTGAGCTTGCGCGTATTACGGTTAAATAAACTCAGGCCAATGTCTTGTTCAAGTTTAGTGATTTGTTGACTGACCGCTGAAGCGGTCATATGTAATTGCTGAGCCGCCTGGCTCATACTGCCGGTTTCCACCGTTTTCGCAAACACCTTGAGGGCGCGCGTTAGCTTGGTGTTCATACTTTTAAGAATTCCTTAAACAACCTTTAAGAAAAAGCGCGTTGCTCGCAGAGGTGCAACAGCATACCATCAAATAAGAATTAATATCATTTACCTTAATTATACCACGGAGGTTCCCCAATGTTCACGGTGCAACGTCGTATCGCCCCGTTATCCCTCGCTATCACCGCTGCGCTCGCTACCTTAAGCACCAGCATTCATGCTAACCAAGCACCTGATAACGACATGGAAAAAATCGTGGTAACCGCCTCGGGTTACGAGCAGCTTATTAAAAATGCCCCCGCCTCTATAAGCGTAATCGATCGCGAGGAGCTCTCGCAACGCTTTTACCGCGACTTAACCGATGCGATGACCGACGTCCCTGGGGTGGTTGTCACCGGTGGCGGCGACCGTGAAGACATCAGCCTCCGGGGTATGGGCAGCCAATACACCCTGATTCTTGTTGATGGCAAACGCCAAAGCTCAAGGGAAACTCGCCCGAATAGCGATGGCCCAGGGGTTGAAGGCGCCTGGACACCACCACTGGCCGCCATAGAGCGTATCGAAGTGGTGCGCGGGCCCATGTCATCTCTGTATGGCTCCGATGCCATCGGTGGGGTGATCAACATTATTACTCGCAAAACCCCCAAGCAATGGTACGGTGAACTGCGCTTGGATACCACCATGCAAGAAAGCAGTGAATCGGGTGATATTCACCAAGCCAACTTCTTTGCCGCTGGCGCACTGATCCCTGAAAAGCTCGGGCTGCAAGTGTATGGCCAATTCAGCAACCGCGATGAAGACGATATTTACAGCGGCTTTCGCGGTAAAGAAGCGGAGAATTACCAAGCTAAGTTATCGTTCACACCCAGTGATGCCCACAGTTTTTTACTCGACATTGCCAGTGCATCGCAAACTCTGGATGCCACCTTGGGCAAAACCGTAGAACCACTAGCACCAGGGGAAAATTGCGGCCGTCGTGGCTGCCCAGAGTCCACCGTAACCGAGTACGATAATCAAACCATTTCACTCTCACACACCGGTTATTGGGATTTTGGCCAGTCATTTAGCTATGCGCAATACGATAAGTACGACAACAAGTCACGGGATATGATTGTTGAAAACATTGATGTGCAAAGTTTGTGGACCTTGCCTATTAATGAGCGCAACAAAATGAGTGCCGGCGTGGCCTACCAACGTGAAGATTTAGAAGATAACACCAGCAACCGTATTAGTGAGCTCACGCAAATTGATAACGATATGTACTCGGTATTTGCAGAAGATGAGTTCCAAGCCACCGAGAAGCTGGCCTTGACTGCTGGGCTGCGCTACGACAAAGACCAACAATTCGGTGGCCATACCAGCCCAAGGTTGTATGCGGTGTATAACGCCAATGACACCCTGACCGTTAAAGGCGGTATTTCCAGTGGTTTCAGAGCACCGAACCTACGACAAACAACCGCTGCTTGGGGCCAGGTTAGCCGGGGCGGCAACATCTATGGTAACCCTGATTTAAGCCCTGAAACTTCGCTCAACTATGAAATGGGGATTTACCTCGATACCGAGCAAGGCTTAAGTGCATCGACCACGGTTTTTTATAACGAGTTTGACGATAAAATCTCTCGCGTAGCTTGCCCGTTAACAAAGTGCACCGACGGGCCCAATGAGTTTGGCTCACTGCCAACAACCTATACCAATGTTGATGAGGCGACCACTCAAGGGGTAGAAGTCTCACTAGACTATCAGCTCGCCAGCGCGGTAAAGATGGCGCTTAACTACACCTACACCGACTCGGAACAAAAAACCGGTGAATACGCCGGCAGTCCGTTGAATCAATTACCGGAGCACCTGGCACAAGCGTCGCTCAACTGGCAAGCCAGTGATGCCTTAGGCACTTGGTTGCGCGTGCATTATCGCGGTGAGGAAAGCCAACCGACAACCGGCCCTTCACAGTCGAGCCTCATTGCGCCGTCTTACACTACTGCTGATTTAGGCGCCAACTACCAAGTCATGGATTCTGTACGTTTAGGTTTTGGGGTGTACAACCTCTTTGATAAGGAAATTCGTGAAGATGAATATGGCTACATCGAAGACGGACGTCGCTACTGGGCGTCGCTAGCCTGGAGTTTCTAAATGGCCAAACGTAGTAAGCTTTGGGATCTCAAAGCTTGGCATTGGATCAGTTCAGCAGTGTGCCTTATTGGCATGCTGCTTTTTGCTGTCACAGGGATCACCCTAAACCATGCCGCAAGCATTGAGTCCCGCGCACAAGTGCAGCAGATTGAAGCGCAAGTGCCCGATGCCATCCTCAATCAATTGAAAGCCGCCGCCAACAACGAGCAGCTACCAAAGAGTTTTCAGCGTTGGTATCAAGGTCAAACCGAACAGTCTATTGCCAGTTATAAACAGCTTGAGTGGAGTGACTTTGAGCTTTATGTGGCCATGCCCAAAGCCGGGGGTGACCGCTGGTTTACCGTGACCTTAGATACCGGCGAATTTTATCAAGAAGCTACCGACCGTGGTTGGATAGCCTATCTAAATGACTTACATAAGGGCCGGAATACCGGTATGTGGTGGAGTATGTTTATTGATCTTTTCTCTGTGGCCTGCATCGTTTTTTCGATCACCGGGCTGTTATTACTAAAACGTTATGCCAAAGGCCGCAAATCAACGTGGCCACTGGTACTGGCGGGATTAGGTATACCCGCTTTGGTGCTCGTGCTACCTGCCCACGCGGCGTCAGCGAACAAGCTGCAAGTCGAAATTCCCCGCTTAAGCGTGGCCGAATATCACCCCCCTTATGTGGCCGTGTGGTTAGCCAATAGCAAGCGCAAAGCGGTGCTTGATTTAGCCATCTGGTATGACACCAAGCTCGCTGACCGTGAGGGTGAGAAGTGGTTAAAAGATTTGCGTTTATGGTGGCGTCGCAGTGGTCGCAGCTTGTCGCTCCCTGTCGATGGCGTCACCGGCGCGACGCGCCGCCCTGGCGTGGCCACCCTTGATTTAAGCCCTTTCGCAGCGCAATTGGCCGCTCTCCCTGATGGTGAGTACACCCTCAATGTTGAAGCGGCGAGGGAATTAGGCGGGCGCGAGCTGATCCGCATTCCCCTGACATTACCGATAACCCAATCACAACACCATACCGAGCAAGGCCAGCATGAGCTCGGCACAATTACACTAACTATGGAGCCTAACACATGAAGCTAGCAACAATTATCAGCGCGGCGCTATGCACCGCCCTTGCAACCACAGCCGTTATTAGCCAATCAGCACACGCCCACCGAGTGTGGCTTAAACCAAGTACCACAGTGGTCTCAGGTGATGATGAATGGATCACCTTTGACGCCGCAATCGCCAACGGCATTTTTAATCCCGACCATTATGCCTATCCGCTTGAGCGACTGACTGCAATTGGCCCCGATGGCCAAGCTGTGGATTTAGAAAATAGCGCCAAGCTTCGCTATCGCAGTGTGTTTGATCTGCACCTACAGCAGCAAGGAACCTACCGCGTATTTAACGCCAGCCGCTCCATTGTCGCCCGCTGGGTGGATGCAGAGGGCGAACGTCAATATTGGCCTGGCCGTGGAAAGACCGGCACTTTAGCGCAGTTCAAACAGCAAGTACCCAGCGATGCCAAAGAGTTGCAAGTGAGCGATGTTGCTCGTCGCATGGAAACCTTCGTCACCCTTGGAGCTCCTAATGACACGGCAATTACCCCAAGCGGCCAAGGGCTCGAGCTTAATGCCCTAACCCACCCGAACGATTTATACGTTGATGAAAGTGCTCCTATGCAGCTACTGATCGATGGCCAGCCTGCAGTTGGGGCAAAGGTAACCTTAGTTCGTCAAGGCGAGCGGTATCGTGATAGCAACATCGCCACACAGTTAACCGCCGATGATAATGGTCAAATTGAGCTGCAATTTACGCAGCCAGGAATGTACTGGTTTGAAGCCGAGTATGAAGACCAGCAAGCCAAAGCTCCGGCGCAAACTCGCCGTGGCAGTTATGTGGCCGTGTTCGAGGTATTGCCGCTGTAACTGGCACATCAACAAAGTGTCAAAGGGGTTTACAGTAAAGCTGTAGCCCCTTTTTTTAAATTGAAATATAAGCCCAACGGGGGGCACTCGGAGCGCTTTGATAATCTCTTCTTACTCGCACTATCGCAACATTGATGACAGCAGCGCAACCTCCATCAAACTCCCATAAATGCGCGCTGCTTAACAGTCATCAAATTGCCTTTTTATTGCTAACTACATCACCCTTCTAAGGGTTCACACCCAGGTTGAGTCCTCCGACATAGCCTTGGCAAATAACCTCGAATATTTACTTAGCGTGCTAACTATTGTAATATACTTAGCCTGCTAACTAAATGAGAGCGCTGCACCATGGCTGATATTCCTTTTCATGAAACCCTCGATTTAAGCTTATGTGGCAAGCTTGGCCGCGTTCACCGTATCTGCCGACAAGCGGTGTCAGTCGCCGTTGAGCCACTAGGGTTCACACAACCGGGTTGGACGGCAATGATGCATATGCACCATCTTGGCGAAGGCTGTACGCAGCACCAACTGGCCACTAGCTTAGATATAGAAATGCCAAGCCTCACCCGCACCCTGAAACAACTGGAGCACGCACAGGTGATTGAGCGCCGTGTCGATGAGCACGATAAGCGCTGTCGGCGCCTATATTTCACAGCGCAAGGTGAACAGCAATTATCGGCGCTCAAAGCGCGGATCAGCGAGGTCAAAACTCACTTATACCGAGGGTTGAGCGATGAGCAGCTTAATATGATGGCGCTTGGCCTAGTGGCCTTAGAAGACAATGCCAATCAATTTATGGAGGACCAAGAGTGAGCCAGCAACCGACTCCCGATCAGCAGTTCGCACGCTACGTTAAAATCGCCATCATGCTGTTTATCCTGTGCTTTGGCTATTTTATTGTTGCTGATTTATACATGCCAATGACACCACAGGCGCGCGTTTACCACCCAGTGACGCAAATCACCCCGCAGGTTAATGGCAAAATTGTTACTGTGGCGGTTCGCAATAATCAACATGTGCGCCAAGGCGAGGTACTCATGCGTATCGACCCTCGCCCATACCAACTTGCTGTAAAACGAGCCGAACTGGCCTTGGCACAAGTGCAACAGCAAAACCAACAGCTCGATGCTGACATCAAGGCTTTGCGCGCCGACTTATCGGCGGCTCAAGCCAAGTTACATGAGCAGCAAAGCCTACATCAACGCAGCCGTACCCTACTTGATAAACAGGCTATTTCGCAGCAGCGCAGTGATGAGATCAGTGCCGCACTGGCCAGTGCCCAGGCACAGGTCAGTACCGTAAAAGCCAAGCTGCAAGCACTGATAATAAAGCGCGGCGCGCACGGTGAGGACAATATCGCTTGGCAACAGGCCCGTAATCAGCTGCAGCAGGCACAGCTGAATCTCAGTTATACCGAAGTGGTGGCGCCTCATGATGGCATTATTAGCAATCTACAAGTGACCACAGGTACCTATGCCAAAGCAGGAATGGCGATGACGGGGCTGGTGACTGAGCAACTAGACTTGGCCGCTGATTTTCGTGAAAAATCGCTGTATCACGTGCGTATCGGCAACCGCGCCTTAGTCAGCTTCGATGCTCTACCCGGGCAAGTGTTTGCAGCCCATGTCAGCGAGCTTGCCGCAGGCTCAAGCGCCGGGCAGCTCAGCGCCAATGGGACCCTGGCTGAGGTCGAAACCTCTAACCGCTGGGTCCGTGATGCCCAACGTCAACGCGTGCATTTGCAACTCGATGATGAGTTTACCTCAACCCACCTTGCCAGTGGCGCGAGAGCCACCGTGCAAATCGTGCCCGATGACCCAGTGGAGCAACTGCTAGCCAACGCACAAATTCAGGCCGTGAGCCTAATGCACTATATCTATTAACCAAGGAGCTGTGCCATGAGCCTAACCGCCAACGACATTCGCCAAATGCTCCGCATCGCCACCGGCGCAACGCTCGGGTTTAGCTTGAGTAAGCTGTTTGATTGGCCCAATGGTATTTTCTTTACTGTCTACCCTATGCTGTTGCTGGGTTTAGTACCGATCATAAATGCGCATATTGTCCGCCAGTTTATCGCCAGTGCATTGTTTTGTGGCTTCGCGGTATTGGTGCTGCAAGGCTTATTTGGTTTTCATCCAATCCTGATGTCGATACTGGCTTTTGCCATGTTTGCATTGTTATTTTATCAAATGAGTCGCGGTGCCCACTTCCTATTCGGCGCCATGAGTGTGGTTGGGCTATCTATTCAATTACATTTCGCCAGTTACAGCGCCACCGGCTTGGGCTTATACCCATTGATCTTTAGTAACTTTTTGGCAGTAACTGTGAGCCTAGTCAGTGCCTATATTATGCATTGGCTATTTCCTGATGTGAGCACGCGCACGCCCATCTCGCGCGCCGCTAAAGATGCAGCCAGTGTCCGCCATGAGGTGCTGTTATGTGCCACCGTCGCCACCCTCTCTTTTATGGTCTTTCAGATACTGGATTTACAAGATTCGGTATCGGCCCAAGCCGCCTCTATTTTGATTCTCTTTCCACTGTGTTGGAAAGCGGCATCAATGGCGGGTTGGCAACGCGCTATCGGCACGTTAATCGGTTGCAACTTGGCGTTGGCAGCGCAATTACTCTTGTTTACCTACAGCCAGATTCTGGTGTTTCCAATATTGGTGTTGTGGATCCTCACCTTTGTCTTTAGTCGCTACCATGTATTAGGAGGCGGTATGCCGGGGGTTGGATTTGGCGTTATCACCACCTTTGGCATTTTATTCGGACAATCACTCGCGCCAAACCAAGACTTAGTATATAGCGCATTGTACCGCTTCAGCTCTGTGTGTGTGGCGATCACCGCCAGTTTATGTCTAGTGTATGTTATCCACCATATTTTGAATCGCTTTGCGGCCACGCGCCATCATACCTTTACCTAACAATTCTGAGGCTTTACCCGAGTTGGGGTTGAAAACCAAGTTGTTATAACATAACATCAATATTGTTCCCTTGAACAGTGAACTTCCCCCTGTGCTGCACAAACAGGCGAAGCTGACCCGGGCCATGTATCTTTCTGGGATATCTATCAGTGGGTCTTGGTTTGTGGTTGCTGCCGCTCCCGCAAATTAAGTGATACATCGGCTTATTCTTCGTAGCAGCACAGGGCTTTTCCTTACTCGCCAATCCCGTTACCATGAATACCTCTAGTAAGCAGAAGGATGGGCCATGCATAGCGCATTTAGCAAATTAGGAAAAACAGGATGGTGGATGTGGGTGCTCGCCTTGTTAGCCATCACCCTATTGGTCGCTGGCTTTGTTCGCGATGATTACCGCCTATGGGGAGCTGCGGGTTTAATTAATGTTCCCCTGCTGTGGCATCGCTATCGTTATGGTATGAGCGAACAGCTCGTTAATCCTTTCGAGCACATCAAGGTCGAAGAAGAGCTACTCAGTGTTGGCGAAGCCTTGTTCCCGGTGCATGAGATCCGTAAAGTCGTTATCGACACGTGTGATGACAAAGGCCTATTCCAATTGCCCTACAACGGCGGGGGTCAAGTCAGCCTTGTATTTGATAGCCACTACGTGGACGACTTAAAAACCTACATCAAGCGCACCATCCCTGATGCGCAGATTATTACCTAATGATAATTAGCCGCTCATTGACGCGGCTATTTGAGTTGTGCGGCTAAATCCCGAGTCAGTTCGGCTGCGCTTATGGCGTGGCAGCCACTGCGATCGGTGCCACTCCATAGCGGCGTAAAATCATCTTTGCCCAAGGTTTGCGCCTTAGCACGTAGTGGTGCTAGCTTGGCACTGGCGTAGGGGAAAGCAGGGACTTGGTCGCTTATAAAGCCTTGCTCTTGCATAAAAGAGGTGGTGATCCCCCGCGCCGGGCGGCCAGAGTATAAGTTGGTTATTGCCGTTTGCCGGTGCTCTGCGCGCAGCGCTTGACGATGCACAGCACTGGTAGTGGCCTCATCACACAACAGGTAACTGGTGCCTACCTGTACAGCAATGACTCCCATGCTCAAATAATGTGCCACGTGCTCAGCCTGAGTAATGCCGCCCGCAGCTATCACTGGCACGTTAATGTCTTTGGCAGCCAGGATTTGCTGACACAATTGCGCCGTTGTCCCCTGCTCAGCAAGCGTTGATGAGAACATCGCACGATGGCCTCCCGCTTCAATACCTTGAGCAATAATCACATCACACCCATGCTGGGCGAGCCAGCGCGCCTCGGCTAATGTGTTCGCTGAGGATAACACCACAGCACCGGTTGCTTTTACACGTTGTAATTGTTTTTCTTCAGGCAAGCCAAAATGAAAGCTTACGACTTCCGGGCGCAGCTGCTCCAGCACAGCAACATGCTGCGCAGAAAACGGTTGCCTGAGCACCCCTAGGTCATCGTTTGGGTGACATTCAAGTGCCTGATAATAAGGTGCTAACAATTGCTGCCAGCGGCTTTGCTCAGCCTGATTTAAGCTCGGCATAGAATGGCAGAAAAAGTTAAGATTAATTGGGGCACGCTGGGTGTGTTGGCGAAATTCACTGACTTGCGCCATGATTTGCTCTGCACTGAGCATGGCACAAGGAAGGGAGCCTAAACCACCGCCATGAGCAACGGCTATGGCGAGCTTTTCATCTTGTACTCCCGCCATAGGCGCCTGAATAATTGGGTATGCTAGGTTAAGTGTGCTGAGCAAATCCATTGTGCCTCCGTGGCTCATTGTAAGGTGGCTGCAATTACTTTCACCACATTACTTGGTGCGATGCCAATTAGCCACCCTAATCAAGGCATTTTCTCGCCTTTAAAGTTTGGGTATTTTGCGCAATTGCTTAGTACGCCCGCGCTGCACTTTTTTGTCCACACGTTTACGCTGAGCGCTGCGTGTAGGTTTGGTGGGGCGGCGCTTTTTCTCAACCTTGGTGGCGGCCAAAATAAGCTCTTTTAAACGTTTCAGTGCTTCTTCCCGATTGAGCTCTTGAGTGCGATGACTTTGTGCCTTGATCACCACAACCCCATCTTTAGTGATACGGCTATCGCGATAGGCCAGTAGCCGCTGTTTATAAAAGTCGGGTAATTTCGAGCGGTTAATATCAAAGCGCAAATGGATCGCCGTTGCCACCTTGTTGACGTTCTGACCACCGGCCCCTTGCGAGCGGATGGCAGACAGCTCCACTTCCCATTCGTCTATGGTCACCGTATTAGATATCTGCAACATCTATTCATCTTGCCTTAACGACTTTGAACTATCATTGATGACATTGAGTTTATCACTGAGCGCGCCAAGGCCCAACTCAGTGAATTTAGACAATAACGACACCACCTACACAATACCTGCATGGAGAGAACAATGAAGAATTTATTGATGGCGCTTACACTGGCCGCGACCACGGCCTTTACCAGCGCTCAGGCTCTGGCGCTAGAGCTCACGGAAAAAGACGTCGAAAACTTTATTAAGGCAGCACCCGCTGTGACCAATTGGGCAGATAAGCAAGGGCAGCAGTTTGATAGTGCCGCCCTACTCGGCGCCCAAGGTAGCGAGCAAAACAACAAGTCAATGAGTGATAGCGCCATTGCGATGTTGAAAAATACCGATAGCTACCAACAGTTTGCAGATGTGATCAGCCGCTATGGCTTTACCCCTGAGCAACTGATCAGTGTCGGCAGTGAAGTGACTGCCGCGTATTTAGCCAATGTTAAAGGCGATTTATCTGCCGAAGATAAGGCCCGTGTTGATGAGGTTATGGGCGGCCTACAAAGCCTCTCTGGTAGTAGCAACAAGACCAACTCTTTGCTCGGTGCCATGGGCAGTGCAAATCAAGCGAGTGAGGATGTCAGCGACACTAATATTGCTTTGGTAGAAGAATACATGCCGCAGCTGAAAAAGCTATTCTCGGTCCTAGGGCAATAATACCAGTCATAGGCCACTATTAAGGCATAAAAAGCCCACTCTACGGTGGGCTTTGCTCTAGCGTTGCTTATGTCTCAGCAGACTTACCAACAGCGCTGGCAACACGGTTAAGCTGACCAATGTTGATACCGCAATCCCGCACAGCACGATCATCCCCACACCACGATACAACTCCGACCCCTCGCCGGGAATAAACACCAGCGGAGCTAAGCCACACAAAGTCGTCATGGTCGACATAACAATAGGTTTTAAGCGCGTTTGCAGCGCGTTAGTAACCGCTTCAAGCACCGACTGTGCGCCAGACTCTATGTTGCGTCGGCTTTGGTCAACAATAAGAATAGGGTTATTCACCACCGTGCCAAGGAGAATTAAAAAGCCCAGCATAGTGATCATATCGAAAGGCTGATGAAAGCCCGCCAATAGCCCTCCGAGACCGTTGATCATCACCAAGCCCAACAGCCCACCGGCCATACCTAAAGGGACGGTGGCCATAATAAACAGTGGATAACCCCAGTGTTTGAAAATAGCGACCAACAACAAATAACACAGCGCCAGCGCGACGATAAAGTTACTGCTTAGTGCAGCTCGGGTCTTGTCGAGCTGATCGGCTGCGCCACCGATACTCACATTTACTCCCGGTAATAAGTCGCCTTGCTGCTTTAACTGCACCAACAGTTGTTCACGCACCCGTTGCTGCGCTGTTTCCAAGGCCACATCGCGAGGCGGTATAATATACACGGTGACCGTGCGCCGCCCATCAACACGGCGTAAACTGTCACTGTCCGCTTTTTCCTCTAAATCCGCCAAGGCATTCAATGGCAGTATCCCTTGTGGCGTCACTACCGGTGATTGGGCTAATTGTGCCAAACTTTGGCGATTGCCAGCCTCGGAGAAAAGAAACACATCGACCTTATCATCATCAAGGATCAATTCATCAACATAGGCACCGTCACTCAGTGCAGCCACGGTATAACCGAGTTCCTCGGCGCTTACACCCACCTCAGCGAGGCGCTGCCAGCGTGGTTTGATTTCAATAAGCGGTTGGTCCAGGGTCAGCGATGACGGCTCGGAGTCAACTTGGGGGTTGTCAAACACCTCACTGGCAAGGCGATACACGGCATCGGCAGCGCGATACAACGCCGTTTGCTCGGGGCCGCTAATATCAATAGCCACAGCGCGGGTGCCACCGTCATTGCTGGATATGATTGAGCCCCGGGAGGAAAAAGCGCGCATTCCTGGGTAGCTTTTGAATTTATCAGTGATGGCCGCCATCATGGCCTCAATATGTTGCGGATCTTTAGGTTCACTTAAAAACCAAATACTGCCTACCCCCACCGACATGGAGTAATACTTTAGCGGCGGCATAGCCGTTTCCCCGGCGTTGTAAGCAGTACCATCGTCATTAAGATGGCGATTAAAGTAGGGCAGCAGCTCATCGCTAATTTTCTGCATATGACTGAGGTTGTAACCCGGCGGTGCAATCATCATGGAAAAAGCCTTGGGCTCTTCCCCTTCGGGTAAATACTCCGCTTTGGGCATTAGCAGCCAAGCTCCGCCAAGCAGCGCGAATACGCCTATGACGATACACAGTCGGCGCTGAGTAGGATGCGCGAGCATAGTCACTATGGCCCGTGGCAGTGCCATGGGTTTGGCCAGATTCTCACCGCGTTGCGCACTGTGCTGCGTAAACCTTGCACATGCAGCGGGAACAACCATCAGCGCCACAAGCATTGACGCTATAATCGCTGCAGAAATTGCGATGGCCACGTCAGAATATAACTGTCCTGCTTCTTGGCGGATAAATAAAATCGGCGCAAACACTAACACCGTAGTCAAGGTTGAAGCCACCACCGCCGGCCACACTTCTTGCACTCCGGCTATTGCCGCGTTGATCTTATCGAGGCCACGCCGACGAGCTTGTTCAATATTCTCCAGCACAACAATGGTATTATCCACGGTCATACCTATGGCAAATGCTACCCCGGCAAGAGAAATAACGTTGATGGTGCGCTCAAACAGCAACAACCCTAAGAATGCGGCGATGGTACATATCGGGATGCCTAGCACACCAATTAAGGTCGAGCGTGGGCTTTTCAAGAACCAAAACATCACCAATGTTGCCAGCAATGCTCCGAGCGCCAAGTTCGTCCATACATTCTCTACTGAGCCTTTAACATAGCGCACATCGTCACTGAGCAAGGTTAATTGCAAACCATTGTTGGCCAACATATCTTGGTTGATGCGCTCAACGACCTGCATCATTTGCTCTTTAATAGCCATGACATTAGAGCCACTTTCACGACGTACCGAAAGCATCAGAGCGCGCTCGCCATCGTTATAATCAATATCACGTAGCTCATAATGATCGAGCTTAATAGTGGCCACATCCTTAAGGCGAATCGTGGTGTTATCACGCTGAGCTATCACCAGCTCCGCTAACGCCTGGGCCGATTCAAAGCGCCCAACCATGCGTAGCAAATAACGTCGCTTACCACCGTCGATATCGCCCGCCGAGGCGTCGCGATTGCGGCTGCGAATAGCATCACGCACCGCCACCAGGCTGATGTTACGACTCGCAAGCTGCTGTTGGTCGATGAGTATTTGTACTTGATACAAGGCCCCACCACGTACATTTACCTGGGAAACACCACTGACTCGCTCCATTTCTGGGCGCACAAAGTCTTCGGCATAATCACGCAACATATCAACATCTATATTGAGCGGGTTGCCAGGCTGTGGTTTGAGGGTAAAAAACATAAACGCATTAGCTGAAAACGAACTACTGTACAATACCGGTTGGTCGACGTTTTCTGGATAATTAGGCACCTGAGATAGCGCGTTACTGACGTTGATCAGCGCCTCGTTGACGTCCACACCAAAGGGGAATTCCAGTTCAATTTCTGCCTCACCGGTATTGGCATAACTGGACATTCTTTTTAAGTTTGCCAACGATCGTAAATAGCGTTCTTGCTCAATAAGAATTTCTTTTTCTACATCTTGTGGCGTTGCTCCAGGCCAGTTGGTAACCACAGTAATGGTGCGCACTTCAAGATCAGGGATCATCTGCACGGGTATTTTAAAAGCCGCGACCACGCCCAAAATCACGCAGATGAGCACGGCAACGGCGACCAAAGTCGCATGCTTTACTGACGCCGCTAACATTATTGCTCCCTCGCTTGAACAACAGTGACCGCTTGCCCTTGGCGTAATAATTCATTGCCTTGGGTAACTACTTTCATGCCTGGTTCAAGGCCACTAAGCACTTCAATATGGCCGTTAATCCGCTCGCCAATGCGCACAAAACGCCGCTGTGCTTTATCGGCGCTGATAACAAACACACTGTAGCCGCCATCTGGATGGCGCAGTAAGGCATCAGTAGGCACCACAACACTTTGCTCATCGGTTTTGTTTAGCACAATCTCTGCGCTTGCCGATAACCCCACTTGCAGCCCTGCTTGGGGTGGTACGGCTAAGCGCAATAAAAAGCTGCGACTGGCGCTGTCTATCACTGGTACTTTGGCAATAACCTTAGCTGTAAACCCCCTTGACGCTTTCCCTGGCACTTCAAAACGAACTTGCTTAGCAAGATCGATAGCGCCAAAATGCTCCTGAGGCATATGCAAATCCAGCCATAGTTGTTCGCTACTAACGAGCTCAAACACCGCTTGACCACGGGTCACCCACTCCCCAACATCAACAAAACGCTCAGCTACCACACCGGAAAAGGGGGCGTGCAGTTGCTGACGCGCCAGCAATTCTTTGTGGTAGCGTTCGTTGGCCTGTGCTTCTGTCAACGAAGCCTTGGCGCTTTGCAATGCGGCTTGCCTATCGGCCAGCTCCGTAGCTGCCATCAAAGCTTGTTGCGATAACGATTGGGCCTCGTTAAAGCGGCGCTGGGCGTCATCAACAGCAATACGAGCGCGTTGCTTGGCGCCCGTTAATGCCTGTAACTGCGCCTGCACCAATGCCGCATCCAAAGATAGCAGGCGTGCGCCTTTTGCAACCTCATCACCAGCCTGGGCATGGATTTGCGTAACCACCCCGTCACTTAGGCTCGACAGTTGCGCATGACGCGCCGCACGCAAGGTCCCTGTCAACGCCAGGGTACGCTCGATAGATTGCGTATTGACCTCTTTAACAACCACGTTCACTGCCGTTTGCGCAGATAGGCAGCCGCTTATTAGTAGCAAACAGATGCACCATGCTCTGATCATCTTCATTCCTTTTACTCACACTTTTACTGGCTTTACGTAACGCTCAGCTAAAAGCTTTGCTAATAATGACGAAAAGGCAAATATAGCGACCTTTTCTTGAGCGCTAGAGGTTATCACAAATAAAAATCATTTCTATTTATTGCGGTAGGCGCTTACACGAACAACTCAATAGCGGCGAAGGTATTGATAGTTGGCTCATACCTGTGCAGGCGTCATAATGGGGGAATTCGTTTCTAAGTTGTATTGATGTGTATGAGTTATTTGCTCGCAACCACCCTGCTTTGGGCATTTTCATTTAGCCTCATTGGCGTCTATTTAGCCGGGCAAGTAGACCCCTGGTTCTCGGTGTTAACCCGTATCGCGCTGGCGACCCTGGTGCTACTACCGTTTTTGAAGATTAGCCAGTTAAGCCTGTCGTTAACCTGGCGCCTGATGGCCATTGGTGGCGTTCAACTGGGGCTGATGTATGGCTTTTACTATCACTCTTTTTTATACCTCAGCGTCCCCGAGGTGCTGCTATTTACGGTGATGACTCCCCTGTATGTTACCCTGCTCAATGACGCACTAAATCGCCACTTTAATCTTGGCTTTTTCTGCGCTGCGTTATTGGCCATTATTGGTGCGGTAGCTATTCGTTACGACGGTATCAACCAAGGCTTTATGACTGGCTTTGCTATCGTCCAAGCCGCAAACCTGTGCTTTGCCAGTGGTCAAGTGTTGTATAAACGACTGATGCTCAAGCATCAGCACCTTTCTCAACATCATGTATTCGCTTGCTTTTTTATGGGTGCATTGGTGGTCGCGTTAAGCTGTTTCGCTCTTTTTGCCAATACCGCCAATCTCCCAAGTACACCCACGCAATGGGGCGTATTGATTTATTTAGGGCTTATTGCCTCCGGACTGGGCTACTTCGCGTGGAATAAGGGTGCAACCCAGGTCAATGTTGGCACTTTGGCGGTGATGAATAACCTCCTTATTCCTGCGGGGATCCTCGTTAACGTGCTCATTTGGAACCGCGATGCCGATGTGCTGCGCTTGAGTATTGGCGGCGCTATCATCATGGCCGCACTGGTGGTTAACGAGAAGTACCTGAGCCGAGGTAAATAACAATAACAGCAAGAGGGGTTACGCCCTCTTCATCGCCCGGCGATAACTGTACATTTTGACCGCCCAGCCCTGTAATTGCGCTAATAGTACGATGATCACAACGCCAATGAGCACTGGCGAAATTAAGTATTCCCACCCCTGTGGCGTGAGCATAATTAACACCGGGTTGGCCCCCGCCGGCGGGTGAGTGGTCTTTGTGAAAAGCATCGCACTCACCGCAAACCCCGTCGCTAAGGCTAAAGTGATAGGTGACACACCCACATACTGGCTAAACGCTATACCTATCGCCGCAGTGATCAGGTGCCCAAAAATAACATTTTTCGGTTGTGCCAGCGCACTTGCAGGGACACCAAAAACCAGCACTGTGGTGGCTCCAAAAGGGGCCATCAACCACATCCACTCACCTCCCATACTATCTAAATAGGCGAGCAAGCCAATGGCCAGCGCAGCACCAATGCCAGCAAGAACCTGGGCTATCGGATTATTCATCATTACTTCCTTCTTGTTAAAGTAGACCAATCTGTCTCCTTTAACAAAATAGACAAGTCGGTCTACTTATGTCAAGCTGTTTCTGAGGTGACTTATGCAAGATAAAAAACAACATTTAATCGACACCGCACTGAGGCTGTTTTACCACCACGGTATTCATGCCGTGGGGATCAATCACATACTCAGCGAGTCCGGGGTGGCAAAGAAAACCTTGTACCATCACTTTGCCAGTAAAGAGGCGCTCATTTTAGCGACCTTAGCGCAGCGTCATCGCTGCTTTATGGCTTGGTTACGTCATCAGGTGCAAGACAAACGAGGGCAGCAGGGAGTGAGTGCGCTATTTACCGCTTTGGGGTGTTGGTTTTCGGGTAAAGAAGAGGCCCTGGGCCCGTTTCGCGGGTGTTTTTTTATCAACACTCACGGCGAGTTTGACGCCAGCCATAGCGATATTCTCAGTGCTTGCCGAGCACACAAAAAGGAAGTTGAAACAGCGATTGCTGCGATGTTGAGCTCAGCCGAGCAACCTCTCGCACCAGCCATTGCTATGCTGATGGAGGGGGCGATTGTAAAAGCGACGCTCGGACAGCCACAAGCAGCCGCTGAGCACGCACTGCAGAGTGCCCTGATCCTGCTCGATAGAGGCCAATAGCATAATTAACACTATCACTTTTAATATCAAGTGATATACTTTGTAGTAATCATTTGGTGGAGAAAATCATGAATGCAATTGCATCCTTTAAGCCACAAAAGCACCCGGATGGGTTTTGGCAGCAGCTTGGCATGCCAGCGCGTGGCGAGCGTTTATATCAAGCGTTAGAACAAGGATTGTCATTTGATATCTATGACCGCTTAGCCAAACTATCGGGGGTAGATAAAAGTACCATTGCCCAATCAGCCGTTATTGCCCCCGCAACCCTAAGGCGCAGAGCAAAATCGGGGCTTTTTAATAAGCAAGAAAGCGACCGCTTATACCGTTTTGCCGAAGTGTATAAGGCGGCGCTCGATCTGTTCGAAGGCGATGGTGATGCCACCCGCACATGGTTAACCACAGCGAATCGCGGCCTAGGGCAAAAGCGGCCGTTGGATATGCTGGCAACTATGGCTGAGTCAGAAGCGGTGATTAACCTTATCGGGCGCATGGAACACGGTGTATTTGCGTGATAAGTGGCTACCGTATTGTTAAGAAAAAGTGGGCGGACAAGGCCTTTGATGGCGAAGGGGCGCGGTTATTTGGCGGGCGCTGGAATAGTCCCGGACAACGCTGTGTTTACCTCGCCGCCAGCGAGTCACTGGCGATTCTAGAGATTCTGGTACACCTTAATCACAGTGCCATTCTCAGCGACTACAGACTATTTAAAATTAACTTTGCACGCCGTGATGTGCTCACCCTTGACGAGCAAGATTGGCCTGAAAACTGGCAAGAGAGTCCGGCCCCGGAAGAAACGGCTTTGATTGGCGATCAGTGGTTGCAAACGCAAGCCAGCTTGGCATTGAGCGTGCCCTCGACCATAGTCCCTCGAGAGTATAATTATTTACTTAACCCAAGCCACCCTGCTTTTGTTAAAGCAGAGCCCAATATTGAAGCCCTGCCCTTTCGCTTTGACCCGAGACTGCTCGCTCGGGGCTAGTAATACTCACTTCCACATACTACGCAGCACGTCATCTTGGCGGTAGTAATGATGGTATAGCGCCGCTGCGATATGCATTATCACCAGTCCTATAAACACCCCTGCGGCCCAGCCATGCAACTCTCGAAACAAGGAAAACAGTTCTATATCCACCGTTAACGCCGCCGGCAAGCGCACTACATCGAATACACTCACAGGGCGCGCTGCAAAATACTGCATCAATAGCCCAGATAGCGGCATTAACACCATTAGCGTATACAACAGCCAATGAGACGCCTTAGCCGCGCGGCGTTGCCAATAAGGTAAATCACTGGGTAAAGCCGGTATTGTACTGCGCCAGCGGACTAACAAGCGCACCAACACCAGTAGCGCAGCCGCTATGCCAAAACTTTTATGCAGCCACAGCAGCTCATACTGCCATGGCTCAAGCGAGCGCACCATGACTAAACCCGCTGCTAACATGGCAATGATTAATAACGCCATCGCCCAATGTAATAAACGCATAGAAAGAGTAAATCGTGCCCCGTTAGTCATTGCTTAGCTCCTTTGCTTGACCGCGCAATTGCTCCGCAGCCCGGCGGCGGTACGACTCCGCATAAGCGGCCGAGCGCGCCCGAAGAATGGCATCTGCGGTGGGCGAGATACCCGATGGCAACACCAAAGGGTCAAAGTTGATGCTGTGACACGCCCCGTCCTGCTGCGCTTGCCACTGAGTGATCACTATTTTCCCAGCGTTAATACGCGGACGCTCTGCTGGCCACCGAATAGCCGGATTACGCTCGTCGTCTTGGGCGCTAGCCAAGGTAAATAACCAGTCAAATACCACAGGTTGTTTTGCTAACCGCGCCTTAAGCTCTTGATGTAACGCGTTAGGCCCACTCAGCCCATCATCGGTGACTGACACCGTCGGCTTCATATGCCAACGCACAGGCTGGCGCTGCTCGTTGTCATCGACTAAATAAAACGCATTGATGCTGTGATAGGTCTCAGCTGCGAAGCTGCCACTGGGTTGGTAGCTATCTTTCCACGCCAAGAAATCAGCACTTTCGGGGTGCTCGGCGAAAAAGGTTTGAATAGCCTTGGGGCCCGATTTAATGGCCACAAGCTGCTGATAAAAATCTTGGGGATTGCTCACCGCCATCACCGGCGGAGTATTCATGGCAATGCGCCACTGCTCGCTAGCGCTGGTCGCGAAGCTCAACGCCAAACTGCGCACTGGCGCCTTTAAATCCGGTGCGGTCGGGTTATTGCCGGCAAGCGAAAAGCGACCCACAAACGGTGTCACCGAAGTGGCAAATATCTGGGCCGAAGAATATTGCGCAAGCGCGCCATTATTACGGAACTCGCCTTGCACACAGATCCCTTTAGCATGGGCTCGGCGAAAGCCCGGATGAACTGAATCCCCTTGTTGCAAATCCACAAACTGCTGTGCCGATACTTTATCACCGGCATGCAACAATGGCGCGAACAGCAACGCCGCCCATAAATAACCTAACCTCATAATTTGCTTTCCCCTTGTTACCGACATATCTTGAATTAAAGATAATATGTATGAAATGCCGTTTTGGTTCACTAAAGATGCAAAATTTAGATAATATACAAGCGCTGTGGGCTCGGGAGATGCCACAATTAGATACTTCTACCATGGCATTAATTGGTCGTTTGCAAATCGCCCACAAGCATATGACCTTAGCAATGAGCAAAACATTTCGCCGCTACGGGCTTTCCGAAGCAGGCTTTGATGTGCTTGCGACGTTAAGGCGCTCGGGCCCGCCTTATCGGCTCACGCCCAATCAACTGTTAACACAAATGCTAGTGACCTCAGGCAGTATGACCAGCCGCCTAAACCAGCTGAAAAAACAGCAGCTGATCACTAGATCGCAAGATCAACAGGATAAGCGGATATGTTGGGTTCAGCTTACAGAGCAAGGTTTAGCACTTAGTAAAGAAGTGATCCAGGCTCATGTAGAAACCCAGCAAGCACTGTTAGCTGGGCTCAGCCGTGAACAGCATCAGCAGCTGCTATCGGGTTTACAAGCCTATTTACAGCAAGCGGGCTTAGAGTAAATCGGCCACTCGCTGTTGCAGATGCGGCAGTACTTCTTGTTCGAACCACGGATTACGCTTGAACCAGCGGTTATTACGAGGGCTTGGATGAGGTAAAACTAAGGTGTGTGGCCAATAACTATGCCAGTCTTGCACCGCAGCGGTGAGCGTTTTATAACGTTTGGGTAGATGATAAGCCATTGCATACTGACCAAGGACGAGGGTCAACTGCCGCTTAGGTAAGGCAGCTAACACCTGCTCTCGCCATGTTACAGCGCACTCCTCTCGCGGGGCTAAATCTCCGTGCTGAGCGGTGCCAGGATAGCAAAACCCCATCGGCGCGATAGCGAATAAGCGCGGGTTATAAAATTGCTGCTCATTGACTCCTAACCATTGCCTGAGGCGATCGCCACTGGCGTCGGCAAACGGTTTGCCAGCCTGGTGAGCTCGCACTCCGGGTGCTTGACCAGCAATTAGAATAGGTGCCTCACTATCAAGTTGAATAATAGGCTTAGGCGCCAAAGGCAAATGCTCGGCACATAAAGTGCAAGCACGAATCTTATCTGCTAGTTGCATCTTCACTTAGGTATATTGTTTTTGCTTAGCCTAAGGGCTAGCCACATATTGTGGCAACCCCCTTTACACTTTACCGAGTCATTCACTAGCAAAGTAGTTAGGTAGCATGTAGCGCAGTGAAAAAAACCAGCTTGGTCGGCACTCATCGCTTAGCCTGTGCTCCACAGACTCATTGAATATTTCTGCAATAACGTGAATATGACTCCCCTTTTGGCAAACATATTTTTGCACTGCCTGACGCTGATCGCTTGATAGAACTTGAGTACCCACTCCATCTTGCCACAGTAATTCCAGGTCGGTGTGCTGCGCTAACCGCTCAAGTAAATAAGCATATTGTCGCGGTGAACTATGCCCCGCATAGAAGCTTGAGATATACACTGGCTTAGCAGGAGCAAGAGTGGCTAATTGATCATTCAAAGCGCTGAGGTAATCGATTAACAATTGCTGTTTTGCATGGCTTTGCCAGTTAAGGTCATCGATTTCATCACTGATATACCAACCAGCAAATGCTGGCAGTTTAGTAAACGCTTGCCAGCGTCGGGCAACGTCGAGATGACGGTTATACAAGCCGCGCAGATAAAAGTGTAGTGCTCGAGGTTGCTGTTGAATGCGTTGGTAGTAGCTATTTTCATGATACAGCCCAACGACTATTTTTAATCCTTGAGCATTGGCTTGATGAAAAAGTTGCTGTAGTCGAGAGCGGCCTTCTGCATCAATGAACTGGCTATGCTCATGCTGGCTCCATTGCAGGGCAATGGTATCAATTTGACGCTCTCGTAACTGCAGCATTATTTCTTGCCATTGGCCCTTTGTTAGCTCGCTGTCGCTATTTAATGGCTGATAAATAACCACATTCGCTTGCACAGCTATGCTGCATAGCAGCAACGCTATCATTGCTGTATATCGCCCTACCATGACCACTCCAGATTCAAACTTGCCACATTATCGCCCTCTCGTTCACCGTTGAGAACATGCTGTATTAATAGTTTTAGCGAGGCCTGGCGGCGATATGCGGTTATATCATCACCTCCTGACCACCAATGCACCCCAACACCTGCACCTACGCGGGTATCTTGACGCTCACTCGAGCGCGTCCATTGACCGCTCACATGAGGTTGCCAAGTCAGCGCTTGCTGATTTTGAGTATGCAATTTAAAGTGATAACCACCTTGGTATTGTGCGAACTGCGCATCACGTCCAGACTTAAGCCAATGTGCGGCTTCCAAATACAAACTTTGTTGCAGCCACCCTTGTGCGTCAGTTTGCCAATCCCGCGTATTGCCACCTAGACTGAATAAGTCCGTAGCGGCTTTAAGCAAGATATCGACATCGTTGTTGCGCAGCTGCCACTGCGGCTCGATAGCAAACTGGAGGTCGAGCGAAGCCAATGGCTGCCAGCTGTATCCTAAAGCGAGTGTGCTGTCATGTTGTTGGCTATCTTTTTGTACAAAAGCCCGTGCGTACCACTGATGAGTATCCTGCGCACGCCAGTGGTGCTGTAAATATTTGCTGTAACGCAGTTCTATAAACCCGCCGTATCTCAAGCTTTGTGAGGTAGCGCCTATATCAATAGGCCTCAACTGCTCACCAAATTGTGCTTGCAGTAACCAACGTGATTGCGCCAATAAATCTCGCCGTAAGCGCTTGAGTTGTTGTTTAGGTTCCTGTGCAAGCTCCATGGTGTCCATGTTAGTCGCCGCGATAGTGGCATGATGCAGGGCATTATCTAACTCATTAGTAACAACATAACTATAGGCAAGCTGCTGGTGCATAGGATAAAGGTCGGGTTGATTGGCCAGGTAATGCTGCATTAGCGGAGCCGCTTTTGCAGCGCGACCTACGTCAATATACAAGTACGCAAGCTCTGCTTGGGTGTGTAGCGCCAACGTCTCGGTAGGTTGGCGTTCGATATCGCTGAGCAGTGTGAACGTTTGCTGCGTTTTACCTTGGCGCCAGTATAGGCGAGCCAGAGCTATTTGCTCAGAAACATCGGGGTGGTTTTCAAGCAGCCACACTAAGCTCTTCTCTTGCGTATGTAGATCGTTAACATACCGGGCAAGCTGCAGTTGTAATTGATAAAAGCTGATTGTTTTAGGCTCATGCAAACGCACTAAGCGATGCAACCATGTCATCGCTTGCGTGTATTCGTTGACTTTCAACGCACTAGCAATAGCATTAAAAAAGTGCGGCTGTTCTGTCAGCTGCGAGTCAAGCTCTAGCCAGTACTCATACGCCCGCACATGCAAGCCAAGCACTTCACTCAAGTGAGCAAGTTGAACCCGGCTTTCAGTGCTGCTTGGGTTTGTTGCTAAGGCCGCTTGGAACAACGCATACGCTCGCTCTTTATCGCGCTCAATAAAGCAATATCCTAATTGCTGTAAAGCTTGCTCTTTCGCAGGCTCAACCAACCATTGTGCAGCTAACTGACACTCACCAATAGCTGAGGCGAAGCTCATTAACGTCTGTCGCTGAGCTGGTGATGCTTGTCTTGATTGCACTAAAGCAAGCGCATCACTGAGCGTATCCGGCTGAGTTTTCTTGAGGCTTTGTAAGTAACGATAGGTCAGCTCAGCATCTTGATCTTGTTGTTGTGAAAAAGGCCAAAAGGGCGCCAATATATGTGTAACTAGCTCATACTGCTGACGCTGTATCGCCATATGCGATGCCTGCTTAGCATAGCTCAAGCGCTGAGGATAAAGGTGCGCTAATAACAGCCACTGCTGGTAGGCTTTTTCTTCATTACCGACCTTTTCATAACCTATGGCAAGTTGCCGCTGCTGCGCCTCACTCAGACTCTGCTGCGCCTCAAATATTGCCAGCCACTGACTGTGGTCTTCCATTGCTTGCGCCACTTGTACCGCTCTTGAGCGCCAAAACTCATCATTTTCGGCGTGTTGCAATGAGTAATCATACAGGCGTTGACGCCATTGCTGAGAGTAAGTCGAGGCATAAGCCATGAGCACAAGTAACTGCTGCTCTTGTTCTATATTTAACTCGGCTTCACTTAACGCCGCCATGGTTCGCGATAAAACCTCTGGTTGCTGAGCTTGCATGGCAATATCAGCTCTTTGCAATAGACGCGAGATAGCCCTTGGTAGCGCGTCATTAAGCGTCAAAGCAAGTGACCAATCTTTGTTGTATATCGCCGCTTGCAACCATTGGCGACGCTCCTGCTCACTCAATGCAACGTGTTGCTGATAGAGGCTAAACTGCTCACTAGCCACCTTGAAATGTTGCGCTCCTAAAAGCGCTTGTATCAAGTGTTTACGCACACTGGCTTGCTGCTCTGGGTGAGTTATATCATTAATACAACTGGCAACTGCGTCATACTTTTTTTCGTTTAGCAGTGCAAAACAATAGGCTGGGCGAACTTCTTCGAGCCCGTAACGAGTGATCACTCGATGGATGAACTGCGCGCGAGCTCGTTCGCTTATCATTTGTGCACTTAACGCAGCTAGTTCGGTGCGCTGGGTGATACTAAAGCGCTCATCTGCCAAAAGCTGATCAGTGTACACAATAAACAACTCAGCTTGATGCTTAAGCCCAAGTTGTTGAAAGTGTAACAATACTTCACGCCATTTCCGCTGCCGCATAAGCACTTGTAGGTACTGGTTTATAAGCTTAGATAACTGAGGCCAATGTTGCTGCTGAGCCGCAACAAATAACAATCGCTCCACTACATAGGGGTTATTCGGCGTTACAGCTAATGCCTTATTCAACTCTTCATTAGCGAGCTCATAACGACCCTCATCAATATAGCGGTACGCCATATCGATATAAGGATAAAGTAAGAACTGAGTATGCTCAGGGTATCCTTTACCAGCCTCAAAACTAGGTGCTGATAACGCTGTCATTGAGGTCAATAGAAAAAGCCACAGAAGTTTCATAACGACACCTCTGATGAACTCGCTGGCTTGTCACTTACCAAAGGTCTGCGCATAATGCGCTGCGCTAGTTCAAGGGTTTGCTCATCAATGACACCTTTGGCAATAAGATAATCACCTACCCCTGAGTCGCTATTCTCTTGGCCGATCATCACTTGGTTAGCAACGGAAGGGCTGAGCATAGCCACTTCGCTAATTGCTTCAAACTCACTGTAATGGGCATTTACAAAATGCGGCCAATCCGCACGACGAGCACGACGCTGAAGATTCGCATAGCTGTAGGCCGAGTCATCACTAAAATGCATTTTGAGCGCCACAGTGACCTGTCCCGGCTGGGCAATATAATACCTAACTTTATAACCGACTTTCCGGCTTATAGCCCCTAAGGCCACCGGCGACAAGTGCTGTTCACTCGCAATATGTAGTACACCTTTGTCCAAGAACAATCCAATAATGGCGTAGCGCACAGCGACCGCTTTATGAATACCGAGCTCACTTTGCTCTGGCGTAGACAGGGGCGGGCAAGAGCGATATTCAACGCCCGCCTGCTCGGCTATCGCTTGCGCTAATTGCTCACCGCTGAGCACGCCTTGCTGCATTAAATAACGCCCAAGTTTTACTCTGCCCTGCCCTTGCGTGAGCGCATTGTGCAGTTGCTCTTTGTTAATAGCCCCTGCTGAGAGCAGTATTTCACCCAGAGGTCGATAGCTTGCCCGTGCTTCCCCTAATGAGGGAAAGTCATGGCTGGTTTTGTCCCAAGCTACGCGTTTAACATCACCCATTTCGAGAATTTGTCTGACAGCACGAATATTGGCAAAGAAGTTAATAATATTGCCCCACACCATACGTGGGATCGAAAGGACCCCTTGAATACACCCGTAATAGCGCGTAACAAATACAAAGCGTTGTAGCATGCGATTAGCTAGCAGCACGGCATTAGCCCACAACACCGCACTTAGCCAGGGCTCATCACCATAAATTGAGAGAAAGTTATAAGCACTGTCGGAGAGTTGTTGGTAACCCCAAATACAGGCGAGCTGAAATAACACCAGTAGCGCGACAAAGCCAATGAAGTTAGTGAGACCGCCGCGACGGTCCCGCCAAAGAAAGTAATTTAATTTCCAATCTCGCGTCCATGCATGGGATTTCATACCCTGAAATACGATACCAATGATCCATCGCGATTTTTGCCGCACGGCTGTGGTGAACGTATTCGGGAAGTACTCCCGTACACAAACTACGCTGCTATAACTTGCAGATTTCAGGCTCCCCTTATTGATCTGCTGCTTGTGCGTGTCGGTCAGCACAGGAAAATGAATGAAGACTTCTGACATACCGTGTTGCTTGAGGCGAAAGCCAATGTCGTAATCTTCAGTTAAACTTTGCACATCGAAGGCGATACCATCGCCTTGCTCGATAAGCAATTGAATTGCCCGGCGACTAAAACAAGTGCCAACGCCGGCACTTGGGACTTGCCCAACCAAGGCTTCTCGCACGGGCACGTCTTTGCCATGAATTTCTGCAAATTCATCTAGGTAGCTGCCACTGGTAAACTCATACCACTGTCGCTCGAATGGAAATACTGGCAGTTGAATGAGATCTTTACGCTCAACGAGGTAGTTGAATAAACGCATTTCCATGGCACTAAGTACATCCTCTGCGTCATGAAGAATAAACCCTTGGAAGGCAAATTTTGCTTGCGATTCGAAGGTAAATATAGAGGCAATGATATTATTGAGGCAATCCGCCTTACTCGTTGGCCCAGGGCGCGCGCACACCACTTTGTGGACATTAGGAAATCGCGCGCATACGGCGTCAACATCAGCTTGAGTCTTGTCGTCGTTAGGGTAAGTACCGACAAATATATGATAGTTCTCGTAATCTAATGTCGATGCCGCCAGCTCCGCCATCGGTCCTACAACTCCGTGTTCTTGCCATGCAGGTACCATAATTGCGAGCGGTTGCTCAGCTTTCTCTTTCAACTTTGAATAGTGCAGCTTGGGGTGTTTGCGATAGATGACCAATCGCCGGTAGCATTTCCGACCCCAGTACACGAGATCAATAAACAGATCGTCTAAACCAAAAATAAGCAGTAAAACGCTTAACGCATATACCACATATTTGAGTACAAAGAGGTAACTCGCGAACCAATACAACACATCCACAACAACAGCACTTCCTAGAACAACACAAAACTAGTAAAAAAGAGTGAGCGATCTTATAGCAAAAAAGCATAAATAGGAACGCAAAAAAGGCCATTGAAATGACGTGTAATATTATGAATTATAAGGGTTTTAATAAAAAACATCGTGTTAACCGCGAGCCAACAATTAACTAACGGTTCATTTTCAATTCATTTAAGCAAATACGAATCACTATCTTTTAGTTTTATAATCTATATAATGGCTCGTTTTTGGTACAACAGCCCGCAGACTATGGATTTTCAGTTATCACCCTGGCTCATCAAGTTACGTATCGCCAGCTCTCATTATCGCGCCCTTGTGGTTTATCGCTTTATTGCCGCCATTGTTGGAGGCTATTTATTAACTGCCTTAAGCACAGCTGTTTTAGGGGTCGCCCTGCCATTACAACCTAGTGACGCGGTATTACTGGCTGTAAGCTTATCGATATTGATATATGCCTGTATCTTCATCTATGCCTTTAGTGTGCGTTCTGTCGCTAAGGTATGGATCACTATTTTACTAACTAGTGCAGCGCTCACCGCTCTGCTGGCGTTCATGGAGGAATGGCTATGAAGGACACCTTCTTTCGTTCAATGACATGGCTACACACCTGGGTAGGTTTATTGGTCTGTTGGTTACTCTTTCTCATATTTATTGCTGGCACGCTTGCGTTTTTCCGTTGGGAACTCAACTTTTGGGCTAAACCTGAGATACATCATTTTGAACAGCCCCAGCAGCGTGTTGCCGCGCAGCAAGCTCAAATAATCCAAGGATTTGCATACTTACAGCAACAGGCACCTAAGTCCGAACGCTGGAATATTTCCTTGGCTGATGAGCGTAAAGACTGGCTTACCTACTCTTACCAAGAACCACGAGAACCCGGTAAACGTGCGCCTTGGCAAGATTACTATGTCAATCCTAAAACGCTAGAGGGGGTCGATACAGTCAGAGAATCCAAAGGTGGGCATTTCTTTTATCGCCTGCACTTTGATTTGCATTACCTCGACGTCAGAACAGCACGTTGGCTGGTCTGTTTTGCCAGCTTGTTTATGCTTATTGCGCTAATAACTGGGGTGGTCATTCATAAACGGATCTTTAAGGATTTATTTAGCTTGCGCACCAATAAAGGCGTACGCAGCTGGCTTGATAGCCATAACTTATCGTCTGTGCTAGCGCTGCCTTTTCATATCATGATCACCTATACAGGGCTTATTACCCTTATTTTTATGCTCTTCCCCTACCCAACGATGACCGCCTACGACGATGGTTTACGCGGCTTCTATGCCGATGTCTTTAACTTTCAACGCACCGAGCCTGCCAACGAGCCCACAGCCATGGTGGGTGTTAATACACTGCTGGATCAACTTTATACTAAGTGGCCGGATGCAGATATAAGGCAAGTACGTATTGACCACCCTAACGATCGCAGTGCATCGGTACGCTTTACTATTGATAGCGGCAAGGCCATTGTCGACAGGCCGCCAAGCATCACGTTTAACGCCATGACGGGCGAGGTGATAGACATTAATGAAGTAGATAGAAGCGTCAGTGAAGCCATCTACGATGGCATGATAGCCTTGCATGCGGCGCGCATGGCACAGCCCGTGTTGCGCTGGCTTTACGTATTATGCGGTTTAGCAGGGTGTATCATGATAGCGAGCGGCGCAATCATGTGGGCAAAACGCTTACACCAACGCAATAAAAAGCAGCGCCCCGCGATAGGTCTTCGCACGGTAGATAGCCTTAACCTGGGTACCTTTATGGGCTTGCCTTTAGCAACCTTGGCATTTTTTTATGCCAATCGGTTATTGCCAATGCATGTGAGTGAGCGCGCCGACAAAGAGATACTCGCTTTCTTTCTTACCTGGGCAGCGGTGCAAGCATGGGCGGTATTCAAGCCTTATAGTTGGCGATTATTAAATGCCATCATTGCTGGCGCCTGTATCGGTCTTGTTGCCATTAACAGCATGACCACGCAGGGCAGTTTGCTGCACTTTATTGATAGCCAGCAATGGACTTTGTTGGGCTTCGATTTAGTTTGTTTATTTGCAGCAACCTGCTTCGCCTACGCGGCCTATCGTGGTAACCGCAAGCAGCGCACTTGGTTGGGCTCGTTAGAGGAGTTAAGCGTATGATAGAATTGCTTTGCTTTATACTGTGTATCATCGCTTTTAGTTGCTTTGCGCATGCCAAAGCGACCCATTACCGAGATATATATGGTGTGCGCCCCAATGCTCGGTTAGTTAGTAAAATTTTGATCTGTGCTTGGATCAGTATTTTACTAAGCATGACCATAGCGATTGCCGCGCTGGGTAGTTATGGGGTACTACTGTTCTGCGGGTTTATGGCGGTCAGTGTATTGGCCATCACACTGTGTCTTAGCTTCAGCCCGAAATGGCTCAAAGCACTGACCTTTTGCTGCACGGCTTCACTACTAGCAGTGCTTACAACTATTCTGATTGCCAGTCAATAAACCGAATTTTTACTAAGTTTCTAGATCAGTATTTTACTAATAAGTAGGTAAAATACTGATCTGTAAACCCCCTTTACATTTTATACCTGAATTATCAGTTAGCAGCGAACTTATCGCAGGTATATTACTGCTGCACCTCAATCAGCTTCTCTACCGCAAACCCCGCTGTTCTAAGTTGCTCTTTAAAGTCTTCTAAACGCTGCTCATCAACTTCTTTTTCACGCGCGAGTAACCATGCATAGTCAGTGTTATAACCACTTACATAAGCATATTGATAGTTTTCTTGGTCTAATCCAAACACAACATATGAGGAATAAAAGGGGCCGAAGAAAGAGACTTTAAGATGGCCAGTATTCGGATCGCCAACAAACTTGGCTTTACCTTCAGCTTGGGACCATTGTTGCTCTTCTGCGTTAAAGCCGCGATTAATGACCTTGACGCTGCCATCATCATTCTGGCTGTACGTCGCAGTGACGCGACTTAAGCCTTCTTCAAAAGGGTGGGGCATACGGGCTATTTCATACCATGTGCCCATGTAACGCTCTAAATTAAAAGGGCTAACTGGGGACACTTTGTCAGGTACAGAAGTACAAGCAGATAATACAACCGTTAGTAAAATTATGATCTGTGCGCGCATAGCATGAGCTCCAAGTAAATATAGTCTTTAATCGGGTATAACCGAACAATACAGTAATGACCTCTGTACGAGATAAAGCTTATAACCGCTTAAAAATCATAGCAATAATTTACTATCTTGCTTAAGATCAGTTTTTTACTAAGTGCTTCAAGCGATAGGTAGTATTAGGTGACAATAAAAGCGATAGGCCTAGGGCAAAGCGATGCGGCAATCAGAGTGTATGTAAAAAACCGCCCAAACCTGATTCAGTTTCAAACTTTAAGCGATACCTTGCCATTGCAAGCAGGGCAGATAGAACAAATAAACGCAGAGGCAGGGAACGGTTGGCGAAAAGTATTTAATGTCTATGCAAAGTGGCTATATCAACTGGCTCCTAGTTGTTTGGCCTTAAAAAGTGTAGACACATGGCAACAATTTAGAGATCAAACACTACTGCAAAACCACTCACAAACGGCGTTGCTCTTTAGCAAGCCTGACGTAACCGACCCTGACGCAGCGCTACATATTATTGCCGGAAAAACTCATGCTAAAGAGCTCGCAGCAAATGAACAACTTGGTATAAATCTGATCTGGCTTAACGATGAGTTCGCTATATCGCCCACACAACGTATTATCGTGTGCCCCTATTTTGATTACCGACAACTCAATAACGCCAAAATCGATATTCTTTGTGAGCTCATCCACACCCATATCAAGTTATAGGATGGTCCTTAGGCGACACCACGAAAGTATAAAAATTGACTACACTGTAAGAAGTTACCATGTAGGCGAGATACCAAGTGAAGATATTAGTCGTTGATGATATGCCGTTAATGCGCCATGTACTTATTAATATGCTGCGTAAACTGGACTACGACGATATCGTAGAGGCCACCGATGGTGAGCAGGCACTGTCGTTATTGGAAAAAACCCAGTTTGACCTAGTACTGACCGACCTCAACATGCCAAAGGTCAATGGCAAAGACTTATTTCTTACTATTCGCAAACACGATGACTGGGGTTATATTCCAGTCATCGTAGTGACCTGCGAAGATAAGAAAGAGGTAGTGACTGATATGATTAGCGCTAAGGTTGATGGTTTCATCATTAAGCCGTTTTGTTTAAACACGCTGAAAAAACAGCTTGAGCGCCTTAAAAAGTTACATCACACTACGACTGACAACGTATTGCATAACCAGTAAAGCCTAGCGCTTTAAAGTAGCAGCGGGCGATACCATAACCACACTGTTCAAGTAGTTCAGCCAAACGCATACGATCCAGTGGGTAGAACTCATGCTCTAGATTGTGGCGCATACGCTCGACACCCGCATCACTTAACCCTAATTGTTGGCAAACAATGAACTGCGCATCACGTTCAAACTGAGTTTCAGGCTTCATTAAATCAGCGAGCCACAACCATGCTTGGGGGGCTAATTGCTGGCGTATCGACTTTAATAACGCTGCTTTATCACCATTGTCTGCCAAGAAATGTAAAACCAATAGGCATAATGCACCGTCAAATTGTTGCTGTAATTGGCCAACATCACCACAATGGCATGTTACCCGCGCGCTTATTCCCGCTTCATCAAAGCGCTGCTCAGCTATTGCCAGCATATCAGCGGAAATATCCTGAGCCACAAAGTGCATATTGGGGTTTGCTTTGGCAAGCGCCACCACTTCTTTGCCTGTGCCCGCACCCACGACTAAAATGGACGCCGACGAGCTTAACTGAGCTTGGCATTGTGCTTGTGTGAGCTGATGCAACAACTCATAACCTGGCACTAGACGGCTAATACGCTCGTCGTAATTAGTCGCTTCTTCACCTTGAAAACTAGGCATAATACCTCCTTGATTTAATATCGACTACAGCGATGACTGTGTTCATTAGCATAGCGCAAGCACATGAACTAAGAATGATTATTCACATTCCACCACAGAGTAACCGCCGGGACGTTTGCGTACCTTCACCTGCGTTGCGACACGTTCAGTAAGTTGCGGTATGTGCGATATCACCCCGACTTTGCGGCCCTGCGCTTGCAGGTTATCAAGTGCATCCATAGCAATGCTCAATGTTTCACTGTCCAATGTGCCAAACCCCTCATCAATAAACAAGGACTCAATTTTGACCTTATTGGACGATAGCGACGCCAACCCTAAGGCGAGAGCTAATGACACTAAAAAAGATTCACCACCGGAGAGGGTATTCACGCTGCGTTGCTCATCAGCCATATCGTGATCAATGATAGCTATATCGAGCGTGCCCGTAATACGAGTGAGACGGTAGCGCTTCGACAAGGCGTGTAAATGTTGGTTAGCGTAGCCAAGCAATATAGCCAAAGTTTGGCTTTGCACTAAGTTTCGCAATCGCTTCCCTTGGGCATCGCCTAGTGCACTGTTTAAGGTAGTCCAAGTAGCAAGTTGCTGTTGTAGATCTTTCAACTGCTCTCCTTGCTCGGCTAAGCGTTCGACGTTTTGCCGATGATTTTCTAGTCGTGCACCGAGTAAGGTTAAGGCTTGCTGACTATCATCGAACTGCTCATCCAATTGCCGCTTTTGCGCTTCAAGCTCTGTTAAACTTTTGTCTGGACGGCTTTTTACTAACTGTTGTGAGCGACTCTCACTGTGTTCTAGCTGAGCCTGAAAGCGCACTTTCGTTTGCTCTAATGTTGCGTGCTCAGTGAGTACTGCTTGTACTTGTTGCTTGTCTTGAGTTAGTAAATTTTTGATCTGCTCAATTGTTAAGGCCTCATCAAAGGCTCTGTAGTCCTGGTACCAGACATCAAAGGCTTTTTTTAACTCTTCAATGTCTTGTTGTAACTGGGAACAATTTTTTACTAAGTGCTGGTATTCACTTTGCTCCTGCTCATACCGGCGCTGCTGTTGCTGACACGCTGCTTGCTGCGTGTCCAGTGTCTGCTGAGCCTTTTCGATAGACTCTTCCAGCTCCTCTAGTTGCGCTTTGGGATCTTGCCCATGAGCTATAAGAGTAATGCGCTCAGTTAGTAAATGAGTGATCTCTTGCTCTTGCATTTGCAGTTGCTCGCCCAGCTTTTGCTGCTGAGATTGCAGTGACTCTAGCTTAGTAAAAATCTGATCTCGCTGCTGATTAAGCTGCGTAGTCTGTTGTTCGGCCCGGGCGTACTCATTTTGCAGCTGCTCAAATTGCTGTTTTTGCTCAACCAATTGCTGCCAAAGTTTCGCAAGCTGATGCAGACTATCTTGCCACCATGGCGCTTCACTGAAGTGCTCTCGTAGCTCTGCGATGCTCTGTTGGCATTGCTGCTGCTCAGTTTCAAGTTCGTAAGCAAGACGCTGCGTTTGTAGCTGCAGTTGCTGACGTCTCTGTTCACTGCTTTGTAATTGCCCCTGCAATTCGCCGCTGTTGTGTTGCTGAACCTTTAACTCAGATCGTAATTTTACTAACTGTTGCTCTAACTGTTCCAACTGCTGGTATTGCTGTTGGATATCCGCGATAGGCTTAGTAAAGTCATGATCGCTAAGCTCATCAAGGGGTTTACCTTGAATAAAGGGCTCTAGCTGCTGCGCGAATTGTTGTAGCTGCGACTTCAGCTGTTGCTCAGTAGCGCTGACATTATCAATTTGTTGCTGTGCTAACTGTATCTCGGTTTGCAAAGCATGCCGCTTAGTATAATGCTGATCCAGATTCTTTTGAGCCGTTGCGTAAGCCTGTTCAAAGTCCGCTAATAACGCAGCAAAAACATGATTATTGTCATCATTTTCAGCAAAAGGATGATGTTCAGAACCACACACCATACAAGGCTCACCACTTTTAAGCTGAGTACGTAAATGCGTGATCTGCTCGCTTGCACGCAGTTTAACCTGCTCATAAGCCTGGCGTGCATGCGACAATTGCTGCTCTAAAACTGAGTGATGTTGCGAAGCCTCATGCAGCTGTTGTTGCTTTTGTTTAAGCTCTGCATGAAGAGATTGCTGTTGATGACGCACAGTTACAAGCTTATGGTTACTACTATGCCATTGTTGAAAACGCTCTAAGGCCTGTTGCCATGTGCCTAACTGACGCTGAAGTTCACTTGCAGACAACGCTTCAGGCTGCGGCTGTAAACTTACTATTTGCTGCTCGAGTGCTTGTATCGACTGCAGGAATGTGGTGTTTTCTTCATTGAGTGTGGCAAGGCTTTGATCAAGCTTTGAAAGCTCGTTATTAGATGCCTGTAACTGCTCGTTTTTTTCTTTATATGTAGCATCATAACTATTAATACGCTGCCAAAGATGATGGTAATGAGACCAATTTTTTACTAACTCAGCGAGCCAAGGTTGTGATTCTAATTGCGTCGTGTATTTATCAAGGCGTCTATTACTTTCATCCACTTGTGCAGCGAGGTTTTGGCTTTGCTGCGTCAATTGCAGCTGCTGTGCGCTCGTCTGTTCGAACTCAGAGCGTTTTGCCGCGAGCACCTCCTTCTTTTGTGCAATTTTTACATCCAGTGCCACGGCGGCATTGAGTTTTTCTTTGCGCTGCGCATATTGCTGTTGCGCATGGCGCAGCTGTTGTTGTGCTAATTTTTGCTGCTGTTCGCCGTGTTGCCATACACTTTTAGCATCACTGCGTGTTAGCTCTTCTTGGCGAGTTTGCTGTTGCGCCAAACGCTGTTGCAATCGTGCTGTGGAAGTAAGGTTATCTTCAATTTGCCAACATTGCTTAACTCGCTGAGCCTCTCTCACCCTGGGTTCTAATCGCTCTAGGCTGTTACTCGTAGTTTGTATACGCTGTTGAAGGTCAGCGATTTCATGTTGTAATTGTTGCTCGGCTGCGAACCATTGGAGGTGTTTAGCAACCTGTTCTCGTCGTTTTTGGCATTGTTGCTGCTGCTCGATATACTGATGTTGCTGCTCGTTAAGCTCCTGTAATTGTTGCTCATCAAGAATATCAACCGCATCCATAGAAGCCTTAAATGCCTCGACGTCATTAAGCTTGGCTTTGTAACCAGAATACACGCGTTGACCTACAACAGAGTACTTTTGTGTACCACTTAAACGCTCAAGCAATACTGCACGCTCATCGCCTTGCGCACGTAAAAAAGCAGAAAACTCATTTTGTGCTAGCATCACCGCACGCGTGAACTGCTCGAAGTTAAGCCCAACTAACCGCTCAATGGTTTTTTTTGTCTCGAGCTTACCATCACTCACCAACTGCTCTTGCGGCATAAGGTACAGTGCATGAGTGGGTGCTTGTAATTTACCGTTTGGTTTTTTACGTGCTCGGGTCACTTGCCAGAGGGCGCGGTAATGGGCGCCATCGATGGCCACAAAATCAACTTTGACCCATCCTATACCGGTACCACGACGCAATAGATGACGCGGATCATTGAGGCGTACATTGTCACCATTAAAGTCTACTTTTTGTGTGCTTTCATTGCTCAACCGGGCAGTTTTATCATATAAGCCTAAACACAGCGCATCCAATATAGTGCTTTTTCCAGCCCCTGTGTCACCGGTTATGGCAAACAAGCCAGCATCACGCAGGGGAGGGCGGCTGAAATCGATGTCTGCGTCTAATAATGATGCTAAATTATGAATTTGCAGGCGATTAATCTTCATTATTCCCCTCCTGCTCAACATCCTGTACTAACTGCGCAAACAAGTCTTTAACCTCGTTGGTAATATCGTGATCTTCAAGCTCATCATGCTCATTGACGGCTTCACTCAATAAGTGCGCAGCGTCTAGGCGCTCTACTTGCGATAAGTCTTGTAGTTCAAGTTCATCGTTTTTACTCTCCCGTTGCGAGCGCACCCGTTCCACGCCACAAAAAAGTAAATCTTTGCCTTGAAGTGCATGCTCGATTTGCTCGCGAAAGTCGGTGGCAAGCTCTTTACTCGAGAGGCGAACGCGAATGTACCCTTGCTCATCATCAGGGCCGGGTAACTGCCGAACCTGCTCACATACTTGAGCTAGCGGCAGGAGAGTCGCCTCGGGAACAAGGTGTAATTGCCGATACCGAGGAATGTAAAGGGGGTTGACACTTTGCAAGGCATTATCTTGTACCTCTAACAGCAAAACTTGGTGATGATATTGACGTTCCGAAAACGACATCGCGAAGGGCGTGCCACTGTAACGAATGTATTCTTTAGCGTTAACACTTTGCGCTTTATGCAAGTGGCCGAGGGCAACATAACAGGCTTGGGACGGAAAAACATCAGCGCCGATGGCATCTTCACCGCCAATGACTAAAGCGCGCTCCGAGTCTTCGCTGACAGTGGCACCCCGAGCATGTAGATGGCCCATGGCGATAACATTGGAGTCGTCCTCAAGCTGACATTGCTCAAGCATAAGTTGGTAGGCCTCTTTGACCGCCTGAGCATAACTCATTTGTGCATCAGGGATATCACTGGCACGCAGATAGGGCAGGGCAAGAATCGCACAGTGCTGATCACCACAGGTAATGTTAATGACACTCAACTCGGGGCGCTGAAAATCAAAGCGACCGACTACATGAGTGTCAAACTGTGCCAGTAATGGCTGTGCTGTGGTGATGCGTTTCGCACTATCATGATTACCGGCAATAATCACTATATGTAGGGTAGGGCAGGCTGCTTTAGCCGCTTTAACAAACTCATAAAGCTGATTCTCCGCTTGTGTTGGCGGAGTGGCAGTGTGATAGATATCGCCGCTAATCAACAGTACGTCAACAGCTTGGCGATTTAATTCACCAATAAGCCAGGTTAGAAAGGCGTGATGTTCTTGCACTCGAGTATGCTCATAAAAAAGCTGACCCAAGTGCCAATCTGAGGTGTGGAGTAAGCGCATCAGTACATTAAATTATTTGCTATTGCGCCCACTATAGCATGGAACAGCACGCGTTTAAGCGCGCTGGTGTCAGTGTGTTACTTGCCACCAAGTGACAATAATAACCGGTATTACTATCGCTAATGCGGTTAAAGGCAAACGCATATTTCGCTGGTATTTCGCTTTTAAACGACGAATTGCGGTGTTTTCATCACATGCTGCCACTTTATCAATGTAAAAATACCCATTGTCTAAATATTGTTTACAATGCTGCTCATTTGCAGGAATGGCTATTAACTCGTCTTTCTTTTTGAGGACATAAAAATCCATAGCACCACCAATTTTATACCTTGCTATGTGAGCGAATTGAGTGAACTTCCTATCGCTTACTTTATGTTTCAGCCCAGTCAAAGCACGACTTGTTAGGCTGATAATCCTTGTTTTTATTGTTCACGAATTAAAAAAGTGGGGGATTCTAAAATTAATTAAAATGCAATTGCAACCTTTAATGGGAAAATCCCACGAAAAAAACTGGAAACCCCCTTTACAGATAATAACTACAGCATTTTTTATACCACTTTTAGCATTAGATTGGTCGCGCTTGTATGCACTTCATCGCGTCTCAGTTGCAGCATTTGGCTACTTTTGCAACAGTGTCACAAATAGCAAAAAACACTGTGTTTATGATGAATAAAAATAATAAAACCTTAGTTCTGCTTGGGGCGCTCACTTTGATTAGCCAAGGGGTGATGGCCAATGTAATGCAAACCAAGGGGAATTTCGAAGATAAGTTTCGTCAACTAGACGAGTCCCTGCCTACTGCAAATAGCTACCGAAGTGCCGCTGGCGCCCCGGGGGAAAATTATTGGCAGCAGCAAGTGGATTACGATATAGACGTCACCCTAGATGAAAAAGCACGACGTTTGAGTGCCAGTCAGCGTATCGAGTACACCAATAACTCTCCGCACACCCTGCGTTACTTGTGGCTCCAGCTAGATCAAAATATATATAAGGCAGACTCAATTGCTGAGCGCAGTAAAACCTTCAAGTCTGGGCTTGAGGCTCAGCCTGTAGGTAAACCCACTAAGCTGAGCTTATCGGCCCTGCGACGCATGCAATTTCTCGCTGACAATGAGCCGGGATTCGTGCTCAGCAATATCAAAGATGAGGACGGGGATGATCTCAAAGCCACTGTTGTCGACACCCTTATGCGCGTCGATTTAAACCAGCCTCTGAGACCTGGACAAAGTACCGAATTGAGCATGGACTTTGCGTTTAATATTGTTGAAGAAGACGCCGTGGGCGCTCGCAATGGCTATGAACACTTTGAAAAAGACGGCAATGACATCTTTTTGTTAGCGCAGTGGTTTCCGCGTTTGGCGGCTTACACCGATTATGAAGCATGGACCAATAAAGCATTTTTAGGGCGTGGCGAATTCACCTTAGAATTTGGCGATTATGATGTTGAAATCACCGTGCCGGCAGATCATATTGTCTCCGCGACTGGTACCCTGGATAACCCAGGCTCGGTCCTTAACCGCACCCAGCGCCAACGCTTAGAACAGGCAAAAAATGCTGAGCGTCCGGTCTTTATCGTGACCGAAGAAGAGGCCTTAGAGAACGAAAAATCAGCCACACAAGAGACCAAGACTTGGCGTTTTAAGGCCGATAATGTACGCGACTTTGCGTGGGCATCATCACGAAAATTTATGTGGGATGCGAAAGGCTATCATCAAGGTGGCGACGAACAACCGCTGGTGATGGCGATGTCGTTTTATCCAAAAGAGGGCGGCGACCTATGGAAAAAATACTCCACCGAAGCGGTGATCCATACCATGGAGGTATACTCTCGCTATTCATTTGATTATCCCTATCCGGTCGCCCAATCAGTAAATGGTCCTGTGGGCGGCATGGAGTACCCGATGATCACCTTCAACGGGCCACGCACGGAGTTGCGAGATGACGGCTCTCGCACTTACTCCCAAGCAGAGAAACGTTTTCTCATTGGTGTTGTTATACACGAAGTTGGGCACATCTATTTCCCCATGATCGTTAACTCAGATGAGCGTCAATGGACTTGGATGGATGAGGGATTAAACAGTTTCCTTGATGGAGTTGCTGGACGCGAGTGGGATCCAGATATTCCTTGGGGAGTAGAGCCTCGCGATATTGTCGAGTACATGAAATCTGAACATCAAGTGCCGATTATGACACAATCAGACAGTGTGCTGCGCCTTGGGCCCAATGCCTACACTAAGCCAGCAGCGGCGCTAAATATTCTCCGCGAGGTAATTTTAGGGCGCGAGTTATTTGACTTTGCCTTTAAAGAATATGCCAACCGCTGGAAATACAAACGACCCACTCCCGCTGACTTTTTCCGCACCATGGAAGAAGCCTCAGGTGTCGACCTAGACTGGTTTTGGCGAGGCTGGTTCTATAGCACCGATCACGTCGATATCGCTTTAGATAAGGTATACAAGCTGCGTTTGGACACCATGAATCCAGATATCGACTTTAACCGCATGCGTGAGATTGAGAAAAATAAGCCGACGTCATTGTTTGTTGAGCGCAACAAGCGTGAGGGCCGTGATTTGTGGATAGATAAGAACCCCGATGTACGCGACTTTTACGACAGTAACGATCGCTTCACCGTGACCAACAAAGAGCGTAATGACTATCAAAAGATGCTCAGCAAGCTAGATCCCTGGGAACGTCGCACCTTAGACAGAGCAGTAGCCGAGGACAACAACTATTACGTGATGCAATTTAGCAACGTGGGCGGCCTGGTTATGCCCATTTTACTCGAGCTTAGCTACACCGATGGCACCACAGAGCAACGTTACATTCCAGCCGAAATCTGGCGCCGGAATGCCAAACAGGTGGAAAAGCTGATAGTGACCGATAAGGGTAAAGAAATTGCCAGTATAGCCGTCGACCCGGGCTGGGAAACCGCAGATGTAGATGTGTCTAATAACTATTACCCACGACGTATCATGGAATCGCGTATCGAGACCTACAAGCGTAAGAAGAGTAAAGCTAAGGTCAGTCGCGACATCATGCACGATATTAAAACCGAGCTCAAAGAGGCTAACGAAGAGGAACAACAGCCATAATGCGTATTATCGTGCTTTTATCGGTGCTGCTATTTAGCAGCGCCAGCTTGACTCACCAATTAAAAAACTCGGTGACCACCGTGCTGTTCAATCAACGCACTGAACATATTGAGCTGATGCATCGATTTTATCTTCATGACACAGAGCATGCCGTCGAAGACCTATTTGGCAATCAAGCTGATATGTTAAAGCATGCAGATGACCAACAAAAATTTGCCGACTATGTAGCCGAACAAGTGGCGATAACCGACCCCAACGATCAGCCTTTGCAGTTGAGCAATGTTGGCTTTGAAGTGGATGGTAAGTTTTTTTGGGTGTACCAAGAGGCAGCGATGCCAAAGCAGCCTCTAAAGGGCCTGAAAATGACACACGGGGCACTCCATGAACTGTGGCCTGCGCAAATTAATATGGTCAATATAGAGGGCAAAGGCAAAGTGCGAACTTTGTACTTTGAACGCCAGAACCAGTGGCATAGCGTCACCTTCTAAGCGCTTCCCCCAACCAGCGTGCACATCAGGGAAGATGTCGATGTGCGCGTTTTTTCCTGCTATGGTTGCGCTTATAGCGGTGCAAGGTCGTATCATTGCAACCATATAGTTTACAGGAAACACAATGCCAGGCAGCAAGCCTCACTCTCTTAATGGCGTCATTTTTGACATGGATGGCACACTATTCAGTTCTATACTGAATTTTGCTCGCATCCGTGAACAGCTCAACTGCCACGCTGATATCGATATTTTAGACTTTGTTAGTACCTTGGATAGCGAAGGGCGGCAACGAGCAGAGCAAGTGATACTCGACCACGAACTTGCCGATGCGCAGCAATCTCAACTATTACCAGAGGTTAAGGCAGCAGTGCAAAGGCTACACCAGGCCAACATTCCGATGGCCATCGTCACCCGTAACTGTCAGCAAGCAACGGCCATCAAAGTAAAACGCAACCCTTTGCCAATTGAGCTGATTTTGACCCGTGATGATGCTCCCGCAAAACCTGACCCCAGTGCACTGCTTCACATTGCCGAACGATGGCAAATAGCGCCAACTGAGCTGGTGTACGTAGGTGATTATAAATACGATATTGAAGCGGCGCGCAACGCCAATATGCGCGCTTGCTTATACGCGCCCCAAGCGCTTCCTGATTATGCACATCAGGCTGATCATATCATTCGCTGTTTCAGTGAGTTGCCTTCCCTCTTTCCAAGTTATGTTAAATAATCTTATTTAAAAAGTTTGACCAACAAAGCAGCACTTTTATGTAAACATGGCACTAGCCCAATGTGCTGCGAGTTGTTAAAATCCAGTGAGGAAATAAATTCAAACTTGAGAGATTGAAAATGGGCAGAGCGTTTGAAGTTCGTAAAAACGCCATGGCGAAAACAGCCGCGGCAAAAACAAAAGTAAACTCAAAATACGGTAAAGAGATCTACGTCGTTGCAAAAAATGGCGGTGCTGACCCAGATGCAAACCTTTCTCTACGCCGTTTGATTGATAAAGCTAAAAAAGATCAAGTACCCGCTCACGTAATTGATAAGGCGATAGAAAAAGCAGCCGGTGGTGCGGGTGAAGATTACTCTGCGGCACGTTATGAAGGGTACGGTCCAGGTAACTGCATGGTTATTGTAGACTGCCTTACTGATAACCCTAATCGAACCATTAAAGACGTACGCTTACCGTTTACCAAAACCGACTCCAAGATCGGCAACCCAGGTTGCGTTGCGCACATGTTTGATCACCTCGCCATTTTGGGTTTCGAAGGTGATGATGACGAAGAAGTGTTAGAAGCGCTAATGATGGCTGATGTTGACGTCACAGATGTCGAAGTAGAAGACGGCAAAGTATCTGTATTTGCCCCGCATACCGAGTACTTCAAAGCGAAAACAGCACTTACAGAAGCATTTGCAGACATTAACTTTGATGTTGACGAAATTACCTTTGTGCCACAAACACACATTGAAATCACCGATGAAGATGATATCGCCAATTTTGAGAAGTTTATGAACATGTTGGAAGATTGTGATGACGTACAAAATGTCTATCACAACGCCATTGTTAATAACTAATAGCGTTAATAAAAAAGCCGGCTAATATGCCGGCTTTTTTATTGCTGTAAAGGGCCTTTACATCGACGCTTGGCGTTCTTTGAACAGTCGGCGGTAATGATGCAAAAGCGGCTCGGTATAGCCATTGGGCTGTGATCTACCTTTGAAAACCAAATCTGTCGCAGCTTGAAACGCTAAGCTATCAAGTAAACTTTGTTCACTATCAGCCATATTTTTATACTGGCTATCGCCTGCGTTTTGCTCATCAACCACCTTTGCCATACGCTTCATGGTCTTCAGGACTTGCTCTTCGGTGCAAATACCATGGTGTAGCCAATTGGCAATATGTTGACTCGATATCCGTAATGTCGCGCGATCTTCCATTAAGCCGACATTATTGATATCGGGCACTTTTGAACAACCAACGCCTTGCTCTACCCAACGCACAACATACCCCAAAATGCCTTGCACATTATTATCGAGTTCGAGCTGAATATCTTCGGCGCTGAGTTGTTGCTGATTATCAATCGGCGGTGTGAGTAAGTCTCTAAAGGACTGCTGGCTTTGTGCTGATAATGTTTTTTGCTGCGCGAATACATCAACATCATGATAATGAAGGGCATGTAAGGTTGCGGCAGTCGGGGAGGGCACCCAGGCGGTGTTGGCACCCGATTTCACATGGCCGATTTTCTGCTCCATCATTAACGCCAGTTTATCTGGCATTGGCCACATGCCTTTACCTATTTGTGCTTTACCACTTAAGCCACATTCTAGGCCAATACTGACATTGCGTTTCTCGTAGGCATCTATCCAAGGCTGAGCTTTAATTGCCGATTTTGGCAATGCCGCACCGGCCTCCATGGCAGTATGGATCTCATCGCCGGTTCTGTCCAAAAAGCCGGTATTAATAAAGACCACGCGCTGTTTCGCTTGCGCAATACAGGCTTTCAAATTCACCGAAGTACGCCGCTCTTCATCCATAATCCCCATTTTCAAGGTATTGTTAGGAAGACCTAATAAAGCCTCCACTTCACTAAATAACTGCGCGGTGAAGGCCACTTCCTCGGGGCCGTGCATTTTAGGCTTAACGATATAAATACTCTGAGTGCGCGAGTTAGCTAACTCGGAGCGGCTGTGATATTCGGGAAGCGCGCACAAACTAGTAAAGACCGCATCCAATATGCCTTCAAATACCTCGTTACCATCGCTGTCTAGTATGGCGGGTGTTGTCATCAGGTGACCGACATTGCGAACAAACATCAAGCTTCGGCCATGAAGGGTCAGCGACGAGCCATCTAACTTAGTAAAATGTTGATCCCTATTAAGGCGCCGTGTTTGAGTTTGCCCACCTTTGGAAAATTCGCAGCTCAAGTTTCCCATCATCAGCCCAAACCAGTTACGATAAACTTGTGTTTTATCCTCGCCATCAACGGCAGCGACAGAGTCTTCACAGTCCATGATGGTGGTTAGAGCAGACTCGAGTACGATGTCTTTAATGCCAGCTTTGTCGTCGCGGCCGATGCGGTTGTGTGGGTCGATGGCGATAATAAAGTGCAGGCCATGATGACAAAATAGCAACGCAGTCGGGCGCTCAGGTTGACCCTGATAGCCAATCAACTGCGAGGGCTCAGCGAGGGTTACTTGCTGAGAGTCACCCAAAATAACCACAAGCTCGCCATTGTTTATCGCATATTCGGTACTTTCAATGTGTGAGCCGCTTTTAAGCGGTAACGCTTTATCTAGGAACTGTCGCGCATAGGCCATGACCTTAAAACCGCGCACAGGGTTGTATTGGCTACCTTGCTCTGCGCCTTCTTCCTCACTGATCACATCGCTGCCATACAGTGCATCATACAAGGAGCCCCAGCGGGCGTTGGCGGCATTTAGGGCAAAGCGTGCATTACTCACTGGCACCACAAGCTGCGGTCCAGCCATGCGCGCGATTTCATCGTCTACACCCTCGGTTTCTACGCTAACCTGCTGTGGTTGCTCGAGCAAATAACCGATGTCTTTTAGAAACTGGGTATATTCATCATGGTTATCTTTAGTATTTTTCTGATAATAACCGTCAATGTGCTTCTGCAAACTATCCCGCTTCGCCAGTAATGCCTTATTGATGGGAGTAAGGCGCTGAATGATATCGGCCAAACCCGCGAACAGGCGTTCAGTATCGAGTTCAGTGTGCGGCAGGACTTGCTCAGTTATGAATTGATAAAGCTGAGCATCAATAGCCAAGCCGCTGTGAGAGATGCGCTGGGTCATGTGCGTTTCCTTTAAACGAAGAAGTTAGTCATTTCACTGTAACTGAAAAAGCGCTGATGTGAACCCAAACCCCATTCATTAAAAATATAGCCACAATAATAACTATAAATTTAATAAATCAACCCAATTCGTCCTAGGGTAAAAATACAACGCACCGAGCACTCTCACATTGGCTTTGGGGCAATTAAACAGTTACCCGTTCAAAGGATACCTATAATGACAAACTACAACGCACACATCGACACGTTAAGCAGCCTTCGTCAGAGCAACCTACCGCAGTGGCAAGGGATTAATTCGGAATATGCAGCGCGTATGCAGCTTCAAAACCGTTTCAAAACCGGTCTCGATATCGCCAAATACACCGCTAAGGTGATGCGCGAGGACATGGCCGCTTACGACGGGGATTCAAGCCAGTACACGCAATCCTTAGGTTGTTGGCATGGGTTTACCGCGCAACAGATGATGATGGCCATTAAACGTCATCAAAAAACCACTAAGCGCAGCTATGTCTATCTTAGTGGCTGGATGGTGGCAGCATTGCGCTCTGAGTTTGGTCCATTACCGGATCAAAGTATGCACGAAAAAACGGCGGTGCCTATGCTTATTGAAGAGATCTATACCTTCTTAAAACAGGCCGACGCCCGTGAACTTGATCATCTATACAAGGCACTGGACGAGGCCAAGGCCCAAGGTGGCGATGTTGCAGCTATTACCGCACAAATCGACAACTTTGAGACCCATGTGGTGCCCATTATTGCCGATATTGATGCCGGCTTTGGTAACGAGGAAGCCACCTACCTATTAGCGAAGAAAATGATAGAGGCCGGTGCCTGTGCAATTCAAATTGAAAATCAGGTATCCGATGCTAAACAGTGCGGTCACCAGGCCGGTAAGGTAACGGTGCCCCACGAGGACTTCTTGGCCAAAATCAATGCGGTTCGATATGCCTTTTTAGAGCTGGGTGTTGATGATGGCATCATCGTTGCGCGCACCGACTCATTAGGTGCGAGCTTGACCCAGAAAATTCCAGTAAGCAAGGAAGCCGGAGATCTTGCTAGCCAATACTTGAGCTTCTTAGATACCCAACCTATTTCTGGGGGGGATGATCTGTTAGAAGGTGAAACAGCCATTAAGCTCAACGGTCAGCTATGTAAACCGGTGCGCTTAGATAATGGCTTATATCAGTTCCGCGCCGGTACGGAAAAAGACCGCGTAGTACTAGACTGTGTTACAAGCTTACAACATGGTGCCGATTTGCTATGGATTGAAACCGAGAAGCCGAATGTAGAGCAAATTGCGGAGCTGGTAAACCGCGTTCGCGAGCAAGTTCCTAACGCTAAATTGGTGTATAACAATTCGCCTTCATTTAACTGGACGTTGAAGTTCCGTGAGCAGGTGTATAGCCAATGGCAACAAGATGGCCGCGATCTAAGTGCTTATCCAGACCCAAGCCAAGATCCTAAAGTGCTTATGGATGCGAGCCTCGATGGCTCAGAACTAGCCAAAGAAGCGGATCATTATGTGCAAAACTTCCAGCGTGACGGGGCACGTGAGGCGGGTATTTTCCATCATTTGATCACTTTACCCACCTACCACACAGCAGCGCTCAGCACCGATATTCTTGCTGAAGGGTATTTTGGCGACTTAGGTATGCTTGCCTACGTGCGCGATGTGCAACGTCAGGAGATCCGTCGAGAGCAAGCCTCAGTGAAGCACCAAGACCTAGCGGGTTCAAATATTGGTGATACCCACAAGGAATACTTCTGCGGCGAAAACGCACTCAAAGCAGGCGGCGAAGCCAATACCATGAACCAGTTCTAAACCAAAAGGTGTGTTGCCAGTGAAAGGGCCGTTATCGGCCCTTTTTTTGGATCAGCATTTTACTTAGTGCAAACAAGGCGATGTTCATCTCCCCAAGGGGAGCTTTATTAAAGAGGTTACTGGGCCTTTACAGCGGTATAAACCACTTTTTTACCAACTGTATTGAGCTTTATTTTTATCACAGACCACATTTTTACTAACTAAACGACAGGGACAAATCACTTTTTTACTAACTCGAGGTATAAAAAAACCGCCTAAAAGGCGGTGCAAAACTGAGTTAACAGGCCTGTTCTTATGCTTGTTGGCGACGCAGTGGCACGACTTGAGCCCCTTCATCTACGACTTCATCCTTTGGGTCTTTTTGCTCCTCAACCAATGACTTCAAACGATCACGCACGCGCTGAGCATCACTTTGTTGCTGTGACGCTGCTTGATTTAATCGCTCACGGACAGCGTTAATACGCTCTTGTTGAGGGTCTTTAGGCACCATAGCCTCTACCGACACACCTTCTTGCGCCATCATCGCAGCTAAATCTGCAGAGGGCAGATTTAAAGCTTTAGCAGCAATCGTAAATGTCTCTTTGCAAGCAACCTGCTCAGCCAAGCTAAGCTTGGCTAAGGTGGCTTTGAGTTTGTGATAGTCTAAAAAGAGTTGTCCGAGGTGACTCTGAATCACGGATTCACTCGCATCGGTATGCGGTTTTTTAACACCCGCTATCGCGTCTTTGAGTAACCCTTCTTCGCGCATACGGTTAAGAAGCGCATCGGAAGGTAGCTTTAAGTCGGTAAAAACCTGATCTAAATTGCGTTGTACACGCATGGCTTCAACCATACTTAAGCGGGCAAAGGCGCCGGTAAGATTATAGTGATCCGTTAATATGGCAAACATATCCCCTCCTAAATCAGCAACTAAAGTAGCAGCTATCGATGACAGAATAATTACAACACCCACACCTCAACGCGACGATTACGTTCACGACCTTCTTTGCTTTGGTTGTTGGCAACAGGCAAAACCTCACCAAACCCTTGGGTGTCAAAGACCGCCACACCGCGAGCGGTGAGCTCCTGCTCTACAGAACGAGCACGCTGCAAAGATAATGTTTTATTGCGCCCTGCATCCCCGGAGTTATCAGAGAACCCCATTAGTATTACGCGCTTTTGGGCATGACTTTCAAGGTAATCGAGCAAACGCTGGAGATCGCGCTTACCTTTGTTATCCAACTGACCGCTTCCATGCTCAAAACGAAACGTCAGTGATAATCGCTGACCTTGTTTAGCATACTGCTTATATACCGTGGGCGCTTCAGTCATTGGCTGCACTTGCTCAACATGAATATTCTGCGAAATAAGACCCGTATCGGAGACTATCTCTTGCCCGGCATAAGAAATGGCATACTGAGCAAAGTTCTTGATAAACATCGATGCCGTGGTCGGTGTATACACGTAAAGTCGACGTGCTAGCGCATAATCTTCAGTACCGATAGTAAAGCGAGTAGGGTAGATGGGCGCCGTTTGAGCTCCCTCAGAGACCGCTATTGCTTTATTGTGAAGGATGTAGTTCAGCCCTATAAAGCCGATGCCGTACTCATCTTGTGAAACCTTTTGAGATAACACTGAGCTTGACTCAAAGCGCTGGGCAAGCGGGCTTAACTGCGCCTGATGCTTTTTAAGTACTAAGTTTTTAAAGGTGTCCCAGGTGCCAGACTTGGCGTCTCGAGCATATAGATTAATGGCCTCAGAAGGGCCTCCAAGCTCACGCCAGTTGCTTATTTTACCGGAGAAAACCGCAGCTAATTGCTGCGTTGATAGGTGGCTGACAGGGTTATTTTGGTTAACGATAACGGCTAATCCATCAAGGCCAATAATGTGCTCATTGCCTATTTGGCTGAAATCACCAAAACGCGCTTTAAGCTTATCGACTTCTTTGCTTTTAACTTTGCGTGAAGCCATTGCTAAATCTGCTTTGCCGGCTTCAATGTCTGCGAAACCAGTGCTTGAGCCATGCGCATGCAACTCGATGTAATATGGCTTGCTATCGAGCTGATAGTGCAGCTCTCTTTCGACGCTGACTTCGCCTTGACGCCAATTAAACTGCTTTGCCCCGAGCTCCTTAAGGTAGCCCTCGAGTAAGGCTGGAGCAAGCTTTTCACCAATGGTGTTGGAACCGTGAATACGAAATGCTAGTTGCGCTGGCTGTTGCTCTTTCTCTTGAACCCTGCCATTGTTGGTAGGCTGTTGAGCTGTGTTGACTTGTGTTGGTGCCGCTGGCTTCGAGGCCATGGCGATGTCAGGCTCTTGGTTGACGTAAAAGGTATACCCTGTGGCGACGAGCGCAAGGACGACAGCTACCCCAGCAAAAATAAGTGACAGCGGCGTAGAGGTTTTATCTTTGCTGATTTGTTCACCTGTGCCAGTACTGGGTGATGCCCCTTGCTGCTGTTGCATATCTTGCATAGCGGCTATGACGGCACTTAACTCACTATCTCCCAATAGGCTTAATTCATTGAGTACCAGCTTCCGATAACTCTCATCAGCGATAAATTTTTCCGAAGCTATTTCGATCCCATACTTATTTTGCGCTAAGCTTTGTAATTGCTGTAGGCGTTCGATAAAGCCCTGAGAATGATGCGATGTCATAAAAACCCTAAGTCATTATTTTTTGCGCATAGCTTAGGGTTCTAAGATGACAGTTTCATGAATTGTAAAGGGGGTTTACGAACGCTGTGTGTCACCGTTATCACTTACTTCAGCCATATAGGGACGTGTTATGATGAAGATATCTGGATACTTATTTATCGCCAGCGCAATCGCTTTTGCTGGCGCCGCATTCATTGGCAATATTCTCTCTTTGTTTGCAGTATCTGCAGCCTTTATCGCTTTAGGAATTACACAAATCAGAAAAGCGCCACACTGACTCCTGTCTTTATTGAGCTTGTTGTAGCTCAAGCTCTGCCTTTTCACGTAGCTCGGCAGGTAATTCTTTTTGAACAGCAACGCCTAACTCTTTGAATTCATTGGCTTGTTTTATAAGATTCCCCTTTCCGCTATAGAGTTGAGAAAAGGCTTTATCATAAGTTTCTTTGGCTTTGTCGAGCTGTTTACCTACACCGTCCATTGATACTAAAAAGCTGTTGAGTTTCGCGTAAAACCGCTCTGCACGTTTGGCCAGTTCTTGCGTATGCTTGGATTGATCTTCAAAACGCCAAAGCTGTTTAACAATGTTCAAGCTGGTAAGTAGGGTTGTCGGTGTCGCAACCAAGATGTTGCGTTCAATGGCGCGTTGATACAAATCAGGTTGATACTTCAGAGCTTCAACATAGGCACTTTCGATGGGCACAAACATAATCACCACTTCCGGGGAGTTCAGTTGCTCCAAACGATGATAATCTTTACTTGCAAGCTCGTTGATACGCTCGTTCATCGCTTGCACATGCTCAGCCAAGGCTTGGTGAGCTTCAATATCGCTATGAGCGTTAACGTATCGGGTATACGCATTTAGAGACGTTTTGGCATCGACGATAATATGGCGTTGTTGTGGCAAATAGACCACCACATCGGGACGGAAGCGACCTTCTGGAGTATCAAAGCTCGCTTCGCGCCGATAATCCTCATTGAGGCGCAGTCCAGCGCTGTCTAAGACGTTTTCTAGCATTAACTCACCCCAGTTACCCTGGGTTTTCTTTTGCCCTTGCAAGGCCGTAGAGAGACGCTCAGCTTGTTCGGTAATAGATTGATTGAGTTTTTGTAGATGTACTAACTCGGCTTTAAGTGCTGCTCGTTGTTGCAGCTCTTGCGAGTGGATATGCTCCATTTTATCTCTGAAACCTTTTAACTCGCCTTGTACTGGTTTTAATATCTGCTCCATGCTCTGCTGATTAAGGCTTTTAAACTGCTGTGATTTATCCTCAAAGACTTGTTGCGCGAGCGCGCTAAATTCTTGCTTTAGTTGGTCTTTAGAATCCTTGACTAACTGCAGTTGCTGCTCAAAGTGCGTTTCTTTTTGCTCTAGCGTCGCTTTCAATGACTCATAACGGCCATGAACAAGGGTTAACTTTTGCTGCAGTTGCTGGGCCTCCTGACGCTCTCGTTCTAAACGATTATCTCGTTCGCCAAGCTGCTGCTGATGATATTGCTGTTGCGCTAAAAGCTGTTGCTCTGTGTGCTCATTGCGCTTTTTATAGTGTGATACCCTGACCCCTAGGAACAAGCAAAGAGGAATAACAAAGGCGAGGGAACCTAGGCTCAATAATGCTGTAGTGGAAAGTGACGCGAACATACCTTTCTCGCAAAAATAATGCTGTTGGCTTGATAATAGCAAATCCCAGACAAAAAAAAGCCAGCTAAATCAAAGCTGGCCAATTCATAATAATCAGGGAAATCAACATAGGGTGCTTGTCTAACAAGCATAATAATAGAGTCTGGCGACAGCCAAAAGTTCAAAAGAAATTATGCTTTTTCTTCATTTTGTAAGTTAAGCATCTCAAGCAGTTGATTATCATCAATTTTTTTATCTACCAACAAACTCGTATTTAAGAACTCATCAACCAAGTGACGCTTTTTATCTGCCAAAGACATCACTTGTTGTTCCACGGAATCGGCGATAATTAACTTATACACAAAGACGGAGCGATCTTGGCCCATGCGATAAGCGCGGTCCGTTGCTTGATGCTCTACAGCGGGGTTCCACCAAGGGTCGAAATGGATCACTGTATCGGCGCGGGTTAAATTTAAGCCACTGCCGCCTGCTTTAAGGCTGACTAAAAACACGCGTTTATGCCCTTGTTGAAATTCGTCCACCTGGTGCTGGCGGTCACGAGTTTGACCGGTGAGCATCGCGTAATCAACATCTAAGTCGGTCAACTGCTTGGCAATTAAACGCAACATTGAGGTAAATTGACTAAAGATAATGACATGATGATCCTGAGCGAGCATATGTGGTAAATGCGTGGCTAACCACTGTAGCTTCGCACTGCTGGCTTCGTGCGCGTCATCAACTAACTGCGGATGGCAACAAATTTGACGAAGTTTCAAAAGTGCATCAAGGAACTGTAACTTACTTTTCCCCACCCCCTGGTGCGCCACTAAATGGGCGAGTTTATCGTGTAAAGCGCGATGATAATTGTGATAAACCTGAGCTTGTGCGGGTAACATATCGAGCTGTTTTACCAGCTCAGTTTTGCTAGGTAGTTCGCAGAGTACATCTGCTTTCGCTCGGCGCAGCAAATAAGGTCTTATAGCCTCTTGCAGCGCTACTAGCCCATCAGTGGCTTCGAGAAAGTTACTTTTGAACTGAGCGTCGCTGCCTAACAGCCCGGGCAAAGCGAAGTCAAATACCGATTTGAGCTCTTGCAAATTGTTTTCAAAGGGTGTGCCGCTGAGTGCGATTCGTGTTTGGGCCTGTAACTGCTTGGCCTTGATGCTTAACTGTGACTGCGCGTTTTTTATCGCCTGCGCTTCGTCTAACACCGCAGTGTTAAATTGCACACCGTGATAAAACGCAAAGTCACGTTTAAATAGCGTATAGGTTGTGACAATAACATTCTTACAATTTAGCTGCTGTAATTGTGCGGTACGGTTGTGTCCGATAACCACATCGACATCCATATGCGGACAGAAGCGTTGAATTTCGTTGTACCAATTCGCGACTAAGCTCGTTGGGCACAAGACTAAGTGGGGCTTTTGGGTATTTTCTAAGGTGCTCAGGAAGGCGATAACCTGCAATGTTTTACCTAGCCCCATATCATCCGCTAATACCCCACCTAAACCTTGTGCAGCGAGCAATTGTAGCCAATTAACGCCTGAGTGTTGGTACTCTCGCAAAGTAACACTGTGATGTAACTGCGGCTTTTTCAGCGACTTCAAGGTGGCCGGAGCGAGCAACTTTTGCAACTGAGTATCCACTTGCAACTCAAATGATTGTTCTTGTTGTAGTTGCTGATAAAGACTGCGAGGAAGCGTACAGTGCGGCTGATGTTTGCCACGAGCAAAGCGGGCAAGATACTGCCTTATACATTCAGCAGTGGCAGCAGTAATAGTAAAGTAACGTTCCTCTACTGCAATAAAATAATGCTGTGTGGTATAGGCTGGCACCGACTGCATTTGCGCTAAGGTCAATGGATAGTCCTTAGCGCGATGTTTAATAACAAACTGCACTTCTAAGCGATGGCCGTGCAACGCATTTACCTGGGCGATAATGCGCGCTGAGGTGGTGTTCTTCACATCAGCTTTGGGGAGGCCTGTCACTGTACCGCCCAGCGCCTGCACTTGGCTATTCAATTCAAACAGCCACTGCTGTTGATGTAAGCGCGAACGCGGAATGAATATATACTCGTCTTGTAAAGGGGCTTTACATGGTTGCAATCCTAAATTTTGCAGTGCGGTTGCCGCTGGCGTTTTCTCCTTTGCCACTAGGCGGACTTTATAGGGCACCTGGGCAGTTAAAAATTGCAGATTAAAGTAAGGAGTTAACTTTTTTTTTGATTCACCAAAGTTCTCAGGTGAAGCGTTTTCATTAGTCGTTTAGCCAGCTCGTCCACTTCACTGGCTTCGGCCTGAGGAAAGCGTGCTAACGCCTGTATTTGCTCTGCACTAAGATGAGTTTGCAAAGCATGAACCTGGTGTTCCGCAGTATTAACGTAATAAGGTGGGGAGGTCGGTAATACCCGCTCGGCGTTAAAATTAGGATGATTTGCGCGCAGCTGAGCAATATCATTCTTAACCTGCCATTGATAACTAAGCGCTATAGGCTTACCCAATTGTAACGGCTGACGCTCCTTTTCAAAAAACAGCTGAGCGTTACTCAGTAGCTGCAAAAGTGCTCTTTCACCCCACTGGGAGTGAAGGGTTAACTTGCCAGGCTGGTTTTGTGAGCGGATCCAAGAAAACAGCCGAAAGTCTTGCTCACATACCCCTTTAGGTGTCACTTGGGCGTGGCTTTGTTGTTCGGTTAACGCTCGCCCTTGGGTGTATTCATTATCTTCATTTAGTGCCGCGATTTTAGCCGTCAAAGTTAATTGCTGATGATGCGGATGTAGTTCAAAGGCAATTCCGTGATTTTGCACATCAGACGCAGAGCCATCACTTTTTATCTCATTAAACCAGTCTTCGATACGGTATTGATGAGCATAATCACCTTGGCTTTGTAACTTCAACTGCAGTAACGCCGAGGCCACGTGCTTACAACGGACTTTAGCATCACAGCTGCAGTGCGCTTCAACATCAACGACTTGGGCTGTGACATTGAGACGAATCTGCTGATCGTAGGTGGTTCCATCGTCGTCCATCACTTGGGCATCGATTTGCGTGTAGTCATCGTTTGCCTTTACCCACAATACTTGCTCATCTCGCAACATTTGCTGAGCACGACTGTACACACCTTTGGTGAATAATCGTTTTAATGCCAATTCGGAAAGTGGAAATGAAAACTGCTGTTGCTCACTCACTTCAGCAAAAACAGCCAATAAATCCTCTTTGGTTAACGACGACGCCATGGACCTACTCTGGAACTCAAATATGCCAGTATATCGCCTTTAAAGGGAAGGAAAAAGTATGAACTAGTGAGGAACCTGAAAAATAGGTACAAAGGTTTAAAAAGTAAGCCCCGATTGGAGCTTACTTATACAGAATGAGGGCTAATTAAAGCTCTCTAGCATTTTCGCCAACTGTGCAAAGCGTTTATCTGTTAGCACTTTATTATCGATTTTTATGGTTACATCACCACTCTTAGTATGCTTTTGTACACGAACAAAATCATTCCCTAAATCAATATCTTGCGTACGTTTTCCAGCCTGCTCAACATCGCACAAATACTTAGTAACGGCTAATGCCGCCTTATCGTCACTGTCAAAATACTGGTCGCTAAAATGGCTACTGCATTGTTTAACACGCTCATTAAAGCTTTCTGCATCTTTATCTTTGGCTTGAATCAGTTTTTTAGCGACTTCGCGACCGACGTAGTTGGCAGTAGGGTAGAGCGCCAAAACATCGTGAGGAAGACACTCATACGCTTTTATGGCATCAGCGATAGCGGTGTGTGACACTCCCTCGAGGGCCGCGATTTCGCGATAAGAACCTTTTTTACCTTGCTGCTGTAACTCATCACGGGTGTATACATATGCTTGCCCCAACTCCCACAAACTTGGCGCAATATACTGATCTGATGAAACCGCGAGTATTTTGGCGTCCTCATCGTTGAAATCTGCAGAGCTTAATACCAAATAGTCAGCTTTTGCGAGAATACAGGCTTTACGGCGGCGAGAACCCGCCAGCACAAATAAACCGTCATCATGCTCCCAAGCCAAAGCCGGATGCTGGTTGCGTCCATCTTCTGCAATTGCGGGTAAAATGTCAGCCACAGACTTCTCTGTCAGCAGGGCCTGAACTCGGCGGTTTTTACCATAAACTTTGGTACGCTGCTCTATTTCAGCGTGGGGGATCACCTCACACGTTAAGCGAATTGTGCGCTGCGGATCGCTCGGTGCTGGCATGCTAATAACATCGCCAGCTTGTGCTTGTTCTAAAAGTTGATCAAGGCTGCTATTTTCTACCGCTGTTGCGAACGGATCTATTCGAGTATCATTTTTACGTTTTTTTGCCATGACAGTGCCTTACTTAGTCGCCTCTAACTGAGACTGAGTGGACGGCCAATTAGAGCGTATTAACATCTCTAATTCATCGACCACATCTTTAATGTTTTCTTGCGCTTTTACTAGCGATTCTCTACTTGCCAAGCTATCTGATGTTTTCTGATCAAATATGGTATTGAACGATGATGAACTAGCAGTAATGGCGCTGCTGTGGTTAATGGGGTAGCTCATCACCTGACGACCAAAGGCCGAGCGGACATCCTTAACAATATCTCGCTGCGAATGGTTCCCCTTGACGTAATTGGTCACCAAAAACTGCATGAAGTCCCAGCCATCGTGACCGAGCGCCGCGACAGTGTGATAAATCTCACCTAAGCGCTTGAGATACTTATTATTTGCGTCAAAGTCTACAGCCTCAGGATGGACCGGGATAAGCATGGAGGTTGAGGCCATTAACGCGTTGTAAAACATAAAGTTAAGTGATGGAGCGGTATCAATTAGGATGATATCAAACTGATCTTTTACCGGCTCAATAACCTTTTCAAGCAATTTATGGTAATGCCGCGTTTGGTCGTAGTTGGCACTTTCGCGCAAAATAGTGGCTATTTCATGCTCAAAATAGAAGTCGTCCATACCTGATGGCAGGACACGAATATTAGGGATGTGTGTTGGTAGAAACGCATCGCTGACGATTTGTTCCCAGGTTTCATTTTCTTCTAAATCGATACAATCGCGCATAAGATCGCCAACGGTAATGGGATCTGGCTCACTAGGAGGAAAGAAGCTAGAAGAGGAGCCCTGAGGGTCAAGATCGATGATACCTATTCGATATCGTTTAATGTTGGTGGTGGCCAATGCAGCAGCTATATTCACCATGCTTGTGGTTTTGCCACATCCTCCTTTTAAGGAGTTGATAACAATGACTTGCAGTTTGTCGTCTTTATCACGGTGGTCGGCATCAATGCCCATGACTTCGGCCATGGCGTAAATGTTTGACAACGTATAAGCATAGTGACCATTTGCACCTCGACGTATTTCAATATGATCAAAATCGCCCTGATCATGACGTCGCTTTAAGGTTCGGTTATTACAGCCTAACAAATCGGCGGCCGCTTTTTGGGTGTATGTTCGCAGCTCTTTTTCTTCTGACTTAAGGTGAGCGCGATAATGTTGTATTCGCCCTTCTAATGACTTTTCAGCTACATCGGCGGTGGCTTTCAATAACTGATATGTTTTTAGCGCACTTTGTTTGATTGTCATACTAGCTTCCCTAAATTTGAGGCTTTAGTATAATGTCCACTACTTTACCTGTAAACATATATTTTAGACGACATTCTATTTTTTGATTGAAATTAAATCAAAGAAATTTTTTAAGAATAAATACCTTAAGGTAATAAGTAGGGTAAATAGGTTTAAATAT